>JAPOVP010000054.1 GCA_026708085.1 Caldilineaceae bacterium
TGCGGGGGCGGAGCCCCCGCACAAGGGAGGGCCGAATAGGCCCGACCGCCCAGAAAATCAAAGGGAGAGAAAAGCCTTCTCACACTGAATCATAAGCGCCTTTGGGCAAGGACATAGCAGTTTCTCCAAATATAACATTTCAACGATGATGACAGATTCAGAGACGAGGAAACTCCAGTCTAAGGGCACTCCGTCGTCAACGGATCAGTCCAAAGATATGACGCCCTTTACGTAGGAGCCGTCTCCGGCCAGGATCTCTTCCATCAGAGAGGGGTAGCCGCCGAGGGAGGCGGTATGGGTCACGAGCGGCTGCAGGTTGAAGACACCGGCGTCGATGAGCTTGATTGCGGGCGGAAAGGTGTTGCGGATTTTCGATGAGGGAGAAGAGTTTACGATTGTGAAACCGCCCAGGTGCCATTTGGTTGGGTCAAAGTGCGCCTTCTGTCCCTTTACCCAACCAAAAAGGTTGATGCGCCCGCCGCTCTTGACGATATCGGCGGAGAGGTCGAGGCCGCCCTGGCTGCCGGAGGCGTCGACGACGATGTCGATGCCGCGGGCCTTGAGGTCTGCGGCCAGGTCGTCTACGTGGTGTTGGGAGATGTCGATTGTTTCGGATGCGCCTTGTTGCCGGGCCAGTTCCAGCCTGGCGTCGACGATGTCGAGGACGATGAGTTCTGCGACGGGCATGTGCAGGAGGCCCTGGAGGAGGAGCTGGCCCATGAAACCGGCGCCGACGAGGGCAACGGTTTCGCCGGCGTTGACGTTGGTGTGGTCGAGGCCGGTAACGGCACAGGCGACCGGTTCCACGATCCAATGTTCATCGGCCAGGCCTGAGTTGGGGATGGGGTAGACTCTCTGGCTGGACAGGTTGCGAACTGTGGCGAAGCCGCCGCCGGCTACTCTATCGCCCTCTTTGAAGCCGTTTACGCCGGGCCCGATCTTGGAGACGTAGCCGACGCCTTCGTGGCCCGGGGGGGCCATCGGGATCATGGCTGAGCCCAGTTTGGCGGTGACGATGTCCCAGGAACAGATGCCGCAGGCTCCGCCTGTTAGCTGGATTTCGCCTTCCGCGGGGTCGCCGACTTCGGTAACGAAGAGTTCGATGCTGCCATCGTCAAGATATCGCAGTGTCTTGCATTCCATAGTTGCACACTCGCTGGTGGATATGAGGCGATCAGTTGAGGTGAGTCATTGGAGGGCATCTTATCACAGGATTGGCGAACTGCGGTGGCTGGAAGGGCAGTGGTCAGTGGTTAGTGGAGGCGGGTTGGTGAGTGGTGTGCGAGAGTTTGCGAGAGATCTGTGAGAGAATGGGGGGATTTTTGATTTTGGATTGTGAATTTGGGGGATTTGAGGGATTTGCTGATTTTCTTTTGTCTGAACGGGGACTTGGGGGGATGAGGAGGATGGGCGGGGATTTCCTGGCGGTGTTTGGGGTGGATCTGGGGGTTTTGGTGGGTTTTTGGGGCGGGAGAGGGAGGTCTGGGGGGTTTGGGGGTGGGTAGAGGGTAGGGGAGTACGGCTGTTGCCCGGCGGGGGAACAGAAAGACGTTTATATTCTATTTTTTGTGCCACACCTATTGCCAGCGTAGGTGAGGCGGCAGGGTTTCGACTGGGACCCCTTTTGCCTTCAGAGATTCTCTGAGATATAGGAGGGTGTTTCTGTGGTGTTCTGCCTCTTCCAGTTTTTGTTTTTTGATTTCTTCCGTTTCTTCCAGTTCTTTCCTGTCGCTATCTTCTACCTCTTCCGGTTCTTGCTTGCCGCTTTCTTCCACCTCTTCCAGTTCTTTCTTGCCGTCTTCGGCCCGGGCGAGTTCTTCAGCTTTGCGCATCAGTTGTTTGATCATGCTGAGTTGCTCTTGGAGGCGTTCCTGGGGCTTGACTTCGTCGTGGATGCGACGGTTGAGTTTGGAGCGGGTCCGGACGCCGGCCGGGAGTTTGGTGATGGCCTGACCGGTCAGGGGATCGAAGGGGGCGACGTCGTCGCGGGCGAGACTTGAGAGGGTGTTTTCGACATCCTCTTGCAGGTCTTCCAACAGTGCGGTGATATCGGAAAGATCGGACTGCCGGGGGTCATATTCGGTCAGTTCATCATCTAATTCATTCAGAAAGTGTTGTGTGAAATCGATAGTGTGGTAGCCGAAGCGGCGGCGCCCTTTGTCGTTGAGGAAGATTTCGGAGGGTTGGTCGGGCTTGAGGGATTCTTTGACTTCGGCGAAGTCCTGTTCGACGAGGGACTCAGCGCGGTACTGGTCTTGTCTGTCGTTCATTTCGTCGGCGGCTTCGAGGACGTCGAGGTTGTTTTGCACGCCGAGGAGTTCGGCGGCAGCGGCCTGGATTTCTTCGGCGCGAATTAGGTCCATTTCCTGGTCGGACTGGCGGTAGAGGTCGAGTATCATTTTGACGCCGCGGCAGACGGCGGCGTAGCGGGCGGGGCTGAGGGTGCCGTCCAAGACCTGTTTCAGGCCGGTTTCGAGGATGTCGTGAAGGTATTTGAGTCGTTCGGGGATGCGTTTGTCGAGGCGGACGGCGGTGGCGGAGTTCTTGCCGCCTTCCGAGCGCCATTGGTAGGCCTGTTCGGGGGTGGGTCCGTGGGCGATGCAGTAGCCGTCGAACTGGTCGAGGCCGTTTCCCTGGCAGGGGCTGCCGTCCTTTCTGATTCCTATGCAGAGTTTTTTCGACATTGATGGTATCTCCTTTGATACGTTTTGCTCTTGTGGTGCGGCCGGGGGCCGGCGATGGTTTTAGATTGGTTAGGCGCACCGGGATAGTTTGGCGGTGCGAAGAGTTTATTATAACACGGAAAAGGGGCGTTTTTGAAGGAATTTTTGCGAATTTTAAAATTGGTTTGCGGGAAGATGGGTTGGTCTGCGCTTTTGTTGTCTGAATCAGGATTTTCGGGTTTCGGATGGATTTTCGGGATGGTTGGCGGTGGGTTGAAAGCATTGAGATTGCAAGAGGGCAGAGTAAGAGCGCGAGGTGGGTAAGAGGGCAGGCACAAGGCCTGCCCCTACTGTCGAGTTGGGGGGAAGACAGGGTGTCAGAAGGGGCACTTTTCACGCAAAACCTTGAACAGGACGGGTCATTTCTGCAGTCTTCACTGTGGGGTAAACTGTAGGCCGATCTGACCAGAGTAAGTTTGCATTTTTTGGGACATGTTCGTATGATCCTGTTCAGCGTGTTTGATGCTGAAGGGACGCTAAACGAGTAGCCCCAAACCCCGCGAGCCAGCGAGTAGACAGGGAAAGAGTACTATGCAACTGGGATTCAGCACTTGGGGCATGCCTGCCGTGCCGATCGACGCCATTGTTCGTCATCTCACCGGACTTGGTTTCGACGGCGTCGAGCTGACCGTTCTCTCCCACCACACAACCGCATTGGAAAAGCTGGACAAGGCCGAGCGCAGCCGCATCCTGAAGCTGCTGCAGGATCATGGACTGCAGCTGCCGGCGATTGCCGGGCACGTCAGCCTGATGGATGAGGACAGCGCCAGCCACGCTGCGAATCTTGAGAGGCTGCGAAACACGATGGACTTAGCGCTGGACTGGGCGTATGGGGACGGGCCGCCAGTCATCGACACGACGGCAGGGGGCGCGCCGGAAGATTGGGACAGCAAGCTCGGGATGTTGGTGGAACGCATTCAGGAAGCGGCGGAATACGGAGAGAAGGCTGGGGTTACAATCGCAATAGAGCCGCACGTGGGGTCGATTATCGACACGCCGGATCGGATGCTTGAGGTCATCAGGCAGGTCGGTTCGCCTGCGGTTGCCGTCAATTTCGATATCAGCCATTTCAACGTGATGGGAATCGGCATCGAAGAGTCGGTGGCGAAGATGGCCCCGCACGCCCGGCATACGCATGTCAAGGATGAACGCGGTACTGTGCCCGATTTTGAATTCCTGGTCCCCGGTGAAGGCGAGTTCGATTACGTAACCTATCTGAAGGCGATGCGGCGGCACGGCTACACGGGCTACATCACGGCCGAGATCAGTAACATGGTGCAACGCAGGACCCCGTATTATCCCCTGGCTGTCGCGACCGAGACCTACAACACACTGGCACAGGCCTTTGTCGACGCCGGTATTGAACGCAACTGAACGAAGGACAGTGAAGCAGGAATAACAGAGCCCTGGGCAGTATATGCCTGTGGTCAGAGCAGACCTTGACCTACAGCCTTGCTCATAGGCCACTGGACCGAACTGTAAGCATTCGCGCTTCAATTACCCGGAAACAACGAATAAGGAGACAGATGTGTCTGATGAAGTTAGTTTCGACTTGAGCGGCAAAGTCATGATTGTCACCGGCGCGGGCAAGGGGATCGGCAAGTCGATTGCCGAAGCGGCGGCCCGTTACGGCGCGACGCTGGCACTCGGCAGCCGTACGGTCAGTGAGAGTGAAGAGACTGCCCAGATGTGTCGCGACCTCGGCGTGCAGGCTGAGGCATGGCATCTGGACGTGACCGATTTGGAGAGCATCGACCGTTTCGTTTCGCAGACCTGGGACGCATTCGGCCGCATCGACTCGGTTGTCAACAACGCGGGCTATAACAGCCCCAAGCCTGCGCTGGACTACACGGAAGAAGAGTTCGACTATATCTCAGACGTCAATTTCAAGGGCGCCTTCTTCATGTCCACGGCGTGCGCCCGGCGCATGATTGATGCCGGCATTGAAGGCAGCGTTATCGCCATCAGTTCGCAGGTGGGCGTGGTAGGCGGGCCTCTGCGGTCGATCTACGCTTCGGCCAAGGGCGCGGTAGGGCAGATGACGCGCTCGCTGGCGGTGGAATGGGCGCCTCACAAGATTACAGTCAACGCTGTGGCTCCGACATTTACGCGCACGCCTCTGCTGGAACAGGCCATCAAGAACCCCGATTTTGCAAAGAACCTGGAGAAGATTCCGATGGGTCGCATTGCCGAGCCGCATGAAATCGCGGGCGCGATTATCTACATGGCCTCGGATGCCGCCCGGATGGTGACAGGGCAGGTGCTGGTTGTTGACGGTGGATATACTTCTGTTTGATGGCTGGTGGACGTAAAGGATGCGATTCAGCGTATTTCGTATTGGCTAGTAGCGGGCGAGACTGGCGCAGTTCCAGTGGGAAACTCGTGCAAGAGGCTAGAGAGTCGTTTGCCTCAGTCTGAGTAGGAGTTCTGTAGGCCCAGCATTTTGTCAATCCGCGAGGGGCACAGAGTTGCAAAAGGCTCCCACGAGGGCACCCACAAGGGGTGCCCCTACGGGGAATTGATGGAGATGGCGGGACGTGGTCTGGCTAGATACCTTCGATTAGGCACCTGTCACCAATATCAACACCCGGTCGATTAGGCATGTTGTAGGAGAGGGGGCGTTGCGGGGGCGGAGCCCCCGCACAAGGGAGGGCCGAATAGGCCCGACCGCCCGGAACTGCAGTGGTCAGTAGTCAGTGGCTAGTGGTCAGAGGCGGTGGTTTCTCTGATTCGGTGTTGATGGCGGGGTGGCTGTGGTTGGTCTGGCGCCAGAGGTATGCGTGAGATTGCCCCCATTTTGGGATGCACTCGGATAGACTATTGGTGACCGCTGGGAGAAGGCCTGAAACTTGATACTGTTTGGGACAGAGAATGGCTGAGAAACTTCGTGCTGCAGTCATTGGCACCGGCGGCATATCATCTAATCATATTCACGGTTACCTGGCCTGCGGCCGGTATGAGGTGGTCGCCCTGGCCGACCTGAGTGCGGAGGCGATGGCGGAGAAGAACGAGCAGTTCGACATTTCGCCGGCACATTACACGGACGGCCGTGAGATGATGGAAAAGGAGCGGCCGGATGTGGTTTCGATCTGCACCTGGCACAAGGGTCATGCTCCGTGGACCGTCGCGGCTGCGGCCTATAGGCCCAAGGCGATTTTGTGTGAAAAACCGATGGCGGATACCGTGGGCGCCGCGGAGCAGATGCTGATCGCCTGCCGGCGAAACGGCGTGAAGCTTGCGATTGGGCACCAGCGCCGATTTCTTCCCGCCTATACGCTGGCCAAGGAGCTTATCGGGTGTAACGCCATTGGCGACGTGAACCTGATACAGAGCCTGGGCGGCGACGGTCTGCCCAACTACAGCTCGCACCAGACCGACATGTACCGCTATCTGCTGTCGGACGACGAGTGCGTGTGGGTGATGGGCAACATCGAGCGCAAGACGGACCAGTACGAGCGCGCCACGCGTATCGAGGACCGCGCCGTGGCCGTCTTTCAGTTCGCGGGGGGGCCGCGGGCGATGATCCTCAGCGACCTCGTGCCGAACCATTACCAGGGCGCCCAAATTTTCGGAAGCGAGGGCATGATCAGCATCACGACCGAAACGCTTGATATTCTGAATGCAAAAAGTGGCGGTCGCTGGGAGAGGCATGTGCCGGACGGCAGGTTTTACACGGTGGAAGCGTTGGGCAACCGTTTCGAGTGGCAAGAAGGGGCGGCAGGACAGGCGTATGAGCTGGCCGACTGGGTGGAGGGCAAGGTCGACGCTCACAGGGGGCAGGGCGAGCATGGCTACAAGGCCCTGCAGATGGTCCATGCCGTCTACGAGTCCGCCCGGATGCACGAAAAGGTGGATATGCCCTTGCAGACAAGGGTCAATCCTCTCGATCTGATGGTGGAATCCGGGCACTTGACTCCGCAGCGTCCTGGCAAGTACGATATACGCGCCGTGCACCTTCGAAACGACAATATGGTCGACGATACACAGAACAGATAGAAATTATCGTTTTACGTTCGATGGGAATGCAAACTGGAGGGCATGACCATGAAACTCACGGCCGAGCAATTTGAGCAGTATGACGAAGAGGGCTATATCATCGTTCGCGACGTTTTCGATCCAGAAGAGGACATCGATCGGGTTATCGAAGAGTACAAGGGCGTGTTGGACAACCTGGCCCACGACTTGTATGACGCGGGGGAGACCACTTCTCTCTACGAGGAACTGCCCTTTGCCGAGCGGCTGATCGCAATCTACCAGGAAAGCGGAAAGGTCCATGCGCAGTACTTTGACTTTTCACTGCCGCAGGGAAACGTGAAGCCGGATACGCCGTTCTGGGCAGGCCCTGCAGTCTTCGGCATGTTGACCAATGAGAGTCTGCTGGATTCCGTCGAGTCGATACTCGGCGGCGAGATATACTCCAACCCCGTACAGCATGTTCGCCTCAAGCCGCCGGAACATCTGACGCCGATCAACCAGGAGACGGGCCGTGTCATGCTGGGCAAGACTGTCGTCCACCAGGACCATGGGGTGGTCCGGACGGAGGCGGACGAGACGCAGATGCTGACGGTCTGGTTCCCGCTTATGGACGTGAATGTGGAGAACGGTTGCCTGTGTGTGTGGCCCGGGAGCCACAAGCGCGGGCTGATCGACCACTGTCCGACCAATCTCGGTCTGGCGGTTCCGGGCAAGCTCCTGGAAGGCAAGGCGCGTCCCATGATCATGAACAAGGGTGATGCCTTGCTCATGCACAAGCAGACGCTGCACGCCTCCTACTCCAATAACAGCGATTCGATTCGCTGGAGCTTCGACATTCGTTACAATCCGACGGGTCAGCCTACGGGCAGGCCGGCCTTCCCTGGTTTTGTCGCGCGCAGCCGCAAGTACCCTGACACGGTACTACGCGAACCGGCGGCGTGGGAGAAGCTGTGGCGCGATACGCGCGATCACATGGCAAAGGTAGAGGACAGTACGAACTTCAACCGCTGGACCGCCGACAATCCTGTTTGCGCTTGACTGCAGAAGGCAGTGGTCAGTGGTTAGTGGTTAGTAGACAGTGGTAAGTGGCTGCGGTGTTGGACATAGGATAGAAGAGGCGAGGCGTGCGGAGACTTTGCTCGCCTCGTTTGGTGTCGGGGACTGGCTGTGGGTAGGTCGTCAGTTGTATTCAAGGTTTAGAGAGGTCTTGGAATGACAGTTGGAAACGGCGCGGAGCCACTCAGGATGGCCCAGTATGGGACGAAGCACGGGCACGCCGCGGGCAAGCTGCAGGCGATGCTCGATTCGGCTGACGTTGAGGTAGTCGGGCTTTTTGAACCGGACCGGGAGCGCCGCGCCGAGGTGGAAGGGAGTAGCGGACCGTTCGGACAGGTGCGCTGGTTCGAAAGTGATGAAGAACTCCTGTCCGATTCCTCCATCGTTGCGGTGGCTTCAGAAGGCAGGAACGCGGAGAGCCTGCCCCAAACGGAGGCAATCGTTGATGCGGGCAAGCATGTCTGGTATGACAAGCCGGCCGGCGAAGACTGGCCAGGCTGGCAGAGGGTGATGAGCAAGGCGCAGGAGCAGGGCCTGCTCATCCAGATGGGCTATATGTTCCGCTACCAGAACGGCTTCTGTCAGATCGCGGAGTGGGTGCACGGCGGTCTTCTGGGCGACGTCTACTGCACGCGCGCACACATGTCAACCAACGTCGAACCGGCCAGCCGCGGTGCACTTGCCGTGCATCAGGGAGGCATCTTCTTCGATCTTGGCGGGCATATGCTCGATCAGGTCGTGTATCTGATGGGCAGGCCACACCGGACAACCAGCTTTTTACGCACGGACGGCGCGGGGCCCGAGTGTACTGACAACACGCTTGGTGTTCTCGAGTTCGAACGGGGCCTCGCGTTCGTAGACATCGCGGCGATGGAACCGAAGCCGATGGCGCGGCGCTTCGAAGTATACGGCACGAAGGGCAGCGCGATATTGCTCGATCCTTTTGAGCCGCCGTATGCCATCAGACTGTGCCTGGAGGAGGCTGACGGGGGATTCGATGCCGGAGAGCAGATCGTTCCGGTGCCAACGCAGAGCCGGCAGCAGACCTACGAGGAAGAGCTGGTCGCCTTTGTGGCAACCTTGCGGGGCCAGCAGCCCCCGGACCGAACACCGGAACACGAGCTACTGGTTCAGGAGACCCTTTTGCGGCTGACCGGCAGAATCGCGGACGGATAGAGGTAGTTGCAAGCCCGTCGCCGGGCGCAGTGAAGTTTGAAAGTCCTCGCGGATAGTCCCAGTGCTTAGGCGCGGGCCTGGCGCAAGCGAATGGACAGGTAGACCGGCTGCGAGCGACGCCACAGCCACAGATTGCGCACGACCGAACCAATGGTGTAGGCGACAACGGCAATATAGACCCCCGAAGCGCCGCAGAGTACGGCCGCGATACCTTCGCCCTCTCCCAAACAGGTGCGGCCCCCCAAGAGAGTACCCAAAGTCAACAGGATGGCGACCGTGGCAAGGGATATTGCATCAGCCTCGGTGACACCCCGCGTGCGCTGGCCGTTTATCAGAGTGCCCTGGAGCGTGCTAGAAATTGTCGTCAAGGCCGGGAGCGGGATCACCAGCCACAGAGCCGCCTTTGCCTGCTGCAACAGGTCGGTGGGAAGGGCCGCGAACCGAATCAGCCACAGGTCGCCAAGAGGCGTAACAGAGAGTGCCAGAGGGACCAGCGCCAGCAAAATAGCGAGGCGGAGCGCGAAACGCCTCAACGCCTCGATGGAGCCAGGTTGGTCCAGGTGCACGATTACCACTTCAACGAAACCGATAGCGGCGCTGTTTATCACCAGTAGGACGCCAAAAAGTACCGGCCACAGTGCGAGCGAGCCAATCGAATCCGGCATGCGGCTAAGGCTAGCGCTAACCAGAGGCTGGAGCAGCATCTGCATCAATGTCGTCAGTGCCAAGGGAAGATAGAACCGCAGGAATCTTCTCCACGACAACGGAGCATGGCCTGGCGTCATGGAGATGAGGTTTTTCTGAACGACAGGCCGAACGCGAATCGTGGCATAGATTGCTTCATAGACCACGCCCGTCGCAATGGCTGTGCTGGCGACGACGACCCCGTCCAGGCCTGTAAATTGAAAAAGCCCAATTGCGAGCACTACTTCTATCAGCAGGCGCGTCACCGTGCCAAGCGACACAGCGCGCGTCTTTCCGCAGCGAATCAGGACACCGTACTGATAACGCCTCAAGGCAAGGCTGGGGACCAAGGGAAGCAGAATGCGAAAGCCTGTACGGACGGGCTCTGCAAGTTCCAGCGGGGCCGAAATGAGTCCCAGTACAACGAGTTCAAATGCAGGGGTGAATGCCAGAATGAAGTGAACGAAGGTAAGACCGAGGCTGAGCCACAGCATGTAGCCGCGCCCGCGCCTGTAGGACATCCTGTCTCTGCTGAGAGAGGTTGACACTGCCAGCATGGAGATTGAGGGAGCGGCCAGAGCAATTGCCAGGGAGAATGCAAGACCCCAGGCTGCGAGCTGAATCTTTGGATTGCCGCTTCGAGCCACTGCGGCCGCCAGAATTGGCTGTTCCACGGTGATCATCAACCAGCTCAGGGCCAGAGGCCACCAAGTCTCGAAGATCTCTCTTGTCGAGATCCGGGTCGAAGAGTTCATCGCAGTGCAGGTCTGTTCCGTCAAGAATCCTGCCAGTCAAGGAGGGTCCCCATCATACCCGGTTCCCAGCGAGCCAGCATTTTGTAGGCCGCCGCGGCGTTGCGCCAGTCAAAGCGATGGGTGGTGATCGGATCTACGACCAGGCGTCCGCTGGCAAGGAGCCTGAGGGCGGTGTTTTCGTCGGCCTGGTGCGTCCACCAGCCCGGCGCGGAATCCAGGCGCGGCCTGGTGCTCTCGTGGGCACCGATCACGGTGAGACCTTTTTTGTGGACGTCCCGATAGAAATTAACTGCCTCGGTATCGCCGCGCGTACTGGCTAGGAGTACCACGCGCCCTCCTAAGCGGGCCAGGTCGAAGGCGGCGGGAATAGCCTCCGGATGGCCGGTGGCGTCGATGACCAGCGCCGGGTCGTCACCGCTGCAGTGCGCTTGCAAGGCCTGCTTGAGTTCATTATCAGCCGGCAGGGCGGCGTCAACGTGAAGCATCTCCGCAAATTCGAGGCGGCGGGCATCTTTGTCTATTGAGACGACAGGTAGTCCGCCATTGAGACGGGCCAGTTGCGCTGCCAGCAACCCCACCGGCCCGCAACCTATGACGGCGACCGGCTCCCCCAGTTCGATGCGCGCTTTGCGCACGCCCTGCATTGCAATGGAAGTGAGCCGGAAAAAGGCGGCGCGTTCGTTGGTGAGCCCGTGGGGTACTTGGTTGCAATTCGATACGGGCATGGATGCAAACAGTTTGTGATTGGCGCGCGAGGCGACCCGGTCTCCGACGGCCCAGCCTTCCACACCGGCACCGACCTCTACCACTTCGCCTATGTGGCTGTAGCCTGTCCTTTGGGGATAGTTGTCCGATGTGTTGGCAAGGCCCAAGAGAAAGGCCCTCTCGGTGCCGGAACTGATCAGGGATACGGTCGCCCGAATGAGGAGCTCGCCGGGTCCTGCCGAGGGCATTTCGCACTCCCGCAGGGCTGCGACACCCCTTTCCGCAAACAGTACTTCATAGTTTTGGGTTGGCATGGTTGTCCTCTGTGTTTCGAGTCATGCGTTTGAAGGGAGATTGCATAGGGGGTATTTGGACAGGCCTGCGTCAGGAAACGAGGGTGTCGAAGAACACCTTTTCATCCGCGAAGTAACGCGAAGGGTCGCAAAGAACACCTTTTTGTATACGAAGGGCCACGAAGAACACCTTTTTGTCCGCGAAGTCACGCGGAGGGTCGCGAAGAACACCTTTTTGTCCACGAAGGGCCTTGAAGGGCCACGAAGAAAACCGTCGTGAAACTGGAATTTTCCTTGCGTGAATGCGCAGGTCAGCCGCACTTTGCTGCCGCAGATCGTGTTCAGACAAATGTCAACGAGTCCTAATCACTTTGACTGCAACCGTCGAGGTTGCGATGCAGGAGATGGTGTGATGGTAGGGATCTTCCCGCCGCCAAAGAGTCAGTATATCACAGGTATCGGGGCGGTATCGTATTGTTGACCTTCGAGGGGAGCAGTCGTTTTTGGGGACGAGGATGGTCAGATGTGGTGGAGGTGGAGACGGCGCGGAAGGGCGGGAGAGGGCAGGCACAAGGCCTGCCCCTACCGGTGGGTTGAGGGGGGGATGGAGGAGACGACGTGTTTGGGAGGGGGAGGGGGAGGGCAGGCACAAGGCCTGCCCCTACCGGT
>JAPOVP010000093.1 GCA_026708085.1 Caldilineaceae bacterium
GGGCGGTCGGGCCTATTCGGCCCTCCCTTGTGCGGGGGCTCCGCCCCCGCAACGCCCCCGGTCCTACAACATGCCTCGTCGACCGTGTGCCGACATTGGTGACTGGTGTCCGATCGAAAGCGTCTGGCCAGAGAACGTCCCGCCAGTCCCATCAAGTCCCCATAGGCGCCGGCCTTGTGCCTGCCCTCGCACCCTCCCAAACTGACGGACTCCACCGGACGGCCATGCCTGGCGCCTGCACTGCGTCTCGCCAAAATACGGTTAACAATTACTGCCACTGCCGGCACTGAATCCCCGCCCGACTGTTCCCACTCCCAGTCCGGGATGCACCGGTGGGCTTGTCCCCAAAACTGGATCCCAACCTAAGGTGTACAATCATGTCCGGTTCAGGTCAATGGCGCTAACGCCATCGCATTCCGCGTATCTCCACCTCCAGTTCACGAATCCTTGCGGTATTGGCATGATGCCGTCCCCTGCCGATATAGTTCGCGACAACATTGGCTAGGATCGCGATCATCAGCGTCACCAGGATATAGTTGGCTAAGCGCAGGCGCTGGTCCTGCTCGGCGGCAAGACGCACGCCCAGCGTTTCATCCTCAATTCCGCCCTCTGCGGCAAGCTCCTCAAACAGTTCCACGACCTCATTCGTCGCCGTTCTCTGCGACACCGCCACCAACTGGAAAAGTGAGAACAGCATCGCCGCGATTGTAATCAGGTTGAACAGTACGGGTTGGAATAGTTTGCTCTTCACTTTACGACCTCCTTGATTGCAATTCATGCAGTTCCGCCTCCAGCCGGCGAATCCTGGCAACGTTCATCTTCTGCCTCCCGCGGCCGAGATGGTTCGCGATGACATTGGCCAGAATTGCGATGGTCATGGTGACAATCATGCTGTTGCTGAACCACTGACGTCGCTCCTGATCGGTCGCGAGACGCACGCTCAAGGATTCGTCCACGGCGTCACTCTCCTGGGCAAGCTCTCCAAGAAGCTGAACTGCCTCAGCCGTTGTTGGCGTCGTGCGCCCTGGCGCGACTATCACCATCTGGACCAGGGCAAAAAGCAAGGCGGCAACTGTGACTATGTTGAACATTACAGGTCGAATAAGCTTGTCCATCGCTTCATCTCCTCCTTCCGGTTTTGCGCCCGGCAGACGAGACGGTCATCCTTGTCCGCCTCCGCTTTTTCTACCGTTCGTGGCCGTTCTCCGTTTCTCAGATCTAAGGAGGAACATGCAGGCTCGCTAGTGACCTGGATTCACGCTTGCGCGCATAGAGAACCAGCCGGGCGATCTTCTGAATTCTGCACCGTAGAGGCGCAGGCGTTCTTCGCGACGATTCCGGGGGCTCCGCAGCAATTCTTCGATTCAAATGTGACCGCAATTGAGTTGATCCTGGCCCTGACTTAGCTTCCACTCCTCATTCTACTCATACCCACGCCGTGAGGCTCCGCGCGGCGCCAAGGACATCACTGGGACCTAACCTGCGCCCGGCGTCAATGTCGGCGCTGGATTCAACGTTGGCTCTGGCGCAATTGTGGACGGGACCTCCAACGTCGGCGTCGGCGGTGCCTCAACCACCTCAACCCCGCCGGCATTCACAGCTTTCTCAAATGGCGCATACAACCACCCATGTGCTTCCTTACCCTCAATGTCGGCAAAGACTATCTTCCACCAATCACCGGCCTGATTCCGCCCCACAATCCTATACTCGCTCTCCATGGGCGCATTCCCAACAATCTCATAAGCAGCCCCAGGCCCCGATCTGATTGCCATGCCATAGTTCTTCACCATCACTTTCGGCACCAATTCACCGGCATCATTTCGATCAACCGGAGTCGCCGTCACTTCAACCGGCGTCTCACCCGATTCTTTCTCATCCAACCCCATCACGTGAACAACAACGCCCCCCAGCACAGAGCCCAAAAAAATCCAGCCCGTAATCCCTAAGATCCTTTTCACCCTACTCACATCCCTTGCTTCAATGCAATTTGCTCGCTTACTCGACGCAGTGACCATAATCCAACCTCGAGAGCGGGAGGGCAGGTCACTTGCGGGGGTTTCTCTTTCATCCGCAGAGTGCGTCAACCACCCGTCAAGCTTTCGAAAGTGTGTCTGGTGTTTCGTGGACTCACGATTGGATCCAGCCACTAAAGCTGCGGCTACACTAGCCTTGTAGAAACCCGAAATCGTTGTAAGTTTCTGGAATCAGGAGATTTCGGGCAGATCTCAGGTCAGCGTTTGGGGTTGGACTGCACTATCGTCCCTGGCGGGTACAGGAGGACACGTTGGGCGTTGCTTTGGGTGCAGTGCTCGTACTTGTTCGCGGAAAACATCAGGGCATAGGAACTGTGGGCGCATAGGGCCAAGGCAGACATGCGGCCGCCTCACCGAAGTGTGGCCGTGTGCACGTCTGACTGCACAACGATTCCGGGTTTGGGGAATTACTTGTGTAGGCCTCCAAAGTTACATCGGTTTCAGCTCACTGATTGTGCTGCCGGCAGGTCAGCCGGCGGCGTTGGCCAATAGTTCCGCCGGCGTTGACTGCAGCTCCGTATACGTTTCTGCGCTGGTCTGCACAATCAGATCAGCCAGAGACAGATCCGAGAGAGCAGCGACCTGCTCGCTGGCATGGGAAAGATTCAACTTTGCGGCTACGCCGCATGCACAGTCCGGATCAACCTTGTAGAAGTGGACAAGCTGACGTACCCGGATGCGCTCGGGCACACCATCCGTCGCTGCGGCGATATTGCTGAACCGCTGCTTTTTCTGGTCGTTGCTCATCAGGCGGAAAAAGTTGCCGGGCTGGGAATAGTCGTCGTTTCCGGCGCGATAGTCGTAACGGTCAGCATCTCCCGACATTTTGACTGGCGGCTCAAGGTAACGTGAGTCTTCGGTCGATCTTCCCATGTGTTGGGTGCATAGTTGACCGCGTCGCCGAAGTTGCCGACGAAAGCTAATCCGAATTGGATGCGGACCCTGCGCGTGAGGCGGGCTCCGCGTTTCGACGCGCCTGCAATTCCTGCACGTGCGCCAGATAAAAAAAAACTGTCAAACTCCTCCTGAAAGGCTGTGACGATGGTGTCCGGGTCCGGCGCCAGTCCGCGATCGGTAATGAGTCCGATATTCACCTGCCCGGCGTAGCTGAAAATGCTTATACCCACGCCGATGGAGCCGGACTGCGGCACCCAGAAGACGATCGTATCGAGAAGCTTGCCGGCAAAATAGAGTTTCTGCGACGGGCCGGGCACATTAGTCAGCACCACACTTACTTTGCTGGCATAATACCCCCGAACGCTCCTGGCGATTCTGTCCGACACGACGCCCAGGCCGGCGATTGCCTGATAGGTCACCAGCGCTTCGGGCGACCGTTTGATGGCATCCATATGGCGCTTTGTCTCCAAAAGGCGGTCGAAGGGATCGGCGATGCCGATGGGCAGAGGGAGATAGACCAGCGCAAAACGGTTCGTTAGTTTCGTGTCCTCGGGCCCGCGGATGTCTACCGGAACCATCGCCCGGATCTCCTTGCCCTGCGGATTGTCGCCGCGCGCTTCGACGTAGCGGCGCAATGCGCCGGCCATCGCGGCGACCAGGACATCGTTTACCGTTGCCTCCATTGTGTTTTTCACGAACTTGACATCATCGAGGGGAATGCCCTTGGACCAGGCGACCGCTTTGCCGACCCCGACCTCTCCTTTGAAAGCCGTCTTGTCGTCGGTCGTCATGAGCGCCAGCTTGGCTAACACAGCGACAAACCTTCCAGCCAGCCGTCCGCCCCTTGCGGCCAGGGACAGCAGATGCGCGGGCTGTCCCGCCCGCTTGCGGCCTTGCCGCGAAATCGCGGACCCCGGACGGGCGGCGGCGCCAGTCGGAGGACGCAGAGTATTCCTGTTTAGGGGAGGCCCGGCCCCGGCGACCGGCGACGGGCGCGCTCCCTCTGCAGACTCATCAGTCAGGGCGAGCAGCACCCGTACCAGTGCCGCTCCGTCGCCAATACAGTGGTGAATGCGTCCGAAGAAGACACTGCCACCTTCGTAGCCTTCGATAAGCGTGAACGTCCACAGCGGCCGATTCAAGTCCAGAGGATCGCTGAGCAGTTGGGCTACGGTATCGTTGAGCGTTTCCGTATCCCCAGGCAAAGGCAGCACGACGCGCCGAACGTGCTCACGCAGATCGAACTCCGGATCTGTCTGCCAATACGTACGGGTTCTGAGGGCGCCTTGATGCTTTACGACGCGCTGGCGAAAGCGGTCGTGAATCAGGAGCCGCTCCTCCAGAACGGCCAGGACATGTTCATATTGGAGCCGTCCCTTAATGATCCAGAAGCCGTTGATCACCATCGGATTAGTCGGATCGTCCATCATGAGCCAGGCCCGGTCTACGCTGGACATCGGTTCGCGTCCGGCCATAGGAACGCTCTCCACGTAAGCCATGAAAGGAAATAGAAACGCATCCATTCTGCCGGACATGCTCGTTGCCATATCTGGGCGAACCGTTGGCAGACGGCGGCCCGGACACAGATTCACCTGCCATCATCCGCAGGCGGTTCAGGCAACCGGGCGCAGATGGGAAGGACTCGGTGAACTGCCTCAACGATAGACCGGCACTTTTCCTCTTGCCTTGCGCAGGCAGGAGGGGTCCATGCGACAAGGCCTCAGGTTTCCGTGATTGACGGCCGGCCATTCTGCAGGTCGTCATCCTGTTGTCGATGTCGATCCGATCGAGAAAGGCAGGGTTCAACGGTACCTAGGCGTCTGGCTCGGGTCACGAGACTACAAAATATTATTATACACTTTCCGCATATATTTCTTATGGCAATTTCACGTGTATTCATGCCAGTTTCGTGTCAATTCTACAAATGTGCGCGGGTTTACCCGGGGTAGGGGTGGGGCGGAAGAGATCCTCATCTGTCGCCCGGTCTTGCGTTCGAGCGGGCAGAAACGACCTGCCGCCGGCCACGCTTCGAGCCGGTCCAGCGGGGCGGCGGGCTTGGGGGCACTTCCTTTTTCTCTGGCTCTGCCCGGCACTCGGCACACACCGGTCGTCGCGCCAAGCCGGGCACTGCCAGACTCTCGGCCAGCGCTTCTCGTCGTCGCCGGCGGGCCGACTCTCGCGACCAACGGGGCTCAAAGCTCCACACAGCTTTCCACTGCTGCCAGCTCTCGAGCATCAAAAACAACGACCCGATCCCAACTAAATCGTGCATTAACAGAACAGGCCAGCTTGCCAGCAAATCTTTCCTCCACCCATTGAGTACAGAGTTGTTATGCCTCTCTTAGTTTCACTTGGCAATTTCCCGCAGTTCATTCGGGGTTGACCCCACTTGCCTTTTGGCTCAAGCCTGTCAGCGCCATTGGCTTGTCGATTCTGACGACGTTTATCAACAGTTCACGTCTGTTCACCATACCACCCTATCCAAGCTCCCAAACCGCTCTGACGCTAGCAGTCACAACCGCCTCTCACGACTTGATTGCCATCCTGTTCGGATGAAGCTACAATTGTCCCCGTCGCTCTTTATTCAGACTGGTAGGATACCGATTGCAAAACATTGGGTTACTTCCTGATTTTCGAGTGTAGCAAGTATGTAAGCGACTTCGTGTCGCACCGCCACCTGGATCCCTTAACTCGTTATGCAGCACTTTTTCCAAAAACCGATTCCGCACACCCATTAGCAAATGGAAACTTGATTGCACAATACTTGCTACAGTCCTCGGTTTTCTGGTTATCAGCACTATTGTAGCTACAGTGTGGTGCTACGCCAGTTCTGGCGGGTATACTTCCACGCGGTCCCGGACCAAACCACGTTATGGAAGTGGGCGTAACAGATCCAGCCGAGCTTGACTGAACACAAAATTATATTATAATTCGTAGTCGCTGCAGCAAACACCTTCAAAGGTGGGTTTTACAGTCACTTTCCAAGTAAATTGGGCCCTTATTGAAGAGACGCCCCATATCATGATGCAAATGCCTCGTGCTCTGATTTTCACCTGCTTGAATACTCGCAAGTTTATGCTCTAGTTGTATTCGGATATGAAAGCGCAGCGGCTGCGCGTCGGGGGATCGGGAGGTACTGTGGCTACTCAAGTCATTCTACCCAAGCTTACATACGAAATGGAGGAGGGCCGCATCGTAGAGTGGCTTTGCGAAGAAGGGAATGCGGTTGACGCCGGTCAAGCGCTCTTCGTTGTGGAAACCGACAAGGCCTCCATCGAGGTGCAGGCAGAGGAGGCCGGGATACTCCTGAGAGTGCTGGTACCTACCGACGCGACTGTCCCTGTTGGCGCCGCTGTCGCGTGGATCGGCGCCCCCGGTGACGCCATCCCTGAGGCCGAGGCGTTGCACCCGCCCAAGGAGCAACAAGCAGTCAGCTCTCCCCAGGACATTGCTGTCACCCCTAGAGATTCGGAGACAGCGGCTGCGTCCCCCGTGGCTGCGTCCCCCGTGGCCAAGCGCCTGGCACGCGAACTCGGTGTTGCCTTGGAGGATGTGCAAAAGCATGTTGGGCAAAAGCGAATACGCGAGGCGGACATAAGGGCGTACGCTGATGCCCGCAGCTCGGCAATGGGCACAGACGGGCCAGAAGCTGCTGGTGACGCTGAGTTCGAGCTGATTAAGCCTTCGCCATTACAGCGTGCTATGGCCTCACACCTGAGTCAGGCCGCGGCTATACCACAGGCTGCCGCCTCCTGTGAGGTGAATCTAACAAGTCTGGAACTTTTGAGGAACGAGCTTTCGGCCGACTGGGAAGCATCCCATGGGTTCCGCCTGTCTTTTACCCACATGCTGGCACCATTGGTCGCCCGTGCGCTGGAAAGCTGCCCCACATTGAACGCGACCTGGACGGATGAAGGTATTCGTCTTTACCGCACGATCAACTTGGGTGTGGCGATGGCTTCTGACCGGGGACTGGTCGTACCTGTCGTGCGGGGCGCTAACCAACTCTCGCTGGCAGAGATAGCCAGTGAGATCATCCGTTTGCAGCGAGCCACAATGGGTAACCGACTGCACCCTAAAGACCTGGAGGGCGGGACGTTCACGATAACCAATGTGGGTATGCTTGGCATCACTCTGTCGATCCCGCTGCTTAACCCACCCCAGAGTGGTATTTTGGCCGTTGGTGCAAAGCGAGCCCAGTTGGTGCTGACAAATGGTCAACCGGTGACCATTCCTGTGACTCTGATCACTGTGACCTTTGACCACCGTGTGGTGGACGGGGTGGCTGCGGCGGCGTTCCTGCAGCGGCTCAAAGAGCTAATGGAGAATCCTCGGTCCATTCTTGGCTAACAACGAAGGCTGACCGCAGCATCGCGACCATAAGGAGCTGTGACTATGACACTAAGCGAGGAACTGATGTTGCAGATGTACCGATATATGGTTTTGGGCCGCTCGTTCGAGCAACATGCCGAGCAGCTTACTCACAAAGGGCTCATACCGGGTGCCTTTCACACGGGAATAGGCGAGGAAGCTACCCATGTCGGTGCCTGCTTGGCATTGACCCACAAGGATTATATCATCCCCACCCACCGCGGACACGTGGCCGACATCATTAAGGGCGCCGATCCCGGGCGGTTGATGGCCGAGATCCTGGGCCGGGCAACGGGTTATTGTGGTGGTCGTGGTGGCAGCGTTCACATAGCAGATGCCGCTTCCAACAACCTCGGCGTGCAGGCGGTCCTTTCGGCCGTCTATCCGGTTGCGGTCGGTGCAGCGCTCACGCAGAAGCGTGCCAATACCGGGCGTGTCGTCCTGGCCATGTTTGGTGATGGTGCTTCATTAATGGGCACGTTTCATGAGGGCCTGAACTTATCTGCAATCTGGCATCTCCCTGTAGTGTGGGTATGTGTCAACAACCAGTATGCTATGTCGACGAGCTTTGCCGAGGCATCGGCCATACCGAACGTGGCAGACCGGGCTTGCGCCTATAACATGCCTGGCCGCGTAGTTGATGGCAATGATGTCATGGTTGTGTACGAAACCGTGCGCGAGGCGCGCGAGCGTGCGGTGGCCGGTGAGGGGCCCACCCTCATCGAGTGCAAGACTTACAGGCAGGGAGGACACTCGACTTTTGATACAAATCCCTACAGGCCTCAGGAGGAGATGGACGCGTGGTCAAAACGCGATCCGATCACCCAGTTCGAGCAAAGGTTACGCGAGCGAGGTATTTTGGACGAAAAGCTCAAAGCACAAATCGCTGACGGGGTCCGGCAGCAGGTAGATGAGGCACAGGAATTTGCATTGAATAGTCCTGAGCCTCCGCCTGAAGCGGGCGTGGATTTCGTCTTCCGCTCAAGTGAGGTGGAATAGCTATGACCACTCGTGAGATAACCTTCAGAGATGCCATTAACGAGGCGCTGCGAGAAGAGATGATGCGCGAAGAGGGCGTTTTCATCATCGGTGAAGACATTTACGGTGGTCCGGGTGGATACCAGGGCGCCTTCAAAGTCACCAAGGGCCTGGAGAAGGATTTTAGAGATCGCCTCCTGGACACGCCCATGATAGAGCAGACCATTGTCGGTGCCGCAGTAGGAGCGGCGATGACCGGCTCACGCCCCGTGGCTGAAATCATGTTCGAAGACTTTATCACCCTGGCCATGGATCTGTTGGTCAATACAGCCGCCAAGACACATTACATGACCGCGGGCCAGTACTGCGTGCCTATTGTCGTGCGCGCTGCTTGCGGCGCGGTGGGTGTCGGTCCGCAGCATTCACAGACCTGGACCAGCTGGTTCATGCACATTCCAGGGCTTTACGTTGTCTTTCCTTCGACACCGTACGATGCAAAAGGTCTTCTCAAAACCGCGATCCGGGATGACAATCCCGTTCTGTTCCTTGAGCACAAGAAGCTCTACAACGACAAGGGCAGGGTACCAGAGGAAGAATACGAGATTCCGTTAGGCGAGGCGAGGGTACTGTGCCCTGGCGACGACGTGACCGTCGTTGCAATTGGGTACCTGGCTGGCCTGGCCACCCGGGTGGCGGGAACACTGCGCGACCAGGGACTTTCGGTCGAGGTGATTGACCCGCGTACACTGGCCCCATTGGATTTGGAGACGATATTCCAATCGGTTCGCAAAACTCACAAGGTCGTCGTCGTGGCTGAAGATTGTAAGACCGCGGGCCCGACCGCGGAGATAGCGGCTCTCGTCAGTGAAGCCTGTTTCGAGTACCTGGACGCGCCGGTCGGCCGCGTTGGAGCCAGGGATGCGCCCATCGCACACAACGTAGGCATGTCCGAATACATCTTGCCTGATGCCACCGATATCCACGAGGCCGTCCAAAGTGTAATTGCTTGGTAGGTGTAGCCGCAAGGCAGGGGAGCTCCACCTCTCATGCCTTCCGAGGATTTACGCGTACCCGGCCTGACCCGGTCGGCGACCTCTAGACCATCGCCCTAGGATAAGCCGGACCTTCCGTCCTGGCCGCCTCATAGGTGGCCATCGCCACCTGGATCGTCTTCTTGGCGAACTCGGCGTCGAGGTCGGGCTGTCTATCCTCGATGATGCTGTCGATGAAGTCGCAGGCAGCTCCGTTGAACCCCTCGATAAAGTCCGAGGGAACCTCGATGCCTTCCGTCTCGGTCCCTTTTATCAGCAGGACCGGGGGGAAATCCAGCAGTTCAGCAATGCACCGCGTCACGTGGATGGAGCCCTTAGAGCCGTGTATCTCCATGTAGTCGTCGCCCGCGAAGTACTTGGTGCGGACCGTCATATGCGGCGCGTAGACGTAGTCGCACATCCCCAAACAGTCCATTCCTTCGAACTTCCAGATGAGCGCCGTCGGCATCTCCATGAAGTGCTCCCGGGTCTTGCCGACAATCCCGAAGACCTTCTCGATATCTCCGACCCACTTCATGGCGGTCGCGAATTTGTGCACACCGTCTTCATACACGATACCCAAGGGGCTCAGCCTGGGATCGTTGCGCCAGACGAACGCTTCAGGGTCTGTGTCCACCACGTTCCCCTCAGCCTGTCCACCGATTACGGTGTGAAACCGGACCAGGGACGGCTCGCCTATGGCTCCGGCGTCGAGTAGCTCCTTGGCCTTGAGGATGGGTGGGTAATAGATGCAGTTCTCGGTCATCCGGAACTTCGTCTTGGCGCTTCTGGCCGCCGCCACCATCACGTCCGCCTCCGCGACCGACGTGCACATCGGCTTCTGGCAGGATACGTGCTTGCCGGCGTCCAGACCGTCGACCGTCATGGTCGCGTGGTGTTGCGGAGGCGTCAGTAGCTCGACGGCATCGACATTGGGGTCGTTGAGGACCTGCTCGTAGTCCGTGTAGATCCTTGGCGAGATGCCCCACTGCTTCGCCCGAGCTTCGGCCCGGCCGGGGGCACTATCGCACAGCGCGATGACCTCGCAGTTAGGGTGCTGGAGGTAACCGGGGACGTTGAGCTGCGAGATGTTTCCGCACCCGACGATAGCGATTCTCACCTTGTCCATGGCGCCTACCTTTCTATCTAGCCGGTATTTCCCAGCCGGAGACCTCTAGACCATCGCCCTGGGATAAGCCGGACCTTCCGTCCTGGCCGCCTCGTAGGTGGCCATCGCCACCTGGATCGTCTTCTTGGCGAACTCGGCGTCAAGGTCGGGCTGTCTATCCTCGATGATGCTGTCGATGAAGTCGCAGGCAGCTCCGTTGAACCCCTCGATAAAGTCCGAGGGAACCTCGATGCCTTCCGTCTCGGTCCCTTTTATCAGCAGGACCGGGGGGAAATCCAGCAGTTCAGCAATGCACCGCGTCACGTGGATGGAGCCCTTAGAGCCGTGTATCTCCATGTAGTCGTCGCCCGCGAAGTACTTGGTGCGGACCGTCATATGCGGCGCGTAGACGTAGTCGCACATCCCCAAACAGTCCATTCCTTCGAACTTCCAGATGAGCGCCGTCGGCATCTCCATGAAGTGCTCCCGGGTCTTGCCGACAATCCCGAAGACCTTCTCGATATCTCCGACCCACTTCATGGCGGTCGCGAATTTGTGCACACCGTCTTCATACACGATACCCAAGGGGCTCAGCCTGGGATCGTTGCGCCAGACGAACGCTTCAGGGTCTGTGTCCACCACGTTCCCCTCAGCCTGTCCACCGATTACGGTGTGAAACCGGACCAGGGACGGCTCGCCTATGGCTCCGGCGTCGAGTAGCTCCTTGGCCTTGAGGATGGGTGGGTAATAGATGCAGTTCTCGGTCATCCGGAACTTCGTCTTGGCGCTTCTGGCCGCCGCCACCATCACGTCCGCCTCCGCGACCGACGTGCACATCGGCTTCTGGCAGGATACGTGCTTGCCGGCGTCCAGACCGTCGACCGTCATGGTCGCGTGGTGTTGCGGAGGCGTCAGTAGCTCGACGGCATCGACATTGGGGTCGTTGAGGACCTGCTCGTAGTCCGTGTAGATCCTTGGCGAGATGCCCCACTGCTTCGCCCGAGCTTCGGCCCGGCCGGGGGCACTATCGCACAGCGCGATGACCTCGCAGTTAGGGTGCTGGAGGTAACCGGGGACGTTGAGCTGCGAGATGTTTCCGCACCCGACGATAGCGATTCTCACCTTGTCCATGGCGCCTACCTTTCTATCTGGCCGCTACTTCCCAGATTTAATTGATTTTCCAGAACATGCGCCCTCAACGAATCGGAATGTCCGCAGATCATCGGGTTAAAATGTCCCCGACGAACGGATAAGGCAATGGGCACTACGTCTGAGAGAATGGGTCCTCAACCAGGGGCCATATGTTGCGTTCAATATGCTTAAAGGGGAACTTGGTCAGGTCAGGGTTTATCGCTCCGGGCGTTGCCAGGTAGAGCACCTCAGCGGCTAGCGGGGCAAAGGCTGCATAGAAGTGCTGGCTCCCCTTGACCACCAGGATGTGCTTCTGCCGCGGGTCGATCCCCACCGTGCTAAAGCATTCCGGGCTGAAGACCTGCTCGCGGATCGAGTTGAGAACGATGTCGATGCCCTTGACGTGTACGGCTACCGTATCGCCCAACCGCACTGTCGCTCTACCATCCTCAGGACCGAAGGACTGGGTGGCGTTGGGCTTCACCCCAGTCACCTTCACGCTTAGGTCTAGCGGGTCACCGGACATCGGCCCCATCTTCCCGCCGATCCGCAGATCGAGTTGCGCGCCCACCCCGGCCTCCATGGCTAGCGACACCGCAATCGGGTCCCATATGCAGGCCAGCGCTGCCTCCCCGATGCCGCGCTCCAACAGGGCCTTCAAGACGAAGGTGGAGTCACTGGGTGCGCCGCCACCGGCATTGTCCGCAGTATCGGCCATCACGACTGGAGAACGATCGATCTCCAACGCTCGATTCAACCCCTCGTCGATGCTCAGAAAGTTGGGACGCAGTGCTTCGCGCATCTCAAAAAGCTCACGTCCCAGTTCCTGGGCCAGGCGCTCCCCGTACTCGGGACGGCCGTCGGTAACGACCAGGATCTTGGTACCCATGTCCGGCACGTCGCCCCAGGGAAAACCGTGCACCACTGAGACCGACAGCACCCCATCCCTCCCCTCCAGCCCCTTGATCCGGTCCACGTAGCTCCGCATGGGCTCCCTGGTCGTGTGGTAGATGCCAATCATGCGGCAGTCAAACACAGATATCGCAGGCCTGATCTTGCCCTCGGCGGCGCTGGCGATTATATCGAACAACTCCTCGGCACGCTCGGCAGCGTCGATGTGCGGGTATTCTTTGAAAGTGATTAGCGCCGTGGCGTTGTTCACCATCTTCTGCGATAGGTGGCAATGCGGGTCCAGCTCCACGCCAATCGGCACGCCCGGTCCGACAATCTCCCGGACCCGTGCTATCAGGTCCCCTTCGCAGTCGTCGTAACCATCAGCAACCATAGCTCCATGCAGGTTGAGCAGTACCATATCCACCGGCAACGCGGCGCGCAGATCATCCAGGATCTCGTCCCGGAACGATTCATACACCGCACGTACGGTCAGGCCCGCGGGCTGGGCGAAAGTGGCGAGACTCTCTGCGACCGACCAGCCACGCTGTTGTGCCCGCTCTCGAGCAATCGCCAATGGTCGGGAATATACGGACGGCTCATCTCCGTGATCCCCGCCGCGCACCAGAAACGTCTCGGCGAAATTGGCATGGCCGGTGGGAATCGGCGAGAAAGTGTTGGTTTCGGTTCCTAGAAAGGTGGTAAACAGTTTCATGACCCGTCGCCTCCTTTCTACATTCCTTCTTCACCCCGGCACCCACGCTCGCGGCGCAATGCCATCGATATGGGTTTTGACATCGACCACCGCCGGTTTGCCCGCTGCAAATGCCTGATCGAGCGCACCCGAAATTTCGCTCGGCTTGTTGACCGTAATGCCGAAACAGCCCATTGATTCGGCCACGTCGGCAAAATGGGTGTCTGGGAAGAGCCACAGTTTATCCGAGCCGGGGGATTGACCGCCGTAGACTCGCTCCATGCCGTGCTTTTCCTGGTTCAGCGAGTGGTTGTTGTTGACCACCGTAACCGTGTTGATCCCATTGTTCAGGGCGGTATCCAATTCCGAAAGATGATACCAGATGCCTCCATCTCCGGTGAAACAGAGCACAGGTCGGTCCGGTTGGGCACATTTTGCGCCCATCGCCGCCGGCAGAGCCCAACCTAGCGAACCCGCGCAGCGAATGTAGCTCTGGTCGGGATGTTTCAGATCGATCATGGTGCCGGTCCAGATGCCTGCATGGCCCGTGTCGGAGACGAGAATGACGTCGGAGGGCAGATAGTCGGTCAGTTCTTTGCAGAGGCGTTCTGGCCGCATGGGCTCGACCTCCGAGTTAGCCAGGTCGCGAACGCTCTCCTTCCAGCTCTGGACCAGCTCTAGTACCCTACTGGTCCACTCTGTACGCGCCGGGACGGTTTCGGCCTGCACAAGCATTCTACGCAGAGAGTTTCTGACGTCGCCGTGCATGCCTACCTGGATTGAGTAGTTGCGCCCCAGTTCCTCCGGATTGATATCGAGCTGGATGATCGGCGTGCCTTGAGGCGGAATCTGGTAATCGTAGGTCACCTGACCGCCGGTGTGGCTGCCGACAAAAAAGACCAGATCGGCCTCGCACAGGACTTGGTTTGCGCAAGCGCGTGAGTACAAACCAGGGACACCCACCGCCAGCGGGTGGTCAGCGGGAAACATAGCTTTGGCATTCAGCGAGGTGGCTAGCGGGATAGAAAGCTTCTCGGCCAAGGCGAGTAGCTCTGCCTTGGCGCCCGACGCGGTCACACCACCGCCGGCCACGATGACGGGCCGTTTGGCCCGGTTGAGCAGTTGCAGCGCGGCAGTCACTTTTTCCAGTTCGGCTTCAGGTCGGAACGGGGGTACCTGGGTAAAGGTTTCTTCAATGATGACCTCTGCGTCGGCTTCCTGATCGACGACCGCCTGCCCGGCATGCCCCTCCAGATCCAGGTGAACCGGTCCAGGTGTGCCCGAGGTGGATGAGCGGAAGGCCTGACGCAAATAGATGGGCAGTTGATCGGGACTGGTGACCAAGGCACTGTATTTAGTGACGGCCGAAAACGGATTCACGTGATCAACTTCCTGATAGGCGTGACGCTGCTGGTTGCTCTGGAACACCCTTCCGGTCAGGGCAATGACGGGTGAACAAGCCAAGTAGGCATCCTGCAGCCCTGCCGCCAGATTAACCGCGCCCACCGACTGGGCCATACAAAGGCTGGGACCGCGCTTCACGCGGGCGTAGGCATCGGCCATATACGCGGCGGCCTTCTCGCCATGGGTCTGGATCCGCTGAATTCCCAGCTTTTCCATTTCCATCAAGGCTCTGGCAGCGACATTGGTCACAAAAAAGACGTGCTCTATCCCGTATCCGACGATTGTTTCGGCTATGAATCGAGCTCCGGTCATTCTTGTCATTTTTCCTCACAGTCAAAGTGAGCTGGGGACGGATCCTGTTGCTCAAATATATCCTTGTTGCGGCAAAACGCGCCCTGGACTGATCAACTGGGTTAGCTGAACCTCGGTATGACCTCCTCGGCAAATAGTATGGCGCTGTCTGTCCTGGGGAAGTCCGCAAATTGTAGGATGATGTGCTGGACGCCAAGATCCGCGAAGTCTCTTAGTTGCGCACTCACCTCATCCGGGGTACCCACAACCGAACCCCAGCCTATCGGGTAACCGAAACCGGGATCGTAGTGCAAGCTTGCTTCTGCGATTTGCTGAGCCTCCTCGCTTGTCGGAGCCACCGCAACGCAGGCCGACGCCCACGTCTTGACAATGGAGTCATAGTCGCGTCCCACGGCCTCACAGTGCCCGCGCAGTAGGTCTAGCCGTTCACTGTAGCCTTCCAGTGGGCTGTGCCAGTTCCACCAATCGGCGTATTGGGCCGCATAACGTAGCGTCAGTTTTGGGCCACCCCCGCCGATGCACAGAGGGATAGGCGGGTCCGGTTTGGGTTCGCAGATCGCGTCTTGAACGTGGTAAAAGCGCCCTTGAAAAGTGGTACTTGGCTGGGTCCACATCAGGCGGAGGATCTGGGCTGCCTCCCCCATCCGATGAATGCGCGTTGCATCGGATGGAAAGTCATAGCCGTAGGCGAGGTGTTCGTCTTCTACCCCCCCTGCGCCGAGCCCTAGGATGAATCGCCCACCCGCAAGCGTTTGCAATGTAGCCGCCATCTTGGCCAGCAAAGCGGGCTGGCGAAACGACTGGTTCACTACCATACTGCCAAAGAGCAACTCAGGGTATTTGCCCGCCAGGTGCGCTAGCATGGTCCAACACTCCAAGAGGTCCCTCATCGGATCCAGCGCCTCATGCCATGCCACAAAAAAATGGTCGCCCACCCAGGCTGATGCAAATCGCCCATGGATGGCGTCCAGATATGCGTATATCTGATCTCTGAAAATGCCCCCACGGCTTCCATCGAGTGGAAAAGTCGGGACCCTCCAGCCAAATTTGACGCTACCATTCATCTCTGCACCTCCTGTCAAGAACGGGTCAGAATGTCCGTAGATCATCTTCCTTGGATAGGACTTCATCCCCTGGCCAATTGAGACAAAAAATATTTGAGTAATGGTCAGCCGGAGGGCGCGAGGCTAAAGCCGCTGCGCTTCTAAAGCCGTCGCGCTGAAAGGGCGACGGACGCGCCGGTGGTAAGACAACGGACAAGCGCCCTGAAGACGGCCCTAAACGGTTGATTTTCCAGCCCGAACGGGCTGTGCTCTCTCAGCACGGCGACTTCAGCCCCGTGCTGCCCGCTGGACTCTATTTCAGAATTAATAATTTAGAGGGTAACACTAAGGCATTGAATATCTAGTGCGCAAACGCTCTTGGATGTAGTAGAGTAAGAGATATGAGCGAGCACATACAGTTTGACCGAGAGCAACTCAAGCGACTAGACCAAGAGAGCCTGTTTGAGCAGATTCTGGTTATGCAGCAGCAGATGGCGACCCAACAGGCGTTTATCTAGCAGATTCAGGATCAACTGGCGAAGGACAGTCACAACAGCGGCAAGCCGCCTAAAGTTCATAAGCCAAGAGGTCTTCCCGGCTTCTCCCGTAATCCTGATTGCGGTGATCGTCTGGTCGCTGGTGTACACCAGGCGGCGGCAGGTGCGCTGACCTGCTCTTTTCTATACCGCCTGGGGCGCATCGACGTAGGTCGGCACGCCCTCCTCGGCAAAGATGCGGTCGATCTCGGCCCGCTCTTCGTCCGTAAGCTTCCAATCGACAGCAGCCACGTTCTCCTCGAGTTCCGACCGGTTGCGTATGCCGACCAGCGCCACCGACAGCGCAGGGTGGCCCAGCACCCATGCGATAGCCAGTTGCGCCACGGACCTCCCAGCACGCCCGGCGAGCGTTTTCAATCGCTCGGTACAGCGCAGCTCCTTGAGAAAGTGCTCCTGCTCAAAGAGCGGCAGATTGAACGCGTCGCCTGCTGAGCGCCAGTCCCCTTCCTCAAACGTCGTGTCCGGCGTAAACACGCCGGTGAGCAAGCCAAATCCCAGCGTGCCGTAGGCCATAAACCCGATCCCCTGCTCCAGACAGTAGGGCAGCACCTGCGCCTCCATGCGCCGGTCGAACAGGTGATATCCGACCTGATTGGCCGCCAGGTGCCCGTGTCGCTCGCACTCTTCCATCATCTCCACCGTAAAGTTGGAGACCCCATAGTGACGGATCTTGCCCGCCGTTTTCAACTCTTCCAGTGCGCCCATCGTTTCGGCGAACGGGGTGTCGTGGTCTGGCCAGTGGATCAGCAGCAGGTCGATCCAGTCGGTATTCAGGCGCTGGAGGCAGCCTTCGGTTCTGGCCAGCACCCATTCACGCGTCGAGTCCCGCGCGTGGGTGCCGTCGACTTTGAAGCCCACCTTGGTCACCAGGACGACCTCCTTGCGCCGGGTGCCCAGCGCGCGGCCCAGGATCTCTTCCGAGTGGTAGGGGCCGTAGACTTCTGCAGTGTCGAACAGCGTGATACCGTTGTCGATCGCGGCGCCGACGGCCGCGCTGGCCTCATCTACATCGATGTAGCCGTATTCGGTCGTGCTCATCTCCCACGTGCCGAACCCCAACGCCGAACTGATCAGATCGGTGTCGCCAAATCGCCGTTGCTCCATCATGTACGTCCTGTTCTTGTGCGTGACAGCGGCGCGTACGCCTCGCGCGCCTTTATGGGAGAAGCCGGCATGAGCACTGGAAGGCAAAGAATATTCGCCCCTCAGCCTGGGCTGAGGGGCGAATATCCTGGCTAAAGCCCAAGGGGCCTTCCCGGCTTCTTCCGTAAGTCGAATCGTTCTGGCCTACTCCTCCTCAATATACCATAAGTGGATCTCGCGCCAGAGCCTATTGGTGTCAACCGCATCGAGCGACTGCCCCTTGACCTTGGCGTTGAAGATGGCGGGCCAATGGGTGAAAAACAATTCAATCACCGGCGCTTCGTCCATAATCATCGCCTGGATCTCGTTGTAGATGGGCTGGCGCTGCTCCACAGAGGCGTAGGAGAGTCCCTCCTCGATCAGCGCGTCCAGTTTCGGATTTGAGATGCAGGGAAAGTTGTTGGCGCCTTCGGAGTGCATCATCCAGTGGGGATCCGGGTCTATAGCGCCGTGTTCAAAGGCGATCATAGCGGCATCCATCTCGCACTTGCGCATACCATCCAGGATAGCCGCCACGGGCGTCTCCACGAGGAAGATCTCGACGCCTATGTCGGCCCACAACTGCTGCGCTAACTCGATGACCGGAATGAACTGCTGGTTACCGGCGCCCACATGGACATCGAAGGAGAGCCTCTCACCCTCCTTCTCGCGTACCCCGTCGCCGTCCTCGTCCACCCAACCTGCCTCGTCCAGCAGCGCCATGGCCTTTTCCGGGTCGTACTCGTACCGTGGGATGTTCGGGTTGTAGTAGTCCGGGTATATGGGGGACAGGTTAGAATGGGCTACCTGGGCTTGGCCGAACCAGAGGTCGTCGATGATCCTTTGGCGGTCCAGGCCCCAGTACAATGCCTGGCGCACCCGCTTGTCCGACAACTGCGGTATGGTGTTGTTGAGCGGAATCAGAAAGGGCCCCGCCCCAGCTTGAGAAATGCTCGTAAACCTCGGGTCGTTGGCCAGACGCACGTTGTCCTCCATCAGCAATGGCCAGGCGGTCCCGTCGGCGTCGCCCGACTCAAGAGCGATGGTGCGCACCGAAGCCTCGGGCACGACGTCGACCCGCAAAAAGTCGAGATTGGGCCGCCCCCGAAAGTGGTCGTCGAACGCCTCCAGCAGCGTGAACTGCGACGGGTGCCATTCCACGAGCTTAAAGGAGCCGGTACCGATGGGGGCCGTCGCGTACACTTCTTCGCCCACCTCCGCGTGATAGTCCGACTGTACAATACGCAGAATCGCCCCTAGTACGAGAAAGGCGGCATCTACCTGCACCATGTTGATGACGGCGGTATAGTCATCCACACACTCGACGGAATCGATTTTTGACAAGACGCCGACCACTGGCGCCGCGTTTTCCGGGTCACGGTAGAAGTCAAACGTATACTTGACGTCCCTGCACGTGAAATCGGCGTCATTGTGAAACTTGACGCCCTCACGCAGCGGGAAGGTGTAGGTCAGGCCGTCTTCGGAGATGTCGTAGGACTCGGCCAGCACCGGTACGACCGTATTTGAAGCGTCTATCTCCACCAGCCCGTTGTGGATTTGCATGAGCGCCGGCCGGATTGCGCTTGGGATGGCGCCGAGTCCAGGGCTGAGGCTGAAGGCGTCGTGGTGGCCCATCAGACGGAGAGTTCCACCCTGAGGTGGCCCCGTGGATGCCGCCTCCTCTTCGACCATCTCTTCCTCAACGGCCGTCGGCTGCTGAACGACGCAGCCCGCCAACATTAGAACGCCAATAACCAGCAACACCAACGACTTTTGCCAAATTGTGATAGACATCTGTCTCTCCTCCTATGGATGAATGTCTTTGACCCCTAAAGAGGCAATTGTCCAAAACTCTGTGAGCACGCTTCTTGAACGATCTCTCAACCGGTCACCTCCTTGGCTCAATCTATGACTTCCCGCTGCTGAACAGCTTGAGGGTTGGAGTTTCAACTCTTTTTCCTCCATCTTCACCTCCTTCTGCGGCTGAGCACGTGACAACTGGTGACGCAATAGTTTTCTGATTTAGCGCCGTCTTTACATCAGATTACCCTTCTACCTGGATGAATACCTGATCGCCGCGCAGCTCAACAGGGTACGTTTTCAAGTCTTTAGTGACGGGTGCAGACAATGCTTTGCCTGTTTCGATATCGAAGCTCCCTAGATGCAGTGGGCATTCGATACAGCCATCGAAGACAAAGCCCTCGGCTAATTTGGTTTCTTCATGGGTGCATAAACCATCGCTGGCAAAGAAGGCGTGAGGACCCAAACGATAAATGGCGTAAGTGTGGTCATTGTAGTCAAAGCCAAGCACGTCTTCCACTTCGATATCTGAAACGTTACAAACCTCGATCCAACTGCTTTCTTCGGCATCTGTGTTTACAGCCGTTGCTGTGCGTATCTCTTCAATCGATGTGTCCACAGACTCAGCGGGTTCACGAGTGCCGTCTCTCACGTTTGCTACCGGTTCGTCGCTTAACGCGCTGCTTGACGTGACAACGCCGCCTACGGGGATGTCGAACGCTTCAACCGTTGTGCCGGCGTCAGGAATAGGGCGCCTTATATAATAATCCGGGTCTTTGGTCGCTTGCATGTACAAGGCCGGGATCATCTCCTTGTAGGCTTGCCACAGGCTCCGATACGGCGGCGGTGTTTGTGATTTCATCAGCTCGTGCAAGTCAGCCAAAGCATGGTAGGGAACCATGGGTATGACGTGGTGTTCGATATGATAATTCATGTTCATATACAGATAGCGGAACACCGGATTCAGATAGATCGTGCGCGTATTTTCGCGGTGATCATACGTATCTTCACCCAAACCGGCGTGTTGCGTTACGGCGAGCATTTGCTCCACAAATGCACCGTAAAAGCGGGGAAGCCACACGAACATCATCGGCAGAAAGCTGCCGACCGCCACCGCCCACACCGCAAAAACCGCCACAATAGCTAGATAAATCCGGCTAGTCCAGATCATTTTGGGTAGCTCAGAGGCGGGTGCAAAGCTACGGACATCGTCGCCGATTTGCCCGGCAGCATGTCTGATCACTCGCTGTACTTCTAGAACGCCCCGCAGAAAGAAAAAGTCCATCGCAAAGATGAGCAGATCGGCTGGCCGTTGAACCTGGATTTCGGGGTCATAACCCACGAGATAGGTGTTGGTATGATGGCGGGCATGGCTCCAACGCCAGAGGTTAGCTTCACGTATGGTCATGAAGGAGCTGATATGGTAAAAGAGCTCGTTTAGCCAGCGGGTGCGAAACACGGTGCCATGGCCGCACTCGTGCCATCGCGCGTCGGATGAGGAGTAGAGCGTCCCATAGACGAAAAAGGCAAGAATCGCCCACCAGGTGCCCCAGGAGATCCAGGCCAGGTAGCCGCTCACCCCAAGCAGGATGATCCACAGGCCAAAATCGAGGAGACCGTAGCGGTTGGTGCGCTGCATCAATGCTTTGAGTTGGTCGCGGGGGATATCGGGGGACCACCACGCTTGTTCGACCTTTTCCTCGATGGCGCCATCGTCGAGGGGGATATCCGTTCTGTATGTGTTGATCAGACGATAGTCCCGTTCGGGGAAGTTGCGTATTGCCAATTTTTCTCCTTCGCAATATCAAAATCAGATCGGTACATTATGTGGAATCAGATTCCGCATCCACCATACTATATATAATCTTCCCTGTCAAAGCGCGATACGTCACCCACGAAACGTCTGCAAATACAGCGAAACGGCGTGCATGAAGGAACCACGACCATCCGTGCCTGGCTCTTTCCGGGCAGAATATGGGTGATGGTCAAGACTGTGAAGAATCGGTTGTGCCCACGTTTAGGCTCCCGGATTTCGGCGAGTTCGAGGATGCGTCCACAGCGAGGGCACTGAAGAGGGTCGTAGCCCAAACTCTGTTTGTGCTGGAGTGTGGTGGGTAGTGATGCCTGGTCGAAAAGAGGGTTGAAGGCGAAGGGCTTCGAGGGCGGTGCGGGCGATTGAATTCTACATCGGAGGGCGCTGCCAGCCGCCAAACAGCTCTTCCAGATGCTTGACGGCTGCCAGCGCCACATCCTCACGCCACGGACGCGCCACCACCTGGGCGCCGATGGGCAACCCCTCGGGAGACGTGCTAACGCGGACGACGGCTGCCGGCCAACCGGTCAAGTTGTAGGTGGCGGTGTACGCAAACACGGGCAACTGGATACTCGACGCTCCGTGAGGTGGAGCCGGAAAGGGGAGTACTGGGCAGACCACGACATCGTACGCTTCCATAAAGGAGAGCATTTCACTTCGAAACTGGTCAATCTGGAAAACCAAGCCACTCAATGTGTCGGACGTCAATTTCAATTCTTGGCCCATAGCTATCAGGTTCGCGATCCCCGGATGTGGTTCCGTGGTGCCGTACAGGTCGAGGAGTCGCTTGAAACCTGCACCACCATCTCCTAACTGGCAGCCAAGCAGGAGGTCCATCGCTTTCTCCATGCCGGGTGGCCGCGCTTCTTCTACGGTTGCCCCGGCTTTTTCCAAAGCGGATGCGGCTGCTTCCACGGCGGCCATAATTTCCGGCGTGGGCGTTACGATGCCATTGTCCGTGTAAAAGGCAGCGCGCAGATCGGTGAGGTTCACTTGGTTCGGGTCAGCCAATGGCATGGGAACGATCGCCGGGTCGCGCCAGTCAACGCCAGCGATGATGGGCAGGATCGTGATCAAGTCTTCGACGTAACGCGCCATAGGTCCGATCTGCGTCAAAGACTGATCAAGGCCTGCAGGGGGAAGAATGTGGCCGGTCCGCGGAACCCGTCCGGACGTGGGTCGAATGCCGGCTGTGCCGCAAACGTGCGATGGCAAACGAATGCTCCCACCGGTGTCGCTTCCGATATCAAAGGGTATCCCACCCGCGGCGATGATCGCCGCCGCTCCTCCGCTGCTGCCGCCACAGGTACGCGACACGTCGTAAGGGTTGTTGGTGCGGCCGTAGACCAGGTTAACCGTCTCGAAATCGAGCGTCAGTTCCGGTGTGTTGGTCTTGCCCAACAGAATCGCGCCTGCGGCGCGCAGGCGGGCCACCACCGTGGCGTCTTGCTCTGGTACAAAGGAGCTTCTCCCCTGCGTGCCCCCGCTGCTGATCACCCCGGCTGTGTCCAGGGCGTCCTTGATCGTCATGGGAACGCCGTGCAGGGGACCTCGCAGACCGCCCTTTGCCAATTCTTCATCTGACCGGCGGGCTTCTACCAAGGCCCCTTCAGCATCCAGTCGGACAACGGCGTTCAATTGAGGATTGACGTCTCTTATGCGCTGCACGTATGCTCTCACGACCTCTTCTGATGAAACCTCTTTCGTGCGTATGGCTTTGGCCACGGCTGTAGCTGATGCGTAAATCAATTCAGACATCTGACAAATCTCCTCACTATGTGGTTATGGGAGAAGCCGGGGAAACCCCTTCGGCCTTAGCCAAGGGATGAATGGCAGAGTCTTTTACCTATATGCGCGACAATAAGCGTGTCCGTAGAGAAACCTATTGAGCTAACTGAAGCCCAGGACGTTTACGCTTGGGTTTCTCATGATCCAGGTCGGCTCGCCAGGGAGTTGCACCAATAGCATTTAGGACTACAATACCTGAGTGTGATTGAGGAATTTTAGCAGGAATACAGCGCGGCGCAAGCCTGCCGGGGCCGACTTGCCCAATGGTGATGCACCAAGGCGGTGCCCCACGACCTTGCAGGAGAGAAGAATCAAAAACACCTCAGGATCGCGCTCAAGGAGTCCGAGCAAAATGACATCAACAAATCTACCAGGGGCCAGCATCTCAGACATTGAGGTCTTTGCAGCCGACCTTGATCTACAACAGGCAGCCGCTATCTACCGCGAATACGGTTGTCTCGTGGTGCGTAGTCTCATGAACGCGTACATTGACGCAATGTATAACGACATCATGCGGTCCGTCGATATCGCCATCAATCAGCTTGACCAGGCGGAAAAAGCCCCTGATGGCTGGCGTACACCCAACGGATCGTTGTTCATCCCTGCACCGGAGGGTTATGAGCGCGACAAACAGGTGTATGTTGTGGGTATCGATTACTATACCAGCGGTGCATTTCTCCAGGCAGCGCTTGATGCCACGGCTTTGGACATTGTTGAGGCCATCCTGGGTCCGAACATTGAGCTGTTCGGTCAAGGCCAGAGCCTGGTGAAAGAGCCGGTGGGCGGATTTCCCAAGATCCTGCATCAGGACTCGGCCTATTTCGAGCACAAATACGAAGGTCCGGTTGCAATCCTCAACTATGTCGTGGATACGGATGTGCAAAGAGGCGCGCTGCACGTGGTGCCTGGTTCTCACCGCATAGGTCAGCTCCAACACATCGATACCTTCACACACCTGGGCTTGGACGAAGATGAATGGCCCTGGGAAGCGGCGATACCTGTAGAGGGCCAGGCCGGCGATGCGATTTTCTTCCATGTGAGGACCGTGCACGGCTCCAAGCCCAACTTTTCAGACAAACCACGGCAGGTGTTCATCAACCGCTATCGCCGTCCCGATGATTATGTGACGATCAGGGGGTTTACAGTAGCGAACCGGGCGGAGGCTGAAAAACGAGCGCAAGAGGCCCGAAAAACCAACGAACAGCGCGGGCTAATGGTAAGGGGGTTCCGAACCTAAGAGGGGAAATTGGTCGTGAATGCCGTTATCCTTTCCGAACAGCAAATCCTAGGTTTGCTTGTGCTGACCGCCTGCGAGAAAGAGGTAGCAGTTACGCGAGTCGTCACCGAGAAAGAGACGGTTTTCCAAAAAAAGACAGTCGTCCAAGTGAAGGTCGTCACCGCGACGCCACTTCGATATTGAAAGTGGGGGAAGTACGTCAGAATATGGGTTAGGAGAAAGCCTATGTCTGTCCAGAAACGCATTTTCATGTGCGGAATCGCAACGGAAACCCATGACTTCAACAAGTATCCCACCACACTTGAAGCCTTTACCGAAAAAGGTCTTTACTTCGTGCAGGAGGGCGAGAGCCTCGAGCGCTTCCGCGAAGGTGACCTTTGGTTCGGCGGCTATCTCGAGGTAGCAGATTCCGAAGGCTGGCAGCTGGTCACCGGCGTCTGCGCTTTTGCCTGGCCGTGGGGCAGTGTGACCGAGCACGCCTTCGAAACGCTGTGGGCGCGCATCGAACGCCAGCTGCGCGATGAAGCTCCGTTCGACGGAATCCTGCTGCCGCTGCATGGCGGCATGGCCTGTGAGCATCTGGACGACCCGGTAGGCGAGTTCGTCGCGCGGATCAGGCGGATCGTCGGCCGCCACGTGCCGATTGCGGCGTCGCTGGACCTGCACAGCAACCTCTCGCCGCAGTTCGTGCGCAACTGCGACATCATCTGCGGCTTCCACACGACGCCCCACATCGACGTGCGCCAGACGGCGTTCCGCACAGCCAGCCTGCTCGCGCGCACTTTGCGCGGGGAAATCCGACCGCAATGCCACTCGATCCATCCGCCCGTGCTGTTCGGCATCGATCACGGACGCACGACTGTTCCGCATGCGCCCATGATCACCTTGCTCAAGCGCGTAGAAGTGATTCAGGCCGAAGACCCGCAGCTGCTCGACGCGAGCTTTATGCCTGCCTATCCCTTTTGCGATCAGCCCTGGACCGGGACGAGTGCCGTGCTCGTGATGGACGGCCCGTCTGAGCGGGTGAATGACTATCTTGACGAGTTCGGCGCAGAAATCTGGCGTACCCGTGACGTGCTGACCATCGATATTGTGAGCATTGATGAGGCGCTGGACGCGGTGGAACAAACCGCCGATGATCCGCGCCCCTTTCTGCTAGGTGATTTCACTGACGGCCCGTACTCAGGTGCTTATGGCGACGCGACAGCGCTGCTTTCGGCGCTTATCGAGCGGGGCACGCCGGGCGCGGTGTTCGGGCCGTTGTTCGATGCCGAGGCCGTGGAGCAGGCCCATGCGGGGGGCGTCGGCGCGCAGATTGAGGTCGAACTCGGCGGCAAAAGCGATCCGCGCTATGGCGGTGGACCGGTTACTGGCACGGCCATTGTCAAGGCGCTGTCCGATGGCAAGTTCATACACAAAGGGCCTTTTATGCAGGGGCAGCCAGGAGACCTGGGAGAAAGCGCATTGCTGGAAATCGGTGGCGTCGGTGTCGTTGTCAATCCGTTCCCCAGCCAGCTCCATGACCGCGAACAGCTCAAACTTTTCGGCATCCGCTTTGAGGAGCTGAATGTGCTGGTCAGCAAGTCCTTCAACCACATGCGCGCTGACTTTGAGCCACTGTCCCGCGGCCTGCTCTACCCCGATGCCGGCGGTGTCTTCAGCTTCAACTTCAGCAAGTTTCCGTTTGAGAAGATCCGGCGGCCCATCTGGCCGCTGGATGACTTTGAAATAAGCCCGGGCGATATGGACCGGTGCTAACAGTCGGATGGATGCTTAGGTGATGTCCTTCTGACGTGGATCGAGGGCATCGCGCAGTCCATCGCCGAGCAGGTTGAAGGCCAGCACGGTCAGCACGATCATAATTCCCGGAGCCATGGCGATGTGCGGAAATAGAAGAATAAAAGCCCGGCCGTCGGACAAGGTGCCGCCCCAGGAGGGGGTAGGGGGCTGAATTCCCAGGCCGAGGAAGGACAGGGCGGCCTCGAGGATGATGATGGTGCCCACACCCAAGGTGACGAGCACGATCACCGGCGCCAACACATTGGGCAGGATGTGGCGGAAGATGATGCGCCGGTCGCTGGCACCGATAGCTAGCGCTGCCACGACGAACTCCCGTCTCTTCAAGCTCAGCACCTGAGCGCGCACCACCCGCGCGTATATTGCCCAACTCGTGACGCCGATGACGACGACGGTCGTGACCAGGCTGGGCCCCACTATCGACGCCAGCAAGATCAGCAGCGCGATGATAGGGAAGGCCATCAGGGTGTCCGTCAGGCGGGACAGCAGCGAGTCGGGCCAGCCGCTGAAATAGCCCGCGGTTACCCCGACTATCACGCCGATGATGACAGCGATGCTCGACGCCCCCAGGCCGACGATCAGCGCCACGCGAGAACCATAGATCACGCGGCTGAATAGATCACGCCCCACGTGGTCGAAGCCCATCAGATGCTCACTGGACGGACCGACACCCCGTTTACCCGAATAGATTTCTAGCGGGTCGTGCGGGACGATCGTATCCGCAAAGACGGCCATCAAACACAGCAAGATAATAAAGGCCCCGGCGATCACCGCCATGCCGTTGGCCTTGAAGCGGCGCCAGGCGCGCGACCTCTCGGAGCGGCGCGGCAGCTCCTCCGCCACGTGTACGATCTGTTCCTTTGAAGTTTCGACTTCCATGGACTTGCCCATGGCTGCTAGAAGGCTGCGTTATTCGATGCGTATCCGTGGGTCAATCAGGGCATAGGTCAGATCGGTCAGCAGGTTTACCACGACAACGATAACGGCCAGCAGAAACACGATGGATTGCACGACCTGGTAGTCCAGGTGCAACACCGAGTCGGTGAAGAGGCGGCCGATGCCTGGCAGGGCGAACACCGTCTCCACGATGATGGTGCCGCTGAGGATATAGGCAAATTGGACACCGATCACCGTGACCACTGGCAGCAGCGCGTTGCGTATGGCGTGGGTCCCGATCACGCCCCGCTCAGCCAGCCCTTTGGCTCGCGCCGTGCGCACGTAATCCTCCCCCAATTCCTCGATCAGGCTGCCGCGCGTGACACGCATGATGACTGCCATCTGCATTGTGGCTATCACCATGACGGGCATGATATAGCCCTGCCAGGAGTGCAGACCAAAAGGGGGCAGCCATTTGAGTACCAGGGAAAAGAGCACGATCAACATCAGCGCAACCCAAAAGTTGGGCAAGGCGACGCCCAGCGTTGAAAAAATGGTGGCCGCGTAGTCAAAGAGGGAGTTGCGCTTTGTCGCCGCCATTATGCCCATCGGGATGGCCAGGGCAAGCGCGATGATCAACCCGGCCGCGCTTATATTGAACGTCACCGGAATGGCTTCAAAGATCATCTCGCGTACGGGCACGCCGGGCCGGAAGATGGACTGGCCAAAGTTGCCGGTAAACATATTCTTGACCCAGAGCAGATACTGGACGTGCCAGGGATCATCCAAGCCCCACTTGCGGTGAATGGCTTCGATCTGCTCCTCGGTCATCCGTATCCCTCCCCCTCCCTCCCCCAGCAAGATCATTACCGGGTCGCCCGGCAGCAGGCGCATAATGAGAAACGTCGCCACGCTGATCAATAACAGGACGACCAGCCCCTCGGCCAAACGTACAACGGTATATCGGGCCATAGTATTATCCCGCCGCTGAATTGTCTCGATAACTTCTAGTTTGGGGACGGCCCGGCCATCCCCAAACTCTTTCTGACTTCAACCTGCTTCACGCCTCGTGATAGACCATTTCGTCGTCCAGCGCTTCCTCTGACTTATCAACTGTTTATTCAGGGAGTACCACCCGATAAATTGGCTTGATCCTATAGCCTTCAAACCTGCTTTAGCCTGGGATCAAGAGCATCTCTTAGCCTGTCTCCAAAGAAATTCAGAAGAAGGATGACGACGAAGATCAATACACCAGGGGCCAGGGTGTACCAAGGAGCCAGGTAAAGATACCTTTGGGCATCTCGCAACATGGTTCCCCAGGTGGCCGTGGGTGGCTGAATGCCCAGTCCTAGATAGCTTAGGCCCGCCTCGATCGAAATGGCCAGGGCCATCCCCAAGGTAATTTGAACTAGAATCGGTGCCATAGTATTGGGCAGAATGGTCCTGAACATGATTCTGGAGCTGCCAGCCCCGCAAGCCCGACTGGCAACGACGAACTCTACATCCTTAAGGACAAGGACACTGCCACGAACCAATCGAGCGAAGCGAGGGGTGAAGAGGAAGCCAATCGAAACGATGATTGAGAAGGGAGATGCACCCAAGGCGGCCACGATCAGTATGGTGAAGATCAACGAAGGAAACGCTAACACCGCGTCCATAACTCTCATAGTGAGCCCGTCGGTCAACCCCCCATACAGCCCGGATATTAAGCCCAGAGGGATGCCAATAGCAAACGCCAATCCTACCGATGCCGAACTAATGACGATAGCCACCCGAGTACCAAAAATGATTCTGCTGAAAATGTCCCGGCCAAATTCGTCTGTTCCCAGTATGAATTCCAACGAGGGTGGAGATAATGCCAGTTCTGGATGGATCTCGTTCGGATCGTGCGGGCTCAAGACCCCAGGAAATAAAGTGCTCAGAAGGACTAGAAGTAATATCGTTCCAGCCAGAAGCACCGGCTTGCTCGTCTTACGCAACTGCCGTATCTTGGCCAAGGGCCCTCGTTTAATCGTCTCGGGTGGTTGCTCGAGAGCAGCTATTTGACCCACTGAGTCTGTCCTTTCTTCCAATTAGACTTATCAACTTGCCTTACTTTGAAAACTGAGCCCGAATGCGGGGATTCAACAGCCCATAACTAATATCAACTAGCAGGTTGACCATGGTGAATCCGAATGCGGCCAAAAGGACTATCCCCTGCACCATCGGATAGTCCCTTTGAAAAATCGACTGTACCAGCAGCCAGCCCAACCCAGACCAGCCGAAGACCTGTTCAATGATCACCGCACCACTGAGCAGTCCCCCGACGACAATTCCTATGATGGTTAGCAACGATATGAGGGAGTTCTTCAGCGCATGCCTGAGGATTATCTGGCTTTGTGTAAGCCCCTTGGCAGAGGCTGTCCGGATGTAATCCTGCTGGAGTACCTCCAACATGTCAGCCCGCAAAAACCTCACGAAGTAAGCCGTCAAGTACAACCCCAAAGTCAAGCTAGGCAAAAAAGCCCGTTTCAGGTTCTCCACAGGACTTTCCCATAGTGGAATGTAGCCAGAGACTGGAAACCAGCCCAGCCTAACCCCAAAAATTAGAATGAGCAACAATCCTAGCCAAAAGACCGGTATGGCGAATCCGGCGGCGGAGAAGGCACCTACCGCGTAATCAAACATTGAACGATGCTTAACAGCGGCCAAAATGCCGGCAGGTATGGCTACGATCATGGCCATAATCACCGCGAGTACGAGTAATTCTAAGGTAGCAGGAAGCCGGCCCAAGATGATGGGTAACACGGGCAGCTCGTTTCGAACCGAAAAGCCCAGATTACCCCCAAGGATACCCCTGATCCAGTAGAGGTATTGAATGTGAATTGGTCTGTCCAGTCCCATCTCACGCCGCAGTTCCTCTAACTTCTCCTCGTAAAGCGACTTTTGGTAGGCCGATTCTCCGGCACCTCCTATAACGTAGCCAGCCGCATCCGCCCCAAGCATAAGCATGGCCGGGTCTCCAGGTGCCAAGCGCATGGCCACAAAGACGACGATGGAAACGAAAATCAGGACAACTACAGAAGCTAATAATCTACGTACGATGAACAAGCCCATGTTTGTCCCTTCGAGAAGACCACGCTAATCCCTTTCCCCTGCAGCTGGGTCAATCTTCACCTGATAAGGCCTTACGAGGATTCTCCACAAGGAGGATATGAATCTGTTCCTGGCTCAGGCCCGCCTCTTGGAGCATTGGCACAAACTCTGTGAGAAGAAAATCGTAGCCTGTGCCGCCGTAGGCTTTTAGGTGTGACTTCCAACAAATATCGTGGGACAAGAGGAGATGCTCCAGGTAACCTCTCTGAATGAACTCCGTGACGAGTCCCAATCTCCTGTGGACATCCCAGCTATATCGTCCTCGAAACGTATCAAATTCCACATAAGCCCCGCGCTTGGCCAGAGCCTGGTGATAATCTGGGTGAGGATAGCCATCGCAGTGCCCTACGATCACCCGTCGCAAATCTACCCCTTCCTCCTCTAGAAGGTCCAGTTGAGCCAGCCCCACCGGGCTGAGCACGGCATGAGTGGTGATCGTCAGGCCCGTTTGGCGATGCGCTCGGGCTGCCGCTCTTAGGGATCTTTCCTCTGCTGGAGAAATGAAATGCTTATCCGACCCAACTTCCCCAATGATTCCAGCCCGCACGCCGGTATCGCCCACTCCGTCGTTGATCTCAGCCACAATCTCGGCTGCGATCTCATCTACGGTGCTCTCGTACAGCGGACGGTCAAAGAAGGATTCCCGATACCAGCCACAGCCCATCACAATATGCAGTCCCGTCTCTTGTGAAATATGCTGGAGTGTACGCGGGTCCCGCCCCAGCCCCCAGCTCGTCACGTCAACTACGGAGGTACCACCTGCGTCCTTGAATTGCTTTACCTCTTTGACAGCCAGCATTGCGTCGTCCACCAAGTGATCGAAGTTACCGGTCACCCGGCGCATATCGCACAGCAGATGCTCATGCGGAAGTACAATGCCCAACGTTTCAGCTGCGACAGGACCCAACACTGTCATTACGTGTGACATTGTTCCTCCTAACCCGGTTAAACAGGAATGGTTGAGGCCTCAATTGCAAGACCTTCTTGCCCAGTGTGCAACTAAATCAGGGGTTAGGCCCTAACGTGAGATCACAACCTGAGCTGGATTGATCGCCTGATAACTTGCCTTGTTACTGGTAATCTCAAAAGCTTCCGGAATCTTCTCCAACCCTTCAAGCAGGTGGGTGATCGTTGGCTTCACGCTCACCCGTTTAGAAGCGAGCAGATCGACGGTGTACGCCAACCGCCCTGGTGCTTCGGGAAAGAGGTAAGCCAGACTCTTTTGTCGAAAGACATCGGTATCTAATTCCACGGGTTGACCGAAAAGTGCTACCTGAACGATTTTTCCAAAATCTCTCATCACGTCAATGGTCTGAATTAGGGTGGAGCTACCGGCCAAGCCTTGTTCGGCACTGCCTCCCGCACACTCAAATGCCACCTCAACTCCCGAACCATTCGTAATATCCAGTATGCTGCTTACCGGATCATCATTCTTGGCATTGATGGTGACATCAACGCCCAACTTTTTAGCTATACTCAATGTCTCATCACGGACGTCGACCCCGATGACACGCCTTGCTCCCGACACTTTAGCCACTTGAGCACAGTACAGTCCCATAACTCCCTGGCCGAATACGGCCACAGTGTCCCCCATTTCGATCTTGGCGGTGGCCACCGCGGTAACAGCACCGCTAAGCGGCTGGATGATCGCTCCCTCATGATCATCGACACCCTGCGGGATTTTGACCAGAGTCTCTGCCGGCAGGACCAGGTATTCGGCAAAGGCACCCGGCAAATGCCGGCCAATCACGGGTCCCCGGCGGCAGCGGTGTTGTTGCCCGGTCAGGCACAGGGGGCATTCGTGGCATGGCACGTAGGAACCGGCTGCGACCCGGTCACCTGCCTTCAACCCTTTGACTCCATCGCCAACTCCTACAACCTCAGCACAAAACTCGTGCCCGAAAAGTTGGATGGGCGCTCTCTCCGCGATTAACTTGCGGATGGTTTTTACGCCTAGTGTAGGCAGACCCAAAGCTCTGATTGCCTCCGTAACGCTGGGCTGAACCACCTTCGTCTTGGCAATAACCCAACCGGGTTTCAGTTCTGGAACGGGTATCTCGTCAAGCCGCATGTCACCAAAATCGTACCACCGCCAGGCTTTCATTGTCTTCATAGGGCTTTTTCTTCTCCTTTCTCTTAGAAAGCCAGAACCCGTCTAGGATTTTCCACCGTCATCATTTCGATCTGCTCCTCACTGACCCCCGCTTCCCTCAGGGCCGGTAGGAATTTTGCCAGGACGTGGTCATAGCCAATACCCCCGTTCACGTGTAAGTGCGAGCGCAAACAGACATCAGAGGAGAGAAGGATCTGAGATTCATAGCCGCGCCTGAGGAGCTCTATCAAAGCGGCGATGCGGCGCTCATCGGGGCAATGATAACGCTTACCGATGTCATCATACTGTACATAAGCTCCCCGCTTGACAATCGCCTCATGATAGTCCAGGCTAAGATAGGTGTCGCAGTGCCCTACAATGACTCTCCGTAAGTCTGCCCCTTCTTCCTGTAGAATATCCAGTTGATCGAGGCCCACCGGGTAGAGGAAAGCATGGGTGGTGATAGCCGCGCCCGTCTGATTATGGGCTCTGGCGGCAGCTCGAAATACCCGTTCCTCAGCCGGGGAAATATAATCCTTGTCAGCACCGATCTCACCAATGATGCCCGCCCGAATCCCGGTGTCATCCGCACCTTCGGTAAGGTCTCGCACGATTTCGGCCGCCAGCTCATTGGCATTGGCGCGCTCGATTCGTTCGGGCAGGAATGGCCCCCGATACCAGCCACAGCCCATAATGACATTTAGACCAGTGGCTTCCGCGATACGCTTGAGACCTTGGGGATTACGTCGCAAATCAGGTGTAGTGACCTCCACCACGGATCGGCCGCCCGCTTTCTGAAAATAAGCGAGTTCGTCGATAATCAACGCCTCGTCGATGAGAAGCCCATCAGCCATACAACCAGTCCAGGCCAGAAATGCATCCCCGCTGACATAGTAGCTGTCCAAGATGAGATGCTCGTGAGCCGCAGTAACACCCAGTTCATCTGGCGAGATAGGACCCAAAACCGTCATGATTTGCATTCTTAATCACTCCTTTGCTAACGGACACACCTTATAGTTGACAAGATTCTGGCTGCAAATCTGGTTATTCAACGCCCAGACCGATGACGGCTGACCGCTGACCGCTGTAAAACGTAAGCTGATCGATGGTGACCGGTCGGGAGTCGATAAGCTCTGTCAAATTGGCAGGTTGTCCGTTAGCAAAATATCTCCAACGAAAGGTGCTTTAAGCATTTACTGTGGAGTTCGACAGACCCTGCGGGCCAGCAACGAGAACAAAAATGGTTCTTCGGGGGACCTACCCCAACTATGCCAGCATAGTGTGCCCCCCGGTCTGCGACGCCATTTACAGGGGAGTCCAGGAAAAGTCGCGGTCTAACGGATACAGAGGGCGAGGGACCCGACTAAAGGGCAGCAAATTAAGATTGGAGGTGCTGAATCCCGGCGTGTCTAAGGGTAGGGCTTCCGTCATAATATCGGTATACGCGGCCCGAAAAGCCCCGTTCTCCCGAACCACGACGATCTTGGCCTCGCTAGGTTCAAGGCCAACGCTGCGGTAAAGCTCCGGGTCAAAAGTGGATATGGCGCGTTCGCTCAGCACCAGGAAGATACCTCCAGACTGAAGCACCACCGTTCGCCCCATGTTGGCCTTTAGCCCGGTATATAAAGGGCCTTTATAGGTAAATTGGCCGTCGGAAATAAGCCGCACAGTACCGGTCACCGGCACGGGCTGACTGTAGACCTGATCGATCTTAGCCCCGACTTCTAGGGTCACTTTCTGACCGACTCCTGCCTCAATAGCCTGAGCCACCGCCTGAGAGTCCACCTGAGTTATTAAAGTTCGCTCCTCTATCTTTTGCTCTACCAGAGCTTGAAGCGCGAGGGTACTATCTCCCGGCGAGCCTCCACTGATGTTATCACTGGCGTAGGAAAGTATCACCGGGCCCTCTGTCTGAAGAGCCCGCTCAATCGCATCGGCCAATGAAAATAATGGCACTTTGAACTGCTGCCGCCGCTCCCAAAGCATCTGGCCCAATTCGTCCGCCAACCCTTGGGCCAGGGCAGGATCATTGTTTGTGACCACCACCATCGTTGACCCCATCTCCTCCACATCCAACCAGGGCTGCACAGGGAAGACGGAAATGGAAATCACCCCTGGTTGCTTCTCCAGCTCCTTGGCGCGAGTCACCAACTCGGCCATTGGCCCCTCGATGCTGGTCGGCATCCGCTCCGGGTACGTGATTACGGGCACCTTTCGAAAGGCTACTGTAGGCCGAAGCTGGCCCTTTGACATTGAAAAGAGAATATTAGCCGCTCGCTGGCCGGTGTCGTGCTGGTCCGTGTGGGGGTGGGTACGGTAGCCCACCAAGGCGTCAGCAGAACTTATCATAAGCCGGGTGATGTTGGCATGCATGTCCAAGCTTGCCACCAGCGGCCGATCCTCTCCTACCAGGTCACGGACGGCAGCCAGCAAATCACCCTCAGGATCATCAAGTTCCTCCACCGCCATAGAACCATGCAGAGCCAGCAAGATCCCGTCCAACTGACCGGCCTCTTGCAGACCGGCCAGGAGGTTGGTCTTGATAAAATTGTAAGTCTCATGGGTGAGCCGTCCAGAAGAGATAGCCCGGGCCCCAATAATAGGTAAGAATTCGACCCCCTCCGCTTGAGCAGCATCGATGAAGCCGGCTATTTCCGTGTTTGTACCACGAAACCGTCGCAAAATCTCGTCCCCCAAGCAGAGGTGGTCCGCTCGGAAATCATCGAGTGTGGTCTCAAGCGGTGAAAAGGTGTTTGCTTCTTGCAATATATAACCGGCAGCCAGTCGCATGGTCAACTCCTTTAAATAATTTCTTAGACAATTTCCCGTATGGCTGCCTCTATGCCCTCGAGCGCTCGATCTACATCTTCTTTGGTGTGTGCCGAGGACATGCTCAGGTGCAGACCACTGTGAAAGTGAATGCCATGACGCAGGGCGGCGGCAAAGAACTGATGGAGTAGCCTCGTGTCGCTCTGGGCCACAGTGGCATAGTCGGTGGGCTCCTCATCCAGGCCGAAAAGTAAGCAAAATTCGGCCCCAATCGCCTGGAGCCAACACTTCACCCCTGTCCGGGCAATAATCTCGCGGATACCCTCGTACAGATCGTCACATCGCCCCAGCAACTTCTCGTAGAAGTCGAACTGTGTAATCTCATCCAGAACTGCATTTGCAGCCATAACGGCCGTGAGGTGACCAGGATAAGTACCACTGTGCTGGGCTTGCCCCAGAGGTGCAATGTCCGCCATGATCTCCCGTTTGCCGGCAAAGACGCTGATAGGCATCCCCCCGCCCAGGGCCTTACCCACAGCACATAGATCAGGCGTCACCCCCAGATAAGCCTGAGCACAGCCCGGCCCGGTGCGGAATGCGGACAGGATCTCGTCAAAGATGAGGACAACATCGTTGGCTGTTGTCAAATCACGCATGGCCTCCAAATAGCCCGGTCTGGGCCGGATCCCACCACCGTTGTAGTTAATGGGTTCGAGTATGACGGCAGCGATCTCATCACTCCGGCTGACGAGGGTTTCCTCAAGCCTCTCGAGATCATTGAATGGCAGGACGATCACCAGATCGTCAAGACCTTTGGGGACGCCGCCGCTCTCGCGGCAGATATTTGGTAAGCCTTGGCCTGGCGCAGGAGTATGATTATACTGCGAGTAGTCGTGATAGCCGTGGAAATGGCCTTCGAACTTTACAATCTTGTCCTTGCCTGTGTACTCCCGGGCCAAGCGAAGGAGATAATAGGTCGTCTCTGTCCCAGACATGGTGAAACGTACGAGATCAGCGCAGGGCAGAATATCCACCAGTTTCTTGGCCAGCCGGCTATGGTACGGCGTTTCATGAGAACAGATGATGCCCAAATCCAAGGCCTTGGCAATGGCTGCCCGCACCCTGGGGTGGCCATGGCCCAGGAACGAGGCGCCGAAAGACATATGTAAGTCCACATACTCCCGTCCCTCCAAGTCATAGACCTTGCTACCCTCCCCTTGTGTGACGTAGAAGGGCTGGCCCAGAGCGTGGTTCAGGCGGCCAGATCCACACAGCCCACCAACCAGATAACCCGAAGCAAATTCATAGAGATCGTCGGCTTTGCTCACTGCATTTCCTCAATAGGGCCTTATGTTAGTTTGTGTATAAAAAAAGACCCCTGCTGAGTTACCTTTGGAAGTCTTCATCAACCAAGGTATCTCACCAGGAGGACCAACCGAATGATAGCCCACTTTGATGACTTCTGTCTATGGGTGTATGTGCTGATTGACGACATTTGCAAGGAACTGGAAGGACATTTGAGAGGACCGGGGCCGGTGCCTGCGTGTAGCGACAGTGAATTGATTGCGATCAGTCTCATCGGCGAGTGCCTGGGATGGGACGTGGAAACGGAGTTGCTCAGTCATATGCAGGCACATCGGGAATCGCATCCGCCTGCTCACCAAGCCCGCGCAAAAACCAGAAAAAACAGCTCCCGGCACGCGTCTCTCGCCTCTACGACGCGGTCCGCCAATTGATCGAAACCGTCACCAGTCAACTCAACGCACAGTTCTCGATTGAAACCAACCACGCTCACGCGCTCAGAGGCCTTGGTGCACGCTTATACACGAAATTGACTGCACATACCCTCTGCATTCATATCAACCATCTCTTGGGCGTACCTGACTATCTGCAAATCCAAGCACTTGGCCTTTCCCAACTCGCATAAGGCCCCAATAGCTAGTTAAGCCGAAAGTAAGGGGCAGGGCGTAACAAAAGGGCCTACCCCCTACTTCCAGATAAGTCGTCATTCCTTTGCCAGAAAACTTTCTAACGGACACACTTTCAATTTGACAGAGTTGGCTTGCCCATGACCGCCGACCACCGAAACAGCTTACATTTGTCGGCGGTCGGCCATCATCGGTCTGGGCGTTGCCCCACCAAATTTGGGGCCAAAACGCTGTCAAATATAGGCTGTGTCCGTTAGCAAAATCGAAAAAATTTATGGCAAAGTTACTGATCCAGCCAGACCTCGCGGTACAGACGCAATTGACTAGGGCTCACATGCCATTTCTTGACATTAGAACGGACTAAGGAAACCGACGGGGCCGCACCGATCATGATGACCGGTAACTCCTCGACATTGATCTCCTGCAAGCGTGCGAAATTCTCTGCAGCCTTCTGCGGATCGATCTCGGACTTGCCTGCCTCCCACAACTCTATGGCCTCTTCATTAACCCACGTCCCCGCTCTAATCCAGCGTGAGGCACCGCGGTCCATCCAATCATTGGGGTTGGCACTTAGCCCCATAGCATTCCAGGAAACTTCATACTCCTGCCCAATATACTTGTCCAACCAGACCGCGATCTCGGACTCCACGATGTTCATAGTTACCCCACACTCGGCCAGTCCGGCCTGCCAGATTACAGCCGCCTGCTTCCCATCAGAGAAGCCGGAGATCGTCTCGACGGTGACCTCCAGGTCAGGGTATCCTTCCTCGGCCAGAATCTCCCTGCACTTCTCTGGATCGTAGGGATAACCCTCAAACTCCGCGAAGTAGGGCACACTAGGCGCAATGGGACTCACTAACGGGGTGCCTTGCCCCATCCAGGCTGTCCTATTGACGGCATCATTGTCTAGGGCGTGGGCCAGGGCCTGCCTCACCCGAAAGCTGTTCATGATAGCCTCATTCTGCCCGCCAACCATCACAAAATACTGGGTAGCTGTGGAGCTGTCTGGCTTTATAACCCTGATATCTTCCGAGGTCAGGAAACGCAGGGCATCCACGACCGAAACATCTCGTACGACATCAACCTCTCCGGCCTCTAGGCTGGCGATGCGCGCCTGTACGTCTGGCATCACCCGCAGCACAACCTTGTCAACGTAAGGTTTCCCTTCGTCCCAGTAGTCCTCGAATCGCTCGAGTACGATCCGGTCGTTGGGTATCCACTCGACAAACTTAAAGGGACCGGTCCCGATGGGTTCCGACTGCAAAGTTTCTGCCTCTTCATGCGGGATTATGGAAACCCAGGTCGAATCGTCCATAAAGTAGGCGTTAGCCGTCGCCAAGTTGAACTGGATCGTATAGTCGTCCAGGATTTCCATAGAGTCGATCCCTTCTCCGTACCTGGCTAGAGTAGGGGCCATATCCTTGACCCTTTCGAAGCTGAACTTCACGTCCTCCGCGGTCATCTCCCGGCCGTTGTGAAACTTCACCCCCTCCCTTAGCTTCACGATGTAGGTCCTGGCATCTACGATTTCCCACGATTCGGCCAGATCAGGCACCAGTTCGAGATTCTCGTTGATCATGGCCAGGCTACCGTAGACCTGAAACCTGAACATGTCACTAAATATGATGAGGGTCATAGCCTGGGGGTCGAAATTGTCCATATCCCCACCGATGGCGATTGTCAGCGTGCCACCCTCCTTGATCTGCCCCGGAACGGGCGTGACCTCGACAATGACCTCTTTTTCTACTTCAACAACGGTAACCGCTCCGGGTGTAGCCGTACACGCTGCTACCAAGCTCAAGATCGTCATTACGGCCAACAGGATCAAAATTCGCTTTGTCATTTTTCTCCTCCATTGAAAATACTAAAGTCACATTTCCATTTGTGAGAAACCCCGATATAGATATCCGGGGCTTCCCCAATGCCCTGGCCGGGGTTTCTCCAGGGAGAAGCGAGGCAAGGCCTCAACATCCAAGAAACAAGAGCTTATCACTGTAAGTGAGGCGTCATCACCCCCGTTAAAACAAAGGGGCTTTCCCGGCTTCTCCCGTATGCAACGAAATGTTGCGCCAACAGAAAACCAGTTAATTCCTTCCTTAATGTGACCTCCTTTCAGCACCCATTCTCCGTGGAGAATTCGTCAACTCTGCCAGCCTAGCTCTTCCAACCTGAGTTTAGATTGGCCGAAGGCTTCGTCCACCTTGTCTCGAGTCATGACCTCAAGAAGCGAAACGCCATCGTATTCAATCTCCTGCAACTTGCTGGCCACTGCGGCAAAGTCGACATTGCCTTCGCCTATGGGCGCATGGATATGCTCGCCATAGTTGTCGGAGAGATGCACCAGGGCCAGCCTTTCCTTGGCCTCCTCTAAAGCCGCTATCGGAGATTGGACAGCATTGACATTGGCTATATCAACACACACGCCAACGGCAGGACTGCCGATCTCCTCTGCCATCTGGGCCGCCTGCGCCCCCGTCTCGATAAAGCCGCGCGGTACCGTCTCGATAGCAAGCGTGACCCCATAGCGTTCCGCATCTTCTACACAAGCTGAGATAATCTCCTTGGCCAGCGCCCAGGCCGTCTCCATACTCGGGGCGACCAGACCCTCCCGCCTTCCGGGAAAGATATCAAGGACTTTACCGCCAAGGTCATGAAGCAGTTCGATATTTTCTTTCATCTGCTTCACAACTTCCTCTCTAATACCCGGATTGAAGGCGACCAGGTTTAATTCCAGCCACGCCGGCTGGCTGGAGAACACGCGCATCCCATAGGATTCAATCTGCCGGCGCAGCGTTTCTCTAGCTTTAGGATCTAAATCCCTGGGCCAAATGTGGGGTGGGGCGGTCATGACTTCCAGCCACTTGAATTCCAGCGCGGCGAGACGCTCCAAAGTAGCTTCCCAGGAATGGTCAAACACGTAAGTGTAAGTGCAAGCTCCCAGCCCAAGCGTCATTTGTCAGCCTCCTTCATTCAACTGTTCAAGACATAACCACCATTTGCGGTAGACCGTCAATATGACCCCAGGTGGTTAGAAACTCGCAACCTTCCTCGGTCACCAACACCATGTCCTCCAGGTTCATACTCCACAACTGATCCGTATAGACGACCACCTCGATTGTCAGAACCATGCCGGCCTGCAAGGGTGTATGATCTGTCGGCACCAACCAGGGCGGCTCATGGGTATCCACCCCCAGCCCATGGCCCAACAGGACAACCGTGGGCTGCAACCCTGCATCGGCCAACGGTCTATAGCCAATATGGAAAAGCTTTGCGGCTTCGACGCCGGGTTTGATTGCTGCCGCAATCCTACGATAGGACTCCACCATAGCGGCATAAACCCGCTTCATTTCATCGGTCGCTTCGCCAACCACGGCCACCCGGGCTAAGTCGCAATGGTAGGGCTTTTCCACGAAACATCCCAGATCGATCCGCCCTACGTCGCCGCGCCACAACAGCTTGTCCCTGGCAATTCCTGTCTCTTTTGGAAGGTAACAACCTGACTGAACATACTCATATTCCCACTCCGCACCGTCTTGCCTGGCCTTAGGGCCAAACCCAAGGTGAATAAAGGCATGCTCGGCGCCTTCTTGCTCATAGGTTTGCTCGATGGCATCCCACAGTGCTCCCCAACTTACCCCTTCCTGCGCTACGTCGAATGCCGCTTGCATGGCCAGCTCCCCTACCCGGGCCGCCTTCCTGATCCGCTTGATCTCTTCCTCTGACTTCACCATGCGCAGACGCCAGAACAGGCTGGAAGCATCGACGAAGGTAGCCTGTGGCAAGGCGTCTCTTAGTTCCTGAAACAAATTGACTGGCGTGTGGTCCAGATCCAGGCCAATCGTCGCGGCAGGCAGCCCGAGTTCGGCTAAAGCTGTCGCCAGACATTCCGCCAGGGTCGTGTCCTTCTCCAGGTCTGACAGAAAGTGGTAAATCCCTGGGGCGAGAGATTCCAGATGAGGACTGCGCCCGTAGTATCGTTGCTCCTCCATCCAGTTCGCCACTTTGGCCGCCACATGGGCGATGAAGAGCGAGGCCTGATCAGGATCTTTGGGAAGCGCAGCCAAGACAAAGTTAGGCTCGCCATCGACCAGGAATTCAGCGTACTGAGACCGCCCCCAATATCCGCTCATGTAACCCACATTGTGGCTGCCGATTCCCAGGAGTAGGTCCATACCTTGCTGCTCCATGAGCAATGTGGCCCGTTGCCGTTCAAAAACAGGCTCCAAATTCCCCTCCTGATCGGGTTCTATAGAGCGTATGTTTAAGGCTTTGCCGGCATCGTATAGAAATCTGGCCCTCTGGCCACGACATTTCTATACTTTTCCAAATCCAGATCCTCGAGCTCGTTCGCATGCTGCCAAATCTTTCGTATTGCCTCGATTATGTCGTCTATATCCGCTTGCGTCCCCAGCAAGACAGCCTGAGGCAAGACAACGGCCTCACTGTAGCTTGCCTGCTCCGTCACTGGCAGACTCAACTGCCGGTATGCCGCGTCCGAAAACAGGACGGATAAGGGAACCGGCTCATAAACAGGGCTGAACGGGATACCCTCTTCACAAAGGGCGGCTATGAACTGTCCGCGCGATGCTCCCTGAAAACCCTCGCCATTGTACTTAAATACGTAGGCATAGAACCCCTGCCTGGTTACCCGCGGGTCCTGTCTTAAAGGGCTGATTCCGGGGATCTTGCCTAATTCCTTATCCAGATAAAGAGCGTTCTTTTGCCTTTGTACCGTTTGTTCGTCCAGCCGGTTCAATTGAGCCAGCAGGATAGCTGCCTGAAATTCAGTCAGACGATAGTTCCGGCCCAGCACCTGCTGGCTTGAGCGATCACCCTTCCGCAACCGACCGGAATTAATGTAGGCATGACAAAGCTCGCTCATTTCCCTGTTGTTGGTGAGGATCATTCCTCCCTCACCCGAAGTCATGGTCTTAGAGGCCTCGAAACTGAAACAGCCCAGATCGCCAAGGGAGCCAACCCCTTGGCCCCGCCAGCGGGAACCATGCGTGTGGGCACAGTCTTCTATCACCACCAAATCATGCTTTTGGGCGATATCCAGAATGCGGTCCATATCTGCCAGACAGCCGTACAGATGAACAGGAATGACCGCCTTGGTCCGCTCGCTGATCGCCGCCTCGATCTGTTCGGGGGCAATACAGTAGGTATCAGGCTCAATGTCGACAAAGACCGGGGTCGCATTGACGAATAAGGCCGAACTGGCCGTGGTCAGCCAAGTTAAGGCCGGCACAATAACCTCGTCCCCTGCTCCAACCCCGGCCACTCTTAGAGCCACCTCCAGGGCGGCCGTACCATTCATGCACGCCTCTCCATACTTAGCCCCTTGGAACGCGGCGAATTTTGTCTCCAAGGCCCTGACCTTGGTTCCCCGAAAGATACTCCACCCACCGCTGCGTACGACCTCGGAGAGTGCCTCTAGCTCCGTGTCATCCCAGACCGGCCAGGCAGGGAAGGGATTGTCCCGAACCGGGTTTCCACCTGTGATCGCCAACTGTGTCATCTTTCTTTGCTCTATACCTCGACCTCTCGCCCGTCTGCTGCTGCTTCGTATACGGCCCGCATTACCTGCAGATCTTTCGCAGCATCGATGCCTGAGCTTCGAGGCTCCTGATCCTCAAGGATGCACTGGACAAAATGCTCCAGCTCTGCTTCGTACATATTGACCCGAGGAAAAACTGGTTCTCGTAACTCTCGGTATCGTGTAGAAAAGAAGGAGGTCTTGCCAAAATCCAGGGGAATGTGGGGATAGCCTAGCCGGGTCCGGATGTAGCCTTCCGTACCGGTGATCAGGTGCTCGCGCGTGCCTTCCCCAACACCGCTGATCTGGTGCGTAGCCAGCAGGCCGTTCTCGAATCGCATCACAATGAAAGGTCTATGCTCATCAATATCGGCCCAAACGCTCTTGACTTCTCCGAACCAATAACGCAAAAGATTGATGTAGTGAGAACAGGTATCTCGGACCAGGCCAGGAGGAATTTCGTCGTCAGGAACATTTGGCCGTTCCCCTTCCGCCCCTGCTAATTCTTTATCGCTGTCCGTCTTGAAGATCAAACCATAATAATCGGCCACATCTATTGGCCAGATGTAGATCGAGTTGCAGGTTAAGGGCTGGCCGATGAGTCCTTGGCTCAAGAGTTCTCTCGTCTTATTGCAATCGGAGTCGAAGCGCATCATGTAGCCCACCATCAGCTTAACGCTCTGGTCGGCGCAACGTTGCACCACTTCTTCACCCGCAGAAGGGGACGTAGCAAGGGGCTTTTCCATGAAAACATGTCGTCCGGCGATGGCGGCTTGGATAGCGAGGGAAGCGTGAAATGTCTCAGGCGTGAGGATCATAACCGCATCGATCGCCGGATCGTCCAGCATCGCGCCGACCGTGGGATAGGCACGTGTGCCGGTTGCTTGGCCCACCATCTCAGCCTGCTCCTTAATCACATCCACCACACCTCGCAACTCGACAATAGGGCGTTGTTGGTACTGTAATTTCATTAGATTAGGGATGTGTACGCTCTGTGCCACCCCCCCACAGCCGATCAAGCCGATCCCAATCACTGTGTTGATCCCATTCTTCTACAAATAACAGCCTGCTCTTAGCTTTACTGGTGAGAAACCCAAGCGTAAATGTCGGCCTTCCGGTGGCAAGGCAGCTTCAGCTGGTTCAATGGTTCTCTGTCGCTTACGCTTTCAGGAGAAGCCGGCTTGAGTATAGACAAGCAAGAGATGCTAGCCTTTCATCCCATGGCTCAAGCGTGCTTACTTGTAAGCCTGGGGTATTTCCCGACTTCTCTCATAATCTCTAATCCAGGTACAATCCCTGTGCATCCCAGGCTCCGTACCTTGGGAGTGGAGCTTCGGGGTCTACAACCACGTCCAGGACATAAGGCTGCTGCGCAGCCAGCGCCTCTTTAAGTGCCGATTCTAAGGCGTCGGCTTTTTCTACTCTCTTGGCCCGGACACCATAAGCCTGGGCTAGCTGCACAAAGTCGGGATTATACGGCTGGTTTGTTTTCTCTACTTTGAACTCGGTGCCGTAGGTGCTGCCGGTGTAGGCCTTCTGAATACCTCTGATCGATATGTAACCGTAGTTATTCAAGATGATCCAGATAACCGGAATATCATACTCAACAGCCGCAGCCAGCGTCTGCGGAAAAACGGTGAATCCACCATCGCCCGTAATCGCCATAACCGGCTTGTCAGGATAGGCCAGCTTAGCACCCAGAGCAGCCGGTGGACCAAAGCCCATGGTCGCCCAGCCGCCGCCAGATGTAATAAGCGTCCTGGGTGCATAGCACACCATTTGCGAAGTGGCGATGCTCTTGGACGTACTGGTATCGGTCACCACAATGCCATCCCGGGGCAACAGGTTCCGAACCTCATGCATAACGCGCAGCGGATGGATGGGCGTCGTATTGGATGTCAGGCTTTTGGTCGCTTCCTGCCGCCAGTCAGTCATCTCGGCCTGCCGCTCCTTGGCCCAGGGCGAAACTTCCCGCTGAGGTACGATCTCTTTTGCTGCCGCCAGTACGTCGCTCAGGACCGCCGCGGCATCCCCAACAATCCCTATCTCAACCGGATAGTGATTGCCAATTTCGCCGTGCTCGATATCAACCTGAATGAGCTTGGTGGGGGGAATGGCAAATGTGTATTGGGAGTCCCACGAACAGGTGTCATGCTCGTTAAATCGGGTGCCCAAGGCTAAGATGACATCGGCGTTCAGGGTTGTTCTATTAGCCACCGAGGTTCCGCCAATTCCGGTTACCCCCATCGCCAGAGGGTCCTGCTCATCAAAAACCCCTTTGCCCATGACGCTGGTCGTCACCGGTATGCTCAGATGATGGGCTAGCTCTGTTAGGGCTTGGCTGGCCTCGGATAACAGCGTGCCTCCCCCGGCGAAAATGACCGGTCTCTCGGCCTGTACCAATAATTCGGCGGCTTTGGCAATTGGGGCTGCGTCGCCTCTTGCCCCGGAGCCGGTGGCCATATGCTCCCACAAGTCTGGTATCTCCACGTCGGCCTTTGTGCTCAGGAGATCCATAGGGATGCTGATCAATACCGGCCCAGACCGGCCCGACATAGCCGTGTTAAAAGCACGTGTCATGACATAGGGCAGCAGGTCGATCCGGTCCACCCGCCAGGCCCGCTTGACGAAAGGACGGTAAATTTCATGCTGAGAGGCGTCGGTATGCATGCTTAACTCTTGAAAAGACTCCTGGCCATGGCGATACGTCGGCACTTCGCCAGCAATTACGAGCATTGGCGTGCAATCGAGGGCAGCATGGGCCACACCGGTGATTGCATTGGTCAGGCCGGGACCAATGTGTGTCATAACCAGGGCCGGTTTATGGCTGGCCTTGAAATAGCAGTCCGCAGCATGAGAAGCGATAGACTCGTGGCGGGTGCTGATGAATTTTATTTTCGAATCCTCAAGCGCACTAAGGATGGCTGCACCGGTGTGACCACACATTCCAAAGATATAGTCCGCGCCCATCTGTTCCAGGCACCTGACCACGATTTCCCCACCTGTCAATGATTCTTTAGTCATGCTGTCTCTCCCTTGAAACTCAGGTTGGCCAGCCCAACTCTTCAAGTGCCGTCTTAGATTCCCGAAAACATCCTACAGTGCCGCCGGGAAAGACAATCTCCAATAGACAAGGGCGCGTGTATCCAATTTCGAGCAGTTTGTTGCATGTCGCTCCAAAATCAATCGTCCCCTGACCTGACAAACCAAGAATTCTAGTTGAAGACTGGACCATGGAGTCAGCCAACCGTTTCATACCATTTGTTGAAAGATCGCTCTGGTCTGGGCGATACCATCAGCCAGGGGAGTGATTGGAGCCTGTCCGATGAGCCCGCGTAGCCCCTTGTCGTCTACGTCTGATGGCGCGGGGATATGCTCCTGGCCATAGGTGATAAGTCCGCGGGCAGATGGGATCTGTCGCTCGATCTCGGCCACGAACTCGGGGATTGAGGCCACTATCCCGCGCAAATTAAACGTTGACGCGCCTTTGTGTTCTGCCTTAGCGCAGGCGATGAAGGCTTTAGCAACGTCATCTACAAACTGGGCGTTTATGCGTCCGCCAAAGTCGATGTGGAACTGCTGTCCCGCTAGCCCCGCCTTAATGGCTACTGTCAGGTCCGCGCTGCGTCCTTGGTCTCGTCCCGGTCCATAGAGTACCCCAGGACGTAAGCCGATACTGGATAGTCTCTCATTCAACCAATAGATCCGGGCACTCTCCTCGTTGCACGCCTTGAAAACTCCATAGTAGCTGGCCGGAAACAGGGGGGCATCATCAGGAATGGGCTTGACCTCATAGGCTTCTTCAGGGCCCATGGCCGCCGATGAACTGGCGTAGACCAACTGCTGCACTTGATCTGGAAAGCGTCTGGCTGCTTCAAAGACGTTCAAGGTGCCGATAACATTTATTTGAGCGCCCCTTATCGGGTTAGCGTGACAGTCAGGGTGTTGCAGCGCAGCCAGATGAATAATGCTGGTAATGCCGTTATCCCCAATGACCTGAGTTAGCTGTTCGCCATCGGTTATATCGCCCCGGATAAACGTTATGCTGGCAATCTCCTCTGGTTTCATCAGTAACGCCATCCGCCTGGGCTCGAGATCCAGATCATATACCAGCGTTGGGTCTCCGGCCTGCACCAGGTTTTTGGCCACCCAGGCCCCAACACAACCATGACCACCGGTTATCAAAAAACGACGTTGGTTCATTATTCTTCCCGATTCGCAATCAAATATCCCAACTCCTTCGAGATTTCCTGGGCGGCCTCCTTAACCATGCTTCCGAACTCGGCCATTCTTTCCGGGGTGAACCGCAAAGATAAACCGCTGATCCCGACAGTTCCAACTACCTGCCCGGTATGATCTTTGATAACAGCGGAGACCCCGCTAAGGCCGGACAGAGTCTCGCCGATGCTGGATGCATAACCCTGTGTTCGGATCTGACTCAGTTCCTTAAGCAGCGCCTCTCGGTCCACCGGAGCATCCGTGGCGGGCAGTCGCAGATCTGGATCTTGGAGGATTGTCTTAATCTCGTGCTCCGACAGATTGGCCAAAATGACCTTGCCGGGTGATCCATAATATAAATGGTACGGCTTCCCGGTCTCGGCTTTATAGCGCAGCGGATTGGTGCCCTCGATCTGATCAACGTATATGCGGCGGTCCTGGTAGCGGACGGCTAAAGAAACTGTCTCTCCGGACAACTGATGGAGGTCATTCATATAGGGCAGGGCCCGAGATCTGAAGCTCAACTGGTGGAGAAAAGCTTGAGACAAAATTAGCACAGATGGCCCTAAAGAATATTTGTCAGTTTCCTGATGCTGGATCGCTAAGCCCTTTTCAACGAGAGTGGTCAAATAACGATGAGCCGCACCTCTACTCAAGTTGAGGTCTTTAGCAAGGTCAGTCACACCAGCTGGAATAGAACGCCTGGCCAAATATAGAAGAACATCAACTGCTCTTTCTACTGCAACGACTGTGCGATGCCTCTTGTCCGTCATATTGTTGTTAATACCCAAAAAGTTATGATGAATATCCTCAGCGGCGTCATAAAGTAATAACAATCCTTACGAAATCTTGTTACTTTGCCAGGCCGCTGAGTATAACGTTCAGTCCAAACAACAAGATAAGCAAAGGCTGCGTCGCCCATTTGCCGGAAGGATGATGGAACACTGGGTCGCAACAATGGGAATTGGGAGTAGTTGCGGAATCTGATTCCGCAAGCCATCGTACTATAGATAGTCTGCCTTGTCAAACGGGGTTAATTTGGGGGGTGCATCCCAAAATGGGGGCGGATTTTCCTATATCTCGGGTAGCAACGGATCCGCACCCATCTCGCGATCAACTCTGAGTCAGAGGAAAAGGCAGTTCTCTCTCTTCACTCCTTTTCTCTCTCTCCTTGCTTTTTTGGGCGGTCGGGCGCAAGCGCCCTCCCTTGTGCGGGGGCTCCGCCCCCGCAACGCCCCCTCTCCTACAACCTGCCTCGCCGACCTGGTGTCGATATCCGTAATAGGTCTCCAATCGAAGGAGTTTCGCCAAACCACGTCCCGCCAGTCCCATCAACTCTCTGTAGGTGCCGGCCTTGTGCCTGCCCTCGCGCCCCCTCCAATTAACGGACCCCACGATAGGGCCAGGCCCGGCGCCTGCCCCGCCCCTCTCCAAAAGCCGGTAAACAAATTCAACCACCGCTGTCATCGATTCCCCGCCAGACTGTTCCCACCCCAAATCTGGGATGCACCCTAATTTGGGTCACCCCCGAAGTAACTGCGGGAAATTGCTAGAAGAAACTAAGCGTGGCATAACCACTCCATTCTCAATAGGCGCAGGAAAGTTATGCTGGCGAGCGGGTGTCCGTCAATTTTTTGAGAAAGTGGTGTATGGTGGGTCCCAATGTTTGGACCACGAAACGCGTATAATAAGGTGCATCCAAACGAATGCGGCCGGCTCTGAACAGAGCACGAAGTGCACTTCAGCCAGTGTGCGATAGTTGAGGCTTTAGAGGAGTTTCTCCTGGTTGTAAGAGTCGAAATAGGCGGTTGGGCGGGTGCAGTTGCTGTACGGTGTCACACTGGTTGAGATAAATGCACTCGTATCTGACGGTGCGCCATAAGCGTTCGCAGATGAAGTTGTCGAGGGCGCGGCCCCGACCACGCATGCTGACCTGAAGGTTGTCAGCGAGCAGGTAGGCGGAGAATGTATCGGCCGTGAACTGTGCGCCTTGGTCGGCGTCAAAGATCTTGGGTCGACCTTTGCAGGGCGCTTGGCGCGGAGCATCGAGACAGGAGATGCCGTCTAAGGTGTTGGGGAGTTGCCGGGCGAGCACATGACGACTGTGCCAGTCGATTACAGCGACCATGTACACGGGCCGGCGCAGCAGCGGCACTTAGGCGATGTGAACAACCGTTAAGTCGCAAAACGGGAAGGCAACGACAAAGCGCAGGCCTGAGGCTTACAAAAAGGTCTCGCTGCCTCTTCCTGATGGGCCGGCAGGCTTCCTTCTATTCGACCTCCAATGCCTTTACGGTCAGTTCTGGCACGTGATGAACAGGATCAATCCCGTCCATGACCGCCACAAAGGAAATAATGTCGTCCACAACAACACGTGCGGGGAAGTCGCGGTAATGCAACACTACCTGGTCCTCACCCCAGCCTTCGGTTCGATCGTCAAGTGCGACATACACCCACATCTCAATATAAGTCTCGGTCTCCGAGGCTATGTGCCCTACCTGTCCACGAAAGTAGACGGTCTTGCCTTCGTTCTGATCGGCATCGCCCAAGAGCGTGTCGTAGGAGATCGTCTCGGCCTCACTTCTCCATTCTGTGAACGTAAGCGTTGGCACAGGTGTCGTGGTAGGCTCGTCCCCTGAAGAGCCTTCGGCAGATGAGGAGTCGCCGAGTTTTCCCTGGGTATAGTTGAAGTAAGTTCCAATCGACAGGAGCGCAATCAGCCCCACCGAAAGCAATATGGCTTTCCCCCAACTCGCCTTCTGCCCTGACCTTGCCTCCGGTTGTTGTTCTGGATCCATGAATTGCCCCCTGATGGCACAGACAAACTGGTCAGCCACCACAGCAACCAAAGATCAGTCTGCCAACCAATGAAGTTGCTGTCGTGCTGACAATTTAACACTCGCGCAACTCGAAGATCAAGAAGACGGAGATGACATCCTTTGTCGAGTGGGTCACTACGGTGTGGCTGCTGTGAAGCATTCCTTGTTTCATCTTCCATTGTATCCAATGTATCGAAAGTACCAAACCGTATTCCTGTACCAAGGGCAAGTGGCGGCCCCCGGGAAGGGGCTTCCCCAGAGTGGGTGTGCATCCCACAATGGGGGAGAACTTTCGCATGTCTTAGGTAACGAGGAAGCCAACCCCAGCCCTCACAACTGTACCCGATCAAATGCCCAGCCATTACTCACTACCCACTACCCACTGACCCCTAACCACTGCAGTTCGCGCCCTCGCAACGCCCCCGCCTTGACTACCCACCGAGCTGGTTTTTCCACACCATCGTGCCAACCCAACAGTTTTCTCCCCAAAACGGTCCTGTAGGGGCAGGCCTTGTGCCTGCCCTGTGCCCCCCATTCAACGGATCTCCCGGTAAGGTCTGCCTCGGCGCCTGCCCTGCGTCTCTCCAAGAGCCGGTAAGTGATTTCAGCCGCCGCTGGCATCAATTGCTGGCCAGACTGTTCCCACCCCTTGTCTGGGACGCACGCCTTGCCATCCCCCCTTGACGCCCGTGATAAGATCTACCCGTGCCGCGCCCGCCAGTTTTCGATAATGGCCGACCTCGGGAGAATCGGATGCGCTCACCAACTGTTACCGCACTGCCCCAATCTGCCTTCACCCTCCTCAGACAGGAACTGAAAAGACAAATTCCCCGCATAACGCTCCTCGTCGCACTCGCCCTCATCGGCACGGCAGTCGGCCTGGTCCAGCCCTTCCTATTCAAACTGCTCATCGACACGGCCATTCCAACCGCCGACCTACGCCTGATCGGCCTCCTCCTCGTCGGCATGGTAGTCGTGCCCGTCCTTAGTGCCGGCCTCAATGCCGCCAACCACTACCTGCGCGCCTACATCGGCGAAAGCGTCTCCCAACGCCTGCGCCGCGAACTGTTCGGCCACCTCCTGCATGTCCGCCTCGCCGACCTGGAGCAGTTCAAGACCGGGGAGCATCTTCATCGCCTGACTCGCAGCTGCGGCAGAATCGGCGACGTCTTCGTCGGGAACCACCTTCTGCCGCTGGCAATGAGCACCATCCTCCTTCTGGGCACGCTCGCCGCCATGACGGCGCTGCACTGGCGCCTCACCATTCTGGCGCTGCTCGCCTTCCCCCTCTCGTATCTCCTGACAAGGAAGACGCGCAGACAAGCCCGCACCCTTGAACGCGACTTTTCCAATACGTTAGAGGCTGGCCAGAGCTACCTGAACGAATTCTTCCCTGGCATGCGCACAATCCGGGCCTTCAACGCCGAGCCCTATGAAAATGCGCGCTGGCAGGACTGGCTCGTGAAGCATCGGAGCATTAAAGCCAGGGTCACGGCCTTCCACGAACTGATCCGCATAGTCCTGCCCGAAACCGTCAACTACGTCGCCGCCGGCCTCGTCTTCGGGTACGGCGCCTTCGAGATCATTCAGGGCCGGCTGACCATAGGCAGTCTCGTCGCCTTTGCCGCCTACCTTCCCCGCGCCTACGCCGTCCTGCAGTCTCTGCTCGGCACACACGTCAACCTGCAGGAGGCCCGCGTCAACGCCGAAAAAGTGGATGCCCTTTTTGCCCTCCCCCATGAACCATCCGGCGCAATGGTCCTGACGGCCGGGGATTCCTCACAAGAGACGGGCGGCACAAGCATGCCTCCTCTTACGGGCGCCGCGCTGGCCTTCAACAACGTCTCCTTCGACTACGGCCGCGGCGACTTCGGCGCACGCGACCTCACCTTCCGTATAGAGCCCGGCGAGTTCGTCGGCATCGTCGGTCCTAGTGGCGGCGGCAAGTCCACCATCATCGACCTGATCATGGGCTTCTACACGCCACAGTCCGGCACCATCACGCTGGACGGGATCGACCTCCAGGAACTTTCCCTGACCTCGCTGCGTAGTCAGATCGGCCTCGTGTCCCAGGATCTGTTCTTCTGGAACGACAGCATTAGCCGCAACGTAACCTATCCCCGCACTGACGAAGATGCCGGCGCCGTCATCGAAGCCGCCCGCACAGCACAAATCGATGAATTCATCACCAGCCTGCCCCGCGACTACCGCACCGTCATCGGCGAACGCGGTCAGACGCTCTCCGGCGGTGAACGCCAGCGCCTGGCCATCGCTCGCGCCCTCCTCAAGCGCCCCCGGCTCCTCCTGCTCGACGAGGCCACCTCCGCACTCGACGCCCTCACAGAGCAGAAGGTCCGCACCGCCTTCGAAAACGCACGGGAGGGACGGACCGCCATCGTCGTCGCCCATCGGCTGACTACGATTCTCAATGCAGATTGCATTTTGGTGATTGACGAGGGTCGAATCGTGGAGGTGGGCAGCCGCATTGAACTGCTGAGGCGTGGCGGTCTGTTCTCGGACCTGTATAAGGCACAATCTTTTGATCTTCCTGCGATCGCGCTATAATCCGTAGTAATCTCTGCGGCCAACGCCTCCTTAACCCGCCGCTGGCTGACAGCTACCATTCACCCTAAGGATTCTGCCACCGATGTCACCAAACACTAACGGCCAGGGCGCCGCGCCCCTGCCTTTCGAAAGCCCCACCCTCGATCCGGATTTGGAAGAAAGCGTAGTCAACACTATCCGCATGCTCGCACTGGACGCCGTACAGGCCGCCAACTCAGGACACGCCGGCCTGCCCATGGGCATGGCCACCGCTGCCCTGACCCTCTGGCGCCGGCATCTGCGCTACAACCCGGCCAACCCCGACTGGCACAACCGGGACCGCTTCATCCTCAGCGCCGGCCACGGCTCCATGCTCCTCTATTCCCTGCTCCACCTGACCGGCTACGATCTCCCCCTCCAAGAGCTCAAGAACTTCCGCCAGTACGGCAGCATGACCCCAGGCCACCCCGAATACGGCCACGCGCCCGGTGTCGAGACCACCACCGGCCCGCTCGGCCAGGGCTTCGCCAACGGCGTCGGCATGGCCATCGCCGAACAGTGGCTCGCCGCCACCTTCAACCGGCCCGGCCACGACGTCATTTCACACCATATCTACGCCATCGTCAGTGACGGCGACCTAATGGAGGGTGTCGCCCAGGAGGCCGCCAGCCTCGCCGGCCACCTCCGCCTCGGCAAACTGATCTATCTCTACGACGACAACCGCGTCACCATCGACGGCTACACCGACCTGGCCTTCACCGAAAACCAGTACCAGCGCTTCGAGGCCTACGGCTGGCACGTTCTCAAGGTGGACGGTATGGACGCAGCTGCCGTCGACGCCGCCATCGACGCCGCCAAGCAGGACCCCCGCCCCAGCCTTATCGGTTGCACCACCGTCATTGGTTTCGGCGCCCCCAAACAGGGCGAGCCCGACATGCACAGTGACGCCCTCCCCGACGAAGAGGTCGCCCAGACTAAGGTCAACCTCGAATGGCCCCAGGAGCCCACATTCTATCTGCCCGACGACGTGCGCGACTTCTGCCTCCAGGCAGTCCAACGCGGCAAAAGGCTCGAATCCGACGATAGCACGCTGTGGGACGCCTACGCGGCCGCCCACCCGGACCTTGCCGCCCAGCTCAGCGCGATGCTGCAGGGCGAGCTCCCGGACGGCTGGGAGGAAGCCCTGCCCATCTTCGACGGTGGTGGCAGCGCTGCCACCCGTAACGCCAGCGGCGATACCCTCAACGCCCTCGCGCCCGTCATCACCAATCTCATCGGCGGCAGCGCCGACCTCGCGCCCAGCAACAAGACGATCATCAGCGGCAGCCCCGACTTCCAGCCCGACTCCTATAGCGGCCGCAACTTCCGTTTCGGCGTGCGCGAACACGGCATGGGCGCCGTCCTTAACGGCATGGCCCTACACGGCGGCGTAATTCCCTACGGAGGCACCTTCCTCGTCTTCAGTGACTACATGCGCGCCAGCATCCGCCTCGCCGCCCTCATGGGCGCGCCCGTCATCTTCATCTTCACCCACGACAGCATCGGCGTCGGCGAAGACGGGCCCACCCATCAGCCTGTCGAACAGGTGGCCGCCCTGCGCGCCATTCCTAACCTCACCGTCATCCGCCCTGCCGACGCCAACGAGGTGGCGCAGGCCTGGAAAGCCGCCCTGCAAAACAAGAGCGGCCCCACCGCATTGATCTTCTCGCGCCAGAATCTGCCCGTCTATGATCGCACCGTCGCCGGCGTTGCTGCAGTCGATGGCGCGGCCCAGGGCGGTTATGTCTTTTACCAGAGCAACGGAGCAAGCGGCGCCGCGCCCGAGCTGGCTCTCATCTCCTCCGGCAGCGAGCTTGAGCTCGCCTACAATGCAGCCCAACAACTCGCCCAAACCGGCGCTGCCGTCCGCGTCGTCAGCCTGCTCAGCTGGGAGCTCTTCTCCGCACAGTCGCCCGCCTACCAGCAGGACGTCCTGCCGACGAACGCCCTCAAGCTTTCCGTCGAAGCCGGCGTCACCCAGGGCTGGGAGCGTTGGGTCGGCAACGACACCGCCCGCGGCGCCGCCATCGGCCTCAACCGCTTCGGCGCCAGCGCGCCCCAGCAGGATGTCTACGCCAATCTCGGCCTGACCGTCGACGCCGTGGTCAGCGCTGCCCAAGAACTCCTGGAGGCGTAGTCGTCTATGCTTGGGGCCATGTCCGCCGTCCTCCAGCAGACCCGGCAGCATCACGCCATCGAACACGCCACCATCCATCTGCTGGCAGCTCGCTTCCCCCGCCGTGTCTTCGCCGGCATGAGCGACCCTTGGGGCTTCACGCTGTACGGGCAGCTGTCCAGCGAAGACATCGAAGAGGCCGTCGGCGAAGCCATTCAGCGCCTTCAGGACGGCGAGGAGGAGTTGGCCTACCATCCCAACTGCGGCACCAACCTCACCGCCACGATCCTTTTGGTGACCTCGGCCGCTTTACTCGGAAGCTTCGATTGGCGGAATTCGCATCTTCCCTGGCCCGCAGGGACGTTCCCCTTGGGCGAGGAAAAAGGTCCAGCCGACCGCGATGCCTCTCCAGTCCGACGCAGACCGGGCGGCAAGTCATTCCTTGATAGAATGACAATTACGGCCGGATTGATGACGCTTGCCTTACTGGTCTCAACGCCGCTGGGGATGCGATTGCAGCGTCTGACAACCTTACACAATATCGGCAATCGCGCGTTGGCCCAAGTCGTACCCGTAAAGCGCGGCCAGGCCTATCGTGTCACCTTCGCAGAACCGCAATGAACGGGGGCCACTACCCCCGAGACTGGTAACGCATTGACAAACTATCTGTTCCTTGCGCCGGATGAGTTCCTATTGGGGCAGCGCCTTGGCCAGTTGAAGCAGGCCCTCGGCGATCCGGAAATGGCCTCGCTGAATATCGCCGAAGTGGACGGCGCCCGCTCCAACGCTAGCGATATTCTCTACCATGCAGGCGCCTTGCCCTTCCTCGCCGACCGGCGCCTGATCATCGTGCGCGGCTATCTCGCCCATCTCGAGTCCCGCCTGGGCACGGCGAAGTCGCCCAATCCCACCGGACAGGCCGAAGTCCGGCAGATTCTAGGAGCGCTCGCCGCCCCGGGCTCAGCCAATGATCTCGTCTTTATCGACGACAAACTGGACAAACGGCGCGCGATCTGGAGAGGTCTGGACGGCCTCGCCGGACTTGAACGGCTCGGTAAGGACGGGCTCCTGGCGATCGAGGAGTTGAACACGCCCAACCCCCGCGCCTTGCCCGCCTGGATCGCCAACACAGCCCGCCGCGACGGGATCGACATCGAAGGTCAGGCTGTGCAAATGCTTGCAAGCTATGTTGGCGCCGACCTCCGCCTCCTGACCCTCGAGCTCGACAAACTGCGCTCCTACGCCGCCGGCCGCGCAGTCACACCGGACGACGTGCAGCGCCTCGTCAGCGACACCAGTGAAGCCCTCATCTGGGACCTCACCGACGCAATCGGCCAGCGCGACGGCCGTAAGGCGATGCGCGCCCTCTACGCATTGCGCCGCAACGACGCCAGCCCGTTCTACCTTCTGACTATGATTACCCGCCAGTACCGCATCATGATCAAAGTTAAGGATGAGACCGCCCGCGCCTCAGGCAACGAATTTGACGTCGCCGGACGCGTCGGCGAGAACCCCTTTCCCGTCAAAAAGGCGATGGCCCAGAGCCGCAACTATGCCCTGCCCCAGCTGGAAGGAATCCTCGACCGGCTCCTCTCCTCCGACTTTGCCATGAAGACCGGCGCCGACCCCAATACCGAAATCGACATTCTTGTAGCAGAACTGACCCAATCCCGCTAGAGGAACACTACACCCGATGAACAGTCACTGCTCCATATCCCCCCGCATTCACGCCCCATCGGCCCGCGCCGCTGAGGCTGGACAGACGATGATCGGCCCTGAAACCGTCCACCGCGTCCAGACCCCAAACGGCATCACCATTTTGGTCCGACCCAACCCATCCGCCCCGGTCGTCATGCTGGAAGGAGCCCTGCGCGCCGGCAGCGTCGATGAGCCGGCTAATCTGACCGGCCTCGCCTCCTTCACCGCTTCTCTCGTAAGCCGCGGCAGCGCCAGCTACGACTTCGATCGCTTCAACGAGGCCGTGGAATCCGTCGGCGCCAGCGTCAGCGCTGGCGGCGGCACCCACGTCACCAACTTTGGCAGCGAGAGCCTCGTCGAAGATTTCCCGCTCATGGTGGAGATCCTGGCCGATATTCTGCAGCGGCCCACCTTCCCCACCGAACACATTGAGCGCGTGCGCAACCAGCGGCTCGTCCGCCTGCAGGAGCGCGAACAGAGCACGCGCAGCGTCTCCTACCGCCGCTTCAGCGAAATGATCTACGGAGACCATCCCTACGGCCCGCCCACGTCCGGCTACATCGAGACCGTCCAGGAAATCAACCGCGACCATGTGGCCCGCTTCCACCAGGATCACTATCGTCCCAATCAGGCCATTGTCGTCGTCAGCGGCGATGTCGAGCCGGAGGAAGTGGTGGCGCTGCTGGAATCCCAATTCGGCGACTGGCCCGCCGCCGTCGAACCGCCTCCCCCCGCCCACACCATCCCCCCCGTGACCGGTGTCAACGGCATCCAGCGCAAGACCTTCCCGATGCCCGGCAAGGTCCAGTCAGATGTCGTAGTCGGCTGCCTCGCCATCCCCCGCAAACATCCCGACTACCATGCTGTCCAGGTCGCCAACAATATCCTCGGCCAGTTCGGCATGATGGGACGCCTGGGAGAAAATGTGCGCGAGCGCCAGGGTCTCGCCTACTACAGCTACAGCGCGCTCGACGCTGACATCGGTATTGGGCCCTGGGTCGCCTTCGCCGGCGTCAACCCCCAGAACGTCGACCAGGCCATCGACAGTATCCTCCACGAATTCGAGCGGCTAGGGCAGGAACCAGTCAGCGACGAAGAGCTCTCCGACAGCATCGCCAACATGACCGGTACACTTCCCCTCCGCCTGGAAACAAACGACGGCGTTGCCTCCATCCTGCTCAATATCGAATGGTTCGGCCTCGGCCTGGACTACCTCCAGACCTATCAGGACCGAATCAAAGCCATCACCGCAGAGGATGTCCAGCGCGTCGCCGCCCAATACCTGCGCACCGACGCCTATACGCTGGTGACCGCCGGCCCCGACCCCAACGAGAACTGACCCACAGTGGAACAAGACTCTGTTATCCAGATCGACCAGTTGAGCAAGGTCTATACTGTCAACGAGCGCGAAGCGGGGTTGGTCGCCGCCATGCGCAGTCTCGTCAAGCGCAAGACGCGCGACGTCCATGCCGTGGACACAATCTCCTTCTCCGTCAGCGAAGGCGAGATCGTTGGCTTCCTCGGCCCCAATGGCGCCGGCAAAACCACTACCCTGAAAATGCTGTCAGGTCTGCTCCATCCCACCGGTGGCAGCGCATCCGTACTTGGCTACCGCCCCTGGGAGCGCAACCGCGACTACTTGCGCCGTATGACGCTAGTGATGGGCCAGCGCAACCAACTCCTGTGGGACATCCCCGTCATCGACACCTTCGAACTCCACCGCGCCGTCTACCGTATCCCCGAAGCACAGTACCGCCCTACCGTCGAAGAACTGACGGAGCTTCTGGAGTTGGAGACGCTGCTGCAAAAGCCGACCCGCAACCTCTCTCTAGGCGAGCGCATGAAGTGCGAAATCGCCGCCGCGCTCCTCCACCGGCCATCCGTGCTCTTCCTCGACGAGCCGACCATCGGCCTCGACGTGACCATGCAGCGCCGTATCCGCCGCTTTATCACCGAATACAATCAACATACCGGCGCCACCGTCTTGCTGACCAGCCACTACATGGCCGACGTCGAAGCCCTCTGCAAGCGCGTCATCGTCATTCACCATGGCAAACTGCTCTACGATGGCGAGCTGACAGGCCTGGCCGACCGCTTCGCGCCCTTCAAAACCGTCGAAGTCAAACTGCAAAACGGCATCAACAATCGCCCGCTGGCGCAGTACGGCGAGCTGATGGCCCACAGCGAAGGCCGCATCACGCTGCGCATCCCCAAAGACGATACCGCCTCCGTCACCGGCCGCCTGCTGTCTGAGCTCGACGTCGCCGACCTGACCGTGCAGGATCCGCCCATCGAAGACGTTATCGCGCAAGTATTCAGTCAGTCACCAGACCCGTCCGTTGCACCGGACTCGCAGCACGCAAGCGGCAAGTAGCACCGGCCCAGGGAAAAGCGTGGGCCTTCAGCGATCAGGACTCGCTTCGCAGCCGCCTCCCGCCTTAAGCTGACCTTGCCAGTCTGAACGCCATTGGGGACGGGAGACTACCGTTCAAAAATGTTCGCCTACTACCCCATCTATAGAGGTTACTTCCGCACCTCAATCATGATGATGATCCAGTATCGGATAGCGATGCTGATCTGGCTCCTGGGCGGCATCATCGAGCCGCTCATGTATCTGGTCGTATGGCGCACAGTCTCCCAGCAGCAGGGCGGCGCCGTTGGTGACTACAGCACGAACGACTTTGTCGTCTACTTCATCGCCATGATGATGGTCAGTCACGGGACCTTCACCTGGATCATGTGGGAGTACGTCTATCGCATCCGCATGGGCCAGTTCTCGGTAATGCTCCTCAAACCAATCCACCCCATCCACAGCGACATCGCCGACAACATCGGCTACAAATTCCTGACATTGATCGTGATGGGGCCCACCGTCCTCCTGCTTGCCTGGTTCTTCGACGCCTCCTGGCAGCCTACATACTGGTCACTGGCCGCCTTCGTTCCTGTGCTGATTCTGGCCTTCCTCATGCGCTTCTGCTGGGAGTGGTCCCTCGCCATGGTCGCCTTCTGGACTTTGCGCATCGACGCAATGAACCAGGCCTATATGGTCATTTTGCTCTTTTTCTCCGGAAAGCTGGCACCGCTCACCCTTTTCCCGGAGATCGTTCAGCGCGCCGCCGACCTCCTGCCCTTCCGCTGGATCCTCGCCTTCCCCGTTGAGCTCCTGCTCGGGAAGGTCACGCCGCGCGAGCTGCTCATCGGCATCGGTGCACAGCTCTTCTGGCTACTCGTCGGCTATCTGTTCATGCAGCTCATCTACCGGGCCGGAATCAAGCGCTACGCCGCCTTCGGAAACTGACACGCATCTGAAACCATGTTCTACATTCGTCTCTTTGCCACCTACCTGCGTATCGGAATCCTCGGAGAATTGGAATACCGCGCCAATTTCTGGATCAGTCTGGTGCAGTCCGCCCTGGACCTGTGCGTGGCCCTTGGCGGGCTTGCCGTCGTTTTCAGCCATACCGACACGCTGGGCGGCTGGCGTCCGGAGGAGCTTCTGGCGCTGGTCGGCGTCTACTTCCTCATCGGCGGCCTCATCCGCACCATCATCCGCCCCTCGATGACCAAATTCATGGACGACGTGCGACAGGGTACCCTCGACTTCACCCTCACCAAACCGGCCGACTCACAGGTGCTGGTCAGCATCCAAAGCGTCGAAATCTGGCGCCTCGTCGACGTGCTCATCGCCCTGCCTGTGCTCGCCATCGCGCTCATTCGGCTCGGTGCCCAGATGGGGCTCATCGATACCGCCGTCTTCGCCGTCACTCTGTTGAGCGGCGGCTTGATTATCTACAGCTTCTGGCTTATGCTCAGCACCTGCGCCTTCTGGTTCGTTAAGGTCGAGAACATCCAGGTAATCTTTATGAGCATGTGGCAAGCCGGCCGCTGGCCCGTCAGCATCTATCCCGCCTGGCTGCGCGCCGTGCTGACGTTCCTGGTCCCGGTTGCCTTCGCCACCACAGTACCCGCCTCCGCCGTCAGCGGCCGCATCACGGGCGCCAACCTCGTCGGCACAGTTGCCTTGGCCGTCGCCATGCTTATCGTCTCCCGCTGGTTCTGGCGCGTGGGCATCCGCTTCTATTCCGGCGCATCAGCCTGATAAACAAAGGAGAAAAAATGCGAATACTAATCACATCGGCCAGCCACGATCGCAGCATAGCCCTGGCCGACCACTTGGCCCAAAATCACGAAGTCAGGCTCACCGAACGGACCCATGTCGATACCGAGCACGAATTTGCCCTTTCCAAACTGGGACACGACAGCTCTACAAACCTCCTCACCCGCGGCATAGACGCCATCATCCACGCAGCAGAGCCCCTGCCCGAGGAGGACGTCAGCTCCCAGCTCGACGCCGCCACCCGCTGTACCTACAACCTGCTCATGGCCGCCGCCGAGGAAGGCGTCCGGCAGGTCATCCTCCTCAGCACACTCGAACTCATGGCTGCCTACCCATCAGGCTATCGCGTCACCGAAACCTGGCGGCCTCTGCCCACTACCCAGCCACCAACCCTCACAAAGCACTTGGCCGAGCAGGTCAGCCGTGAATTCGCCCGCGAAGGCAGCTTGGGCGTCAACGTCCTACGCCTGGGAGAAGCGTCCAACGAGACCGTCGCCGTCGCCGTCAACGAGGCCCTCGCTGAACCCGCCTCCCTAGCCGCCAAAAACAGGTCACGCGAAGAAGGCGGCGCTGAAGCCTGGTCGATTACACACATAGGGGAAAGAGCATAATGAACGTACTCATTCTCGGCGGCGCAGGCATGCTTGGCCCCTACGTGGCCCGCGAGCTGGCGCCCAACCACAACCTGCGCATCACCGACATCAACCCGCCGCAAGAAGATCTCCCAGGCGAATTCCTCCTGCTCGACGTCTCCGACCTGGACGGCGTCGTCGCCGCCGCCACAGGCATGGACGCCATCGTCAACCTTTCCGTCCTCCGCCGCGACCGCCAAACTGCCTGGGACGTCAGCACCCGCGGCTGCTACAACATGATGCAGGCCGCCGTTACCCACGGCATTCGCCGCGTCATCAGCACCGGCCCGCACTACACCGTCGCCGGACGCCATATCACAGAAATCCATGACTTTGATATCGTCCCCGACATCCCGCCCCAACCGGGGACCAACCTCTACGCCCTCACCAAGGCCATGGGCTTGGAGATCTGCCGAGTCTTCACCCAGCATCACGACATAAGCGTGCAGCACTACCTCTTCTACAACTTCAAAGACCCTGCGGCCATCCAACCCGGCGAACGCTACGCGCCCTACGTCATCTCCTGGGAAAACTCGGCTGAAGTCTTCACCCTCGGGCTGGACATCGATCTTGACGCGCTGCCCTCACGCAATGAAGTCTTCTACGTTTTCGCCGACATGCCCCACGGAAAATTCAGCAACGAAAAGACAAAACGCATCCTCGGCTTCAAACCGCGCAAGGACGTGGAGGTTCTTTGGAAGTAGAGAGACTTTTCTGCGAAGAAAGCTTCAGCCAAAGGGGAGTTACACACCGCCTGTGTAAATTTCCGGGAAAATTACACGTCAGCGTGTATAAATCATGGGCCGTTTCTGAGGGGGGAATTCTACGGAAAATTCGAATTACACGTCTCCTGTGTAATTTTCGGGACGTCCCACGGCAAAAGCGCGGTCGGCAGTAATCGCACTTCGCCTATGTGAATTCCGGGTCGCTTTCTGCAAAATGCAGGCGCAGCCGACGGTAGTTTCCCAACGCATGTGCAGAATGTCGGACGTCCCTTACCAAGCCGACGCAGCTTCATGAACCGCGAATCACGTGGTATCGTAACGGAGTTGAGCGAAGAAAATCGGGAACTAGAGAAGCTCTACCCTTCCCTCGCAGAAGAGCGAAAACTGTGGCGCGCTGGCTTCACCCGCGTTGCCGGCCTGGATGAGGCTGGACGCGGCGCGCTCGCCGGTCCCGTCGTGGCCGGTGCCGTAATTCTGCCCGAAAACACCAGGCACGCCGGGCTCTGGGCCGCAGTCCAGGATAGCAAGCTGCTCTCGCCCCTGAGACGAGAAGAGCTTTCCGTACGCATCCAGGGGCAAGCTGCCGCCTGGTCGCTGGGCCAAGCCTCCGCCGCCGAAATCGACGCCCGCGGTATCGCCCCTGCCACCCGCCTCGCCATGCGCCGCGCCGTTCAGGCCCTCTTGCTTCGCCCCGACCACCTCCTCCTCGACTGGGTCCAACTAAAGTCGCTGAACCTTCCCCAGTTGAGCTTCACCAAAGGCGACCTGCGCATTGTCTCCATCGCCGCCGCCTCCATCCTGGCCAAGGTCCATCGCGACCGTCTGCTCTGCCAGCTGCATGAACGATACCCCGCCTACGGCTTCCACAGCCACAAAGGCTACGCCGTCCGCACCCATCTCGCCGCTATCGAACAGCTGGGCCCCTGCCCGTCCCACCGCCGCTCCTTTTCACCCCTGCGCAAAGACGAAACTCTCTTTAGCTGAGCTGGTCTTCCAAGCTCAATCGCCAGCCAGCGCAGCCAGCAGCGCCAGCGCCAACTGTTTTGTTTCCAACAGCGGCCGCGGTTCCACCTGCGCCCTGCTCTGGTCCTGCGCGTCATCCCAAAACTCGACCTCTTCGCCGGAATCACTGGGCATGGCAGCGGCATTTGCCTGCTTGGAGTCCTGCCCGCCGGCCAGCTGCGCACTGTCCACTAGCAGCACCGGCCCCACACACGCAGGGCATCCGTAGCGGCACCCGCAGCTGCGGATCAAATCCGCCGCCCCCGCCATCAACTCGTCGTGCCGCTCATACAGCTGGGCGCTGAATCCGATCCCGGCAGGAATGCGCTCGTAAATGTAGATTCGAGGAGCCGGTAACTCCTCCTCAGACGGTGGCGGTACAGCCCCTATCCTGTCCTGTAGCAGCCTGCTCTCGAACCGCTCCCGAATGATGGCTACGTCAATATCGCGCCGGTCACACATCAGATGCAGTGGCGCCAGATTGCCCAGCGCATACGCCACCCCGTCCATCCCCGTCCGTGCCCGCACGCCCGCCTCCATTCGGTGGTGGCAGCGCCTGCAGAGCAACACCAGGTTATTGAGACTGTTTGCCAACAGGTCGTTTCGGTTCAGCCCCGGAATATAGTTATAGACTCGGAACGGGACCCGGTGATGCACGTCATGCTGGCGGTTGCGGGTCTCCGCCGCGCCGCACTCGGCACAGCGGAAGCCGTCTCTTTCACGCGTCTTGGCGCGTTGCTCCTGCCAGTCAGGACCGTAATCGTTGGGTGAATCCCGCCAGTCCCCCGCCTCCATCAGCGCCTCCTGCGCTTCAGATGTCACCTCCAGCCAGTAGCCGGCCGTATCCAGCGTCGTCGGCGGGTAGTCGAGCGGCAGAATCCCAAGATTTTCATGCGTAAACCGCCGCACCCGGCGGTACTGCGTCACCTGCGAGGTCACGAAAATCTCCCCGTAACCCAGCTTCGCACCGCCGCTCACGCGGCTTCCTTGCACCGATATCACTTCTATCTCAGTTTCGCCGCTGGCCTCTGTGTAATATTCGACCTCCGCCGGCCAAACCCAGGCTTGCCTCTCCTCCAAGTCCAGCTTCTCGACCAGAAAGCTGCGCCCCTCGTGAATGTAGACCGCCCCTTCATGCACCTGTAACGTCGCGTTGGCCGCGTCGACCTCTCCTACAACCGTAAACCGCTCTTCTCCCTGATTGGGTGTCACACCTGCGCCAGGCCTACGCCGGCGGGCCCCCCTTTCCTCCCTTCCTCCATTCCCCGGAGAAGTCGCCCTGTCCGAGCTCCCCGCCTGGACCACGACAGGTTCGCCGCCAACGCTTCGCAGGCCGAACTGCCGCGAGGGGTATCCGCCTCCCTGCCACAAGAAGCTGCTCCCAAACTGCTGAATGCTCTTCTCTTCAGCCAGCAGATCCAGCACCTCTTCCGTGAAGGGAGACCGCCCAAAATGGTCCCCCTCTGCAAAAGGCAGTTCAAATGCCGCGCAGCGCATCTGGTCCACAAGGAGAACCAGGTTGTCCGCATTCGCAAAAGCCCTCTCCGGTGACCGCTGCAGGAGATAATGCGGATTATTGACCACATACTGGTCTAGCGCCCCGGCAGTCGCCACCAGAACTGCCACCGACTCTCCGGTCGTGCGGCCGACCCGGCCCCACTGTTGCCACGCCGCCGCAATCGTCCCCGGATAGCCGCAGATCACCGCCGCTTCCAACTGGCCGATATCAATGCCCAGTTCGAGCGCGTTGGTCGCAACCACCCCGCGTACGCTTCCCGATCGCAATCCGGCTTCAATTTGTCTGCGTTCCTGCGGTAGGTAACCCCCTCGATAGCCTCTTACAGCCCCGGGCGACATTTGAACGGGGCCGTCCCCCACTTCGTCGTCCTGCAATCCCTCGCGAATGTAGCTGAGCAGCAGTTCCACCGTCAGGCGGGCGCGGCCGAAGACGATCGTCTGTAGCCCGCCCTTCAAGAACCGGACTGCCAGTTCCTGGCTTTCCAGTACGCTGCTGCGGCGCAGACCCTGGATCGGGTCATACAGGGGGGGCGCGTACAACACAATGTGCTTCCTTCCCTGCGGCGCGCCGTTATTGTCAACGACTTTGACTGGATGTTCGCTGAGGCTTTCAGCCAGCTGCTGTGGATTGGCGATCGTTGCGCTGGTCAGCAGAAATTGGGGATGGCTGCCGTAGTGGCCTGCGACCCGCCGCAGTCTGCGCAGGACATTGGCCACGTGGCTGCCAAATACACCGCGATAGCTGTGCATTTCGTCGATGATGACATAGCGCAGTCCGGCGAAAAAACGCGCCCATTCGCCGTGATAGGGCAGGACCCCAGCATGCAGCATGTCCGGATTGGAGAGAACGGCTCGGGCATTCTGCCGGATTGGCCGGCGCTCCGCGACCGGCGTGTCGCCGTCGTAAGCCGCGACGAAGCCCGCACGGGCCTGTCCGTCCGCGCCTGCGCCGTCGAATGCGGCTACCTCGCCGATCCAATCTCCAATCTCCGCCAGTTGATCGTGGGCCAGCGCCTTCGTTGGGAAGAGGAACAGAGCCGTCGCATCGGGATCTCTGAGCAGCGCGTGCAGCACCGGTAGAACATAGCAGAGCGTCTTTCCGCTTGCTGTGGGGGTCACGACTGTGACCGAGGGATCGCCAGCCAGGGCAGCGGTTACGGCTTCGGCCTGATGGCTGTAGAGCCGCTCAATCCCCCGGCGCCGCAGCGCCGCCCTCAGTACTGGATGCAGCTCTTCCGGCAGTTCTACCAGTTGGCCGGCGCGGGCCGGCAGCGTCTCCCAGGCAGTGACGTTGGCCATAAAGTCTCTGTCCCGGCCCAGTTCGGCGATGACATCTCCGATGCTCATGATCGGTGTTGGTGGATTACTTCTGGTAGGAGGGCCTTTCGACGGCCCAGTTGTTAAACGCCCGTGATCCGGATGCCGCTGCCCTTAACCTTATTGCGGATATTGATTCCAATGAGCACCGCTGTCAAACCTTCGCTGACGCTGCTGTTTGACAGCGGGCCGGCGTCGATTCCACGCATGCCAGCTGCCCGCGCCAGTTCTATCGCCGTCTCCTTGGCCGTACTGTCGTCACCCGTCACGAGGATATCGCAGTCGACGGTGTGGTCCAGCTCCTTCAAATGGGTAGCGCTGATATTCTGAAATGCAGCCACAACGCGCGCCTCCCCTCCCAGGAACCCCTGCGCCTCTTCCGCTGCTGACCCTCCCTGAGGACGCCATACACGGCTTACTCGCGGCGGCTTCAAGGGGACCACCACGCTCACCACCGTTTTTCCCTGGCAACCTGCCCGGATTTGTTCCAGGATTCCTGTCTGGGAACTGTATGGGACGCTGAGGACGATCACGTCCGCTGCCGCCGCCGCCCCTGCGTTGGAATCGCCGCTGATTCGCGCCGGAAGTTCAGGCGGCAACATCGACTTCAGCTCTGCCGCCGCGGCTACGGCTCGCTCACGGCTGCGACTTCCGATCAGAACCGAATATCCATCCGCCGCCCAGCGTAATGCCAGGCCAGAACCCTCCTCGCCCGTACCACCGATTACGGCGAGCGTTGGTTTGGTCATTGCGATCTCCTCTTACTCAAAACAGTAGCGCCGGCCGTCACGACTTCCAGAATCTCTCCCACGTCTCCTGCGCACGCTCCCGGCTGCGCGCGCTGATCTCCGCCTCATCCAGCGTCAGCAGTTCCCGATCGCGCATCAGCACCCGGCCATGACAGATTGAGCTGTGTACGTGTCCGCCGCTGATGCCGAACAGGATATGCCACGGCAGGTTGTCGCTGTTCAGAGGCGTTGTAGGGTAGTAGTCGAGAAGAATGAGGTCTGCAAAAGCGCCGGGGGTTAGAATCCCAACCGGCTTGTCGAAAAAGACGTCGGCCAGCCTGCGGTTATTGTAAACCGCCATTTCAAACACCTTATCCGCGCCCAGCGTTCGAGGGTCGCCGCTGGTTACTTTGTGCAGTTGATCGGTCACCTTCATCTCGGCGAACATGTCATTGCTGAAACCGTCGTTGCCGAGTACGAGCGAAATCTCTCCCCGCAGCATCGCCGGCACATCGGCCGCGCCCACTGCGTTATTCATATTCGAGCGGGGTTGGTGCGACACAAACGTCCCAGTCTCCTTCAACAAAGCCATCTCCCAACTATCGATATGAACGCAATGGGCAAAGATGCTTTCGGCCCCTGTGATGTCGAACCCGTGCAATCTCTCCACCGTGCGTTTGCCGCTCCGGCTCAGGCTGTCCCAGACGTCCGCCTGGTGTTCGGCAACGTGAACATGAAAGCGGCTGCTCTCCGCGCGGCAGGCCTCCAGCGTCTCGGCCGAGAGTGTCATGCTGGCGTGTAAGCCAAAAGTGGCGGCCACACGCTCCGCCAGCGGCGAACCGCGCACCGCCTCCACAAAGCGTATGTTCTCGCGAATCCCGGCCCGCGCCGCCTCGGGACCGTCCCGGTCCGTCACCTCGTAACAGAGCACCGACCGCAGCCCGCCTGCGTCGACGGTCGCAGCGATTGCGTCCAGGCTCCCGTCGATCGCATTCTGGCTGGCGTGGTGGTCGACCAGAGTCGTCGTGCCGTTGCGGATGGCATCCACCAGGCAGACCTCCGCCGAACTCTGCACGCCATCCAGGTCCAGCGACCGGTCCAGCGGCCACCACAGCTTCTGCAAAATCTCCGGAAAGTCCTTGGCCGGCTCCCCCGGAATATACATTCCCCTGGCAAATGCCCCATAGAAGTGCGTGTGAGCGCAGATCATGCCCGGCATCAGCAGCTTGCCCTGCGCATCCCACCTCTCTGCCTCAGGATAGCGGTGCAGCAAAGTCCCGCTCTCGTCGACGTCACAGATCTCGTCACCGCGTACAAAGACACCGCCATCTGTCAGGACGCGGTTGGAACTGTCATAGGTGATAACGGTCGCGTTGTGAATGAGCATTCCCTACCCTTCTCCTCCCGCACTGGATATCGAATTATGACCTCAGGTCAGCGAAACGACACACCGTCTGCCACCAAAGTTAAGAAGTATACGGTTGCCTGTTGGAAACGCAAATGCCGGGAATGACTCTGCAAAGATTCCAGGCCTTGTGCGGCCGTGCAAGGGAACGCATCGCTCTGGATCAAAGGCAATTTCACGATGACTCACGGTCGGTCGCAGTCAGTTCCGTGCAACAAGCCTGATTTTTGCAATCCGCGGGAACTCCTTATACTGAAATCTCTGAATCGGAACTTTCCGTACTGGAGCGCTTCGTGAAAACTCTGGTTACAGGCGGCGCAGGCTTTATCGGCAGCCACATCGTGCGTTGGCTTCGCAAGGCCGGCTATGAGGTAGTTGCCGCCGACATTCTTCGAACCGGCAGACGTGCCAACCTCCCAGCCGATGTTCCCCTCTACGAGGTGGACATTCGCGACCGAACCGGGCTTGCCGAACTCTTTGCTGCCGAACGTCCTCAGGCCGTTGTGCATCAGGCGGCCCTGGCAAACGTGCGCGAAAGCATGGAAGACCCCATCACCTATGCCGAGGTCAACATTATCGGCACCCTGCATCTGCTGGAACTGGCGAAAGAATACAATTGCTCTAAATTCATCTTTGCCAGTACCGGCGGCGCGGTCTATGGAGAAGGTCAGCCGCCGAAAGTGCCCACGGCTGAAAGCGACAGAACTGGCAGACGGGCTTCCGGTTCTCTGTCTCTCCCATTTACAGAGGAAAGTCGCCCGCAGCCCAAAGACAACTATGGCGCCAACAAGCTGAGTTGCGAGCACTATATCGAGCTATACAATCAGAACTATGGCCTACCCTACGTCATCCTGCGCTACGCCAACGTCTACGGTCCCCGCCAGGACGTCAAGGGCGAGGCCGGCGTCGTTGCCATATTCTCCGGGGCCATGCTGGCCGATCGAGCCACCTACATTACCGGAGATGGCGGCCAGCAGCGCGACTTTGTCTACGTAGACGATGTTGCCAGAGCCAACATTCTCGCTCTTACCAGTGATCTGACCGGCATCTACAACGTGGGCACAGGACTCCCTACAGACATCAACACCCTTTACCGGCTGCTCGCGGACCTGACCGGGTACGGCCGAGAACCTGGCCATCTGCCCCGCCCCGCCGGCGAAGTTCGTGCTACATGGTTGGACTGTTCCAAGGCCGGAAAGGAGTTAGGATGGGAAGCCGAAGTCGACCTCCGGGAGGGTCTGCGCCGCACCGTGGAGTGGGCCAGAACGGCAGCGGCTACGGTATAGCGGCAATTTTACCGTACGATTTCCTGCCTTCCATTCACCTTCTGTTGGGGTAGCGATGCACGTGGTCGTCAGTGGCTGGTTTTGGGAACAGCCCGATACCGGCAGCGGACAATATCTTCACCGGCTTTTGCCCCACCTGGCGGCCCTGAATGACTCGCATAGTATAACGGACGGCGCAGACGATTCGGACCTTGATCAGCCACATGAACCGGTCCAGTGGGGCAACAACCAGATACATGCCAGATATACGCTGCTTCTACCCCGTAACCCCGTCGACAGAGAACATCTCAATGCACTGGATGCGTACGACTCTCAGCTGACCGTTGTCCATTCCCCGCCTCCGCCGTTCCCCCGCCAACTGGCAAAGCTATATTGGGAACAGGTGACCGTGCCCTGCCGCGCCCACAGTCTGGGCGCTGATCTCTTACTCGTTCCCTACTGGGCCGCACCCCTGTGGCAACCCGTGCCAACAGTTGTCACCGTTCACGATCTAATCCCCCTTCTTCTACCACCCTATCGCGGGGGATGGGCGGGCCGGCTCTATACCAGGTTAGTCTCCACCTCGGCCCGGCGCTGCGCCGCCGTTGTTACCGTCAGCGACGCCAGCAAACGGGACATCGTTCGCTATCTCGGCGTACCTGATGAGCGGGTGACTACGGTTTACCATGGACCGAACAGGGAAGACGATGACGGGGAGCAAAAAGGAGACGACTCAACGCGCAACCGCATCCCCCAGGTAGCGCGCAAGTATGCCTTGCCAGAACGCTACTTTCTCTATCTCGGGGGCTTTGACATGCGCAAGAACGTCTTGGGGATCGTGCGTGCCTATCGCCACTACCTCGATCAGGGCGGGGATCCGGCCGTCAAGCTGGTCGTGGCGGGCAAGCTGCCGCCTGCGGACACACCTTTCTTCCCGGATCCGCTGCGGCTTGTCAACCAGCTTGACCTAACCGATCATGTGCGCTTCATCGGTTGGGTGGACGAGAAAGATAAGGAGCCACTCTATGCCGGCGCAGCCGCCTTTCTCTTCCCCAGCCTGTATGAGGGCTTCGGCATGATGCTGCTGGAAGCCATGGCCGCCGGCTCGCCGGTCATTACCAGTTCGGAGTGAGACGGAACTCAAAGTCCTCGCCGCTATTCGGTGCATAGCAGACCTGGCGCATGTTCAGCGACGGGTGATCTCGCCCAAACTCTTCGGTGATCTGCCAGAGTTTCGGGCTGTCCAGGAATATCGACATCACTGCAGCGCAGGCCGCCACGGGGTTGGGGACCGATGTATAGGCGGCCAGCCAGGCGGCCGCCGCCTCCGTGTATCGGCTCTCCGGTTGTTCTTCTTCCAGTGTTTCCAGCAATGACTCAGCCTCTGACCGCTGGTTGTTAAGCGTCATAACCTGCACAAGCCGGAAGTTGGCGAGCCCTCGTAACAGCGCCTCCTCCTCCTTCGGATCCGTCCCCTGAACGCTACATGGCCGCAAGTCAGGTGACTCCAGGGCATCCTTATACAACTCGATCGCTGTGGTATAGCTCGCCCGGTTTCCCTCCGGGCCCGCCGATTGCAGCGCAATATTCGCCTCGATCAGGCGCAGCCCCAGGCAGTTGCTGGCGTCGTTCGCGCGGTCATAGGACCACGTGTGTCGACGCAACGGTGAGCCATCCATGCTGTACCAGATCTCTGTATGCGGTATAACCAGCCCCTTCTCCTCCCTGCCGCTGACACCACCGCTGAACCAGAGACGACGGACACGGGGAAGATCAGATGACTCGTCTTCGACAATGTCGACCAGGACCGCGCCCTCAGCAATGGTTGCTCCCGGTCCGATCACGGACTGGTAGGCGGCCGTTAAGCTGTCCCAGGTGATGGCTTCAACCGTCAACAGACAGAATGTAGTGCAACGCTCCAGCTGCCAGAATAACTCGGCCTGGCCATCTCCGTTTGCGTCACCAATCGCCAGAATGCTGGGTAGTCCCTCTATTTCCGGTGCGTAGACGGGCTCAAAGCTGCCATCATCCCGCTGGTGCAGAATTAGGACAACCCCGTCCGCCCCGCCCGGCCCGTATCCGTCATCGCTGACAACTGAAGGCATCGCAATGACATCTTTCAGCCCATCCTGGTTCAGATCGTAGACTAGCAGGCCCCCCCTCGCGTTGCCCACCGCGTCACAGGATTGCAGCCAGGCGTCGAGGAAGATCCTCAGTTTCAGGATCCCGCCGTCCTGCCTTTGGCCGTCTGCATCCCCGGCTGTGCTCTGTACTCCTGTAAGTTCATTCGTGACTTCGGGAAGGACTGAGAGATACTCTGCCACGTTCTCAGGACAGACCGGCAGTCTTTCGGTTTCAGTCAGGCGAGTCTCAGGCTCTTCGTCCTGCTTAATCTCAAGGTATGGGCAAACTTCCTCGGCTGTGAATGTAGGATTGACGTAACCGTAGTCGGCCAGTATGTCTACAACCTCAGAGTTAGTCGCTGCGAAATTGTAGACTGCTTCGCAAGCAGTCCTGGCATCACCGCTCTGACGGTATGCGGCCAACCACCGTACGCCTACTTCCGCAAATACTTGCCTCTCGTAAGTGGACGCAAGTCTCTCCACTCGTTCCGCGGCCAGATCAGGCTTCGATTCGTAGCCCGCAATCAGAGCAAGACGGAAGAGGGCAAAGCTGCGCAACTCGGCAAGCTCGTTGCTCCGTTCCCCGCATGCTTGCAAGTTCTGGTTCTCAGCAGCATCGGTATAGAGCCACTGTGCCTTTTCGAGGTACAACTCGTGCGTCATGGCGTGGTTGGCATCAACAACCGTATGGTAGAGGCAGAGGCTAGGCATCATCCTTTCACTGCTCAAAGCGTAAGGTGCGCCGGCCGTGCTCGCCCATACCGCGAGCCGCGCCCGCTGCGGACCGGCGCCGGCCCCGGCGTACTGCCCACCTATCAGACGAATCTCATTGGGCCTGCCCGGCTTGTCGCTGGGGGTCAATGATACGTTGGCGCCAGCCATTGTAATTGTACCTTTTGTCCAATCCCGCCATTCTATGCCATCCCAGCTGCGAACATGCACCGTGACGAAGCAGGAACTCGGGCCGCATACCGTATCCGTCCACACGACGTCGGTCAGACCGTCGGCGTTAATGTCCTGGGTTGCCAGCAAATCAATCGTTCCGGTCGCGGTGATCTTATAGCTGAGAGAGTGTCCTTCTCCCCCATCCAGAATCACCAGTTCCTGCTGGTCTGCCCCAATCCTGCCCTTCTGTTCAGAAACTGCGCTATTCCGTCCTTCTTCTGCATTCGTGAACACGAGAACGGCGTCATCCACGTCATCGGAAGTGAGATCGGCGTTTACCAGTAATCGAAACTCGAACCCGCAATCCCCCAGAAATGAAGTTAGTTGTGCATGGCGGTTATAGGTCGGAATCCTGAAGAGGTCCGTCAGAGTCTGGCCAAGTCCAATCCGTGCGTCCGGACACGGGGGAAGAGTCACACGTCTGGGCAAGGGCAGGCTGATGCGGGGCATGAAAAAAGGTTCCGGATCACTGTCCGACGAAAGAAGGGACAGGATATCCAGGACTGGCGTTGGCGTTACTATAGGAGATGGTCCCTCTGCCGGCGCTTCGACCTGCAACGCTACCCGCGTATCGACTGGCGCGGCTGTCGGCACCGGGGTAGGCACGCCCGTCGGAGTTACCAGGCCCGCCGGGATCAGGAGCCTTTCCCCCACGAGCAGCGATTCATTGGGACGTACTGATTTAGGATTTGCCGCCTGCAAAATATTGACGGGCACGCCAAACTTCTCGGCCACTGAGATCCAGCCTTCTCCCCGCTGAACGATGTAATACTCCTCATCACCATCCGGACTCCATGGGACAAAAAGACTTTCGCCTACGATCAGCCATCCGTTCGGTCGGATGGAATCAGGGTTTGCCTCCTGCAGCTGGCTCACTGTCAGGCCCACCCGCTGCGCTACCAGCGGCCAGCTGTCGCCCGGCTGCACAATGTATGTATAGCCACTCTCCTGCGCCGAAACCGAAACGATCTGCAACAGGAAAAGCAGTGCAATCAACAGAAATGCAAGCCGTACCCCCAACTTCATTGAATTCTCCCGGAAGCTCTATAGCAGAGCCCTCTTAGCTAACAGTGCTGCTCAAGCTCGATCCTAGACTTCAAACATCGGACTCACTCTGAGACAATTGCGCGCCGCCATCCGCATTGAATCAAGTTTAGAGTCCGTTTTCGCCGGTGGTCTCCATCAATGCGAGCAACAAATCTGCCTACGATTGTCTCCACAAACCAACAGTTACCATTACCTCAGTAAGCCGGCATGCACGAATGCTGTCTTGCGAATCTCTTCAGGAGTCCCGGCGACAGAAAAGTCCACGTCAACATTCGTGGACATGCCAATCAGTATACTTTGTGTCAAATTCGCATACAAGCAAAAGGCTACGAATTCCTGACAAGATCTACCAACTGAGAATTCGGGCCTGGCTAGGGGGTGCCAGCCCGGTCTTCTCACAGGAAAGTATCTTTCACTGTACCCCATCATGATATACCGTGCAAAGACAGAGTCTGCAATGGAGGAACAGCTACTTTCTCCGTTTTTCTTCCTTTGCTTGGCAGGACTCTCAGTCAAGAGGTAGAATTCAGCGATGAACTCGATCCAGACAATTGAATTGACACACGTAGCTGCTACCGGTGAAGCCGTAGGCCGAGACGAGGATGGCCGGGCCGTTTTCGTCACCGACGCAATCCCAGGAGAAACAGTCGAAGTCGAAACCGTCGCAGAAGAAAAACGCCGGCGCCGCAGTATCCTCCGCAAAGTGGTGACAACCAGTCCCGATCGCGTCGAGGCGCCCTGTCCCCACTTCGGCCCCCGGAATCCAGTATCTTCCGCTGAAGGTCAGCTCCTGAATCCGTTCTGGCGGCGCGCCGGTTGTGCCGGATGTCAGTGGCAACACATCGACTACGAACGCCAACTTTCCCTGAAGAGAGAGATTGTCGTCAACATCCTGATCCGCGAAGGACGACCACGAAAAACACGCCGGGAAAGCCGGCAGATCGTCGAGAAACTGGTGACGGACGTCATCGCCATTGGAGCACACGCCGAAGATTCAACCAATGATGCGCCGGCCGTGCTCGACTACGGCTTCCGAACGCGAATGCAGTTCGAGCTGGCACACTCCCACCAGCTCACCCTTGCTGGCCGCGACCAAAAGCCGATGGTCGTCGACGCCTGTTTACTCCACCACCCGCAGCTGGCCGAACTGTTCGCAGGATTCCGCGATGAACATGGCAGCGACGAACAAACAGAAGCTGGAGAACTTCCTCCTCGCCCCGACTCCGTCGCCGTCCATCGCGTGACGCTCGCCGTGGGGGGTACAGCGGATTCTCTTAGCGAGTCGGCCAAGGGCGTATTGATTCTTCACAGCGAAGATGATAATCCACCCAACCTGGAGTTGGACCTGCCGGTGAACGTCTTCTTCCTCCACGAGGCTGACGAACCTTCTCTGGAGCTGCTTGTAGGTGACTGGAGTTACAGCCTGCAAGTGGCGGGGCATCAGCTCACCGCCTATCCCCCCCTTAGCGGCGGCGCCCGGGACACGCACTTGCTGGCCGATGAAGTCCTGGCTGCCGTGTCAGCCGATCTGCTCGAACTGAAGACTTTTGAACACGTTCTCGACCTATGGGCAGGAATCGGCGCCCGCGCCGCAGTCTTGTCGGAACAGATCGCCACGATCGTCGCTGTCGAAGAGGCTGAGCTACCCGCAGCCGCCTTGCGCGCAAATCTGGAAGAGTTCGACAATGCAGACGTCTGGCACGGGAAGATGCTTCCCACAATAAGAAAGCTACGTCGCGGCCAGTACCAATTTGATGCCGCCTTGCTCGCGCCGCCTGGCGGACATATCGATCCGGAACTATTTTCCCTCCTCACCCGTATGCGTATCCGGCGCTGTGCCCTCATCACCGACGAGCCGGTGCAACTGGCCAGGGCGCTCGCGGCCGTGGCCGAAGAAGGATATCAACTGACGGCCGTCCAACCGGTCGACCTTCAGCCCCATCAGCCAGGGGTGACAATTGTCGCTCGCTTTGACAGGAAGTGATCAGAAAAAGCCGCTGAGCGGTGGCGGGATAGCGCTATTCGCTTCAACAACAGGCCGGATGAACTACAGATGAGCGATTCAATAGAGATCCGCACCCTTACATCAGTTGAAGATTGTCGCAGCGTTCAGGTGGTCCAGGACCGTGTCTGGGGCGGCGGGCACGGCGACACGATGTCGATCCATGTGCTGGTCACGCAGTCCAAGAGTGGCGGTCTGCTGCAAGGCGCATTTGCAGACCGGGGCGCCGAGGACACAGATGGGATGGTCGGCTTTTCCTTCGGCTGGCCAGCCTTTGGCTATGACGCCGCCGGAAAGCGAAAGCTCAAGTTCTGCAGCCATATCATGGGTGTCCTGCCTTCATGGCACGGCCGCGGCATCGGGCTGCGCCTTAAGCTTTCGCAACGGGAGGAGTTACTGCGCCAGGGCTGGACCGACTGGGTGACATGGACCTTTGATCCGCTGCAGAGAGTGAACGGCCGCCTCAATGTCAGCCGGCTTGGCGGCACCAGTACCACCTACATCCGCAACGTCTATGGCGAGATGACGGACAGCCTAAACGCGGGTATGCCAACCGACCGATTTCAAGTGGACTGGTATCTGGACAGCCCCCGTGTCCGCGCTGCCCTCAGTCCCGAACCCCCGATCATGGAATGGCCCATAGACTCGCTGCAACGCGCCCGTACCCATTCCCAGGGCGGCGGCCTCCTGCGGGCCCCCCACGGGCCTCCACCTCAACCCGATGGCCGCCCCTACGCGCTTCCTCTGCCCGACAATGTCGACGCATTGCGCCGGGCTGGAGGTTCACTGCTCTTTGACTGGCGTTTCTTTGTACGTGAGGGCGCTGAGAGCTGTCTGGCCGCCGGTTACGCCCTGGTGGGCTGTATACTGCTCGAAGAAGAGTGGCACTACATCTTCGAGCGTCAGTCATGAGCTTCTGTCTCGACAGCCCCGAATGGAGCCCCGTGGCACCAACGGCAACTGCCGCAATCTCACAAGGCGATGAGCGGCCAACTTTCAGCAAATTGTTGACTCATTCCTCTGGTTTCGGTATACTTCCCGTGCTTGTGAAGATTGAGAACTGTCTGAACCGTGATTTGAGTAGTTCTTGATATCGACATAATCCACGGCCGGCAACGTGCCCTCCGCACTGCGGTCAAGCATGACAACCAAGCAGATCAAGAGTTGCAGGCCAACTCAAGGTGAAGCACCAATTCTATCTCCACGAACACAGAAAGGATTCCACATGTTTCAGGAAGCCATTGCCAAGCTCATTGCCGGAACCGCGGTTGTAACCGTAAGCGCCCACTGCGACGGTCCCTGCGGCGTTTACGATCCAGCCTCCGCACGCATTGCCGCCGAAGCGGCTCTGTCGATGACCCAAAAGATCATCGATCTCGGTCCGGCGGAGTCCGCCGATCACAACACCTATGGCCGCTTCGTCGCCATCAAGGAACAGCAGGCACACCTGGCCAAGGAGGAGTTGCTCATCCTCTGGACCGACTACTTCAAGCCGGAGCACCTGGACGCAAACCCGGACCTGCATGAAAAGTTCTGGAAAGCTGCCAAGCTTTGCTCCGCCGTTAAGCAGGGCGTTGATATCGATGCAGCCAACGATCTGATGGCCGCCATCGAGGATATTCACAACGTCTACTGGGCCAGTAAGGGGCGGGACGTAGCCTACTACGTGGCTACCTGATCCCTGGCATCCTGACGCCGGCCTGCTCCCGCAAACCGATTGCAGAGTGGCAAGAAAATCAATGACCGGACCCTGTCAAGGGGCCGGTCTTTTTTTGTGGAAAAAAGATGATAGCTGATGTGCCTCGCAGTGGCTGGCGGGAGATGGCGTTGTGGCTGATCCGCCGCCGCCGGCTCTTCCGAGTGACTGGGGATTCGATGGCACCGACTCTGACGGTCGGGGCCGTGGTGATGCTGGATCCCCAAGCCTATCGCCAGCAAATGCCGCAAGAGCATGAGATTGTCGTCGCCCGCCATCCCCGCCAGCACGAGCTGCAAATCGTTAAACGGGTGGCGGCCGTAATCGAGAGACCTACCGAAAGCGGGACCCCGAGAACCTTGCTGATTCTTGCCAGCGACAACGCCGCGGCCGGATCCGACAGCCGTACATTCGGGCCGGTCGAACAGGACCTGGTGATGGGCAAGGTCGTCAGCCGCCTGCTCTGACATCTGAAGAGCATAGCCAGCCCAGGGCAGGGCATGCCGCCCCAAATTCATTTTCAATCTTGCGTTCTACCGGCGTTGTCGGGGATCGAGCGCGTCGCGCAGGCCGTCGCCGATGAAGTTGATGCTGAGAATCGTGAGGGAGATGAACATGCCCGGCCAGATGACGAGCCAAGGATTCTGGGTGATGAAATCTTTGTTTTCGAAGAGGAGCCGTCCCCAAGTAGGCACGTTGGAAGGAAAGCCCAGACCCAGGAAGGAAAGCGCCGACTCGGTCAGAATCGCCGCAGCCACGCCCAGCGTTGCCGACACGATAATCGGGCTCAGAACATTGGGCAGAATGTGCTGCCACAGGATCACAGGCTCGCGCGTCCCCACGCTGACCGCAGCCTCGACGAACTCCTTTTCCTTTATAGACAGCACTGAGCCGCGCACGACACGGGCTGTGGGCATCCAGCCCAAGATGCCGATAACAAGCACCACAAGCAGGAAAATGCCAAGTTCCGGCCCCAACAATGCTTTGAGCGAATCACGAAACAGCATGATGATAACCAGCAGCAAAGGAAGGCTCGGTAAAGCCAGCATCAGGTCTGTGAAGCGCATGAGCGGATTGTCCAGCCGCCGGAAGAAGCCGGACAGCACGCCGACCAGCGCGCCAAAGGTGATGGATACGAACATGGCGACGACACCTACCGCCAGCGAGATGCGCCCGCCGAATAGGTTGCGCGCCAGTGTGTCCCGTCCCAAGTCGTCCGTGCCCAGCGGGTACTTCACCGAAGGGGGTTGGTTGATCGAATCAATGTCATCGACGATGAAGCTGTATTCCGGATCTACCGTGTAGATGAGGGGACCGGCGAGGACGCCAATCACCAGCAAAACAAGGACGACCACGCCGACGTTTGCCAGATTGTGGCGGCGAAAGCGCAGCCAAACATCTCCCCACAAAGTACGGTGCTGGCGTTGCGGGAGTTCTGAAGCGAGGTTCTCAGCGGATGCCGTTTCCGTACCTACGGCCATTTTCGCTCCTGTGGCCAGCAGTTAAGGATGCCTGGCCTGGAAACCCAGTGGCAAATTTCCACTGCACTCTAGCTGTACCGAATACGCGGGTCGAGTATGCCGTAGATGACATCGGCAATAAGATTGAAGACAACAATCAGGCAGGCAAAGATAAAAGTGACCGTCTGTACTAAGGGAATGTCGTTCAACTGAATCGCGCCGATGAGGAGCGCCCCCAGGCCGTTTACGCGGAAAATCTGTTCAGTGATGATTGCGCCACTGAAAATCGCGGGAATGCCCAACGCAATGAGAGTGACAACCGGGATCAGGCTGTTGCGCAAGATGTGGCGAATAACGACATATCTCTCACGAAAACCTTTGGCCGTCGCCGTTCGTACGTAGTCCATCGGAATGTTGTCGAGCATCGACGAGCGCGTGAAACGAGCGAGAATCGCTGCCTGGAAAAAACCGAGGACCGCCACCGGCATGGCACTTTGCCTCAACTGTTCGACAAAACTGTGCCAATCTACAATCTGGAGATTCGTGTCATAGATCATGGGAAACCACTTGAGCTTCACACTGAATAGCAGAATCATCAAGAGGCCGGTGAAGAAGGTTGGGATCGAATATCCGATGAGCGAAATGAAGGTCCCGACCTGATCGAAGATCGAGTACTGTCGAATTGCAGAAATGACACCGATCGGCACCGCGATCACAATCGCGACCACGTAGGCCAGCCCCACAACCCAGAGCGTCTGTGGAACACGTTCCAAGATCATATCCATTACGGGAACGCCGCGACTGCCCCAGGAGGTCACTCGTAACCGCTTCTCTCCATCACCGATCTGAATGTCGAACGCGTTCTCGACCAAAGACAGTGGCTCATTCACAAAGAACTGGCGCATCCACAGCCCATACTTGACCGGAAACGGCTCATCCAGCCCCATTGCCTTGCGAATCTGCTGACGGACTTCGGGACGAATGGTCTCCGGCAAGGCGCTGGTCGGATCGCCGGGCGCGAGATCCAGCACCGCAAAGATGACGAAGCTAATCGCGATAAGGGTGGGAATAATGGTCAGAAGGCGCCGAACGAGATATTGGCCCACGGCGTAAACTGGGGAGAATGAGAAAGAGGGAGGAGAGTTTTCGTCTCCTCCCTCTCTAATTCAGACTAGCGGTGCCAGTCGCCGACGTTCCACATCTGGCTGTCCCAACCGTTGATCCATACACCCTTGAGAGTGTTCAACTGGGCCGAGACTTCGCCGCGGTAGACCAGCGGAATCTGATAGAAGCTCTGAACATTAATATCGTTCAACTGCTTCACCAGCGCTTCACGCTCCGGGCCGACCGGGGTCTGCGTCAGTTGTTCGAAGAGCGTGTCGTATTCCGAGTTGCAGCCGCGGAAGATATTACCGCCGCCCCAGGAGTTTTCCCGCATCGGAATCTGGTCGCAGATCCAGTTCGAGAGATGCTGCTGCGGGTCAATCGTGGGACCGGTCGTGTACATCTGCAGGTCTGTGTAGAACTTCTGATACGTGTCGGGGCTGTTGGGATCGCCTCCGAAGAACACGCTCGCGTCGTGGTTGATCAGTTCGGTCTCGATCCCGATCTGGAGCCACCACTGGCGCAGAAGGGCCTGTGTTTTCTGTCGTACCGAATTGGTAGAGGTCTGGTAGGAGATCTTGAGCGGAAGGCCGTTGTATTCGCGGATGCCGTCACCGTCCGAGTCGAGGACGCCATTTTCGTCCAACAACGCATTGGCGCCGTCAATGTCCTGGGTCAGGCAGCCGTCGTTTGAATCGGATACGTAATGGAGCGGGGCCGGGATCACGTTGCAAGTTGGCTGACCGGCAAATCCGTAGAGCTGTTCGGATATGAGTGTGCGATCGATCGCCATCGACATCGCCTGCGGAATCGGCGCGAACGTCAGGAAGGGATGTGGGTTGTCGCCGCCCATGTATTCGGAACGATCATCACCCAATTCGGAGTGCGGGTTGGTCTGATTGACCAGGACGCGCTCGACATAGCCGGCAAAGGCGGAAATCACAGTGCCCAGCCCGGCAGCTTCCATGTCACGAAGAATGTCCGGCTCAACCTGCAGGTTCCAGGCATAGTCGGCTTCGCCGGTCTCCAGCACAGCCCGGGCCGCCGACGCGGCATCGCCGCCGCCCTTGAAAATCACAGTGTCGAAATAGGCCGGGTCGCCGTGGTAGTGCGGGTTTCTTTCGTATACCGCGACATCGTTCACCTTGAAGTCGATGATGCGATAGGGGCCTGTGCCCAGGGGCGCAGTGTTCTGCTCATTGCAGGTCTGCGCAGCCGCTCCCACACAGTCGGCAAACTGTACACTGCTGATGATCGGCGTATTGGCGCCGACAAAAGCGTTGTATGGATACGGTGTCGGCGAATCGAACGTGATCTTAATCGTTCGATCGTCAACTGCTTCGACACTCTCAATGCCCAGGAAAGCCTCGCTGGCCGTGCAGCCGGTCGCCTCGTTGCTGCAGTACTGCCACGTGAAGACCACGTCCTCGGAGGTCACGTTGCTCCCGTCCGACCAGAGCAGGCCTTCCTTGAGCATCCACGTGATCGTCATCAGGTCTTCCGAAACACCGCCGTTCTCGATGGTGGGGATTTCCACCGCCAGCCTGGGCACGATGGTGCCGTTCGGGTCGTAGTTGGCCAGGGGCTCCAGCGTGATCGCGCCGGCGTCCTGGTCCTTTGTGCCGCCCGACAGGTACGGTCCGGGCAGCGAGGCGGCCTGCCAGTAGAGTATGGTCAGGACCTTGCCCTCTTCCTCCATTGCCTCTTCTTCCGCCATCTCTTCATCCGCCGCCATCTCCGCACCGCCGGCCGGTGCAGCGGCAGGACAGGCAGCCAGCAAAAAGGCCATTGCCAGCAAAATGGCAATGACTCGCAAGGATGAAATGTGCCTTCCAATCATCGACTTCTCCTTTTCACTCTTAGGAAATGCAAATCTGTGTACGTTGTTTCCCGCACGAGAAGCTAACCAAGACTCTACTCAGGGGAGCAATATCGCCGCGGCTTGCACATATAGGGCAAGAGTTGCCATCGGGGGAGTCGATTGAGCACAACTGCCTCAAGAAATCTGCCCGCATGAACGCGGGCTTGCCTTTTCGGTTTGCGCAACAGCTATCCTACCATTCTTTCCGGTGTATTCCAACTGGGTACAGGAGAGCAAGAGTACCGAATTATGTGTCGGTTGCAAGTTTTTCGCCGAATCTCTGAAGCCCCGTTGCAACCCGTTGCGGCACCTTGCCCGCCCGAGAATTGAGAAAGGCCAAAATGCGATCCGGTTGGACGCCTTCATCGGAGGCTCTGTTCAAACTGCGCTGGTTGATCTGGTAGAGGTAACGGGGGAAACTAGCCTGCCAACTGCTAAATCGTTCCACGCGAAATCGGTCCATCAGTGGCGTGTCTGCAGGCAGTTCGACCGTGAAGTCTTCCTCGACAGTGATCGGGTGCCGGCGCGCCTCATTGGGCGTTTCGCCGTCATGGCCCAACCAGCGCGCGCCCCAGGCGCTCAACGAAAACAGCAGATCGTCGCCCGCTGACGGCTCCGCCAGCTCGACGGCTGACAGCCAGTAGAGTGGGCCGTTCAGCAGGAAACGCAGCAGCATACCTTCTACAACCTCCCAATGTTCGAAACCGCGCAGGAAGCCCTCCTGATTCTCGTAGCGAATGTACCAGCTGTCATAGTCGCCGGCGGGCCGCTGAAAGTCGGGAGCCGTTTCCTTGATAGCGGCTATGACTTCGGCCTGGCTGTACCAGGCCCCGGGCAGGAGTCGGCCCAAAAGCTGCAGGACGGATTCACGTGTTTGCAGAGGATTGTTTTGCCATTCACCGCCCGAACAATCGAGGCCAGGAATGCGTTCCAAATCGTTCCATTCCGAGGAGGTACGCCAAGCCTCCCACAATGTAAAGCGTTGCTCAGGCCTGGATTGCTCCAGAAAAGAATACACCCGGTTCCCCGTGAGACGAACACGTTCATCGTCGGCCCGTCGCAGCCAGCCCAGTCGTTTCGCCAGGTGCAAGAGCAGTGCGACGCGGACCTCTTCAATGTTGGTCGAGGCGTCCGGTGAAACAAAGGGAGACACGAATCCATCCGCGGACTTCAGGCGTATCACGAGCTGGTCAATGTCATCCGGGTCCGGCGTGCCGTCGTCCTGCAGGCGTAACCCTTCGGTATGAAGAAACCCCAAAAGTGTTCCAGTATCTTCCAGGAAGGCATCTTCCAGCAGGAGCATTCGCGCCGCTGGCGGCGGGGGAACCGGCACGGCCGCCAGCCCCTGTTCGCCATCGGCAGTCGCCGGCTGTGGAAGCCAGGGGAGGATGTCACTGGGGATGAAGATAATCGTGTGGGCGTTCTGGCCTTCTCCCTTGTACGTGCGGCCTATAAGTCCGTAGTAATAGAGAATCTCGGCGACGCTTTCCGGTGTGTTCCAGGGCTGTTCGCGTTCCAACCTGGAGGGTCCCATCTGTCGGATGCTGCCGTATTCGCGGCTGAAATGGGCTTCTCTCAATTCGCCCCCCTCCCCAAGGAGGAGGTCCAGAGCCGACCGTGCGTCAGGATAGGTGTCCGTAATCTCCTGGAAGGCCATCAGGACCGAGGTAGGGTCCGTGATCTGGCCGCCCAGGCTATCGATCATCGACCGGACACTTCTTTCCTCATCCAGAAAGGCGCCCCGAATCTCTGCAATGACTTGCAGGTGGATCTCCGGGTAATCGGCAAGCATCTGGCTGGTTTGCGGCATTTGCTCTTCCCTGAATCGCCGTTGCTCAGATCGCGAGATAAGGACAGTGGCGCGCTCAGATCACTTGATCCGACTTCGAAAACCGACTGCGACCGATACTGCGTAACGGGATTCCATACTCCGGTACCGGCTGGATGCCATCAAGCCTCTGTCCAGCCAGGCCAATCGCCGGGTCTTGCCTTTTTGGGCACAACTGTGAGACAATGCGGCCAGACTCGAAGATGAAGCGGCAATCTCACAGAGACTGGAGGCCTGTTGAAATGACCCGCGATTCATCCTTTGTACCCCAAAGCGGCGGTTGGCGCTTTTCCGATATTCTACGCGACTTTGCAGTCGTATGGCAACTGATGGGCGATCCGCAGGTATCAATTCTGCTGCGGGTCGGTTTTCCGGTGTTGGCGATTCTCTACTGGATATCGCCGATCGATCTGTGGCCGGGAATGCCCTTAGACGATATAGCCGCTGTGGTCCTGGCAGGACGTCTGTTTGTGCAACTGGCCCCGCAGGACGCCGTACGGCGCGCCCAAGTCCGGCTTGGACATATTTCGCCGGATGAACCGGACCGGGAGGTTTGGGACATCTGGGACGAAGACGACAAGACGATCCCCGGAGACTGGCGAGTCGTTGACGACAAGTAATACGTGACGCGCCGACCACTACAGATGAATGACGCGCTGCTTGACCAAGTTGCTCGAACCGTTGACCGCCATCGGCTGATAGACACTGCTGTAGCTCTGGTCGGAGTGCCCAGCCCCACTCGCAGCGCGGGCGCAGCCGCCAATCGACTGGCAGAGATCCTGACCGCTGACGGCTTTCCCGTCCAGCGGCATGCTGCCGACTGGCCCGAAGCTCCAATTGTCCTAGCCGTGCATGACAGCGGCCGACCGGGGCCCACCCTTCAGTTCGACGGCCATCTGGATACCGTGCATCTGCCCTTCGTGCCGCCGCGCGTAGAGAATAACACGCTTTACGGCTCCAGTTCGGCCGACATGAAGGGCGGCATTGCGGCGGCCCTGGAGGCGCTGCGGGTATTGCGAACGCTCGACGCCCTTCCTGCAGGCAGGGTGCTGTTTACGGCCCATGACCACCACGAGGGGCCATGGGGCGACGGTCGCCAGGTGCGCGCAATGATCCGCGAGGGCCTTGTCGGTGATGCCGTCTTGCTGCCGGAGTATCTGGCCACTCCTCTCCCGGTTGCAGGCCGGGGTCTGGCTATATTTCAGGCGACAGTTCGCCGTGATGGGGAGCCCGTGCATGAAGTATTGCGCCCGCCCGGTACGCCAGACGTGGTGGCTGCCGGCGCACAGTTAGTGAACCGGCTGCATACCTGGAACGAAAAACTGAGAGAGAACAGCCACCCTCTGGTGGGCCATGACTCTACGTTCGTAGGCAACCTGCAGGCGGGGGAAATCTACAACCAGTCGCCAACGGAGTGTTTTGTACAGGGAACGCGCCGATGGGTCCCGCCGGCCAGCAGCACTGCCGTTCAAGACGAATTCTCTCAGGTTCTTGCCGGGATCGCAGCGGCTACCGGCACTGAGATTGACGTCGAATTTGCCGTGCAAGGTGGAGCCTACCAGATCGATTCCGAATGCCGGTTCGTGCACGCGTTTCAACAGGCCCACACAGCTCTGACGGGCTCATCTCTTCCCCTGGGCGCCAAGCCATTCGTGGACGACGGCAACATCTATGCCTCTGAGGCTGGCATCCCCGCACTAACCCACGGGCCGGCTGCCACCGGCGCGCATACTCTGCACGAAGCTGCACCCATTGAAGAATTGGTTAGGGTCGCAAATGTCTACGCGCTCACCGCCGTTGCATTTTGTGGCGAGGCATAGACAGGGTTCAGACCGGAGGACCCTGAGGTCATTCCCCTCTTCCAAACGAAGAATCTTCAATTTCGTCGCGACGCGGGATCGAGTCTGCCGCGCCCGGTCTGGTAACGCAAAGCGCTGCGGCCCGCGATGCCAGGGCCAGCGACTTCTGGACTGGTTCGCCAGCCAGAAGTTCAGCCAGAAAATAGCCGATGAAGGTGTCGCCAGCGGCCGTCGTGTCCACTGCGTTGACCGCTACCGCCGGCGTCCTGATGCACTCCCCGCCACGTGCATAGAGCGACCCGTCTACCCCAAGAGTGAGCAGAATCGCGGCATTGGGAAGGCGAGCTTGCAGTGCCCCCACTACCGTTTCAGGTGAAACGTCATTTGTTTCCGCCAGCGTCGCACCCTCCGTCTGATTGACCACGAAAAGGGAAACACCCTCGAGCGGGTAACTCAGCACTTCAGGCGTCATCGGCGCGGGATTGAAAGCGACGGTCAGACCTCGTTCATATGCTTCGAGCAAGATTGCAGGCAGGGAGCTGATTTCGTTCTGGAGCAGGAGCCAGTCGCCCTCACCGAAGTGCGAGAGCACATAGTGAGCATCCTCTGAGGTTACAGTGAGGTTGGCTCCCCCGTAAAGAAGAATCGAGTTTTCGCCTGCGGGGTCCACCTGAATAATTGCGTGCCCCGTGGGCTGGTTATCGAGACCGACGTGGGTTACGTCGACGCCTTCCGCGGCGATGGCGTCCCTCAGCCAAAGTCCTTCCGGGCCGATCCTTCCCGCGTGGAAAACATCGGCGCCGGCGCGAGCGAGAGCGACCGACTGATTCGCCCCCTTTCCGCCTTGGAAGCGGCGATATTCCGTGCTGGGCAGCGTCTCCCCCGGGCGGACAAGATGCTCGACCTGGTATACGTGGTCTATGTTGAGTGAGCCAAAAACGAGAATGGACATGGCTGCATTGCCTGAATCGATTGGACTAACCAGGCGATTGTAACATTGTGAATCCGGGAGCCAAAAGAGGCCGCTATCCCCGTCTACTGTGCTATAATGCCCGCTAACCTGTAGATCAATGATATCGCAATTCTTCCTCACTCGCTCCCGGCGGATCGGTTTACTGAAGGAGTGATCCTTGCAAAACATTGCGTTACTTGCGGTCGCTCGCGGCGACAAACCTGCCGATCGGGTGCTGCGTAACGGACGGGTGGTTAACGTCCTGTCAGGAGATATCGAAGAGGCCGATATAGCCCTTTTCGGCGAGCACATCGCCGGCGTCGGCGCGGGCTACGCGGGCGAGGAAGAAGTAGATCTACAGGGCGCCTTCGTGGCGCCGGGTCTGATCGACGCCCACGTCCACATCGAAAGCAGCCTGTGTCTGCCTGCCCAATTCGCCGCTGCAGTCGTGCCACGGGGCGTGACGACGGTCGCGGCCGATCCGCACGAGATCGCCAATGTGGCTGGTGTGGACGGCGTCCGGTTTATGGCCGAGTGCAGCAAAGGTCTCCCCTTAAGAGTGGTGCTTATGGCCCCCTCAGCCGTACCGGCCACGCATATGGAAACGAGCGGCGCCTCACTGTCGGCCGAGGATCTGGCCGGGCTACTTGACGAAGGAACGGTCCACGGGCTGGCCGAACTGATGAACTTCCCCGGTACCATTCAAGGTGACCCCGAAGTGCTTGCCAAGATCGAAGCATTCAACGGACGGCCGCGGGATGGTCACGCTCCGGCAATTAGCGGACAACAACTCAATGCTTACGCAGCCGCCGGACCAGGCAGCGATCATGAATGCGCGACTGTCGAGGAGGCTGCCGAGAAGTTGGCGCGGGGATTCTATATTCTGATCCGTGAGGCGACCAACGCCCGGAATCTGCACACGTTGTTACCGCTGGTCAACGAGCGCAACAACCGCCGCATCTGTTTCTGCACCGATGACCGCATGCCCGGGGACCTGATGGAGCAAGGGAGCATCGACCATATTTTGCGGGAGGCCATCTCCTTTGGGATCGAACCGGTCATCGCCTTCCGCATTGCTACTCTCAACAGTGCTGAATGGTTCGGGCTGCATGATCGCGGGGCCATCGCGCCCGGTAGGCGGGCTGACTTGATGGTCTTTGACGACCTGAGCGCTCCCTTCGCCACACGCGTCTATGCAGGGGGCCAGCTGTGGGCTAAGGACGGTAGCCTCTTGCGCGAGATAAGCCTTGGGCAGGCATCCTTTCCCGAGGCGCTCTCATCCTCTGTCAGGGTTGCCTGGAATGCTTTCGATCTGCGCATCCCGGCCACTGGAACGCGCGTGCGAGTAATCGGTTCGCTACAGGATCAGGTGCTCACGGAAGAACGAATCCTTGCTCCTCTCATCGAAGACGGAAAGGCTGTGGCTGACCCGGCGCGAGACATTCTGAAGATGGCTGTGGTCGACAGGCACACAGCCAGCGGTGCGATGGGCCTGGGTTTCATTCAAGGGTTCGGTCTGCATCGCGGGGCCATCGCCGGCACTGTCGCCCACGACCATCACAACCTTGTTGTCATCGGAGCTGATGATGAATCGATGACAACCGCAGCCAGAATCGTTGCGGAGATGGGAGGGGGCCTGGCGGTCGCCGAAGGTACGCAAGCGCTGGAGACACTGCCGCTTCCGGTCGCTGGACTGATGAGCGACCGGACACTTGGCGAAGTTCGTACGCGATACGATTCTCTGCTCGACGCGGCCCATGAATTGGGCTCGTCAATTCGCGACCCGTTCATGGCGATGAGTTTCATGGCCCTGGAAGTGATCCCAAAGTTGAAACTGACAGACCAGGGCCTTGTGGATGTCGAGGCCTTCAGTTTAGTCGACCTTTTCGTCGAGGAGTAAGGAAATCAGACGTCAGCGATTACACCATTGTCGGGAGCCGCTACCTATCGCGGCATACGATTCCAATGAGGCAAAGTAAATGTTCGAAACGATCAGTCCCGCCCCGGAAGACTCGATTCTTGGGCTGACCGAAGCATTCAAGAAAGACCAGAATCCGAATAAGATCAACCTCGGCGTAGGCGTATACAAAGACGGCGGCGGTCATACGCCTGTACTTTCAACTGTGAAGGAGGCCGAGGAGCGCTTACTTCGGTCGGAGGCCACCAAGAGCTATCTGCCCATCGATGGTCTGGCAGCATACGCGGCACTGAGCCAGGCTATCGTCTTTGGCAGCGAGCACGATATTCTCCGCGCAGGACGCGCGGCCACGGTGCAGACGCCCGGGGGTACCGGCGCACTGCGAGTAGCTGCCGACTTCGTGCGCCGCATATCACCCCAAGCAACAGTCTGGCTGAGCGACCCGACCTGGCCGAATCATCCCAATGTGTTCGGTTCGGCGGCACTGCAGGTACAGTCCTATCCATACTTTGAGGCCGAAACCAACGGCGTCGCATTCGACCGTATGGTGGCAGTACTGGAAGCGATCCCCAAGGGTGATGTACTGCTGCTGCATGGCTGTTGCCACAATCCCACAGGCGCGGATCTTTCTTCGCAACAGTGGCAGGCGGTTGCTGCCCTTTGCGCCGAACGCGGCATTCTGCCCCTGCTGGATTTCGCCTACCAAGGCTTCGGCGACGGGCTGGATGAGGATGCGACAGGAGTCAGGACGGTCGCCGACCACTGCCGCGAGTTCCTGGTGGCCACCTCTTACTCCAAGAACTTCGGACTGTACAATGAGCGGGTGGGGGCGATGACCCTGGTGGCCGCCAATTCCGAGGCGGCGGAAGCTGCGCACAGCCATCTGAAGATCTGCGTGCGCACCAATTACTCGAATCCCCCCGCCCACGGCGGTCAGATCGTGGCGGAAATCCTTGGTGATACTGAACTGCGAAAGCGCTGGGAGGTAGAGCTGGCGGAGATGCGCAACCGCATCAACGACATGCGCCACCTGTTTGTCGAGACGCTGGACCAGCAGGGGGCGGTACGTGACTTTTCGTTCATTGCCCGCCAGCGGGGCATGTTCAGCTACAGTGGTCTCACACCCGAGCAAGTGCAAGCACTTCGCGAGCGCCATTCCGTTTACATTGTCGGCTCCGGCCGCATCAACGTGGCCGGGATGACCGAAGCCAACATGGATTATCTCTGTGAGGCCATTGCCGATGTCTTGAAGTGACGAAGGGAAGGCAGAGACTTTACGTAAGAATGGGCATGAAATTTATTTGGTTCTCGTATTCGTGAGGCTCGGCTGCCGCCCATATTAGGTGAAGTCCAGACACTGTGTGACCAATTGACAGGTTAGGATTGAGCACGAAAATCGCAGGTGCGGTACGACCCAGTGCGATGAAATCGCGCAAATGGCGAGGCATCGATTTTCGATTGTTTGTTACCAGGGAAAACGCCTGATCTGCGCACCATTCCAGGATAACGGGATCGGGCGTGCCGTTCCCTGGAACGCCAGGATCGCCGACACGCCACACGGAAATCTCTGGCTCTATTCGCAGGAGAGCTTCACGTAGAATTGGGGTTACGTTTTCGTCAAGCAGATAGCGATACCGGGTCACTACGCGTCAAGCTCGGCCGCAAGCCGTCGGAGGCGTAGCGTTACAGGCGAAGGATTCTTGGCCTGTTCGCGGCGCATCCATTCGCCGTGCTCGATCCAGTCCGTCAAATACGCGTCGACTCTCTCCTTGTTCTGCAGATAGTAGAGGATCGTAGCGTATACCTGTTCCAGGTTTATCGATGGATAGGTGTCTGCAATCTGCTCCGCCGTCTGGGAGCGATAGATGTAATCATAGAGGACAGTCTCTATCCCCACGCGCGTGCCCGCGATGCGGATGTCGTCATCACTTAGAAAATTGAAATACTGTTCGATGTCCATGTCGAACTCCTTTTCATTTCCAGCGCAAGTATACCACACCAGGCAGGTGAATCCTGATGAAACCCCTTTCGCAACTCGTTGAGTCCGTGCCGGGAAGCCCTACAACAATGATGATGCAGAAAGGTCGCGAACTGGCCGCGCAAGGTCTGGACGTGATCAATCTGGCCGGGGGCGAGCCAGATGCCGACACGCCCAAGCATATCCAGCAGGCGGCTTTTGAGGCCATTGCAGCCGGAGATACCCACTACCCGCCCTCCTTCGGCAAGCCGGAGTTGCTGGAAGCGATCTGCGCCAAGCTGGAGCGGGAGAACAACGTGCGGGCTGTACCCGACCAACTGATGGTAACGCCGGGGGGCAAATGGGCGATCTACTCGACCTTGGCAGCGACGCTCAACGAGGGCGACGAGGTCATGATTCTGGACCCGGCCTGGGTGAGCTACGCGCCGATGGTGCTGCTGAACGGAGGCGTACCCGTCCACGTTTCGTTGCCAGCCGCAGACAACTTTCGCGTTCGCGCTGCGCAGTTGGAGGAGCATGTCAGCGAGAGGACCAAGCTGATCATGATCTGTTCGCCCAGCAACCCGACCGGGCGGGTACTGACACAGGAGGAACTCGACGACATCGCCGCCGTCGCGCAGCGGCACGATCTGTATGTCCTTAGCGACGAGATCTACGAGCATATCCTTTATGACGGTGCGCGTCACCGCTCGATCGCGAGTATGTCCGGCATGGCTGAACGCACTATCATCGTCAACGGGTTCAGCAAGAGCTACGCCATGACAGGATGGCGTTTGGCCTGGCTGGCAGCTCCTTTACCTGTTGCCAAACTGGCCCGCGCCTATCAGACCCAGACCGTAACATCCGCCGCCAGCTTCTCCATGGTCGCTGGAGCCGCCGCCCTCAACGGGCCGCAGGACTTCGTCCACGAGATGGTGTCCTCATACACTCATCGGCGCGACTTTGTCCTGGACGCCCTCGAAGAGATCCCGGGCATCCGCAGCAGCCCGATTGAAGGAGCGTTCTACCTTTTTGCCCAGTTTACGCAGACCGAGAAGAAGAGCCTCGAGATTTCTCAGGTCCTTTTAGAGGACGGCCTGCTCGCTACCACGCCAGGCATCGCGTTTGGCGAGGCAGGTGAAGGCTACGTCCGATTCAGCTTTGCCACGGCGATGGAAGACTTGGAAAAAACCGTTGAGCGTTTGGCCCGTATCGTGCCGGGTCTCTGAGGATCTCTATGGATATTACTCCTCTACAGTACCTACTGGCCATACTTGCCGGCGTCGTCGCCGGCATCATCAACACACTGGCCGGCAGCGGTTCGGCTGTTACACTGCCGATGCTTGTATTTCTGGGTCTTGATTCCGGTGCCGCCAATGCCACCAACCGGATTGGGGTCATCATCCAAAACGTGGTCGGCATTGCGACCTTTGCCCGCAGTGGACGGATGCAACTGCGGGGAGGCGGGACGGAAAGGCAGAAAGCCGAGAACATATTGGACGCCGATTCCCTGCGTTTCGGCCTCTGGCTGAGCGCCGCCGGCATGCCCGGCGCACTGGTCGGCGCCTATGTGGCCACGCTTCTCGACAAGGGTGCCATGAACCTGGCGATCGGCGGCATGTTGATCATCGTTCTGGTTACGATCTTCTTCAATCCGACGAAATGGCTGCGAGAAAGATCGGAGGTACGGAAAGAGCGGCCTGACCTCTTTGTGCTGGTTCTGTTCTTTGCCATCGGCATCTACGGCGGCTTCATTCAGGCCGGGGTGGGTGTATTCCTGGTTACAGCGCTTGTTCTTGGCGTGGGTTATACAATAGTACACGCCAACGCGGTCAAACTGATCTTTGTACTGGCTCTCAACATCGTCGCATTTGTCGTCTTTATCTTGTCGCCCCTGCAAATCGACTGGGGCATTGGCGCTTTGATGGCCGTGGGCCAAAGCATCGGCGCCTGGGCCGCGGTGCGCTTTGCCGTGACTGTGAAGGACGCCAACCGCTGGGTCCGATATCTGTTGATAGTTGTAGTCATCTATTCCATTCTGCGCTTCTTCGGACTGCTGGACCTGATTTTTGGCCTCATTTGATTGCTATTGAACGGAATCCGCTGATGTAACATTGTCAATCCGAGCGGATTCAGTGCTTCATGAGAAAACCCACTACGCGTTGGCCCTGGAAACCATTGATTCGATGCGGCCAATTGACGATTTGCAGCTGTGCGTGACAGGAGTGCCCCAATGAGCAGAACAATCAGCCATGTTACCGTTATCGGCGCCGGTACAATGGGCGCGGCCATCGCAGGACACCTGGCCAATGCAGGTATCTCCTCCCACCTGCTCGACATCGCGCCGGCAGAACTGACACGTGAAGAGCAGGCCAATGGGTTGACCCTGGAGGACCGGGCTGTCCGAAACCGGATTGTGCTAGCAGGGTTCGAGCGCATGACCCAAGCCAGACCGGCCAGCCTTTTCAGCCCGGAACTGGCGGAACTGATCACCCTGGGTAATGTCGAGGACGACCTCGAGGCCGCGGTTGCACGTAGCGACTGGATCATCGAGGCCATTGTGGAGCGTCCCCGGCCCAAGCAGGAACTGATGGCCAGGCTTGAGGCGATCGCCCCTGCCGACGCCATCATAAGCACCAACACCTCGGGGATCCCTATCCATATCATCAGCGCCGGTCGCAGTGAGGCCTTTCGAGAGCGGTTCCTGGGCACCCATTTTTTCAACCCGCCCCGCTACCTGCGCCTTCTTGAACTGATTCCCGGTCAGGAGACAGATCCCGCCATCGTTGCTGATATGAAGGCATTCGCCGAGAAACGGCTGGGCAAGGGCGTTGTCATCGCCAGGGATGTGCCCAACTTTGTCGGCAATCGCATGTTCAGCTACATCATAAGCAGCCTCCTGGAGTTCGCAGTCGCCAATGACTACACCGTCGAGGAGGTAGACCGGCTGACCGGTACGTTGATTGGAAGGCCCAAGACCGCCACATTCCGCCTACTCGACGTGGTCGGCATTGACGTGGCCGCGCTCGTGGGTGAGCACCTGTATGACATGATCCCCGACGATGAAGACCGGGACACTTTGCGCGGGCCTCTTGGCTCCGAGGTGCTCATGACGCTACTTCAGAACGGTCTGCTCGGCGCCAAAAGCGGCCAGGGCTTTTACAAGACCGTCGTCGACCGCGAGGGCAGAAAAAGCTTCTGGGGGCTGGACTTGCAGGCGGCTTCCGAAGGCGAAGTGGACTACATGCAACCGGGGCGCACAACCTGGCCCAGCGTCGACGCCGTGAGAAACGCCCCACTGCCCGAACGTCTGCGCGGTCTTGTCGCGTCCCACTCCGCCGGCGAGGAATCAGAGGACGAGGCCGGCGACCTGATCTGGCACACACTCAGCCGCACGCTGGCGTACGCTTCCAAGCGTTTGCCCGAGATCGCGGACAGCCCTAAGGACATTGACAACGCCATGAAGTGGGGCTTCGGCTGGGAGATGGGGCCGTTCGAAACCTGGGACGCAATGGGTGTCGCTGATACGACGCAGCGCATGGCGGATGAAGGACTGACGGTCGCCCCTTGGATCCAGGAAATGCTCGGCAAAGGCCATGACAGCTTCTACCGGTCTGAAGAAGCTTCAGGCCCAGGAGCGGGTGCGGCACTCATGCAAGTGTACAGTCCGCAAGCGGGCCGGTACGAGTCCGTTGATGACGGCGACCGGGTGGTCAGCATTTCGGCCCTCAAACGCGGGCAGGGTGTGCTTGCCGGTAACAGTTCCGCCAGCCTCCTGGATATGGGTGACGGTGTGCTTCTGCTGGAGTTCCATACCAAGATGAACGCCCTGGACCTGGAGATCGGCCCTATCGCCGACGCAGCCATCGAGCGTCTGCATGGGAATGCCACCGGGCTGGTGATCGGCAACCAGGGAGGCAATTTCAGCGCAGGCGCAAATCTCTTGCTCATCGGCGCTCTGGCCCAGTCCGGTGATACGGACAAGCTGGACGCGGCGATCAGGGCGCTGCAACAGATGATCCTGCAGTTGCGCTGCGCGCCCAAGCCCGTTGTGGCAGCACCCTACCAAATGGCCTTGGGCGGGGGCGCGGAGGTGACGATGTGTGCCGACCGCATCGTAGCGCATGCGGAACTGTACATTGGCCAGGTCGAGGTTGGTGTCGGCCTGATCCCGGCCGCCGGTGGGTGCAAAGAGCTGATACGCCGTCTGGTCAGCCCTCACATGAAGATGCAGAATGGAGACCCCGCCACTCATCTGCAGAAGGTCTTCGAGCTTGTCGCTCTCGCCAAGGTTTCGACTTCGGCTGATGAAGCGCGCCAGATGGGCTTTCTAGGTCCACGTGACCGTGTTGTGATGAACTCCGACCATCTGCTCGCTGAGGCCAAGGCAGAGGTTGTGCGCATGGCCGAAGAAGGTTACAGGCCGCCGGACGTCACCGGCAACATCTACGCAGCCGGCCGGGATTACCTCGCCAATCTGCGGGTGGGCATTCACATGATGCGCGAAGCCCGTTATATCACCGCGCACGAAGCGATCATCGCCGACCAACTGGCGTACGTCCTCTGCGGCGGTGAGCTCAGCCAGCCGGCCTGGATGGACGAGCAGTATTTCCTCGACCTGGAGCGGGAAGCCTTCAAGACCCTGTGCGGCTACCCCAAGAGCCATGAACGCATCTGGCACATGCTGAAAAATGGAAAGCCGCTGCGAAACTAAGGCCTCCGTTTTCCAGATTCCGGCGATGGAAGTAACAGTGACCCTTGGAAAACCCCTGGTTCGTTGACGTGTGGCAAGCAGCCAGGTAATTCGGTCACTTAGGGGATCATCGTGAACTCTTTCTTGAGAAATCTGATTGCTATGGCTCTTGTATGTGCCGTGACAGTCAGTGCAGGAAGATCCCGTGCGTTTGCATCCTCGTTCTTCGCGCCTGACTTCACAGACAGGGATGCGCTGATCTCGCTCTACGAATCCACCGATGGAGCCAACTGGTTGAATAGCGAGAACTGGCTGACCGAAGCGCCGCTCGATGCCTGGTATGGCGTCACCATCGACGATAGCAGCCGGGTAACTGCATTGGACCTCTCGCTGAACGAGTTGGCCGGTTCGATTCCGCCAGAACTTGGGAAGCTCACCGAACTGAAAGAGCTAGACCTCTCCGAGAACGAATTGAGCGGTTCGATACCGCTAACCCTGGGGAACCTTCTCAGTTTGCAGAAATTGGACCTCTCAGATAACGAACTGAGCGGCTCGATTCCGCCCGAACTGGGTCATCTCACAGATCTAGAGGCGTTGCACCTCTCTGAAAACGAATTAAGTGGTTCGATTCCACAACAGTTGGGAAGGCTTACCAACCTGAAGGAGCTTCACCTTTGGGACAACGAGTTGAGCGCATCGATCCCATCCGAGTTGGGCAAACTCACCGATTTGGAGATGTTGTACCTCTGGGACAACGAGTTGAGCGGCACGATTCCGCCTGAACTGGGCAGGCTCTCCAACCTGAAAGAACTGCACCTCTCTTTGAATGAGTTGAGCGGCAAGATTCCGTCCGAGTTTGGCAGGCTCACAAATCTGGAAGTGTTGGGCCTCTTCGGGAACCGGTTGGGCGGAACAATGACGTCGGAACTGGGAAAGCTCATCAAACTGGAGAAGCTGTACCTGTCAGGTAACGACTTTATTGGAACGATTCCGTCTGAGTTGGGCAACCTTACCAGGCTGGAGGAACTTTATCTTTCGGATAACGAACTGAACGGAACAGTTCCTCCGGAGCTGGGTGAGCTCAACCGTCTAAAGCAGCTACACCTCTCAGAGAACGAACTGAGCGGCACGATTCCGCCAGGTCTGGGCGATCTCAACGGACTGAAAGAGTTGCACCTCTCAAGTAACGAGTTGGACGGCCTGGTGCCATCCGAGCTGGGCAGACTCACCAACCTGAAAATGCTGCAACTCTCAGGTAACGAGTTGATCGGAGCGATTCCGTCAGAGTTAGGCAAACTTACTGACCTGAAAGAACTGCACCTCACAGATAACGAGTTGAGCGGACCAGTTCCACCAGAATTAGGCAAGCTCACAAGATTGAAGGGACTATTCCTCTCAAACAACGAGTTGAGCGGTGCGTTGCCGCCCGAACTAGGCAATCTCACCAATCTGAAAGAGTTGCACCTCACAAATAACGAGATTGGCCGATCGATTCCGTCAGAGTTAGGCAACCTTGCCAACCTGAAAGAACTGCACCTGTCGGACAACGAGTTGAGCGGTGTAATCCCTTTGGAACTAGGCATGCTCTCGAAATTGCAGGTGCTGAGCCTCTCGGCGAACCAGTTGAGTGGTACGATTCCGTCCGAGTTGGGCAATCTCACCAACCTTAAGGAACTTTACCTTTGGGGCAACGAGCTGTCCGGGACGATTCCGCCAGAGTTGGGTAAACTCGCCAACCTAAAAGAGCTGTTCCTCTCCCAAAACCGGTTAGAAGGTTCGATACCGACTGAGCTGGGCAATCTCACCAACCTGCAAGTGCTGTACCTATGGGGCAACGAGTTGAGCGGTTCGATACCGGCCGAGTTGGGCGAGCTCGCCAACCTGCAAGAGTTGTACCTCTCGCAGAATGAGTTGAGCGGTACGATACCGGCCGAACTGGGCAAGCTCAGTGAGTTGGACGCGCTAGACCTTTCAGTGAACCAATTGAACGGCTGGATCCCGTCTGAGTTAAGCGAACTCGCCAAGATACGCGTGTTGTACCTTTCAGAGAACAAACTGAGTGGTAAGATCCCGTCCGAGTTGGGCAGCCTTACCAAGCTGCAAGAGATGTATCTATGGGGCAACGAGCTGAGGGGATCCATCCCTTCCGAGCTGGGCAATCTCACCAGTCTCCAGGAGTTGCATCTTTCTGAAAACATGCTGAGCGGATTTGTCCCTTCCGAGTTGGGTGAACTCGCCAACCTGAAGGAGTTGCACCTCACACATAACCGTTTGGTCGGTTCGATTCCATCCGAGTTGGGCAATCTCACAAGCCTGCAAATGCTGCAACTAGGGGGCAACGAGCTGGCCGGTTCGATTCCATCCGAGCTGGGCAATCTCGCGAGTCTGCAGACGCTGGACCTCTCAAACAACAAGCTGAGCGGTCGGATCCCTTCCGACTTAGGTAATCTCACAAACCTGCAAGAGATGTTCCTGTCACTCAACCGGTTGAGCGGTTCGATTCCGTCCGAAGTGGGCAAGCTCGCCAACCTTCAAGTTCTGTATCTGTGGGGCAACAAGCTTCAGGGTCGGATTCCGTCCGAGTTGGGCGAGCTCACCAGTCTGAATCAGCTGTTTCTCTCAGACAACAATCTGAGAGGTCCGATACCGCCTGAACTGGGCAGGCTCACTGAACTGGAAGTGCTGGGCGTTTCATCGAACCAGTTGAGCGGATCGATCCCGTCCGAGTTGGGAAATCTGGTAAAACTAAGAGAGCTTTACCTCTGGAGCAACGATCTGAGCGGCTCGATTTCGACAGAACTGGGCAGGCTCACCAACTTAGGAAAGCTGTACCTCTCAGACAACCGGCTCAGCGGCTGCGTGCCCGAGGTGTGGAGAGATACGGAAGAAAATGACCTGGACAGTATAGGTCTGCCGTTTTGCTCGGACAGGGATGCGCTGGTTTCGCTCTACAAGGCTACAGACGGCGCAAACTGGCGAAAGAACGGGAACTGGCTGAACGCTGACATTGCTCTTCAAGGCTGGCACGGCGTTACCACGGACAGGGGCCGGGTTGTCGGCCTGATTCTCCCTACGAACGGACTGAGAGGCGCAATTCCGTCAGAGTTAGCCGGTCTTTCCGAACTGAAAGGGTTGTATCTCCGCAGCAACGAATTGAGCGGGTCGATACCTCCGTCACTGGGCAAGCTCATGGGCCTGGAACAGCTGGTCCTGGCCAAGAACCAATTGAGCGGAATGATACCGTCCGAGCTGAGCGCTCTGACCAACCTGGGGGTGCTGGATCTATCAGAAAACGAATTGATTGGATCAGTTCCGCCAGAATTGGGTAAACTCGCCAAACTTACAGTCCTGAATCACCGGGATAACGAATTGAGCGGAGGGATTCCTGCGGAACTGGGCAGTCTGCTCAAATTGGAACAGCTGATCCTCGCGGACAACCAGTTGAGCGGATCGATTCCGTCAGAACTGGGTGAACTCAGCAACCTGAAAGTCCTGGATCTCTCAGGCAACCAGTTGACTGGAACCATTCCGACTGGGCTGGACAACCTCACCAATCTTGAAGAACTGTATCTCTCAGGAAACCGACTGGAGGGATGTCTGCCCGAGGTTTGGGACAATATCGTGAAACATGATCTGGATGAACTCGGACTGCCATTCTGTTCGGCGCCTGCACCTACACCTACGGCAGCCCCGTAGTAATGCATCTCAGTCCGGGTCTTCGAATAAGGAATCGCTCAGTCCCAGCAACGTCCGCCCTCCTTTCAGAAGGCGGGCAGAGTGGCAGGTATTCTGCCATCGCTCTCTCTTTAACTCTTGTAGCGAAAGTCAAGGAATTCTCTTATCCCCAGAGTCGATAGGACATGGAATCAGACAGACGTTCGAAGAAACTGTCAGTCTGCAAAAACCAAGGAGCACTTCACTATGACCAGCGCCGTTATTGTTTCCGCCGCACGTACTGCAATTGGCAAGGCCCCGCGCGGGACATTGCGCACGACCAGGCCTGAGGAGATGGCCGCCGCGGCAATTGGGGCCGTGATGGAACGGGCGCCGGCCGTGGAAGCCAAGGAGATCGACGACGTCATCATGGGTTGCGCGATGCCAGAGGCCGAGCAGGGCATGAACGTGAGCCGCATTGCCAGCCTGCGCGCCGGGCTGCCGGTCGAAGTGCCGGCGCAGACCGTAAACCGCTTCTGCTCCAGCGGCCTGCAGACCATCGCGCTGGCCGCGCAGCAGATCATGTGCGGGATGGGCGAGGCGGTCATTGCCGGCGGCGTGGAGACGATGTCGCAGGTGCCGATGAGCAGCAATAAGTTCATGGCCAACCCTACGCTGGCGAAGGAGCACCCGGGCGTTTACATCGGCATGGGGCTGACCGCGGAGAACCTGGCGCGCCAGTATGAGGTGACGCGTGAGGAGCAGGACGCCTTTGCTCTGCGCAGCCACCAGCGCGCGGCCGCGGCGCAGGACGCAGGCAAGTTCGACGATGAGATCGTGCCGTTGCAGGTGGAGCTCACGCTGGGCGAGGGAGACGGGACCAAGACCTACAATCTCATCTTCGACAAAGATGAGGGTATCCGTCGCGACTCTTCGGCGGAGGCACTTGCCAAATTGCGGCCGGTCTTCCACGCGCAGGGGACGGTCACGGCCGGCAACAGCAGCCAGACCAGTGACGGCGCCGCGGCCGTGCTGGTGATGAGCGAGGAGAAGGCGGAGGAGTTGGGGCTGGAACCGATGGCCCGTTTCCGCAGCTTCGCGGTCGGCGGGGTCGCGCCTGAGATCATGGGAATCGGCCCGGTGGCGGCTGTGCCCAAGGCGCTCAAGCTGGCCGGCGTCAGCCTCGATGCGATCGATCTGGTGGAGCTGAATGAAGCCTTTGCGGTCCAGGCGCTGTCGGTGATCCGCGAACTGGGGCTGGACGAGGAGAAGGTCAACGTCAACGGCGGCGCCATTGCCCTCGGGCACCCGTTGGGCTGCACCGGCGCCAAGCTGACGGTGCAGATGCTGCACGAACTTGCGCGGCAGGACAAGCAGCTTGGCCTCGTCACCATGTGCATCGGCGGGGGCATGGGCGCGGCCGGGGTCGTCGAGAGGCTTATCTGAGAGGAATGAGTGAGGAGGAGTGAGAAGAGAGAGCCCCTTAACGACCAAAGTCGAACGGGGTTATTCAGTTGTTAAGGTACTATTGCCAGTCGCTGGGCTAGCGACTATTTTCTGTACACAATCTCCTGTCGTTCACCATTCGCGGGAGTTGGGGACTTCCAGCCACTCGCCGCCCTGGCGGATCGAATCCTGGCTGACCAGGCCCGGGAGCGTCATGTCCATGGCGGCGTGGATGTCGATTGGGGGCGGCTTGCGTCCCTGTACGGCGTCCACGAAGTCCATCACCTCGAAGTAGTCGCCCCCGCCGTGGCCGGCGCGGACCGCCTCTTCGGGCGGGTCGCGCCAGATCTCGGGCATGTATTCTTCCTCGAATGTCTCCAGCGGGACCCAGACATCAGGGTCGTCGCAGAAGTCCTCCAGCCAGATCCAGTCACCTTCGCCCGGGCGGCGTCTGCTTTCGTAGGCGCCTTTCGTTCCCTGCAGTGTGTAGTTGGTCATGGCGTGGGGGCGCTTGGAGAGCATGTCGACGCGTATGCGCATCAGTTTTTCGCTGGCGGTCTTGCACAGGAGCAGGACCGTGTCCTCCATGGCGTGTTCGGGGTCGGTCCAGATGCCGGTGCCGATGCAGCTGATGTGTTCGGGGCGCTCTTTGATCCACATGAGGCAGGGGCCGAGGCTGTGGGTCGGGTAGGTGGAGCCGTTGACGCCGACCTGCCAGTAGTAGCGCCAGGTCGGGCTGCCGTCGGGCATGTGGTGGAGGACGGAGAGCTCGTGCAGGTATTCGCCTTCGGCGTAGTAGGTCTCGCCGAAGAGGCCGGCCTCGACCAGCGCCCGGACGAGCACGTTGGGCTTCATGTACATGTAGTTCTCGGCCATCATGTAGATGGCGTCGCTGCGGTTGCAGGCGTCAACCAGCCAGCGGCATTCGTCCAGTGCGACGGCGGCCGTGACTTCGCTGAGGACGTGGATGCCGCGCTGCAGGGCGGCGATGGCTTGCGGCGCGTGGTATTGCATCGGCGACGATACTACGACGGCGTCCGGTTTCGCCTCATCCAACATCGTCTCGAATACACTATATAGTTGGGTTACGCCGGTGGCCTCTCCTGACGCGGCCAGGGTCGGCGCGTAAGGGTCGCACAGGGCGACGATATCGGTTTCGGGGTGGGTCTGGAACGCCTTAAAAAAGGAACCGGCGCGGCGGGCGCCGGAGAAGGCGACTTTTATCTCATTTGCCATTCTTATCACCTGAGCCTATTGCCAGAGCGGCGTGTTCTCGCTCCTCTTCTCTTTCTCTTTCACTTCCTCTACCACGTCAAAACTACAGATAGGTCCCGAAAAACTCTGCCGTTCCTTCGACGCCGCCCCAGCCGTGCCCGCTGGGGTGGATGAGCTTCCAGAGGCGGTCGGCTGCGCCGGCGGCTTCGTAGATGCGCTTGACGCCTTCGTAGCCTTTGAGCATGTCATGGATGTAGAAGCAGTCGTCGTACATGCCCATGTCGAGCATGAGGGGGCGGGGGGCGATGAGGCCGGCGATGTCGTCGGTGTCGAACCAGGCGTGGATGCCGGGGACGATCTGCGAACCGCAGAAGTTGACGCGCTCGAAGGCAAACCCTTTCCAAGGGTTGACGTAGCCCATGATGTCGGCGGCGGCGATGCGGGGCTCGGCGGCGGCGGCGAAGGTGGTCATGGTGCCGCCCTGGGAGAGGCCCATCATGCCGATGCGCTTGGGGTCGACCTCGGGGCGGGTCTCGAGGTAGTCGATGCAGCATTTCATGTCCCAGATGTTGAGGGTCAGGGGCCAGCGGTCGAGCATGGTGCCGCGAATGTAGTTGACGTTGCATGGGTCGCGGCCGGGGAAGGGGTTGCGGCCGTCGCGGCGTTCGCCGAAGCCGCGCAGGTCGGGTGAAATCGTCAGATAGCCGGCTTTTGCCATCTGGAAGCCGTAGTCGTAGTTGTGAATCTCGATGTTAGCGCTCATCTCGTCTGAGGAGCGGATGCCGGCGACCGGGTCTTTGCCGAAGGGCCCGTGACCGTGCGAGCAGAGGATGGCGGCGTTGGTGCCGTCGGCGGCCATTGTTTTGGGGCGCAGGACCTGGCAGGGCACGCTCATGAACGGTTCGGAGTTGAAGACCACGCGTTCGCGGATGAGGCCGTCGTCCTCGACGCTGCTCTCGACCTCGGCCTCCAATGGGACGGGGTCGGGGAAAGTCCCCAATAGTTCCATGTACTTGACATGGGCGGTCTGACGCCAGCTCTCCCAGTTCCCCGCTTGTGCGCAAAAGTGCAACTTTGGCGTGAAATTTTCGACCTGATTTTCCCAGTATGCCTGCATCGAGAAGTTGCGTGTCGCCATTGTCCTCTCCTTGCGCGCTGGTTGGGAGCGCGCTTTTTCGCCTGACATTATAACATGGGAAACTGGCCGGAATAGCCCGAATTTGCGCCGAGAATGCCGCGAAGTTCGTCATCGCGCACGGTCTTGAGGACGTAGTCGGGGACTTCGGTGCCGGGCCAGTTGACGAACCAGTTGGGGGTGAAGCCGTAGAACATGGTATAGCGCACGTTTTCGCTGAGGATGGGCACGCCGGCGTGGAGGAGGGTCTCGGTGAAGTGGAGGATGCTGCCGGCTGTGGCCGTGGCCTCGACGATGGGGCACTGTTCCTTCAGTGTTTCGTATGTGCCTTCCAGTTTGTGTGAACCGTCGAGGATCATGGTGCCGCCGTCGCCCGGGGAGACGTCGGTGAGGTAGGTGATGTTGTTGAGGAAGACGCAGTTGATCAGGTCGGGGTCGGTGTCGTGGGGGAAGGTGCCCCACTTGGGGCGCAGGCCGCGATGCCAGCCCATTTTGTCGGGATCGCGCAGGGGGTCGTGCTGGGTGCTTCGATCGGGGTGGGGGCGTTTGATCATGGCGTGGCAGGTCTCGTACTTGATTTCGGCGCCCATGAGCTGGCGGTTGGCCTCAAGAACCTGGGGGATCATCAGCCACTCGCGGAAGATGGGGTCGCCGTTGACCATGCAGTCGATATGGACGATTTCGTCGTCGTCATCGTGGGCGAGGGGGCGTACATAGTGGGACTGCCGTTCGAGCGCAGCCTTGTAGGCTTCGATCTGCTCCGGGCTGAGGACGTTTTCCTCCAGAACCCAGCCGTGATCGGAAAAGTGGCGCAACTGATCGTGGGTTAACATTCTCTTCCTCCCCCTCTCCGCTCCCTAAAACCAGTGGGGCGACTGCGGCTTTTTCGTGCGGATCGACTCGAGGGCGGCGGCGCAGACGGAGACGATATTGGCGCCGCGGCTGGCCGGGATGGGGTTGCTGATCTTGCCGTCGAGCAGGTCCAGGTAGTCGATCACGGAGCGGCCCCAGCCGTGCCCGCCGACGATCTCATCGGCAGAGTCCTCTTCGATGTCGGCCGGTTCGTGGTCGCGGCGGTAGTGTTTACCCTTCCAGAGCGTGCCCTCGGTACCGTAGACGGCGAGGAAGCCGCCGCCCATGCCCTCGCCCATGCCGTGGCCGGAGCAGCCGCTGGTGACGTAGACCTTGCCGGCGGCGCCGTTTTCGAACTGGAGGATGACGATGTAGCAGTCGTCGTCGGGGAACATGGGGACGCTCATCTTGTTGCTGTAGGCGTAGACCTCGGTGACTGGGGACTCGACTGTCCAGAGGATGAGGTCGAGTGGGTGGCAGCCTCCGCCGAGCAGAATGTTTTGCGGGTTTTGTTTGTCGATGCGCCAGGGCGTGTGGTGCGCGCCGTCCGGGGCGTAGTGGCTCCACATGTCGTGGATGTAGTCGCCCTGGACGAAGAAGACGTCGCCGACTTCGCCCTTCTTGGCCATCATGGCCATTTCGTGCCAGGGGTGCATGTAGCGCATGGTCTGGTCGGTCATGACGTGGGTGCCGCTCTGGGCTTCGGCGTCGAGAATGCGCTGGCAGTCCTCGACCGTGGTTGCCAGCGGCTTTTCAACGAGGGCATGGCAGCCCTGTTCCAGGGCCATGACGGTCTGATCGGCGTGCAGGTGGTCGGGGCCGGCAACGACGACGACGTCGGGCTGCGTCTCGCGCAGGAGCTGGGCGTAGTCGTCGCCGAGGGCGGCCTGCGGGTAGAGGTCTTTCATTCTGTCGAGCATGTGCTGCTGGGGATCGACGACGCCGGCGATTTCGCCGCGTCCGTCGGTGGCGGCCACCTGGGCCACGCTGCGTCCGGCGCTGCCGCCGCCGCTGATCAGGAATCTGTACTTGCTCATTGCTATTCTGTCCTTGCTTAGTTGTTCGCCGTGGGAACGATGTCGGGATCGAGGAAGGCGACGTCGCTTTCATCGTCTTCGAAGCGGGTCATGCCGATCTCTTTGATGGCGCTGTCGGGCACCTTTTCGAGCGGCGTGTAGCTGGGGTGATGCGCCTCGCGGTAGGGGTTGTTGCGGGCGGCGTTGTAGCAGCATATCAGGGACCAGCGCGGGTTGCTTGAGCGGTTCTGGTCGGAGCGGTGGAGGATGTTGCAGTGGAAGAAGAGGGCGTCGCCGGGCTCGGCCTCGCAGTGGACGAGCTTGAGGCGTTTTTCGGCTTCGAGGACGCGCTCCAGCTCGGCGCCGGCCTGCTGGCCGGTTTCGACGTGGGTGATGCGGCCCATGTGGTGGGAGCCTTTGAGCACCTGCATGCAGCCGTTTTCGCGTGTGGCGGGGTCGACGGCGATGGAGACGCTCGACATGAGCGGATAGAGGACGTAGTTGTCGTACCAGTAGCCGTAGTCCTGGTGCCAGGCCCAGGCGCCGCCGACCTCGGGGTCCTTGAGGATCATTTTGGAGTGGTAGTGGTAGACTTCGCCGCCGAGGAGCTGTTCCATGGCGTTGACGACGCGGTGGCAGCGGGCGTACATGCCGTAGATGCCGTTGCCGGGGTGGTTCCAGAGCGTGAGGCGGACGGTGCCGCCTTCGCCGTCCTCGCGTCCGAAGGATTTCTGGTCCATCTGGCGGTCGGCGATGGCTGTGCGGCGCAGAAGTTCGATCTCCTCGGCGTCGAAGAATGACTTGACGATCAGATAGCCGTCGTCGTGGTAGGTTTGGATTTGGTCTTGTGTGAGCATGATGTATTCCTTCTATTCTAACAGTGTCGGACATGCGCCGACTGCGATTGGTGAGAGTCTGTGCCAAGGACAGACTCAGAGTTTCTTTTCCATCTCGACCACCGTCAATGATACTCCCTCAAGCTCCTCCTCTTTGCGGGATATCTCCCTGAACCCCTGTTTTCGATAGAAGGACAGCCCTTTTTCGTTTTGTTCCTCTACCTCCAGGCGGAGAGTCTTTGTCCCTGGGAAGGCGGCTACGCAGGCATCCATCAACCTGGCTCCGATGCCCTGGCGCTGGTGGCCGGGCAGGACATAGAGGCGTGCAATGTATACGACTTCTTCGCTTGGCCGGCCCGCCGTCACTAGGCCAACGATTTCGCCCTGTTCGTTTTTCGCGACGTTGAAAAAGACGCGCTCATTCTCGATTTCAGCGGCCAGGGTCGCCGGGCTGTGCCAGACCGACGTTATCTTGTGGATCACTTCTACAGGCAGGAACGAACTATAGGTGTCTATCCAGGTCTCGCTGAGGACTTGCTTGATCTGCTGGACTTCGTCTACATGGGCCTGCTGCACTGTAATCATTGAAGTCGCTGTCGCGTCCAAGTGTTCAAGAATACGGATGTTCTTAGCGGAATAGAGGTTGGCAATTCGTTCAGACGCGGATGAGATTCTTCTCGACGAATTGGCGGAGCAAAGGCTTTCTGACGATAGCTCCGCTGGTCAAAACGTCTACGTTTGTTTCCAAGAGTTCCGCTAGATGATCGCAAAGATCGAAAAACTCCCAGCCCAATGGCGCGTTCAACTCGACCAAAATATCGAGGTCGCTGGCTTCAGTTTGGTCGCCGCGGGCGTAGAAGCCAAACAGAGCGATCTCCTCTACGTGGAAACGCTCCTTCAATTCGGGTTGGTGGGCACGCAGGATTCTGCGAATTTCGCCGACGCTCTTCAATATTCTGTAACAGATTTCGCAATTACTAAGCCATGTTCTGTGTACGGTCTGCCTGGGGGAATGTACCGTCAGAATTTCTGTAGCGGGCTCTCGATGGTCATGGCGGTGAACGTTGGGCATATATGGGAGTGGCCTCGCCTGTCTTGCTCGCGCCGGCACATTTTCGGAATCTGCCAGGAGGCGGGGGGTAGCGTGGGCCGACACGGGGCGGCAATTTCGTATTGCCCACACACTGGCTACGACGCGAGGTTGTAGGAGAGGGGGCGTTGCGGGGGCGGAGCCCCCGCACAAGGGAGGGCCGAATAGGCCCGACCGCCCAGAAAATCGAGGGGAGAGAAAACCCTTCTCACACTGTATCATGAGCGCCTTTGGGCAAGGGCTTAGCAGCCACCAGATTTCTTTCAACCGTCTGATCGGTTCCCCAAGCAATCTAAACATGTCGACACGTCGGAGTTATCGGAATCTTGGCCGGTTCCTTCGGTTGCTCCATTATGAGATGCTTTCCTCAGACAGGATTTGGGTGGCCTTCGGGCCACAGTTCGGGGGTGAAGGGCCAGTTGAGATTGGCGCAGACGTCCTTCCAGCGTTCTTCCATGTCGGGCAGGTAGAGGAGGGGGATCCAGCCGAGGCGCAGGTAGATGATGAGGGCGGGCAGGCGCCAGTCGTCGGTGTTGAGGTAGATGTTCTTGTGGCCGGACCGGAGCAGACGGCGGACAACGGACGCACACACAGCCATGCCCAGCCCCTTGCCCTTGTGTTCGGGATCGCCGGCTACCCAGCCCAGCTCGCCGCCAAAGGGGTGGATCTCCTGGGGTCTGTGTGTTGCCATGGCGGTGGCGACGATTTTGCCGCTGGCCCGGTGTTCAATCATGAAGAAGCCATCGGGCAGGATATGGTCGAACCAAGGCTTCAGCATTTCATAGTTCCAGCGTGAGAAACCGGCCAGGTCCATGACGTCGTACCAGCCCTCTTCGTCGCCGGGTTGGTAGGTGCGGAGCGTGTAGCCGATGGGGACGTGGACGGCGGGCGGCGAGCCGAGCAGTTGCTCGGGCCAGATCATTTTGAGCTGTTCCTTCTTTCTTTCCTCGCTCATGCTGTTTATCCTTTGATTCCTGTAATCACAATCCCCTGCAGGAAGGTGCGCTGGGTGACGAAGAAGATGGCGATTGGCACCAGGGTGGAGACGACCGTCATCGCCATCAGGTACTGGATGTCGACTTCGGTGCGCCCTTTGAAGCGGCTCAGCCCCAGGGTGATGGTGAAGAGTTGGGGCGAGTTGATGTAGATCAGCGGTGCAAAGAAGTCATTCCAACTATAGGTGAACTGGTAGATGGCGACAACAATGAGGGCGGGCCGTACCTGGAAGAGGAGGATGCGCCAGAAGACGGCGAAGCGGCTGCAGCCGTCGATGAGGGCGGCGTCGTCGAGCTCGCGGGGGATGGTGAGGAAGAACTGGCGCAGCAAGAAGATGCTGAAGGCGTCGCCGAAGAAGAGAGGGACGACGAGCGGTTTGAAGGTGTTGACCCACTCCAGCCAGCTGAAGATCATGAAGAGCGGGATCAGGGTCACCTGCATGGGCAGCATCATGGTGCTCAGGACGATGACAAAGAGGGTGGTGCGGCCGGGAAACTGGATGCGTGAAAAGGCGAAGGCGGCGATGGAGCAGGAGAAGAGAACGGCGACGACGTTGAGCGAGGCGACGAAGGCGGTGTTGGAGAAGAAGGTGATGAAGTCGCCTTTGAGCCAGGCCTCGACGTAGTTGGCCCAGCGGTAGGTGGGCGGGATCCAGACCGGCGGGATTTTCCAGATCAGGCTCTTGTCTTTGCCTGCGGTCAGCAGCATCCATACCCAGGGCGTGAGAAAGAGGGCCGCGCCGGGCAGCACCAGTATCCACAACCAGACCTGGTGAATTGCGGAGCGCCACAGAGGCCCGGTGGGGCGGGTGTAGCTGAACTTTTTCTGCTCGACAAAGACGTTTTCGGTACGCATCAATACTTTTTGAGAAAACAGGGGAGAGGAGAGAGAAAACCTCTGCTGCCGCCTGCGTAGAGAGCCCCTGGCCGTTATCTGGCTGCTTCTCCTTCGTAGTAGACCCAGCGGCGGGAGGAGTACTGGAATATAAGGGTAAAGGTGATGATGATTGCGAAAAGAACCCAGGCCGCGGCCGAAGCGTAGCCGAAACGGATCTGCAGGAAGGCCTTGCGATAAAGGAAGAGGACCATGCTCAGGGTGGCGTTGTTGGGGCCGCCTTCGGTCATGATGAAGGCCTGGGTGAAGAACTGGAAGGCGTAGATAAGGCCGATGGTGACGTTGAAGAAGATGGTGGGCGTAAGCATCGGGATGGTGACGTGCCAGAATTTGCGGATGCTGTTGGCGCCGTCGATGGTGGCGGCCTCGTAGAGGTGGGTGGGGATGCCCTGGAGGCCGGCCAGGTAGAGGAGCATGTTGGCGCCGACGCCCCAGACGCTCATGATGATCAATGATGGCAGCGCCCAGGTCGACGAGTAGAGCCATGACGGGCCTTCGACGCCGAAGATGGCGAGGAAGTTGTTTAGCAGGCCGGCGCGGGGGTTGAAGATCTGGAGCCAGAGCAGAGAGACGGCGACGCCGGAGATGACGGTGGGCAGGTAGTAGATGGTGCGCCAGATGCCGAGGCCGAGCAGCTTCTGGTTCAGCACGAGGGCGATCATGAGCGCAAGGCAGGAGCCGAGGGGGACGGTCGAGAAGGCGTAGATGAAGGTTACGCGCAGGCTCTTCCAGAAGAGGTCTTCGCGGAAGAGGTCGCGGTAGTTCTCGACGCCGACGAAGAAAGTGCTGGTGAGCAGATCGGAGCGGAAGAAGCTCAGTCCCAGGGAAAAGAGCATCGGCCCAAAGACGAAGGACAGGAAGCCCACCATCCAGGGCAGGAGGCAGAGATAGGCGGTGATCAGGTCCTGCCGTTTCTGGGAGGAGCCTACCCGCCACTGTCTTGCCAAGCGCATTGCCATAACGTTCCTCAGTGTTCTCAGAAAAGAGAGAAGAGGAGCGAGACGTGTTCTTTCACTCCTCACTCCTCAAACCTCTCTTCTTATTCTATCCCATGCGTTCGAGCGTCGCGTGCTGGGCTTCGGTCACCTGCTGCGAGATGTCGACCAGGATGCTGACGGGCTCGGAGCCTTCAACATAGATGGCCTCCATGGCGGGGACGAGGAGCTCTTCGGCGACGGACTGGAAGCGGAAGAGCTGCGGGCCGCGGGCTTCGCCGGTCTTGAGCTGATCGACGATGACCTCCAGCTGCACCGGTTCGAGGCGGCCGTCGATCTCGCGAAGGAAGCCGGGCCACTTGTCGGCGGCGCTGGCGAGGCCGGGCAGGCGGCCGGATCTGCGGGCGACGTTGTCCTGGTACCATTCGCCGGCACCGATCCACTTGACCCAGTTCCAGACGTCGTCGTGGTTGCCGCGGTCGGCGACGCCCTTGTAGACGCACCACTGGTCGGGGGCGCCCATGCAGACGCGGTCGACGGGGCCGGTGGGGATGTGGTTGATGTCCCAGGAGCCTTCTTCCATCTGGTCGGCGAGGTCGAAGAACTGGTCGGCGCTGCGTTCGGCGAAGGCGACGATGTCGGCGGGCAGGACGCCGGTCCAGGTGTTGGGGATACCGGAGGCGTTGACCTGGTTCCGCTGGGCGAGGCAGTTGAGGTCCCACATGTTGTGGCGGATCCACTCGAAGGCTGCGAGAGCCTCCTCTTCGCCGAGCATGCACTCCATCAAGGTCTCGTCGTCGCGGACCATGCCGCCCCAAGCTTCGACGTAGTAGAAGTAGCCGAGAACGTAGCTGGGACGCAGCTGACCGCCCCAGCGGGTGATCTCGCCGTCGTCATCCTTTTTTGTCAGGGCGCAGGCGGTGGCGGCGCAGTCTTCGACTGACCAGTCCTGTTCGGGGTAGGCGACGCCGAGCTCGTCGAATGCCGGCTTGCTGTAGTAGACGCTGGTCACGTCGATGTTGGTGACCATGGCCATGCGGATCTGGGTGATCTGGTCCCAGCACTGGTCCCAGCCGGCGGCGAGGAAGATGTCGTCGGCGTCGGGGACGTCCTGGTCGACAAGGGGCTGCAAGTCGAGGAGCTGTCCTTTTTCGGCCCAGGTGTTGATGATGGGGGGCCAGGTGGACATGACGTCGGGGGCGGTGCCGGCGGCCATGTTGGTCAGCACCTTGGTGGACCAGCCGTCGCCGTGGGGTTCCCAGAGGATTTCAACTTCGGGGTGCTCCTCGTAGTAGCGGGGGAAGGCCTCGTCCTGGTGGTACTCGGCCCACTGGATGCCGGGCACGTTGGCGAACCAGTCGAAGCTGGCGAAGCGGATCTGGGTCCGTTCGCCGTCGGCGTCGGAGGCGGCGGCGCTGTCTCCGGCCATTGCGTCGCCGCCGGCGGGAGCCGGGGCGCAGGCGGCCAAGGCGGCGGTACCGGCGATGCCAGCGCTCAGGCGCAGCATATCGCGGCGAGTTAAACGGTTGGACATGGTTGATTCCTCCTTTGGAAGATGCTTGGATACGTTCAAACGAAGATGAACAGATAAGAACTCCCAAGCTGTGCCGGTTTCCCTTTTCTGCTAAGTCACCTCGGCGACCTTCGCGGGCAGTCCGGTGCGGATCGACTCCCAACAGGCCGAGGCGGTGGCAATCACTTTGGCTCCTGCGACTTCATCGATGAGAGGACGCTTGTCCTCGCGCAGACACTCTTCAAAATGGCGCATGTAGCGTATGACTTCCTGGCCGTGCCCGGCTTCGCGCCTGAACTCCAGGCTCATTTCGGGCTGGCCCTCGAACTTGTCGAGAACGAACTGGTCGTTGACGAAGGACCCTTTATCGCCGAAGATGCTCAGTCCCAACTGGGGCAGCGGCGCCTCCACCAGCCCGTATACGGCCATTATGCGGGCGATGACGCCGGAGCGGAAACGCAAGTTGATGAGAAAGTTGTCATGCTTGCCGGCAGGGTAACGGTCGTCCATGTGGCTACAGGCGGCGTAGGTGAAGACCTCATCGACATCGCCCAGGAACCAGCGAAGCAGGTCGATGGGGTGGCAGGCGCCGCCGTAGAGCCAGTCCTGCGGATGCTCGTGGCGCCAGGCGGTGCGGTCCATGACCGGGCGCATGTCGTGGACGTAGTGGGCCTCGGCGAAGAGTGGGCGGCCGAGGTCGCCGTCGTCGAAGAGTTTTTTGGCGGCCATGAAGTTGGGGCGGAAGCGGGAGGTCTGGCCGGTCAGGAACTTCACACCTGCCATTTGTACCAGTTGCACGACGCGGCGGGCCTCCTCCAGAGAGACGACCATAGGCTTGGTGCAGATGATGTGCTTGCCGGCGGCGACGGCGGCTTCGATATGCTGCATGTGCAGGTGGTCGGGCGAATAGATGCCGACGACGTCGACGTCGGGTTGGAGCGCCAGCTCCTGGTAGTCGGTGGTCAGGTGGGTGATCCCGTGTTCTTTGCCGAGCCGTTCCAGTCGTGCCGTGTCGCTGTCGCAGAGGGCGCGTACCTGCATGCTTGAGGTCGGATCCTGGTTGACGGCAAGCATGTTGGCGCCCATGCCCAGGCCGATGACGCCGACGCCGATCTCTTTGCCCATTCTTCTACCTAACATGAGGACTCCCGTCTGGCGTGTGCGCGGCGTGAAGTGCGCGGTTGCTTTGGTGTCTTAGCGTAACTACCTAGCCATATCCTGTGTGCGGTCTGTTTGTCCGGAGTGTACTGCCAGGATCTGTGTAGCGGGCTCTTGATGGTGATAGCTGTGTACGTTGGGCCCAATTGGGCGTTGCCTCGCCCGCCTTGCTTGCGCTGGCACATACCCGGAACCCGCCAAGACGCGAGATGGGGGACGGACGGGTCGCCGCGGGACGCCAATTTCGTATTACGCACAAACTCGCTACGGCGCGAACAGGACCGGGGGCGTTGCGGGGGCGGAGCCCCCGCACAAGGGAGGGCCGAATAGGCCCGACCGCCC
>JAPOVP010000044.1 GCA_026708085.1 Caldilineaceae bacterium
GTCAGTGGTCAGTGGTCAGTGGTCAGTGGTCAGTGGTCAGTGGTCAGTGGTCAGAGACGGCACTACCTCTGTCGCGGAGTGGCTATGGTTTAGTTGCCGCCAGAGGAGTAGGGCAACTGGCCCCCCATTTGGGGATGCACGCGCAGGTGCTTGTGATTGAGTCAGGTGGTTATACGTGCTATGATCCGGGGAGAAGTTGAGGCGATTTCAGGAACTGCGGGTCGTGTTTGGGGTTTTGCGTGCGGCGGGGTGGATTCAGGGGATCCAGGCGCTTTGCGCAGACTGCTTTGGGGTGACCCAAATCGCCGGTGTCGAGGCAGTCAGGTGCTGGTCTCGACGCTCGCACAACTGAAGGCAGCTACGTGACGAGAGCCAAGGATTGAAAGGATGCAGGCGTGTCGAAAACTCTCAAAGTTGGGGTGGTCGGTGTGGGGGGGATCGCCAGGGCGCACATGCCTGGGTGGGCCGCTTCGGAGGATGCAGAGGTCGTTGCGGGAAGTGATATTTCTGCGGAGGCGCTGGAGAGGTGGGGCGCGCTGTACGGGGTGAAGAAGCTGGAAAGCGACCCGGCGGCGCTGTTCAGTGACAAGGATATCGACATCATCGACGTGTGCACGCCGAACCGGTACCATGCGCCACTGTCGATTGCGGCGCTGAAGGCGGGCAAGCACGTACTATGCGAAAAGCCGCTGGCGCCGACGCCGGAGGAGATACGGCAGATGATCGCGGCGCGGGACGGTTCGGGGAAGCTGCTGATGACGGCCCAGCATTTTCGTTTCAGAGGGGACTCGCAGGCGTTGAAGGCGGAGGTCGCTACGGGTACGCTGGGGGAGGTCTATCATGCGCGGAGCTGGATGCTGCGGCGGGGCTGGCTGCCGGTGCGGCCCGGCTTTATTTACAAGAAGCACAGCGGGGGCGGGCCGACGATCGACGTCGGGGTTCACATATTGGACCTAACGTTGTGGCTTATGGACAACCCGCAGCCGGTGGCGGTTTCGGGTGTTGCCAAGGCGCCACTGGCCGAACATGAGGGGGCATTCAGCGCGTGGCGGCTGGCGCCGGTGCCCAAGGATATGGATGTGGAGGATTTTGCGGCCGCGTTCGTACGCTTTGAGAACGGCGCCACGCTTGTTCTGGAAACCAGCTGGCTGTTGCATCATGACACGCCGGGCGAGGATACGCAGATCTGGCTGTACGGCACAGAGGGCGGCTGCCACTGGCCCACCACAAAGATCCTGGAGACGAATTACGAGACGAAGCAGTTCTCCAACCGGGTTCTGCAGTTGACGCAGGACAAGATGGAACCGCACGCACTGGAGTGTGTTGAGTTTGCCAAGGCGGTGGCGGAAGGGAGGCCCTCACCGGTCCCGGCTGAGCAGTCGCTGCAGGTGCAGGAGATTCTGGACGGCATTTATCGCAGTCAGGAAGAAGGCCGAGAGGTGCGCATCGGGGACTGAAGGCTGAACGGCGGGTTGATGGAGAATGTGCCCGGCGGGACGGGTTCGCTGCCGGCTGCGGGCCCAGTAGAAGGCAGCGACCGCGCCTTGCGCGATCTGGAACTGGGCGGGGCCGAAACTTTTGCGAAGGGGCTGCGTAGAGATTTATAGCAGGTGTATAGAGCTACAGAGACGGCGATTTCGCCGCTACCCAGTTCCTGAGGAGTTCGCAATGAATGAAAACAGGCCAGACCAGCCTGAGCAGGCATCGGGGCCGGAAGAGCAGGAGATTTTAGTGTCGGAGGCAAGTCCCGCCTCAGAAGAGGTCGTGGTTCCGGTGGAGACGATCGAGAGCGAGGAGAGTGCCGGAGGAGACGAAAACCGGGACACATTTCTCTATCGCCATCCCGAGGACAAGATAGTCGGGGGGATATGCGGCGGCCTTGGCGACTACTTCGGGATCGACCCGATACTGGTGCGCATCATGTGGGTTGTGCTGACGGTGGGGACGGCAGGTACAGGGCTGCTCGCCTATGCGGCGCTGTGGCTTCTGCTTCCGGTAGGTACGGCGAAGGCGGGCCAACATGCCCCGGCAGCGCTGGAGTTAAACGAACGCAACGTTGGCAGGGCGGGGCTGCTGCTGGTTGCATTCGGCGTCATCTGGCTGCTGGCAAATCTCGGCATTTTGCCGGCCTTGTGGCACGTATTCTGGCGGGTAATGGCCCTGGTTTTCTGGCCTGTGCTGTTGATTGGGGCCGGGCTGCTTCTGCTGAAGAACCAGCGGGCCTGGCGCAGCCGTTTCTTCAGCGCGCGCAAAAGGATGCAAGAGAAGAAGTCGCAAGCGGCGTCGCGCTTGAATCGCGAGTCGGCCAAGAATGGTCTACGCCGCGCCAAGGCGAGCATTCCGTTGAAGCGGAGCCGTGAGGAGCGGATGTTCTTCGGCGTGTGCGGCGGCATTGGCAAGGCGATTGGGCTGGACGCAAACCTGGTCCGGCTGATCTGGGTTGCCTTTGCAATAGGCAGCGTGGGCACGGGTGTACTGGTCTACGTGCTGACCGGTCTGCTGCTGCCGGAAGAAGAGGGAAGGACGGAGCCGGTCCGAATTCGGGAGCCCCAGGACGTAACGGTTATTGACGGGACTGTTGGCTGAAACAGGACGCGGCAGTCCACTTGATGGGGTAGGCGACCCAATCGAGGCAGGGGGCGTGAGCATTGGGCAAGACTGAGAATTTCGTTATCGGCCTGATCCTGGGTGCAGCATGCGGCGCTGTGGCGGCCTATATTTTCGGGCCGTCGCGGGCCACCACTTTCGACTCCCGCTACCAGTCGCGTTGGGACCGGGCTTTAGCCGAGGGTAGGGAGGCTGAGTCGAAGAAGAAGGCGGAACTGGAAGCGGAACTGGAAGAGACGAAGCGGCGCAACACACCTGGACGAGAGGACTGATTCACTGAAGCGGGCCTACGCTGCGTGCCCCATGGCAGCGGAGGCTCTTTCGCATCACGGTCAACCGTTTGCGCTCAGCCCTGGCAGGCGGGACAGAAGTGGGTGCTGCGCTGGCTGAGAACCGTGCGGCTGACTGGCATCCCGCATGTGAAGCAGGGCTGGCCGCTGCGGCGGAAGACCTGGAACTGTTCCTGAAAGCCGCCCTTTGCTCCCGTCGGGGGCGCGTAGTTTTGTACAGAACTTCCCTGCGCCTCGATTCCCGCAAGCAGGACATCCCGCAAAGCCAAGTGAAGACGCTCAATTTCATCGAGGGCCAGTGAGCCCCCGGCGCGACGGGGATCGATCCGTGCGCGGAACAGAGACTCGTCGGCATAGATGTTTCCCACGCCGGCGAGCACGTTTTGATTGAGCAGCAGGGCTTTAATGCTGGCTTTGCGCCCCGCCAGCGATCGGGCCAAGGTCTGGGGGACGAAGTCTTCGTCCAATGGCTCGGGACCCAGGTTTCCGACGACGGTTGCAGAATCCTCAACCAACCAGATGCGCCCAAATTTGCGGGTGTCGCGAAACCTCAGCTGTTCGCTAGTGTCGAGGTCGAACAGAACGTGGGTGTGCTTGTCGATGGGCGTTGGGGCCGCGCCGACACCGGGCCGTGTGGGAGGGAGAAGGCGCAGCTCGCCGGTCATGCGAAGGTGGACAACGAGGGTCTCGCCGCTGTCCAGGCGGAGGAGCATGTATTTTCCACGGCGGCCAAAGGAAGAAAAACTGCGCCCGCGGACCAGGTCGGTAAAGCGGTCGGCATTGGGGGCGGCTATGGTGCGGGGCCAGCGGACCTCAGCCTTGAGGACGGTCTTTCCCAACAGGAGAGGTTCAAGGGCGCGAACGTAGGTCTCAACTTCGGGCAGCTCAGGCACGGCTGCGTCCGGACCTGGCCCGGCTGAGAAGCCAGAGCACGATGACGGCCAGGACAAGCAGAATTCGGGCATACCTAAGAATCGTCACAAGAGGCTGGCCGGCAGTGTCTACGTTCTCGTTTCCGGCGAGCTGCTGCCGGTCAGATTCACCTGCTGCGGAACTCGATTCGGGCTGCGCAACTTCGGCGACAGCAGGAGCTTGTTCGGAGCCGGCGGCCTTCTGATCTTCCTCACTGGTACTCATTACTCCAATGACGGCATCTTCGTCGTCTTGCCCGGCACTGTCTTCGGCAACTTGCTCACCGGCCCTGGAGCCGGGGGCCGGGGTAGCGGCTTCCTGTGAGAGGGTGCCACCCACGGCCGTCACCTGAGCCTGCGGTGCTGCGGGGGCGTCTGACAGTTGCTCGCCGCCGCCGGAAGGGGTGGGCTGCAACTGGGTTTCGGCGACAAAGACGAGGAGCAGCAAGACCGCCGCGAGAGCGGCGGCGTTGCGCAGCGCCAGATCGCCTCCATTGATGAACCTCAGAAAGCGCTGCCAGGCGGTGTCCTGAGGGGCATGGGTTTCACTTGGAGGAGGGGCATTCAGTTTGGCGAGACTGCGGCGCTCCTGGAGCACATCCGCGACCTGATCTTCGGTCAGCGTGAAGGAGCGGGGGAGGGGCACGCTGGGTAGATCCTGCAGCAGCTCGACGGTCTGGCGCAGCGTATTCACCTCCCAGGCGACCTGTTCACTGGCCGCCATGGCCGCTTCCACACGCTGCCGTTCTTCGGTGGTAACGTCGCCATCCACGTAAGCTGCAACCAGATCTTCATCGACCGAATTCAGACTTTGAGGATCCATATTTGTTTGCTCTTTGTTATCGACGCACCGGCTTGTTTGACCTCTTAGTTGTTCACAGCCTGCCCGCCATTTTGCCTGAGGGAACGGAACTTTGGCGATTGTACAGCCAACTTGCAGAGGATACAGTTCTCCCCTACTTCAATGAATGACGATAGACAGAGGGCAAAAGTTCCGCGTTCTTGCTCAGATAGTCACGGACTCTGCCGCGGGCACGATTGATTCTTGATTTGACCGTGCCCACGGCGGCGCTTGTAATCTCAGCGATCTCCTCGTAGGCATAGCCCTCAATATCGCGGAGGACGATGGCGGTACGCAAGACCTCGGGCAGGGCAGTGATGGCCGATCCTATCAGGGCCTGAAGCTCGCGGCGTTCCGCATATTCATGCGGTGTTTCGCTGCGGTCGGTCAGCTGGGCGACATACTCTTCTTCCACGGGCAAGTCATCGAGGCTTTCGGTGCGCTTTCGCTGCCGGCTGCGCAGGTGATCGTAGCAGGTGTTGACGACGATGCGCATGAGCCAACTCTTAAAGCTGCCGCCACGATAGTTGTCAAGCGCGCGATAGGCTTTGATGAAGCTGTCCTGCAGTGCGTCGGCAGCAGAGTCAGGGTCATCGAGCAGTCGATAGGCGACGCCGTAGCCAAGCCCCTGGTATTCGATTACAAGCTGGTTGAACGCTTCCAAGTCACCTTGCAGCGCGCGTTCTATGAGATTGTCCTGATCCATGGACAGTCCGCTCAGGCACCTTGACGGGGAACCACGCCGGGCAAGGGCGAACGAGGCGTTAAGCCCCGCTCGTTGCTCAGCAGCGCGGTTCGCAACCAATTAAGGGAAAGGGGGACAGAAAACCAGCGGTGAACGTAAGCGTATGCGCCGGCCATTTGACTGAATCTGACCCCAACCGCTATAATTTTTTGAGGCCGAAGTGGCGGAATAGGCAGACGCGCACGACTCAAACTCGTGTGGGGAAACCCGTGTGGGTTCGACTCCCACCTTCGGCACCAGTTTGAATCAGGAATTCCCCGCTGGGACAGAGCAGGATTCAGGCACAGTGTTGCCCTGCCGGCCAAGAAAAAAGCAGGCTCAAGTTAAGGGAACACCACATTTGTGACGGTCTGCATGGGTTGCAGACCGTTTTGTGTCCCGCCGCTTCACACCCTCCAATCTTGATTGGGTTAATTATATCAGGCGCGTGGCCGTTTCTCCACTATGCCTATAGCATCCTACCATTCACGTCGTAGAAACTTCAAGAGTGGACTGCAGTGGTCAGTGGTCAGTGGTTAGTGGTCAGTGATCAGTGGTTAGTAGTCAGTAGTCAGTGAGTTGGTAGTTAGTAGGCTCCGTTGACATTTTTTGGTTGTGAGAGACAAAACCAATCGATCCGCGAAGGCACGCGAAGGGTCGCGAAGAACACCTTTTTGTCCGCGGAGAGCCACTTCGGGCCGCGAAGAACACCTTTTTGTCCGCGGAGGAGGCTGAGAACACATTTCTTTGATTCGCGAAATCACGCGTAGGGCCAGGAGGAAGGGCTATTGCCAGGGCACTTACGAGGGGCGCCTCTACGGTAGGGGTAGCTGGTTGAAATGTCAACAGTATAGTCATTTGTCAATGGTTAGGGGTCTTTGGCGTTTGTCTGATCTGGCATTTGCGGACCCATCGTGTTGTCAATCCATGAGGGCACCTACGGGGGAGGCGGGCTTGGGCACCCACAAGGGGCGCCCCTACGGGGGAGGCGGGCCTGGGCGCGCACTAGGGGAGGCCCTGAGGTGGGGCGGGAGTGTTGCAGGAAACTTCGACGGGCCTTGGTGACCTGAGGATGGATGTGAGGGCCGGACATGGCTTAGTGGTTGGCGAAGGTATGGGGAAGTATGTGTTTGTGTTGGTATGTAAGCGGTCGTGGAGGCATTGGAGATAGTTTGGTCATTCTGGCACAATAGAGGTTGATTTGGGCTCGGAATGCGGTGTCGGAAAGGAGTGATCATGTCTGTTGATTTTCTGCGCGCAACGCCACTTTTTCACGATTTGTCAGATAGTGAGCTGGAAGAGATCGTGACGATCCTGCGCGAAGAGAGTTTTCCGGGCGGGGGTACGATCTTTCGCAGCGATGATAACTGCAGTGACCTCTATCTGATTCGGGGCGGCTTTGTCCGGTTGTTTGATGCAAACGGTTCGGTTCTGGCTACGCTGGGTCCTGGCAGCCTGCTGGGGGAGGCCGAGTTTCTGCGGGGCCTAGCCCACAACACAAGTGCTCTGGCCGCGTCCGACGTTCACTTGTGGTCGCTGCCAGACTCCGGCCTGCGGCAACTGCTGCAGAGGGAGTACGGGATAGGGATCAAGCTCAGCCAGAATTTCGGAGAACAGATTTCGCAACTGGAGGACTACCTGGTAGAGCAGCTGGTCAAGACGCGAGCGCTAGGGGGGCTTCCCCACCGATTGATTGAGCCGATGGCCCGAAGTATGCAGCCTCACCAATTGGAGCGGGGCAGATTTCTGTATCAGAGCGGTCAACGGGCTGAGGCACTCTACCTGCTGGAAACGGGGGCGCTGGAGTTGCAGCCTGCGCCGACGCCTGAGGAGCCAAGCCCGACGGCAAGTCTGGTTGAGCCGGGGAATCTGTTTGGTGTCCTGCCCTTGTTGACGAACAAGCCGTACAATGCGAGCGCGTATTCGGTGGACGACTGCCTGGTGTGGTCGCTGCCGGCGTCGACATTTCACAGTTTGAGCAGCCAGTATCCGCATCTGCGGCGCGCGCTGGGCCGACACAGCCGCAGCCGGTTGAGCTTAACGGACCAGACACAGGCGGTTGTGCGGCTGGCGCAGACGCCGCTATTCGGCCAACTGGAGCCTTCCAATTTGCATGCCATCGCTCAGAAGCTGGTGCTGCAGCACGTGCCGTCAGGTGAGGGGATCTACAGGCAAGGAGACAGGAGCGACGCGCTTTTCCTGGTTGACGAGGGGGAGGTCGAACTGACGGCAGAAAACGAGAGCGGGGTACTTCAGGAGCTGGCAAGGGTTGACGTGGGCAGTTATTTCGGGGCGATGAGCCTGTTGACCGGGGAGGCCCGAAAGGAGAACGCCACCGCCATTGGCAACACGAATCTGTGGGTACTCTACCGATCGGACCTCGAGGAACTGGTGGGACAGTTGCCTGCCATCGGCGCGGCACTCGACCGTGTGCTGGCCTCACGTTCCGCTTCCCAGCCGACGCCGGTGACTGCGGAGAGGCTGCGGCGGTTCCCTCTGCTGGCCAATCTTGAAGTCAGCGAACTCCAGGAGGTGGCACGGTATTTGAGACAGGCCCATTTGCGCCAGGGGGAACAGGTATTTCGGGCAGGTGCGCCGAGCGATGCTCTCTATTTCATTGAGAGAGGGGTAGTGCGACTTCAGCTTATGAACGGGGCCGGAAGTTGGACACGCAGTGAGGGGGAGATCTTCGGGGAGAAGGCGATTTTGTCGGATGAGCCGTACGGTCAAAGTGCGTTCGCGGAGACAGACGTAGACCTGCTGTACGTCGAATATCCCGGGCTGGACCTGCTCAAGTCGCGACTGCCCTCGGTTGCCACCGATCTGCATCGCATCCTGAGCCAACCGGTTGGGGGCGGTCTTGATCAGACTGGCCTACCGCCGCGCCCCGGCGCCGATCCTCCGGCCGGCGCGCCGGAGGGTATTCCGCAACGGAGACGCGAGGCGGCGGCAGCCGAGGAGTATCCGCCGGCGGCCGGTCGAAGCAGTCCGAGTGGCGGGGGCTGGTTCAACAATCTGAGTGGGTGGGGAAAGATTCGCCTGGTACTTGTCGTGTTGCTGCTGGCTTATCTTGGTATCGTCGTTGCACCGCCACTGCTAGGCATCAGTTTCTGAGCAGAGCGAGCGGCCGGCGTCGGGCATTTGGCGTCCCCCGGCAGGGCGGCCGTTGGGAAGGCGCTGCGAAGACCGCTTCTTACCATCCCTTGGCGAGGACCGGCCACTCCAGTTCAACTTCGCCCTTCCTGTGACCGACTATGCGCGGGAAGAGATTGTTGGAGACACAGCAGTGGTTGACGAGGACGCTGACCCTTTCACCAATCTCCGGCTTGCGGTCACAGCGCGACACATCCACGTGACCGTGTTCTTCTGAAAGCTTGAAAATCTCGGCATCAGGATACTCGACGATCAGGCCGTGCCCGGGCGACTGGCGGGCACCGTCGGCGGCGAGCGACTTGCTGCCCGAATCGAGGACAACCCTGTCGTCGGTGGGGCGGCTGACGACGGTGGCCAAGACGATGTAAGAGCAGGCGTCGAGCGTCATGACTCCGGCGTCGACAAGGTTGCGGTCACCGTAGACGTACATGCCGGCCCGATGCTCCGTCATTTCGGTGAACTCGTGGGCTTGCCACAACACAAAAGAACTTCCACCGCTGACCCTCTCGACGTCGAGCCCGTCCTGGGCGAGGAGCATCTTCGACTCACCCATAAAGGCGTTCGACTCGGGGTTTGAAGGGTAGACCATCAGCCCGCCAAAGTGGAGATGCGAGGCGCTGTCGATCTGCCGAGCGAGTTCGCGCACTCCTTCCGTTGTCGTTACGCCGCAACGCTCGTAACCTCCATCCATCTCGATCAGGACGGGCAGTACGGTGCCTTCCTGCGCGGCGGCTTCGGCGTATCCGGCGACGGTGCGGGCGGAGTCTGCGGTGACGCTTATTTTGGCGCGTCGCGAAAGGAGCATCAGGCGTCTGAGCTTGGCCTTGCTGAGCAGGTTGTAGGGCAGGAAGATATCTCTGATCCCCGCGCTGCACATGACCTCGGCTTCGCTCAGTGTCTGGCAGGTGATGCCGACGGCGCCGGCTTCCATCTGCATGTGGGCGATCGCGGGGATGCGATGAGTCTTGATATGGGGGCGGTTATCTATATCGTGGCTATCCAGATACGTCTGGAATCGCTCGATGTTGGCGGAGAGCCGGTCCAGATCAACGACGCCGATTGGCGTTTCCAGTTCCTCGATGCGCATGGTGTTACCTCGATTGAATGAAGAGGAGCACGATCAGGATGACTTCGACGGCCTTAGTCACGAGGCCGAGCCCGTAGTCGAGGGGCTGCGGGAAGAGTGCAAAGTAACCGACAATGGTTACCGCGGTATAGATGATCAGAACCCAGCGGATCTGGCTTCTCCAGTTTTGCAGCTGAGGGAGCAGGTAAAGACCAATGGCCAGGGCGATGAAGCCAAGCCCGTTCAGAACGAGGATAATCTGACCCTGGAAGCCAACAAACAGGTGGATCAAACCTGTCAGCAGCGCGAGGCCGACGATTCGTTTTGACTGTGGACTCAAAGAGCGCAGATCCAACATGATCCTCTATCTCCTTTGGTAAGTCCAGATACAGCGTTCCGCGACGAAGGGGGGGACTGAATTGCCACTATCATTGCACAAACTCGCGTTTATCACAATGCCATTTTTTGCGTCATGTGCGGACCAAATCGAGGATGGCGTAGCCTGTTTGGAGAAGGAGAATTGGGGAGTCTGACTTTCTGAGCCGGGAAGGGCCTGCTGCTACTTTGCCCAAAGAACCGCCGGCGAATGCGCGGCTCAGAAGCACTCAGGAGCCGGCTGCTCCAACGCGGAGCCAGCGTTCCTCGGGGATCCAGAGCGTAAAGTAGCCACTACCGAGGACGAGCAGAAGGGAGGAGAGGACGAGCAGCGTCAGGCCCAGCCAGGACTGGCCGCCGAAGATGAAGTAGAGGTATGCAGCGGCGTTGACGAAGCCGGCCGACGTCCTGGCGCCAATACCGAACAGGGCTGTCAGACCTGCGGCGGCGGCGACTGCGGCGACGGACCAGCTCAGCGACGCGGGCAGGGCGGTGCCCAGAGCGAGGAGGCTCGAGACAACAAGGGCGACCAGCAGGGCGATTGCGATTCTAAGGAGTACGGGGACCCAGACAAAGGCCCAGAGCTTGAGGCGGGCACGCCAGTGGATGTATGCGGGATGATCCGGCCGCAGCCAGCCGACGGTAACCAGCCAGTCGCGCAGAAAGCTGAGCGCCACCGCGCCTCCGAAGACGGCACCGACGGCGTAGGTAACGGGGGGTTCGAAGATGGGCCAGAGGACGGTGGAGAGAAAGATCATCAGCAGGCCGGCGATGATGCGGCGCTGATCGCTGTCGGTCATCGGGTGGTTGGGAAGGCCGTTTCGGGTGCGCCACAACATACCCCAGACGAAGAGCGGACGTGCAAAGGCCACGAGCAGGAAGAGGAGAGGCAGCTGTCCATATTGGACGGCCAGGGCGGAAGCTACGAGGACGCCGAAGCCGTCGAATTCCATGTCCAAGGTCTCGCCGAGGCGGGTCACTCTGTCTGATCTGCGGGCGAGGTAGCCGTCGAAGACATCGGCTACACTCGCCCCGATGTATAGCAGGGCAGGGAGCCAGTCCAGCAGGCCGCCGGGTCTTGGCAAGAGCAGGAATCCGGCCATCCAGGCGTAGGCAAGTCCGCGATAGATGGTGAGTACGTTGGCCGGACCCAGATCGGCGAAGAGCTCCTGGCGGCCGGGAGCATGGTTCTGGTCGAGGACGCGTCGCAGGAACCAGAACACACCGGCCACTGTGAGGGCAGAGATCATAAGCCAGCGGCGGGCGCTGAAATCGGGGTCCAGCGCGCCCAGGCGCAACAGAATGGCACCGACCACGAGGGTCAGACTGCATATCAGGGTGAGGCGGCGGCTTTGCCGCTGCAGGTGGGCAACATTCTGCTCTGCCATCTGTTGTCCTCTTGCGGTACAGGGGTGGGGACTTGGTCGCCACCTTAGCACAGAATAGTGCTTTGCTCAATTTGAACGGCAGTGGTCAGTGGTCAGTGGTTAGTGGTCAGTGGTTCTTAGTAGGCAGGTAACAGCTAAGCCATATTCTGTGTGTACTGTGTGCGGTCTGCCTGGAGGGAATGTACCGTCAGTATTTCTGTAGCGGGCTCTCGATGGTCATGGCGGTGAAGGTTGGACATAGATGGGAGTGGCCTCGCCGGTCTTGCTCGCGCCGGCACATTTTCGGAATCTGCCAGTAGGCGGGGGATAGCGTGGGCCGACACGGGTCGGCATTTTCGTATTGCCCACATACTTGCTACGACGCGAGGTTGTAGGAGAGGGGGCGTTGCGGGGGCGGAGCCCCCG
>JAPOVP010000079.1 GCA_026708085.1 Caldilineaceae bacterium
TGTGCGGGGGCTCCGCCCCCGCAACGCCCCCTCTCCTACAACCTCGCGTCGTAGCCAGTATGTGGGCAATACGAAATTGCCGACCCGTGCCGGCCCGCGCAACCCCCCGCCAGCTGGCAGATTACGAAAATGTGCCGGCGCGAGCAAGACAGGCGAGGCCGCGCCCACATATGCCCAACGTTCACCGCCATGACCTTCGAGAGCCCGCTATAGAAATGCTGACGGTACATTCCCCCCAGGCAGACCGTACACAGAACAAGGCTTGGTAGTTACGAATCTGATCTGAATGTGCCGTCATCGCCCGAAAATGAAGGAAACTCGTGACAGAACGGTATGCGCCCCCCTGGCTATACAATGAACGGTTTTGAAAGAAACCAAAATCGCCGCCAAAAGCACACCCTATCCGTGATATACTGTCTTTGACAAAACGGCCCCCCAACTGATGGACCGCCCTCAGAAGCCGCAATAGAGCAAGTAGAAGATGTCTGCCAACCCGGTCTGGCAGAAACGAAGAAGAAATGTCCCCCGACCTGGATCGACTCGTATCGACTTGACAGGACTTTTCCCAAGGCAATTTGCATCGAAATGAGGCAGTGCCTCGTGAGGATACTTGAATCGCGGCGAACTGCTGTCTGAAAAACCAGCCAATTGAGTCCCGGGAAAAAAGGGAATCCACCCTCCCGAACCCTCCCAAACCCTCTTGAACGCTCTCAATCACCACGATGATTGCATCCAAATTGGGTCAAGTAATCGCAGTCCCATATGATTGCCCTAAGGGTCAAAGATAGGCATGGAAACGGTAAGAATGATGGCACGTTGGCGAAATCTTACAATGAAATTGACGACTTTGGGCCTGACCCGATGCGGCCCCTGTTCGCACATCGGCAATCTCAGGAGGTTTCCCCCTGTTCGCGCTCGGCTCTCAGCAGGTTCTGAAAGGAAGCGCACTTCAAATTCCAGTGCGTTTGTCCTGAATTCTATACTTCATTTGCGTTGATCCTGATGATCAGTGTAACCTGAAAGTTGCGACGAAAATCTGATTTCTGTTGACTTCGTGAGGAGGCTGAAGTAGTGGTCGAAGCAACACAACGACCCCGTATGAGCAACAAGCAAGTTGCCGGCGTATTCAAGGCGACCGGCGACCTCTTGCAAATCTTGGGCGAGAGCCGGTTTGTCGTAATGGCGTATACGAATGCAGCCCGCACCATCGACGGCCTCGAACAGGACATCAATGAGATCGCCTCCGCCGGCGCTCTGCGCGATCTGCCCAGGGTCGGAGAGGCGATCGCCGAGAAAATCCAGACACTCCTGGACACCGGATCCCTGCCATACTATGAAGACCTCGCCTCGCAGGTGCCCGAAGGCGTTGTCGCCATGCTCCACGTGCCGGAAGTGGGCCCCAAGACCGTCCAGCGCCTCTGGCGGGAACTCGATATAACCAGTGTTGACGCCCTGAAAAAGTCCGCCGAGGAAGGCAGATTACGCAAGCTCAAAGGCTTCGGAGCCAAGACCGAAGAGCGCATTCTCAAGAGCATAGAGCTGCTTAGCCGCCGGTCCGATGATCGGACCCCTATTGGCAGTTCACTGCCGCTTGCAGAGAATCTTGTCGCCGGGTTGAAAACAGCGACCGCAGAGGGTGTTGTCGAGCGCATCTCCGTCGTCGGAAGTCTGCGTCGCTGGCGAGAGACAACAGGCGAAATCAATCTTCTCGCCGTCAGTAGCTTGGCGGAGCAGGCGCTGGAATCGTTTCAAAACCTGCCTCAGGTGGCGGAGGTCGTCGAAAGGACCGCCAGCGCCGTGTCCGTGGCCCTCGTTGACGGGCCGCGTGCTACGCTGCGCCTTGTAGAAGGGGAACATTGGGGCGCCGCCCTCTGTCACGCAACCGGCAGCCAGGGCCACCTGGCTGCGCTTGACGAACATGCGCAACACCTCGGCTGGCGTTTGGGCGAGAGCGGACTCGTCGCACTGACTGGGAACGGACCCCGCGCTGAGACCGGAGCGGCTACTGACAACGGCTCAACGGATAGTGAAGAGTCGCTCTACGAGTCCATCGGCCTGCAGTGGGTACCGCCGGAACTGAGAGAAGGAGACGGCGAGGTAGAAGCGGCAATCAGCCGCAAGCTTCCAAACCTGATTTCTCTTGAGGAGATTTGCGGCGATGTTCACGGCCACACGACCTGGAGCGATGGCAAGTCCTCCGTCGCCGAGATGGCCGAAGCCGCCCGCAGCCGTGGATATCAGTATTGGGCAGTTACCGATCACAGTATCGGCCTGGGCGTGACACGCGGCGTAGACGCCGAGGCACTTCTCGAACAGCGCCGCGAAATCGACGCCGTCAACGACGAGTATGCAGCGCAAGGAATCGACTTCAGGCTGATTCAGGGCACTGAGGTCGAAGTGTTGGGCGACGGAGAGTTGGGCCTGCCTGACGCCGTCCTGGCCTCGCTCGATATAGTCGTGGCCAGCATTCACAGCGGACTGCGGCAGGATCGCGAGCGAATAACGGAACGCTGTTTGAAGGCGATCAACAACCCCCACGTTGACGTTCTTGGGCACCCAACCGGCAGGCTCCTGGGCCGGCGTTCGCCTTCGGAAATAGACTTGGAACGCGTGTTTAGAGCCTGTGCCGATACGGGGACGGCAGTCGAGATCAACGCCAATCCCGAGCGGCTGGATCTCTCTGCCGAACATGCACGACTGGCTGTAGGCCTGGGATGCGCCATCGTCATCAATAGCGATGCCCACAGTATTGGCCAGCTGGATCTCATGCGGTACGGCGTCCACACCGCCCGAAGAGCCTGGCTGTGTGCAGAGGACGTCTTCAACGCCAGGCCTCTTGATGAGCTACTTGCACTGCTGAAGCGAAATAGATCCGGGAGGAGCCCAAAGTGAATGACGACACCCGGCAGCCGGAAAGCGAAACAAGCGAGCCTGTCTTTCAGTCGGATGACCAGGAATCCACTGATAGCAATGCTGAACCGAATTCTGACGGCGCCCCGAATAAGGCAATAGCTTCGGAACCGAGTTTCGTTTCAGATACGGAATCTGATAGTACAGGGGACGTGGATTTGCCAGCTCCCGCGCCGGCCGAACCGGTCTTCTTGGCAGGCGGAGAAGCCGCAGCTTTGCAGGAATCCGAATACCTGCAGGAGGTCCCCGAAGCATCAGACAAGTCGGATGAATGGGAGTTTCCTACCGCCGAAGCTGCGACTGTAGAGGAGATGGCAGGCGATACGTTCGAGGACAGTTTCCAGGAACAGGATTATGACGACCAGCCAACGGAGGCCGGGGACGCGAACTGGGTGAATATCGCGCCCGATACTGAATCGGAACAAGAGCCTCGCCTGGAAACGGAGTATAGCTTCTTCGACGAGACGCCGGCCGCCCAGGTCGCAACCACCCCGCCCCCAACGCGCAAATTGGGAAGGACTGGCCCCGTCTGGGTACTCGGTGGAATCGCGCTGGTGCTGATCGCCGGGTTGGTGTGGCTGGGCATTTCGCGGTTGACAGGGTCCGAGGAAAGTAGCGCCGTGGCGCCAAGTGAGCCGTCGGTGCAGCAAGTGGCAGCAGAAGAGCCCACGCCTGCGCCGCCGACCAATACGCCCGGGCCCGCACCTACCCCCACTCCCATTCTGCTTCCGGTCAATGCCAACGTCGTCGTCGGTGACACCGAGGGGCAAGGCGTTAAGGTGCGGGCTGAGCCGGGCCTGGACGGCGAACTGGTAGACATAATCCCCGAAGGTACGACCGTGGTAGTTCTGGCCGCAGACCCCGACTCTCAACATGCCGAATACCCAGTACCTGCCGATGGATACCTGTGGTACCGAATGAGAGTAACAGGGATGGAGGACACAAGTGAGAATCCGCTTATCGGATGGAGCGCCTCGGAATTCTTCGTTGTAGACAACCAATGACTATCGCTTCTCGTTCTGACAACCCCGCAATGGACCTGCTCCTTGCCAGGATAGAAAAACTGCGAAAGAGCATTTCGCATCACCAGTACCGCTACTACGTCGTCGACGACCCGGAGATCAGCGACGCCGAATTCGACACTCTGTTTCGCGAGCTTCAGTCACTGGAAGAACAGCACCCCGAACTAAGGGATCCCAACAGCCCAACTGTCCGCGTCGGCGGCGCCGTTGCCGAGCGCTTTGCCAAGGTGCAGCACCAGGTCCCCGTCCTCAGCCTGGCAAACGCCTTTGGCGAAGACGACCTTCATCGCTGGCGCGAACGCCTGCTGCGCCTTCTTCCCGAAGAGGAGCAGGCCCGCCTCGCCTATGTGGTGGAGCCGAAGTTCGACGGCCTGACCGTCGTCCTGCAGTACGACGAAGGAAGGTTTACCCTCGGCGCCACACGCGGCGACGGTGAAACCGGCGAAAACATCACCCCCAATCTGCGTACCGTTCACCAACTGCCGCTTCAGATTCCAGTTGCCCAGGCAAATGGCAGCAGAGGGATGCAACCCCCGCGACGCCTGATTATACGCGGTGAAGTATATGTCGAGGAAAGCGATTTCCTCTCCTTCAACCAGGAACAGGCCGAAAAGGGCGAGCGCACCTACGCCAATCCTCGCAATTTCGCCGCTGGCTCACTGCGCCTGCTGGACAGCCGCATCACCGCAGAGCGCCCGCTGAAGCTCTGGACCTACCAGGTTTTTCTTGAAGAAGGTCTCGAGCAGACGCCCTTTTCCCATTGGGACGCAATGGAGCACCTGCAGGCATTCGGCTTCCCCGTATGTGGCGAGTCGAGACGCTTCGACGACGGTCAGTGGCAAGACCTCATTGAATTTGTAGGAAACTGGCATGAACTCAGGGCCAGACTGCCTTACGACTTGGACGGCATGGTCGTAAAAGTAGATCTGCTCTCCCAGCGGGAGCTATTGGGCTTTACCGGCAAGGACCCTCGCTGGGCTGTCGCCTTCAAGACTGGTGGTGAGGAAGCGACGACCAGGCTGCTGGATATTGGCGTCAAAGTTGGACGTACCGGCGCGGTGACCCCCAACGCCGTCCTCGAGCCTGTCCCCATCGGCGGTGTGACTGTTCAGGCCGCCACCCTCCATAACGCCGACTACATTGATGAACTGGACATTCGCATCGGAGATACCGTGCTTGTCAAGCGCGCAGGCGATGTAATTCCCAAGGTTCTGCGCCCGATCAAGGACCTCCGGGACGGCTCAGAACGACCCTGGAATATGCCTGCAAACTGCCCGTCCTGTTCGCAGCCCCTGGAGCGTCCACCTGAAGAAGCTGCAACCTACTGTGTCAACAATGCCTGCCCCGACCAGCTTGTACGAAAAGTTGAGTACTTCATCTCCAGAGGAGCCATGGACATAGTAGGCATGGGTTCCAAACAGGCCGAACTGTTCGTCAATGAGGGCCACGTAAAGACCCTTGCCGACATCTACCGGCTGCCTTGGGAAGACATAGAGAAAATCGAAGGCTATGGGGAAAAGCGCATAGAGAACTTGCAGCTAGCCGTCGAAGAAAGCAAGTCGCGAGGAGCAACGCGTCTTCTCACCGCTTTGGGGATTCGATTTGTCGGCAACGTGGTTGCCGAACTGGTGATGGCCCAGTTCGCCACACTTCGTGAACTCATGGAAGCTGACCTGGAAACCCTTAGCGAGATTGAAGGAGTGGGCCCCAAGATCGCCGAGGCCCTGATATCCTACTTCAGACTGGAGCCCAACAGGGTCCTGGTGCAATCGCTAGCCGGTCTCGGTGTGAGTCTCGCAGACCCCACCGTGGAACGAGAGCCTGTTGAGCAGTCGCAGCCCTATGCGGGCAAGACTTTCGTAATCACCGGGACGCTCCCGACATTGAGCCGCGCACAGGCCAAAGCTCGCATCGAGGCCTGGGGTGGAAAGGTAACAGGCAGCGTCAGTGCAAAGACCGACTTTCTGCTTGCGGGCGAGAAGGCCGGCAGCAAGCTGAATAAGGCGAAGCAGTTGGGCGTCCCCATCCTGGCAGAACCGGACATGCTGCGCGCTGCAAATTTGGAGGAGTGAAGCAGAACGGGTTCCGAGCCTTTGTCCCTTCCACGCGCGCACGCAAACAGAATAGGCCATTTGCTCCAGATTCGATAGAATTCTATGGGTTGGCAATCGAAACGCACACATACATACAGGTACCGTCGCTGGCTGAAAGCGAACGTCTGTCCTTGAATCCTTCGGACGCCGTGCTTCGCATGTTGGAGGACGGATCCGCTTGCCAAAAGAGAGGTGAGCTGGAGTCGGCTGCACGCAGCTTTATCGGCGCGGCCCAATATGCCGTTGAGAGCCGCGACCCCGCCGGACAGGGGCGGGCGCTGGCGCAACTGGCAGCTCTGGAAGAAGCCCGCGGCGAAGTGGAGGAAGCCTTCGGCCACAACCGTGCGGCCCAGGAGATCTTCCTCTCAATCGGAGACGGCGCCGCGCTGGTTCAGTCGTTTCGTGTCGATGCATTCCTGCACATCCGGCGCAGAGAGTACACCGCTGCTGCCCACAGCTTCGCCAAGGCACTGAGCCTGTCGATACAGCTTGACGGCGGGCTGGTGATGACGACCCTCGATCAGATGGTGCCGGCAGTAAGACATATGGTCGATACGGACCAGGTCTCCGCACTGCTCCCGCTGGGGGCCGCTATTAGCCAGGCCTTAGAGAGCACTGGCACAAAACAGATGCCGGACCTGGAGGAATTCTCCGAATTGGCGCAGACATTGGCCGGTGTTTTGGCGCCACTTGGCCTAATGGCCAGCGAGCCGGATCTGTCCGATTCGAATCGGCGTCAGTTGGCGGCGCGGTCTACGCACCAGGCATGGCTTATCGACGCACTCACGAGACAGCGCTGGGGACTGGCCGCTTTGGTAAAGATGACGTTGCAGACAAGACTGAGTTTTCATGAAGAACTGGACTGAAGATCATGAGTGAAATCTGGACCCCGGGCAGCCCACCTCCCTCGCAATCGTCAGGCGGAGTCGAACTTCCAAAGGGGTTTTCCACCTCCAGACGGGATGAACCAAGCCAGCCCGATGCGGATGACGAAGCGCCGGCTCCTGAGGGACAGGCGACAACGCAGGAAGCTGAAGCAACTGCCGACCAGCCCGAAGGCGCTGCAGAGGGCGACCCCAGCCAACAACCGGAAATCGATCTGCTTTTCCCCCCGACCGGCGCACAGGTCACCTGTCCAAGTTGCGGGGCAACCTACACTGCGGCAGTTTTCACAATTGTTGACCTGGGAGCAAACCCGGAACTGAAGGGGCCGGTCTTGGGCGGGCAGATCAATACTGCGGTCTGCAATGCCTGCGGTGCGGGCGGCCCTCTCAGTGTTCCGCTTATGGTCCACGAACCTGAGCACGAGTTCCTGGGTGTCATTGTCCCTGGCCAGGTCAGAATGGACGACATGCAAACCCAGAAAATGATTGGTGAAATGAGCCAGGCGCTCATGGCCCGGCTCCCTTCCGATCAGCGCAAGGGCTACATGTTCCAGGCACAACAGTTTTTTGAGTGGGACTCTCTGATTGAGAAGCTGTGGGGGTTTGAAGGCGTCACACCGGAGATGCTTCGTCGCCGCCGCGAGCAGTCGGAGTTGATAGGCAATCTCGTTCGCTTGGGCAGCGACGAAAGTGCCATGAAGATGGTGGCAGATCGCAATAAGACGTTGATAGATTCCAGTTTCTTTGTTCTTTTGGGGCAGGTAATCAACGCCGTTGCAGCCGAGGGCCAAACTGAGCAACACGAAGCCCTCGTAAGCCTGCGAAGCTCTCTGCTTGAGACCACGGAGGCCGGTCAGGAGCTCAAGGCCCTTGAAGAGCGGGTCCAGGAAGCGCTTTCCCGAATCGGTCCCCATACGACCCGCGAAGAACTGCTATCCCAGCTGCTCAGCTACTGGCAGGAAGGCGAGAACGGCGAGGCTGTCGCCACCGCAATCCTGAACGCAGCTGCCGGGCTCACCGATTACAATTTCCTTCTCGGGCTCGCCGACCGGTTGGAAAACTCCACCGACCCCGAGGAGCGCTCCGCACTCATTGCCATACGAGAGCGGATAGTCGAGATTGGCGAGCAACGTAGTCAGAGCCAGCAGATGGCGGCACAGCAGGTACAGGCTGTCCTGCAGGAAGTCTTACAGGCCCCCGATACCGACGCTGCCCTCAAGGAAAACGCCGATCAGATTAACGAGATGTTTCTCGCCGTTCTTGCCTCAAACATCAGGCAGGCTGAACAGAATAACGCAACTTTCGCCGCCCAGAGGCTGCGCACCATCTATGAGAAGGCGGTCGCAATTCTGGAAGAGCAGATGCCGCCAGAAATGAAGCTTCTGAATCGCCTATTGTCCGCACCCGATGAGGGCACGATGCGCCGCCTGCTCCAGGACCATCGCTCCGACCTCTCGAAAGAGTTCGTAGAAGCTATGAAAGGGCTTGAAGAACGCTTTAGTCGTGAAGGAAATTCTGCCCTGGCAAGCCGCGTGAGGAGCATTCGAGGACAGGCCGCTCTCATGCTTTGACGGAGAGAGCGGAGCCACAAATCCAGAGAACGGACTCGAGAATCGGATCCGATCGGATTGAATCAAGTACAGAAAGCCAAAATGACTGACTCCAAGAGCGTTTCGTGTGAACTGGTTACTTCCGGAACAGAGATTCTTCTTGGTGACATCGTTGACACCAACGCCGCCTGGATCGCGCAGCAGCTAAGGGAAATTGGCGTAAATCTCTACTACAAGACCACAGTCGGCGACAACGAACCCCGTCTGCGCGGCGTGCTGGAAATGGCCTTGGCCCGCAGCGACGTTGTCCTTGTGACAGGCGGCCTCGGTCCGACCGCTGATGACATTACGCGCGACGCCATCGCCAATGCCTCAGGTTGTCCCCTGCAACGTCATCCCGATATCGAAGATAAGCTGAGGGAACGATTCGCACGCTGGGGCTACCAGCGCATGAGCGACAACAATTTGCGTCAGGCTCAGATCCCTGAAGCGGCCACAGTGTTGGAAAACCCGGTAGGTACGGCCCCGGGATTCATCACCTTTGACCGCCGGCACGGAAGAGGGGCGAAAGTAATCGCCATGCCCGGCGTACCCCGTGAAATGAAGCGCATGATGAACGATCTTGTGCTGCCGTTTCTGCAGGAGATGACAGGCGGGATTGGTGTGATTCGCCGGCGTATCTTGCGAACCGTCGGCATAGGCGAAAGTAGCCTCGATGCCGAGCTGGGCCACCTGATGGATAGTGATAACCCGACTATGGGACTGGCCGCGCATCTCGGACAAGCCGACGTTCGCATCGCCGCCAGAGCCGCCAGCGCCGCCGAAGCCGAAGCTCTTCTCGACCAGATGGAAGAGAAGGTGCGAGCCGTAATCGGTAGCTACATTTACAGTACAACACCGGAAGAGACCGTTGAGTCGGTACTTGCGGGCCTGTTGAACAAGGCTGACGCAAGCGTAGCAATGTTGGAAACGGTTTCTGGCGGGGCAATTGCTGAACGAATGAAGAGCGGATTCACCCCTGACGCCGCCGGCCGAATCCTGGAAGCCGATCAGAATAATCCCCCCTTCCGGCAACTGCTTGACAGGCCGCCGGCAAGCGATGTCGCCCGCGATCTCGCTCTGCACCTGCGCAAAGAGTGCAAGGTGTCCCACGGTCTGGCTGTGATAACAAGCGGCCGGCCCGACGAGACGTTTCATTCCAATCAGGGCGGCGAGACGTGGATTGGCTGCGCCGGACCCGACCGCACCGAAGTGGCTCGCTTTCCTTTCGGTGGTGCGGACCGCCTGACAAACGCTTGGGTAGGAAATCGGGCCATGGACATACTTCGTCGGCTGCTACTTGATCTGGAAGTATAGGATTACGGCTGTCCCCCTATGGCGGAACGAAAAGGGGGGAGATAGAACTGGTCTGATTTCCATATTCTCACTCCTCGTCGGTTCTCTGCCCTTGAAACTGTCAACAATGCTTAGGGCGAGACGCATGCAGTCCGTCCCATTTGTCCGACCGAATTTCCATCCATGAGACTGCGGCGTAACCTTCCAGCTCCCCTCAAGCAGACACGAACTACAGTCCGTCGTACTCTGCCCGCCTTTGTGCGACCATACCTGCTGCTGATTCTTGGCAGCGCCATCTTGCTCAGTTTCTTCATCGTCAATAGCGATAGTGATCCGGTCGACGCTGAACAGACCGAGATCTCCCATACGGACGAGGCGCTTTCGGACGGGCCCCCTGCCGGCGGCAATGCTGGCGAGTCCGAGGAATCTGCTTCCGCCCCGCAACAGCATGGTCTGCAGTCGTCCAGGGAAGATCCTCCTACTGCTACGCTGACCCCGACCGCCGTTCCCTCTTCCACGCCAACTGCCACCCCCACTCCGCAACCGACACCGGTAGTAACAGACCTGTCCCGAACTACCAACGTGCTCATATTAGGCAGCGACCAGCGCCCGAATCGGCCCAACTGGCGAACAGACGTAATTATTCTGCTGATGATGAACCCTGATCTCGGAGAAGCGGCCATCGTCTCATTTCCGCGAGATATGTACATCGACCCGATCCCAGGGCATCTTCCCAATCGTATAAATGTTATCGACTATCTGGGAGAAATGGACGCGCCGGGGGGCGGCGGTCCCAGGCTTCTGATCAGAATTCTGCAAGACCGGCTTGATATCAAGATCGACAACTACGTCCGCTTTCAATTTGAAGGCTTCGAAAACCTGATCGATGCCTTGGGTGGGCTCAGGATTCATGTAGACTGCTACCTCTATGAGGTCTATCCTGAGGAAGGCATCTTCTTGAACCTGCCGCCGGGTGAGCACCTTCTGAATGGCGAGCAGGCTCTCAGCTATGTGCGTAGCCGGCGGTCAGGAGGGGGAGACCTGGAACGTGCGCGGCGGCAACAGCGGGTCGTCTGGGCACTGAGAAAACAGCTTGTTGATCAGAACCTGCTGCCCCGTGCCTTTGAACTGTATGACGCACTTCGCTATTCGGTTTACACCGACATTGGCAAGTGGGACACGGTGAAGTTCGCCCGCTTTGGCCTATCGCTTGGCGAGTCCGATATAAAGGGACTGGTATTGAGACCACCAGATGCGATGACGCCCGGCTGGCGGCAGGACATGTCCGTGTTCATTGTGAACTGGGACTTTATCTCTGAAGAACTTAGACGCATTTTCGACCGCCCGCCATTGATTGACACGAACACGTCCTTCAGTCCGGAAATCCCTCAGCCGGACGATGGAGGAGGGACCGCCCCGGTTTCCAGGTCCGAATGTCCCTGAACCCGGCCAGAAACATTGCGAAAAAAGCCTCGTGTCCGCGGCGTCCTTCGGTCCAATGAAATCAAGAGGTCTTTCTGAGAAGAAACCAGCGTGAAGGGCGAGAAGCCAGGGTGGAGGAGACACCTATTTCTTCAGTCACGATCTCCAGTTTGTTGGCGAAAAGCGCTGCAACCTCTCCTTCCCGCATTCCCTTGGCCCCGGGCCCGTCAGAACTATTTCTGTCAAATACGTAGAGGTGAAAGTATCCACTGTCAGTCAATGCACGGTGGATACCTGCGGCGTATGCAGGGCGAAGTTCGTCCGGCAGGCTGTGAAGGCAGCCAATATCCAGGGCGTATACCGCCCCCAGCCTGTCTAAAGGAAGCCTGCTGACATCCGCCTGCACGAAAGTGGCGTCTCCTCCAGAGTTGAGCAGTTCTCGGCGGCCCGTGGCATTCCGCCTGCGAAGTGCCAACTGCAGCGCCTGCCCGGAGAGGTCGAAGCCAATTGCGCATAGTCCTTGCTTCGCCAGAAAGAGCGTGTTCAGCCCTGTTCCACAGCCGATATCAAGGGCGAAAGCGCCCGCCGCGGGTCTGGGCCGCTTCTCCCAAAACCTTTGAACTTCCGGTGGCGTTATCCCGGTATCCCATGGCGTTTGGCCGCTGCGGTAGCGTTCATCCCAGTGGGTCCGCATATCCTGCCCGTTCTCAGAGTGCATGAGTCAGCCCAGTCACCGGTCACTTCTTCAAGTTGCTTGCCACTGCGGGACGACTTCATCCGGAAGCCTACGGCTTGTCAGAGGATTCCGCGATGTCATGTGCATATCCTCTGGCTTCCTCAAAGCTATCAAAGTCCTCAGTGATAAAATCGATGATCCTTTCGGCAAGGACTACTGGCGACTCGACCATGGGACTATGGCCGACGCCTCTCAATATTTCAAGATTGGACGCCCCGGGGATGGCAAGGAGGGAGCGGGTGGCAGCATCTCTTTCGATGATCACGTCCTCTGTTCCCAGCAGTAGTAGAGTCGGTAATGTCAACCTGTGCGCCTCCTCCAGACGGTTCCAGCGCCCCAGCGCCTCGGCCACAGCAGTAAAGGCAGCAGGAGCCATGGATGCTGCATCGTCCACCAACCGCTCGAAAAAGCTTTCGAATTCCTTCTCGGACATGGTGGGAGGAGGAGCTGAGGGGAAGAGCGTAGAAAGAGCCTTCTGCAACATGGGGCGGTCCTCTCTCATTTGAGAGAGTAGCTGCAGCCCTTGCAGGGGAGTGAAAGCCCCTTCGATTGGCACGCTGTCGACAAGGATCAGGCTGCGCAACCGCTGGCTGTAGCGCAAAGCGTATTCGATGGCGATGGCGCCTCCGCTGCCGTGACCCACAAGGTCGAAGTCCGTCAAAGCAAGGGACTGGATCAGTTCGGCGATATCCTCAGCCTGGTCTTCGATTTCGTATCCGCCCTGTGAATGCCTACTCTGGCCGCAGCCCCGGAGATCAGGTGCAATCGCATAAATGGAGTCTGGCAGGATGGCGAAAAATGGTTCCCACCAGCGGCTGGTGGCGTGTGAACCGTGGAGCAGAAGGAGGGGGACTCCGTCTCTACTCCCGGACGTACGGATATTGAAAGTCAAACGGGCTGTCTGAACTTTGTTCATTCTCTAATTCGTGTAGTGAAAAACAACATCCAACAACACACCCAAAATAACATTCAAATCCTCCTCCCCATTTCCCTACTCGCTTCATCCTCCTCAGGAACAAATATCAACAATAGCGCTGCCGCTGCCAGTAGCGGCCGGAGACCTTCAACGCGACCAACTTCCTCTTCGGAAAATATGAATCCGCCCTGAACAACCGTACCGTCCTGTTCAAGCCAGCCCAAAGTGCCCCCCTGGAAGAGCCCGTGACTATGAATGATGCCCTCGGTCGAAATTCTGCCCAGCTCCTTCTCGTCGAACTGTGTTGTTCGAAAGACTCGCCAACCAGCGTATTCGCGTTCGCATCGTCCTATTCTGATGCCCTGACCCCAGCGAAAACGGAAGATCTCTTCCCCACAGATATATCCAACGGCATCCTCGCCGCAGCTGCGTGAACGATAGATCGTCGTGCGTTCGTCTTCCGATACCTGTTGTAAATCCATGGCGAGATTTTATCACCTTGAAGGGGCGTTCACAACGTATTGGGGCTGCGCAGAACCAGAAAAGAGGGAATTGAAAGGAGCGGTCTGGAGCTCACCTTCCCGAAAACAGCCGTTTGCGGCTCAGGTCATGGAGCAGAACGGCGGCCGCGTTTCTGCCGGCCGCTCCCATTATTCCACCGCCTGGATGTGTACTCGCTCCCGTCAGGTAGAGGCCCATTGCCGGTCCTCGATAGTTGCTCATTCGAAGCGAAGGTCGCAGTGTGAACATCTGATTGACCGACATTTCGAGATGCATGACATTCCCTCGCAGCAGTCCCAACTCTCGTTCCAGCCATAGGGGCGTCTGCACAAGCCTGCCTACTTCGGAGGATGCCACATTTGGCGCGTACTCGGCCAGCTTCGCCAGCATCCCATCTGCCACACTGTCGCCAATTTCGTCCCAATGATCGCCGGCTGTCAGCTCATAAGGAAAATACTGTCCCCACAAAAAGAGAACGTGTTTCCCAGGCGGCGCCAGCGATGGATCGACAGCCGAAAATGTCATGGCGATCAGCGCGGGCGCCGCCGATGGACGACCGGCGGCATAGTCACCGTAAGCGCATTCCAGGTAGTCCAGATCTGGACAGATAAACTGCAGGGCCCTGTGTTCTGGGAGAGGTGAGCCGTCGTCTGGCCGCTCGGCGCCGACGTAGTCGGGCAACTCATTCATGGCAAACCGCACCATCATGCCGAACCCATTTCCAATCTTAGACCGCCTTGCAGACTCTACCCGCGCCGAGGGGACCTGGCCAGCCAGTAGATTGAGAGTCGTGTGGATATGGGCGCCGGAAACAACAGCAAGCCTCGCGGTGTGGACTTCGCCGTCAGCTGTGCGAACGCCGACCGCTCTTCCATTCTCGACTACTATTTGGTCGACGGCTGCCGAAGTTGCAATCGTTCCGCCATGCGTTGAAATCATGGCTGCCAGAGCTTGCGTCAGCATTCCGGAGCCGCCCCGCGGCCTCTTTACACCGGAGCGATGATACATGGGGTGCCAAAGTGCAAACGGGGCGCTGATTCGCTCACCAGGCGGCGGCCCGGACTGTGCAGCCATCCAACCGATGACTGCCTGAACGTGGGGAGAAACGAAAGACTTGCGAAGAAGGCGCCCGTAGCTGCCTAGAACTGCCGGCAGGCGGAATCGAAGGTCCTTGTGTACTTCGCTCCGGAAAATCAGGGTCTTGGCGACGTTGAGGGGTGTCGGGGCCTGCAGAAAAGTCTCCACCATGGCCTCCGCCATCGGCTCCCAGTCACTGATGAAATTGCGGTAATTTTCGGCGTCTTCACCCGAGACTTCGGCAATACTCTCGCAGGTACGCTCGACGTCCTTCCACACATATATCCGCTCACCGTCTGGAAAGGGCGCAAAAAAGAGGGGATCTAGATCGATATAGCTGAGGCCATACTTTTCCAGGTCCAGGTCGCGAACAATCGGAGTATGGTGTATCAGAATGTGGGCGCTGCCACCAAGATCGAAGCGATAGCCAGGAATCAACTCCTGCGTGACGACCGCGCCGCCGACAACCGGTCGTCTCTCCAGCATCCCGACTCGATAGCCGGCCTTGGCTAGATACCCTGCACAGACAAGAGAATTGTGGCCCGCACCAACGAAAATTACGTCGAAGTCGGGCATCTTCAGAGGAGTATTCCCAGCGACAGGAGCAGACTGAACTGCAGAGACAGCTGCGCGGTTGCCGCCAGAACTGAGTTCAATTCCTTCCCCTTGGCCGAAAAGACCGAAAATGACCTGCGGGCAGCCAGCGGCAGGCTGATGAGAGGTAACAAAACGGCGGGACCAAAACTGAATGCCAGCCAGAGGAGGAAAGTTGCAGAATAGGCCAGGATGAGCAGGGCAAGATACTGGCGCCGCGTATTCCGTGGGCCGATCATTACCGCCAACGTGCGTTTGCCTGCCCGGGCGTCGGTCTCGATATCTCGTAAATTGTTGACGACGAGGATGGCGGTGATTAGAAAGCCGACCGGGGCGGCAGCCACTAGGGTCCCGAGAGGCAGGCCTCCGGCCTGCACATAGTAAGTTCCACCCACGGCGGCAAGACCGAAAAAGATGAAGACGAACAGATCTCCCAGCCCATGGTAGCCGAAGGGATACGGTCCTCCCGTATACAGCAGGGCGGCGAAAATCGACGCCACGCCTACAGCCAGGATCGGCCAGCCGCCAACTATAGTCAGGTAGACGCCGTCCAGAATCGCCAGGGCGAGAACTGCGGCCATTCCCAGCCGCAGTTCACGGGCCGTAAGGAGGCCTGCCGCCATCACACGGGTGGGGCCCAAGCGCTCCCGCGTATCAACACCTTTGACAAAATCAAAGTAGTCGTTGGCGAAATTCGAAAGAATCTGTAGAAGGAGTGCCCCAGCGGCAGCGGCCAGTGCCGGCACCAGTGAAAAATTACCGTCAGCCCAGGCGAGAGAGGTCCCAACCAAGACCGGTGCGATGGCGGCCGGGAGCGTCCTGAGGCGACAGGCTAGCAGCCATATCTGCCACTTGCGATGTTTGGCTTCGTGAGTTGAGCGGCGCTTAGGTTCGTCGGAGGGCTCGAAGCCCGTTGACAGATCCGGCTGAGGGTTGCTCATGTTCAGTACGGCAGGGAGGAGTTTCCCGGACCTGCTACGCGTGCCTGATTTGCCTTACTGTCCGCGCGATCCGCAGTCCCAGCCAGAACAGACCGGCCAGGACAAACATGGACCCAAATTCGATGAGAGGGATGCGTACGATTTCGTTGAGCCTGTGCCAGCCCACATTACCGTACACAAACAGGGCCGAGCCCACGAACCCGCCAAGAATGAGCAGACGACTCGGCAGAGACAGGCCCAATCCATACATCTGCGTAACAACCAGGATACCTGCAAATCCGAACAGAAACATTGGCCAGAGGCCGTTACCTTGCATTACGGCAACAAGGGTCCCGTGAACCAGCACGGTGAACTCCAGTGCGAAGGTCCACCACCGGTTAGTGTGTATGCGGGTATAGAAAAGGCTGCCTTGCAGCAACAGCAGGAACATATAGAAGAATCCGATCAGATGACCGGAAGTTGAGACCATGGGGTGAAACCAGAAGGTGTAAATAATTGCCCAGGCAAAGAAATAACCGTGATAGGTACGGGCAAAGCGAATGACTTCCTTTGAGAACGGAACCTTCTTGCCGAAAAACTGGCCTCGGCGATTGTTCTCCATCAGCAGGATCCAGACAAGCATCACAATGACGGCGCCCTGGCTGCTGGAAACAGGGGTATCCTGGGCAAGCCCGTCATACCAGAGGTGTGTCTGGATCAGGTGAAGGAAGATGAAAAAGGCGTTGGCAGCCAGTGCCCAAACATTTACCCTATGCAAACCGCTCGTATAGCGATGTTTGCGAAGAGCCTGAGCATAGTAGATGATCACCCAAATAACTAGCTGATGGGCAAGATAAAACCCCCAGGAGGTCGCCCGCGTCCAGAAAGTTGGGACAGGAAGTTTCCAGTAGTACCAGGCGTAGCCGGTATCCGGCAGCAGCTCAATGCCCGCCAGGCGATAATCCAGCGCCCAGATCAGAAGAGTAAAAAGCCCACTGAACGCTATGCCGGCCCATAGAACTGTAGAGGAAGAAAGCCTGGAGATGCCTCGAAATCTGGAACCCTCCTCGCTGCCCTTCTCTAAGTCTTGTACCTTTCCCGGCTGCTCAGCCACAGGTTTCAGCATACAGAGTCAACTCACAAGCATATTGCATTCCAGGCTAACACGTCTTTCGGTAAACAGTGTCAAGATCCATCTTCGCATCATGGGTTCATTTTACAGCAAATCACGCAGTGCGGCAACGGGATCAGCAAATGTGAACTCGTAGCCGGCCTCCTGCAATCGGGAGGGGACTGCCCTCTGACCATCCAGCAGGACGGTTGACATCTCGCCGAAAATGGCTCGCAGAGCAAGTGAAGGCGTCGGCATCAGTGAAGGCCTTCCCATTACTCTCCCAAGGTGGCGCACGAACTCTCTGTTGGTCGGAGGATTGGGGGCCGCGAGATTAAACGGGCCGGATGCCTCTTCGTTTTCCAGCAAGAACCGGATGGCGCCTACTTCGTCGTCAATATGAATCCAGGGAAAGTACTGTCTCCCGTTGCCCAGGGGTCCGCCGGCAAACAGGCGGAAGGGCAGCGCCATTCTTGGCAGAGCGCCACCGTCTCCACTGAGCACGACGCCTGTCCGAATGACAACACGCCGTACGCCCAGCGACTCTACCGGCTCGGTCGACGCCTCCCAGTCTACGCAGACACCTGCCAGAAAATCTGACCCCGGTGAGGCTTCCTCGGTTATGGCCTTGTCGTCGCAGGGCCCGTAATACCCCACTGCCGACGACTGTATCAGCACCTTCGGAGCCGAGTCTGAATCTCGAATTGCTGACACGAGCGCCTGACCTGATTTGAGTCTACTCTCCCTTATCTGCTCTTTGCGAGCCGAAGTCCAGCGGCCCTCGGCAATCCCCGCACCTGCAAGATTAACAATAGCATCCACTTCTGACGCCAGATGACCCCAGTCAGCTACGGTCTCTCCGTCCCACTCTTCGAACTTGACAACTCCCTTCGCTTGGGCCCACTGGCGTCCAGGAGACCTTGTCAATATCGTAACTTCATTTCCGCTATCGACCAGACTCCTCGCCAGGGCAGATCCTATCAGACCTGTGCCTCCAGTGATCAAAATACGCATCGGTGCCTCCTTGCCCCTTGTGTCTCCCTTGAACACAAACATGTGCGGTCCACTGCTGGTTGCCGTCCAGTGACTAAGCCCAGACGCTCAAGCCCAATTCGAGTGGATGAATGAGTGCTGGATGATGGGGTCGCGCACGTACTCCGATACTGTACTTTCCAGTTTCCTCCGGAACAAAGATCCCTCGGTATCGGATACTTTGATCCTGAGGATCGTGTCCTGGCTCCTGGGGCGTGGGCTTGACCGCCTGCATGGCAAATGACTGAAGAGCGACCGGTTGCTGCTGCTCCGAATTCGGCGCCGCTGCCTCCTCACCGTCGGGGGCAGCGAATGTAACCAGTTCGACGGCAATGTCACTGGCAGAGAGCCTGCCCGGCCAGACTTGGGCCTCTATCTCTATTGGGGCACCAGTCATTGCCTGCGCAGGAGGAAGTTCCGGTACTGAAACAAAGACCGTCTGCCACTCATTGCGTACGTAGCGCTTCCAGTGCGACAGATTGCGTGCAGATTCCCCGAAGTTTTCGCGGTAGCAACTGCTACTGGACATCGCCGGAACGTAGAACGATCGGGTGTACTCTACCAGCATCCGGCGCATACTGAACTGCGGGCCGCAGGACCCGATCGCCTTACGCATCCGTCCCGTCCATACAGACCGACGATCGTAGTACTCAGGCACGATTTCATCTTCCAGAATCGTGTAGAGGCTCAATGCATCGGCCTCATCTTGAGTTTCCTCGTCTTTGTACTCCCTTTCTTCTCCTATCGCCCACCCATTTTCGGAATCGTAGCCCTCCCGCCACCACCCGTCAAGAACACTGAAGTTGGGCGCCCCATTGATCGCCGCCTTCTGACCGCTTGTTCCGCTGGCCTCGAGGGGACGGCGAGGGGTATTCAGCCAGACGTCCACACCCCCGACCAGGTGACGGGCAACATTTATGTCATAGTTTTCAATGATGGCGATCTTGCCAAAGAAGCCCCGCTCTTGGCTCAATCGGTATATGCGCTCGATCAAAGCCTTGCCGTAGTCGTCGGCAGGGTGAGCTTTTCCAGCAAAGACGATCTGTACCGGGCGGTCGGGATCGTTCATGATTCGTCTGAGCCGCTCTTTGTCATGAAAAACGAGCGTTGCACGCTTATAGGTCGCGAAGCGGCGTGCAAAGCCTAGCGTCAGCGCATTAGGGTCGAAGACACTGTCCAGCCTTGTAAGCTTCCAGTGACCTTCGCCATGACGCAGCTGCTGCCTCTTCAGGCGCTGGCGTAGGAAGGAGACCAGCTTTTCCTTGCAGGCCTGGTGGGCCGCCAGTAGCGCCTTGTCGGGCACCTGTTCGATCTCTCGCCAGGCCCCATGGCAGTCGACTTCCTCTAGCCACTGTCCTCTAAAGTAGCGATCATACAACTCGCGCTTCTCCGGGGCCAGCCATGATTCCGTATGCACGCCGTTCGTAATGTGGCCGATCGGCACCTGCTCTTCAGGTGTTCCCGGCCACAGTTGCCCCCACATCCGCCTGGAAACCTTTCCGTGCAGCGCGCTCACGCCATTGTGATACGCGCTCAAGCGAAATGCCAGGACGGTCATGCTGAACTCCGCTCCCCACGCGTGCTCATGCCGTGCCAAGCCCAAGAAGCGTTCACGGTCAATGCCCATCTGACCCCAGTATTGCCAGAAAAACTTGTCTACCAGTTCCAGCGGAAAGGCGTCGTGGCCGGCGGCCACCGGCGTATGGGTTGTGAAAATGTTGCCCGCGCGCACGATCTCTGCCGCTTCGTCGAACTCCATACCGCCCTGTACCAGCTCACGTATGCGTTCCAGACTGAGAAACGCGCTGTGCCCTTCGTTCATGTGCCATACCGTCGGTTCATAGCCGAGTGCTCTCAATGTTCGCACGCCGGCGATGCCCAGCACGTATTCCTGGCTGATACGCATTTCACTGTCACCGCCATAGAGCCTTGCGCTTAATTCCCTATCCTGTTGGGCATTCTTCTCTACGTCCGTATCCATCAGATAGAGAAACACCCTGCCCACTTGTATCTTCCAGACCTTTGCATAGACGGTTCGGCCCGGGAGATCGACGTGGACGACAACCGGGTCGCCTTCCGCACCTACAGCCGGCGTGGCAGGCACTTCCGAGAAGTCAATCTTTTCGTAGATCGCTTCCTGCCCGCCCCTGGCGTTTATCTGTTGGGTGAAATAGCCCTGGGGATAGAGGAAGCCGATTCCAACGAAAGGCAAGCCCATGTCGCTCGCCTCCTTACAGTGATCTCCACTGAGGATGCCGAGGCCCCCACTGTAGATGGGCAGCGCCTCATGCAGTCCGAACTCTGCACTGAAGTAGGCGATCAACTCGTTCTGCGTGCCTGGATAGTGGCGCTTGAACCACGTGTCGGCGTCCTTCTCCATATAGGAGTCGAACCGCTGAAACACTGACCCGTACCTTTGCAGATAGTCGTCATCACAAGAAGCGTCCTGCAGACGCTGCAGCGACACAGTACGAAGAAATTTTACCGGATTCTCACTGACCCGCTCCCATAATTCCTTGTCAATCGACTCATAAAGTTTCTGTGCATCCGGGTTCCAGGTCCACCAGAGATTGTATGCCAGTTCCTGCAAACGAGAGATGACCTGGGGAAGGGGAGGATGTACGGAAATGTTACCCACAATCTTCACAACAATATGCTCCTGACAGGATGATGCTCGAACCTACGACTGAATACACTGAGCTGCGTCTGCATCGACGAGCCATCTTAACTGCCCGTCTGTTGGCCGCACGCCTTGTACTGGAAGTACGTCGGGCTGATGAGGGCCCATAAGGACTGACCTCAAAGTGGGGGCTTTAGAAGCGCCGCTGACCAGAATCAGGACGTGGCGTCCAGCATTGAGAAGCGGGTAGGTGAAGGTCAGACGATTCGCATCGATTTGGGTAACGAAGTCTGACGCGACAAGAAGGTCTGTTTCGGACAAAGTCTGGGAGCCTGGAAACAAGCTGGCTGTGTGACCATCGTTCCCCATTCCCAGTAGGATCAAGTCGAATCGCGGAATGCCGGTTTCGTCTGCCCGAACGTATTCGCGAATGGTCGATTCGTAATCCCGTGCCGCCCGTTCGGGCGGTAGATTCCCGGGCATTCGCGCAATGAGTCCCGGAGCTTGCGGCAACTTGTCCAGCAATGTTTCCCGTACCAATCGATAATTGCTGTCAGAATTCTCGGGAGAAACACAACGTTCGTCACTCCAGAAGATTCGGCTTCGCTGCCAGTCGATATCGGACTCTTCGGCAAGTAACTCGTAAACCGGGCCGGGTGTAGAGCCACCAGCGAGAGCCATATTGAAGACGCCCCTCTGCGCCACGCTGATCAGCGACGCGGCCGCGACCATCCCTGTTGCCGCTAAGACGAACTCAGACGGGTCAGGTTGGACGATGACACTACCTGACCTGGGATGAGCTGCACTGAGACCCAGGATCTGGCCTCTGTCAAGGTCTTTTCTTTCCCAAGTCAAGTCTCCCCCGAGATCTGGCTGTGTTCCAGGGTTGGAATCGGTCATTCCATTCCTTTCGTAAAGAAGATTGCTCTTGGATGCAATCGTACTCTAATTCTCAATCTGTTACTGGTATCTGACTTCCAAACTTGTGGAGAGCTTGTCCTGGCAGCTCTGTTTCGTGCCTATCAGTACGGGTCTGCTGGTCGCGCAAGACGCCAACTGCAGACCCACCAAGAGGTGCCCTTCCTTTGCGACGGTCGAAGCCAATACTCCGAAAAACCTAAAACGGCTTCCCAAATAAATTGCCTCTGGCTTGTCCGGTTACTGCTCTTCCAGACTATAGGGTTTTCATTGGGCTTGAGAAACAAGAGTGGAGAGCGGCTACTTCTCTTACCTGCTCATGACGGGCAAGCACATTCCAAGGGGTTAAGCCTTCATTCGCTGCTACATTCAATTCCCGGACCTGTACAAATATTTCAGACGAGTATAGAGGCAAGAACAGTGGAAATGCCGAGGCATATTCGGTTCACCAGCGGCATATTTACTCGGTAACCCAGTGTTGTCCTTCCTTTTCCAGCAGGAAGTCGGCCTCACTGGGACCCCATGTGCCCGCCGGGTAGTGGGGCAGTCGGAAGGGTTTCCTGCCGTTTGCCGTCAGTTCTTCCTGCATTCTCCACCCATCCAGCACCTGAGTGATTCGCTGCCATGCCAGCTCCACTTCATCTCTCCTGGTAAAGAGAGTGGAGTCGCCCAGGACTACGTCCAGCAAAAGGCGCTGGTACGCGTCAGGCGGTTCGCCAAAGCTGTGCCCGTAAGTGAACTCCAGATTGACCGGCGTAAGGTTAACTGATGGGCCTGGCCGCTTGGCCAGCGTCTTGAGGGTGATCCCTTCATCCGGTTGGATGCGCATGGTCAGGACATTCCGACTCAGACTGTCGCCGTTCATACGTAGGCCTTGAGTCGTAGAGCGAACTCCCCCGTCAATCTGACTAACCGAGCTTTCAAACCCTTCGGTTGAGTCAAAAAGCAAATGTGGAGCCCGACGAAAGGTGACAGAGATTTCGGATGCTTTGCGCGGCAGGGCTTTTCCTGTGCGCAGATAGAAGGGTACGCCCTGCCACCGCCAGTTGTCGATTTCAAGGCGCCAGGCCACATATGTCTCTGTCGTGGAGTCGGAGGCGACACCGTTCTCGTCCAGATAGGCTGGAACCGGACGTGTAGCTGCAGTGCCAGCACTATATTGGGCACGGACTACATATTCAGGAACTTCCTCCGGCAGCAAAGGACGGATTGCTTGGAGCAGATTGACCTTCTGGTCGCGTACGGCTTTGGCGTCAAAGGCGATCGGCGGCTCCATTGCAGTCAGAGATACTAGCTGCAACAGATGGTTTTGCATCATGTCCCTGAGCGCACCGGACTTCTCGTAGTATCCGCCCCGTCCCTCTACACCAATACTTTCGGCCACCGTAATCTGCACATTGTCCACGTAGTTGCGGTTCCAAATCGGTTCGAAGATCCCATTTGCAAACCGAAATACGAGCACATTCTGTACTGTCTCTTTACCCAGGTAATGGTCGATACGATAGACCTGCTCTTCGTCAAAGACGGAAAGGACATGATCGTTGAGCTTGTGAGCACTATGCAGATCGCTGCCGAAGGGCTTTTCGATAACAATACGAGTCCAACTCTGCCTGCCGGCAGGCTCGACGAGGCCGGCGACGCCGAGACAGGTAACAATTGGTTCGTAGACGGACGGCGGAGTAGACAAGTAAAAGAGTCGGTTGCCACCGATATTCCACTGCTCCTCCAACGTCGTAATGCGTTCGCTAAGTCGCTGGAAGCCTTCGGCATCGTCATAATCACCAGAAACGTAGAATAGTCGCGATGCAAAGGCTTCCCAGTCCGCGTTCTGAAACTCGACTTCCGGGTTGGCCAGCATACTGGTTCGAGCACGCTGGCGCATGTCGTCATCGCTCAAGGGTGAACGCGCATAACCAAGAATAATGTAATTGGGAGGCATAAGCCTCTGCTGAGTAAGCCTGTAAATTGCAGGCAAAAGCTTACGATTTGCTAGGTCGCCGGAAGCACCAAAGATCACCATCAGTGCAGGCGGCGTTACCTGAAACTGCTCGTGGATGTCCGGAGCTTCTTCCAGAATGATTCCTTCGCTCATTGCAACTCGCCTCTCGAACTGGTGCCTGTAACGAAGTCCGCATTACCGGTTTCAACAGGACACATCTTCAATTCTTGCGTGGAAACGCGATAACGGGTGCGCGTACAGCCACTTGCAGCGGCAAATCCGGCACGTAGGCGTCGGATGGCCCCAAACGGGCCGTGAGAAATGTACCCGTTGGCAGTTGCACTGTAATCAGTTGATCGTGGCCGAAAAAAAGCGAATTCCGTACTCTGGCCGCCGGCAGTCCGGGCTGCGCAGCAAGTAGCTCGACATTCTCCGGCCGAAGCAAGATGTCTACGGGACCCCGAATCTGATGGCGCGCGGCCAGTATCCCTATTTCACATTCAATCGTATCGCCCTGCCCAACTCCGGGAAGGAAATTTGCGTCTCCGATGAACTCAGCCACCGATCGAGTGGCTGGGCTTGAGTACAGTTCGTGTGGAGAGGCGACCTGCTCAATGCTTCCGTTCAGCATCACCGCGACGCGGTCCACCAGACTCAGCGCCTCCTCCTGATCATGCGTGACAAAAATCGCAGTTGTTTTGGCTGCGTGAAGGATTTCACCCAACTCCGCACGTACGCGAGCTCGCAGACCGGCGTCCAGATTACTGAATGGTTCGTCCAACAAGATCAAGGTTGGATTGGGCGCCAGTGCCCTCGCGAGGGCGACTCTCTGTTGCTGGCCTCCGCTTAGTTCATGCGGCATCCGCCCTTCCAAGCCCGCCAACCCTGTTAGCTCAAGAATCTCTCCGGTGCGCGCCCTCTTTTCGGTCGCAGTCATGCGGCGCAACCCGAACTCAATGTTTGCCAGGACACTGACGTGAGGGAATAGCGCGTACTCCTGAAAAACCATGCCAATGCGGCGCTTCTCTGGTTGCACGTGCACCGAACTGCTTGCTACTAATGTGCCGTCAATCTCTATGGCGCCGGCATCCACGCGCTCAAATCCGGCAATGAGCCGCAGTGTCGTCGTCTTGCCGCACCCTGAAGGGCCCAGCAGAGCAACAAACTCTCCCCGGTCAACCGTCAAAGTAGCATCGTTGACGGCCAGAACAGAGACGTCATCTGTGCCAAACTGTTTGGAAACGGCTTTCAAATGAAGGCCTGGTGGCATCCTTTGCCGTCGACTCATGGTTCCGATCGAATGTGTTCAGCCGCGGCTAAGCTACTTCAGCTGCTGACCACTTCCCTTTCCTCCTGCATGAGGACTAGAAAAATACTGAACGCCGACATCGCCAGGAGAACGAGCGCGGGAGCGGCCGCACGTGCAAAGAAGGCTTCGTCCGTAGCCGACCAAATCTGGGTAGCCAAAGTCGAGAAGCCCGTCGGGCTCAGAAGCAGGGTTGCTGGCAGCTCCTTCACTGTCGTCAGGAAAACGAGAGCCATCCCTGCCAGAACCCCAGGCCGCACGATGGGAGCGGTAATCCTCCTGAAGACAGCGCGGTTGCCCAAGCCCAGGCTGCGTCCTGCTTCTTCCAGACGGGGATTCATCTGCAGCAGGCTTATTTGCATCGCCCCCATGGCTTGCGGCAGAAAACGGACGACGTAGGCGAACACAAGCATCCACAACGTCTGGTATAGCCATGGTGCGAAATTCGCTCCCAGGAATACCAGGCTAAGCGCGATGACGATTCCCGGCAGACCATAGCCCAGATACACGGCCCTCGCAGCAAACGACATGAGCCGTCCACCCATCCTGACCGCCGCATAGGCTACAGGCAGTCCCAAAATCGCTGCGGCAACAGCGGCCAGTGCACCAGCCTGGAAACTGTTGAGCGTGGCCGCCCAGACCGGCGCAAGCGATTCACCCGTTGCCAGGCCGCGCAGCAGCCAGAACAGAATCACGCTGGTGGGCAGGACCAATGCTGCCAATACAACAGACCCGCAGAAAGCAAGCGCCAGCCACTTCCGGCGGGCAAGTTCAATACGCTTGCGCGACACAGTAACCCCGGCACTACTGCGGTAGTATCGCGGTCGGCCTCTACCTCTACTGTTCCTTTCCAGCAGCAACAGTATAATCGTAAACACTATCAGCGCCAATGACAGGAGGGAGGCGACGTTTCTATCGAAGCTGCTCAGATACTGCACATAAATGGCCCGCGTAAAGCTGTTGAATCGCAGCAGCGAGACCGCACCAAAATCGCTGAGCGTATACAGAGCCACAAGCAAGCCGCCCGCGGTGATTGCCGGCCGCAGATTCGGTAAAGTCACTCTTAGAAATGTCTGTAACCCGTTGTACCCAAGTGACCGCGCCGCTTCTTCGACCGACGGATCGAACCTGTGCAGCGCGGCGCGAATGCTCATGAATATGTAGGGATATGTAAAGAGCGTCAAGACCCACAGCGTGCCAGTGAACCCATAAATCGAAGGCAGCCTCTCCACACCCAAGGGCGACAGAAATTCTTGAAGGACACCGCGGGGCCCAAACATGGCAATCAATGTGTACCCGCCCACGTAGCTCGGGATTACCAGTGGCATCATCGCCAGGACGGTCCAAATCCTCCACCCGGGCAGATCGGTCCTTTCAGTCAGCCAGGCAAAAGGCAGCGCAAGCAGTAGTGACAAAATGGTAACGCCGCAAACGAGAATTAGGCTGTTCCAAATGATGGCCAGCATCCGAGTGCGGCCCAACAAACCAAGAACCTCAGTCCAACCGACTCCGCCAGCTCTGTATATCAGATAGGCCAGCGGCAACAGCATGACAAAGGCAATCAGGAGGACCAGACCTCTGAACAGGGACCCGAAGTAACGGTGAAAAGTCGAACGGGACGCATCCCCTTCATGACTGAGAGGTCCTGTCGAATACGCCTTCCGCAGGACCTGATATGCTATGCTCCTCCTGGAGGATGCCGTCGACCCGCTTTCACCGCTCATTTAGGCGCCGATCTCTAAAGTGCCTGAGTTGCCATCACTATTGTTTTCGCCCGAGTTCAGGCCATATTGCTGCCTTATCGATGGCCAGAAAAGCCAAACAAGGCCGATTGCCGGTTGAAACAGGGGGAAATAACCGTAGTCGGCGCCAAAGTGCCGCCAGACGGTTCTTCCAATTGCTTCGGGTATGATCAGGCTGAGGGAACCTACTACCAAGGTGAGGGCAGTTTCAAACAGGAGAACGCCAACGGAAAGCCGCCAGGCCGCTCGCCTCCGGTAGGCGAAACCAATCGTCGCGGTCAAATAACAAATTGCTGCTGCAAGACTCAGAGTTGGCGCCAGGTAGTTTACAACGCCTTCCTTCAGGAAGAGCTGAAACACCGCCCTGACGCCAGTAGAAACCGCTAGAAGAGGATAAGATACGGTCAGTATGTAGCCAAGGACGGTGACCAACTCCGTCGAGCCGGAATTTACCGACGCATGTCTGGACCCGTCCCGTGCTCTAGCCATCATAAAACCGATAATTGCAGCGATGCGGAATGAGCTGCACGCAACTACTACCCTCTGTCCAGCAGCCAGTCCTCGATGATTGCCTGTGCCTCACAATAGTTTCGGACTACTGGTAGGTCGGGATGGTCTTCAATCACGTTAGCCGGAGGGTCGAAGAGGATCCCCAAATCGGCCCGTTTCAGCATAGCAATGTCGTTATAGGAATCGCCAATTGCCAAGGTCTGAAACTTGAGATCTCCGAATGCTGATATCGCTTTACGCTTCGACTGGTCAAGCCGAAGTCGATAGCCGGTTATTGTTCCGGCCGCATCAACTTCAAGAGAGTGACAGAAAATTGTCGGGTAGCCGAGCTGAGCCATCAAAGGCTTGGCAAATTCGTAGAAAGTGTCGGACAGGACAATAAATTGCGCCCGCTCACGTACCCAGTCGACGAACTGACCAGCACCCGGCAAAGGGGAGATGGTTGCAATTACTTCCTGAATATCCTGCAGTCGGAGCTTCCGTTCCTTCAGGATCTTCAACCTCATCTTCATCAACTGATCGTAATCGGAAACGTCTCGCGTAGTCAGGCGCAACTGCTCAATCCCGGTCTTCTCGGCAAACGCAATCCAGATTTCAGGAACGAGTACGCCTTCCAAATCGCTCGCAAGCAGGCGAGGGCGTGAATCAGCCAATTATGACTCCTCTCAATAGGTCATATGTTCGTCGGGCAGATGCGTAACCCGGTTCGTATAGCGAACAGTTACCGTCAGCATCCCTGGCATCCGCGTAGGAGAAAAGTCGACCCGCGTGACACCGGTATTGTGATGGTTGAAGTAGAGACCATGGCCTGGCAGCCGTCCCAGGAGCGCCTTCAGCAGACTGTCCATAAAAGTGCCGTGACTGACGGCGGCAATGCTTTCATCCTCCTCTGATTCGCAGGCCATGCGCTGCAGCTCTTCCGCCACCCGCACGGCACGAGCATGACACGAGGCCAGATCTTCTTCGCCTCCCTGCCACCAGCCGTTTTCCCCTATGCCGTCAGACCGATAGTTGGGGAACATTTCACTCATTTCTGAACGGCTGAGGCCAGGGTGACCGACAGCTTGAGCGTCGGCACCTGGCCGGTGAAACACGCCGCCGTGCTCGTGCAGTTCGATCCAAACCGCTGGATTGCAGCCAAGGGACTCTGCAAGCGGCCGGATCGTCTGCATTGTGCGCAACATTGGACTACAGTACAGGCGGGAAATCGCCATGCCTTTCACGTAAGAGCCAAGCCGCTCCGCCTGATGCTCCCCCAGCTTCGTCAGTGGTGGTTCGGCGACCCGCTGCTTCATGTAGGTCTCAAAGGGATATGGACGAGGAAGGTCCTTGAATTGCTCGGCAAGCAGATTGTTGGAAGACTGACCGTGACGTATCAGATACAGTATCATGTAAGGGAGGGCCTCCGCTCAGGTCATTCTGGGACAAGAACACCGGCAAATCCTTAACCGCGCATACCGAGTGAGATTACATGAACAGGGGCAATATGGCAAGATTTGGGGCAAACGCAGAGGAAGACCACCTGTAGATTTTTATTCCGTATAATAGATTTTATACCAAGTTAGATTCTGGAGAATTGAACTTTGCCCTTCGCGGCACCGTAGGGTTGGCAGGCGAAGGCCGACCGGTCATGTCGCCCGTCCAGGATGGCTCGAGCGTTTCACACGTCTTGAATGGCTCCGTCCTCTTGCCGCGCAGCAACGTTAGATGAATGGCGACGCATGCTGCAGGCCCCTTTTTGGACTGTGACTGGCACGCGTGTACATTACCAATCGGGTCGTACCCGTGGCGACTTCAGCCGGGTTTCCTGCCCGGTCTGTAGTGGCAACTCTAAAATTGCAAACAGACGCCCAGCAGAGGACATGAATAGTCGTTCAGAAGAACCGAAGAGCCAAGAGCCTCCTGATCCAGCGGACGAAGCCTCCTCTGGTTTCCTGCTAAAGCTCGCAGCAAGTCAAGGGACAGGATCGGGTCGTCAGGGATTGGCTCGCCATGCTCCCCTTTCAGAAGATACACCGGACCACCGCCTGTCGCGAGCACAGGCGCCCCGCCTTCTGATATTCGGTTTTGCCGGCATCATTCTCTTGGGAACTGTCCTCCTGAAGCTACCGGCCGCAACCACGTCAGGCTCGTCGATTTCCTGGATGGAGGCCTTATTTACCTCTACCAGCGCCGTGACCGTCACGGGCCTGGGCGTACTCACGACGGCTACGGACTTTAGCCGCTTCGGCCAGTCCATTATTTTGGTCCTTCTTCAGGTGGGCGGCGTCGGCTTTATCGCCTTTAGCGTGTTGCTCTTTCGCCTGGTCGGACGGCGCGTCACGCTGAATGAACGATTCCTGATCCAGCAGTCGCTGGGAGCCGAACGGCAGTTCACCTGGACTCGCAACTGGGGACGGCTCGGAAGCGTCGCCAACCTTGCACTATATGTCCTGGTCGTAACCGTCTCGATCGAGGCGATTGGCACGGTCCTACTCTGGCTACGCTGGCGCACGGAGCTTCCCGACGGAGAGGCGTTGTGGCTGGCACTCTTCCACGCTGTCAGCAGCTACTGCAACGCAGGGTTCGACCTCTTCGCTGGCAGCGAGCACGCCCCAGTATTCGGTTTCAGTGCCGACTACTACACTCTCGCAGTCATGTCCGCTCTGATCTTTCTGGGAGGCGTCGGTGTGGCCGTGTTGTACGACGTGGTCGGCTATTTCAGAAATCGAATGCTGTCCCTAAACTCTCGCATAACCCTGGGCTTGACAGTCATCCTCCTCGTTATAGGCCTGGCCGTCATGTCCCTGGACCGACATCTATACGAAGTTTCCCTGGCAGCATATTCTCTTGGCGAACAGATCGCCATCAGTATCTTTACGGTCATTTCGGCTCGTACGGCCGGCCTCACTATTCTGCCCTTACAGGAGCTCAGCCAGAGTACGCAGCTCATGCTTCTTTTCTGGATGTTTGTTGGCGGCGCACCTGCCAGCATGGCCGGCGGTGTGACCACAAGCACCTTTGGCGTGTTGCTGATTTCTGCCCTGGCGACCGCAAAAGGGGGAAACAATCAGGCAGTTGCCTTTGGCCGCTCCGTACCGAGAGAAACGCTCAACAAGGCCGTCGCCATCATGACAGTCAGCACGCTTCTGGTCGCGGCTGTCACGATCGTCCTTTCTCTTTTTACTCAAGGCGACATTTTTGAACTTGGTTTCGAGGTAGTTAGTGCATTTGCAAATGCAGGCTATTCCCTTGGCTTTACAAACAGGCTCAACGATTGGGGACAGGCCTTGATCGCGTTTACCATGTTCTGGGGCCGCTTGGGCCCATTGACCATTGTCATCGCTCTGGCCCAGCGTGAGCGCCCTTCCTTGCTTCAATACCCCGAGGAGCCGGTCATTCTGGGGTAGCAAGACAGCCGCCCCGCCTGGCGCCTCAGTTGCCCACAGAAACGCCGCACCAATACGAAAAAAAGTCCGGGAGGTCAGTCAGGAAATGAATGGTACCGTAGAATTCACCCTCGAAGACATGCGGGCCGGCGCTGAAGTTGCAGTGCGCATCTGTATGGCCGTTCAGCCGGGCGAACGCGTGCTCATTCTCGGCGACCAGGGCTCTTCGCTGATTAGCCAGGCGCTGGCCGATGCTGCAAGCCCAATCGCCGATTCCGTCGAAACGCACACGCTGGAATCGCTCGGCCCTCGCCCCATTACCGAGATTCCGGATAGGTTGCGTAAAGCACTGGACCGGTTCCAACCGCACGTCAGCTTCTATACCGCCAGCAGCCGCCCAGGGGAACTGAAGTTTCGTATGGCCTATATGCCGGCAGTAATGCAAGCGAATCCGGACGGTGCGCGCCACGGCCACATGATCAACATCACGCCTCCGCTGATGATGCAAGGGATGCGAGTCGATTACCAACGAATCTACGCGGTAACGATGCGGGTACACGAGCTCGTAAGCCGCGCCGAAGAGATCCACGTCACGAACCCCAAAGGAACCGACTTTACCGCCACCTTGAATCCCAATTTCAACTGGATTCCTTGCCACGGGCTTTACCATGAACCGGGAAAGTGGGGTAACCTGCCCGAAGGGGAGACCTTTACCTCACCGGGCAACGCAAACGGAGTATTGGTTGTGGACGAGTTGGGCGACTACTTCAGCGAACGCTACGGTATCCTCGAAACTCCCGTCACTTTTGAAGTCGAAGACGGGCTCGCGAAATCGGTACAGTGCGATGACAGATCTTTAGAAAAGGATGTACAGTCCTACATCTTTGGCGCCGAGCACGCCGATCGGGTCGGAGAATTTGCAATCGGGACCAATATCGCCCTGACCGGGCTGGTTGGCAACCTTCTTCAGGATGAGAAGTTTCCAGGCGTACATGTGGCATTCGGCGACCCTTATGGAAACCAGACAGGCGCAGACTGGAAATCCGACCACCACGTCGATGTCATTCCTACCCAATGCACGATCGACGTGGACGGCAAACGCATAATGTCGGATGGAGAGTTTATTGCTGAAATACTTGGGGATTAGCCGGGGAAGACCTGAAATCCTTCGCTTAGTCAGGCCAGAAAAAGGATCGCCCATTCTGTTCCAAGCGTGCTGAAACGGAATGGGCAGAGGAGAGAACCTACTCTTAACTGTTGCAAGGAAGTGCGTGTGACGTCACCTGCTCTGTTAGTTGGCAGCGCCGAAAGTCGAGATGCGCGGGCGAAATGCTCGATCAAATGCCTCCAACTTTTCTCTGAACCAGACATGCTGTTCCGGCCACTGTGACCGGTTGGTCGGGTCGGCATTGTACTTGCGCAGCATCACCTGCCCCTGCTTGTGTTCCGGCAGTTCGCGCCACTCCAGTGCGTCACCGATCTCTGCGCCTATCTCCCCGCGTTGCTGGTAGAGTGTGTTGTAGGAAACCTCGGCATCACCCTCCCGAATCACCAGCTGAACGCCGATTCCGCCTTCTCGCATATTGTTGAAAGCTGTCATCCGCAGACGCCAGTGCCCAACGTCAAAATTCATCCAGTTCTGTGAGCGCGGTGTACCGGGACGGATGAAACTTCCGCTGTCTTCCAAATGCTTGCGCAGTGCCTGCCAGTACTCCATCTGCAATTCGTTTTCTACGAGCTGATATTCCAGTTGCAGTTCATTCTCAACCTGCTGCAGCTGATCCTCCAACGACGTTTCGTCGGACTCTGGTGCAGGAGATGGAATCGGGGCAGGTGAAGGGGATGGGGAAGGAGCCGGCGTGCCGCTGGGACTGCTATGAACTGATTTGGCTGAACCTTCTTCCCAGCTGGCTGGTTTGCTGACCAGATAAAACTTTGGAGCCAGAGGCGAATCGCCAATTCGCCACAACTCTACTTCCAGGCCGAAAAACTGAATATCGTCATTTGTTATCTCGTTCAACCAGTTGAGTGTATTTCGATCTTCATTGGTAAACTCAGCAGCCACCCACACCATCGTAACCGCCTTCAACTCCGCTGCGTAAGTAAGAAGTTGCCCTAAGTGACTCTGGTCGGTATGTTCAAGTTGATTTTCGATCACTACGTATCCGCCACTGCCGCGTGACCGGCAGACTACCCCTCGCGGGTAAGGAGAGACCCAGCCTTCCATGTCTTCCAACTCAAGGTCCAGGTTGATCGATTCCCCGAGAAGGGCCAGACTGTCGCCGCGCGCAAGCCATGTAGCGAAGTCGCTGTCCTCGCTCACCCAAACTGTTCGAAGTTCCACTTGTTCCAGGCGGCCAAAGTCAAACTGAATCATTCTAGCATTTCCTCCCATTACGAATTCCGTGTAATCTTCACCAAGTGTAAGCCATGCCCGGAACGATTCATCCCAAAGGTTCTTTACTGAGTTTTAGAAGCATCGAGGGGGCTTGCCTGATCCGAAAGCGTAGGACTCCACATCATAGTTTTACACGAAATGAATGTTTAGTGCAAGCAAGGATTTAGTTAATTTGACAGTGCTTGATCTCACACTTATCATAGATGCAAGGGTTCCACTTTATCACAGACAACAGTGCGAAACTCGAAACTTTCATGTCTTGCGGGCGTAGTTCAGTGGTAGAACGTCAGCTTCCCAAGCTGAATGTCGACGGTTCGAGTCCGTTCGCCCGCTCTTTTCTTCTCTTTCCGAGTTCCCCAGGGTAAAGGCTGGGTTTCGGCCACTCTCATCGGTCGTGAAATCATCCCACTGACGTAATTGCCGTTGCCTCTCCTTCCCCTGGTCAGTTTCAACTCCCAAATAAGTCCTCTTCGGCTACACGCAACCGCAGATCACCCTGACCGGTCAAGATCCAGAGTTCGCCAGGGGCATGCTCAAAGACGTAGGGATAGGAAATCCAGGCGTCTTTCTCACGGGCAATTACCCGGGGCGCCGACCAACTGACGCCTTCATCTTCAGAGACGGCGACCGACAACTCCTCACGGTGCCAGCTCGCCTCATCTTCCGACAGTTGTCCACTGCGGCGAGGGAAGCTGTCAGCACCCTCAGGATAGAGGCGGTTCCAGACTAGAAGAAGTCGGCCGCTCCGCAGACGGGTCAGATAGCCCGGTGACGTGCTCGCCTCGATCGAACTCGGGCGAATCATACGCCAGGACAGACCGTCATCATCGGAAACCGCTTCCCAGAATCGATCCCAGTTTGTGCGAATTAGCATCCACAATGTGCCGTCCCGCCTCTGGACGAAAGTTGGCTCGAACGCGCCGTCATGGTGGCCGTGACCGCCTAGGTCAATGAAGTTGCTGCCGCGCCAACTCTTCCCGCCATCCCCTGACGAGTACACCCGGATTACATTCCTTCCCGGATGGCGCAGGTAGAACTGGTTCGTTACCACAATTCTGCCGTTGACGGTTTCGATCATGTTTATGGGAGGATGACCGCACACTCCGTGAAATAGACGCTGGCGATTAACCCAGGTCGCACCGCCGTCGAGGCTACGGATTGCCCACAGGTCTCCCCGGGCGTCGACGCCCGGTTCACCGCTTTCATCGTCCCAATTCAATACACGCTCGTCCATCCAGACGAAAACCAGGACCCCGTCCCGAGTCGCCAGCAACTGACCCGCGTTTCTTGGAATGCCCGGCCCGGGAGGAGGCAAGTCGGGGCCGTCGGCGCGGAACATCGGACGCGGCGCTTGCCAAGTGACTCCATCGTCTTTGCTGACAATGGTAGCGTTGCCTGCAACTGCCATCAGGCCGCCATCGGACAGCCTGACAAAGGGTCGTCTCGCGTCGATCTCCAGCGGCTTACACACGGGGTCGATCCAACGCCCAACTGAGGCGCCTTCTCTGTTCGATGCTCTCATGTTTCGGCCCTCCAGCAAAACCCTTCTGTAAAGTTCAATTGAGGCCTTTCCTGTTGCGGCGTTTCTGTGAAATGACTGCACGAACCATAGCACGGCGGTCGATCGCAGTCAACCCTTTCATAGACGACTGGGCAAGTCACAGACGTTGCCTCTGGTCCCATTACCAAGGCGCTCCGAGGTTTGACTCAGTATAGGCAAGACAGTATCCTGATAACCGTCTCCGCTCGTCAATTGCGGTTCAACCTGCGCAATTCTGTCGGTCAACTATGCGAAGTTGGACAGTTGGGGAGAGCAGATTCTGGAAGGTTAGGTGCCAGCGAATTGCAACCAAAGTTCCCCCGGACCTCAGTTACGCCCGTTTGCTGTCACTGCAACAATGCAGCAGCGTCCAGCGTTGAAGGACCATTAGCCCTGTGCCTTCGAGATTACAGCCTTCATGACTGCCGACATGATAATTCTTGTCGTCATTCTTGTGGTGGCGACCTACCTCTATCTGACCGACTGGTTGGCAACGGAGACGACTTCCGCTCTTGCTATCGCGTCGCTCGCACTGACAGGTGTTCTGGACCCTGGCGAGGCCTTGTCCGGTTTCGCCAGCACTGCCACGCTAACGGTGGGAGCCATGTTTGTAATCAGCGGCGGTTTGCTCCGCACAGGGGCACTGGAAATCGTTACCATAGGGCTGGCGCGATTCTCAGGAGGTAGCCCCAAAAGGCTGCTGATCCTGCTGGGCGGCGTCATTCCTCTGGCCAGTGCCATCATGAACAACACGCCAGTGGTCGTCATGATGGCGCCGGTCGTACTCTCCCTGAGCCAGCGTTTCCGAATTCAACCGTCCAAGCTGCTCATCCCTCTGAGCTATTTTGCCGTATTGGGCGGTACCATCACTCTGCTTGGAACCAGCACTAACATCCTCGTCGACGACCTCTACCGGGCCGCAGGAGGACCAGGTTTCAACCTGTTGACCTTCACCCCACTCGGCCTGATCTTTACAGTTGCAGGCGGAGTTTTCGTCGTCTTTACAAGCCAGAAACTGCTGCCTGACAGATCCCCAGCTGGCAGCCTCGGGGAAGGCCGTCACCAGAGCACTCCCTTCGTCGCCGAACTGATAGTCGAAAAGACAAGCCCCCTACTCGGCCAGAACGTAGGTGAACTGTTCAGCGAGGCCGCTGGGGTCCGATTCTCGCGGCGCCGTTCAGAACGCCACCACAGGCGCCTGACTCATTTGCGCGGCGCGCTTCACAACAACGGTGAGTCGGTGCAAGACCGCATCGAACTGCTCGAACTTCTGCGTGACGGCAGGCCTCATCGCGCCCGGCGACCTCAACCTTCCCGCCTGGATCTGGTCAGACGCTTCGAGCCGGAGGACGCAGAGTTACTGCGAATCCAGGAGGGCGACGTACTGGTCATTTGCGGTGCGCCACCGGTGATTGCCCGCTTTATCGAAACTTACTCGGCCTTTGCGTCTGAACCGGGACAGTTTGCCCCGCCCCCTTCCGAGAGATCGGCAGGCGCGTTACCGTCTGTCCGTATAGTCGAGGCGGTCATTTTACCCGACTCGGTTGCCATCGGTCGCCAGTTGGCACAGTTGGAATTCGAAGAAAGTCACCAGGTTCATGTGCTGGGCTTGCAGCGCAGAGGAGGACAACGCCGAGTCGGTCCGCGACATGCACGCCTTAATAGCGGGGATGTCCTGCTCCTGCAGGGTACTCGATCCGGCCTGCACGCCGTGAGCGAGATCTTCAAGCTACTTCTCGTCGAGGGAGTGGAGTCAGCGATCGTCCGACGTGCGAAAAACCGTCTCGCCCTCATCATCATGGGGGCAGTTATCCTGCTGGCCAGTCTGACGGAGATACCGATCGTCATGCTGGCGCTAGGCGGCGCGGCTCTGATGGTCGCTACACGCTGCCTACGAACCGATGAGGCAATGTCGTCACTAGACGGTTCGACATTGTTACTGCTGGCCGGCACGATCCCAATGGGGATAGCGATGCAGAAGACTGGACTCGCTCAACTGCTCGTGGATCAACTGATCGCCGTGTCCGGCCAGGTCAGCCCGGTCGTCATGCTCTCCCTCTTCTATCTTTTCACCAGCCTTCTGACCCAACTGATCAGCAATAATGCCGTTGCCGTTCTCCTCACCCCAATCGCGCTTTCCATGGCAGCCACATTGCAGGTTAATCCACAGCCGCTGCTAATGACGATCGCCTTCGGGGCTTCGGCCAGCTTTATGACGCCGATGGGTTACCAGACCAACGCCATCGTAAGAGGCGCTGGCGGGTACACATTTGGCGACTATCTGCGCATCGGGATTCCGCTGACGCTCATCATGTGGGCGCTGGCTACGGTCTTGATTCCGCTTTTCTGGCCGTTGTGATTCTGTGCACGGTGGCGGCTGGTCTGCGATAATGTCCGGCAGAGGCAGAACGCTCTCTCACCGTCTTTCAGCAAGGAGAAATCTACATGTCCACTTCATCGTTGGCAGAAAGGGATTGGAGCGGAGGAGTCGTTCGTTACCCTGACCCGGCTGTCGAGGTGCTTGATGACCGCTTCAGCAGGTACAGGATTGGCAACGCAGTCGTCGAACGTCTCTTCACCGGTTGCCGCTGGGCAGAAGGGCCGGTATGGTTCGGAGACGCCCGATGTCTGATCTGGAGCGACATTCCCAACAATCGAATGTTGCGCTGGACAGAGGAGAGCCAGGAGGTAAGCGTCTACCGCAGCCCCTCCCGTCACAGCAATGGCAATACCCGCGATCGCCAGGGTAGGCTCGTAACCTGCGAGCACACCGGCCGCCGCGTCACCCGCACCGAACACGACGGCTCGATCACTGTCTTGATGGACAGTTTCGAAGGCAAAAGGCTCAGCTCTCCCAACGACGTCGTGGTCCATTCGGACGGCAGCGTCTGGTTCACCGATCCCGGCTACGGAATAATGCTCAACTATGAAGGCCGGGTCGCCGAAGCGGAGCTGCCAACTCGCGTCTATCGTCTGGACCCTGAAACAGGAGAGGCAACAATCGTAGCCGACGACTTTCTGCGCCCGAACGGACTCTGCTTCTCGCCCGACGAGGACCTCCTGTACATCGTGGATACAGGACGCTCGCACGATCCAAACGGTCCTTCCCACATCCGTGTCTTTGACGTCACCGCCGATAACCGCCTTGAGAACGGCCGCCTCTTTGTCGACATGAACCCTGGCATGGCCGACGGAATCCGTTGCGATGAAGACGGCAATCTCTGGGCCGCGGCCGGTTGGGCCGGCCCCGGCTTCGACGGCGCCCACTGCTACGCCCCGGACGGTACCCGCATTGGGCAGATACATCTGCCCGAAATCTGCGCGAATCTCTGCTTTGGCGGAGCGGGAAAGAACAGGCTGTTTATGGCAGGCAGCCAGTCGCTATACGCAGTTTACGTTGAAACGACCGGCGCCCAGCAGCCGTAAATTCAGACAAGAATAAGGAGTTACGTTATGTCCTACAGCATTCACTCAACACTGCAGGATATTTTGAGCAATGAGCAGGCGAAGGCAGTTCTGGAGAAGCACATGCCCGGCGCCTCATCCCACCCAGACCTCCCTATGGCAATGCATCTGACCTTGCAGCAGATTTCCTACTACCCGGAGGCGGTCGACGCAGGCCTTTCCCAGGAAAAGCTGCAGGCCATTGACGCCGAACTGAAGGCCCTCGGGTGAGCGGCAGACGCTGAAAACTCGTAGCGGACGAAATCACAGGTTCCCCCGGCGCCGCGCCATTTCGAAGGCGTCGTCCTGGGGCGTGTAATTGAGTACCGCCATGGTGTCGGTCATGTCCAGGCGCTTGTAACGGTTGTCCGAAATGCCGTGAAAGTTGCCAAACACAACGTCGTCGCCTGCCTCGACCGCAGCCGCGATCAGGCTCGCATTGTCCTCCAACGTCTGAATGATCTCGACATACTCGTGATCCCAGTGAATCCATTCCGAGTCGCGGTCCTGTACCGCGCCGAACCTGAGACAGAGTGAGGAAAGGCCGTGCGCGGCCGAGTAGTAGCGCGCCAAGGCCTCGCCCCAACATTTTGTGGCGCCATACAAGTTGATGGGGTAGACGGGATGGCTCGTGTGAACCTGCTGATCGCGTGGATAGCCTAACACTGCATTGATGCTGCTCGCGTAAACAACCCGCCGGCATCCGGCCTGATGGGCGGCTTCAAACACATTGTAGGTGGCAATGACATTGTTGGGTAAGAGACTCTCCCAGCTGGCGTCCATGCTCGGATCCGCCCCCAGGTGGACCACGGTGTCGACGCCTTGGAAGAGCGGTCGAATTGCATCGAAATCGCTCAAATCCGCCCGCGTGAATGGAGCGCCCTTCGCATCCTCCGGTTCGGCTATATCCGTGAGGACGAATCTGTAGGCGTCTGCATAGGTATTGCGGAAAAAACTCCCAATTTTGCCGGCCGCACCGGTAAGTAGAATTTTACGGGTCATAAAAAAGCCTCATGTGACAATTGAGAGGCAGGCAATCAACGCCGCCCTGCCGGATCAACCCAATTTTTCTATTACGCCAACGTATTGCCCGCCGGTTCTGCCGATGAATTCAGCAACACGCCAGCCGGTTCCCTTCACGACATCCTGCATCTCCGCCTGAGATACCATAAGATAGTCGAACCAGTCGCCGATCAGCTGGCGGTACCGTACGCGCAGGCGGATTTCGCCGGCCATTCGCCCCATCTGGCGGTTTCGGTCATGATAACCAAGATGCTCTGGCTTGTCTGTTCCATAGATGTCGAGCGACTCAGCCACGATGCGGGCGTTCTGACTGGTGAGCTTCTTGAGCCGCCGAAGCATCCATTTTGCCCGGCGCGGGTTGGCGAACAGACCGAAGTTGTTTCCCATCATCAGAACTGTATCAAAAATGCCAAGAGATGCGTCAACTCTGTGGAAGGGCACTTGCTTCACGTTCTTAACGCCCCGCTCTCGGCAGATCTCGAGCGCGCCGGGTGACACATCGATGCCAACCACCTCATGGCCTCTTTCCTGCAGATACAGGGCGAAGCGGCCCGCTCCTACGCCCACATCCAGGACGCGGCCGCGCACGAATTCCATCGCTTGCTGCATACGCGGAGGCCATTCGGTGTAGGGTGCAAAGTAGGCAGGCAGATTGTCCGATGCCATAAGATAACCGTCATCCCGCTCGATAAACTCGCTGCAATCTTCACCCGCAAGATGGTCGGCAAGGAGAAGTCCGAAGGCATCCTGCTTCCGTCCGCTTTTCATCCAGAGTACTCCGCATTACTACAAGAAACTAGGTCCTGTCAGTGGTTGTCCATCTTAAACGCCCGTGCTATAAAGAGCAAGCAAACGACCATGAAAAAGCTAGCCATAAAGAGGTCCGATTCTTGTAAAGGAAAACACAATGGCCGCCAACAATTCCAGCCAGATCCCGGTAGACAACGACGACAGCAGCCTCTTCGACGTCCAGACTAACGCCCAAGGCCCAACCGGCTCCCTGCCCCTCGACGAAGAGTTTCTGCGCAACGCGCCCAGCGGCGACATCTTCGGGCTCACGCAGGACGCCGGCATGGGCTGGAATCCCCGGCGGCTGCGTAATCCGGAGTTCCTCATCCTCAGTACACAAGGCGGAATCCGTGCCCCGGACGGCACGCCGGTCGCCCTCGGTTACCATACCGGCCACTGGGAAGTTGGACTGCTGATGGAGGCAGCGGCCGCGCGGCTCAAGGATCTTGGCATGGTGCCATTCGCCGGATTCGTCACAGACCCCTGCGACGGCCGCTCTCAGGGCACGACCGGTATGATGGACTCCCTTCCCTACCGTAACGACGCCGCAATCGTCCTGCGCCGTCTGATACGTTCGTTGCCTACGCGAAAGGGAGTGATGGGCGTGGCAACTTGTGACAAGGGCCTGCCAGCCATGATGATCGCCCTCGCGGCGCAGCGAGAACTGCCCGTGGTACTCGTGCCCGGCGGCGTGACCCTGCCCCCCAACGACGGCGAAGATGCCGGCAAAGTCCAGACCATCGGCGCCCGCTTCTCCCACGGTGAAATCACGATGGAAGAGGCCGCCGAACTGGGTTGCCGCGCCTGCGCCTCACCTGGAGGAGGCTGCCAGTTTCTCGGTACGGCCGCCACTTCTCAGGTTGTGGCAGAGGCCCTGGGCCTCACTCTTATGCATGCCGCCTTGGCGCCGTCTGGTCAACCGATATGGAGGGATACAGCTGATCGTTCAGCGCGGGCCTTGGTTTCACTACACGAAAATGAAGTCGCCTGCGCCGACATCCTCACCGAGAAAGCCCTCCACAACGCCATGGTCGTACACGCAGCCTTCGGCGGGTCGACCAACCTGCTGCTCCACATCCCCGCCGTCGCACACGCTGCTGGCCTCCCACGCCCCAGCGTCGCCGACTGGCAGCGCATTAACGCCGAGGTGCCGCGACTCGTCGACGTCCTGCCCAATGGGCCCAAGGGCCATCCCACCGTCCAGGCCTTTCTCGCCGGCGGCGTGCCCGAGGTGATGCTCCACCTGCGCGACCTGGACCTCCTGCATCTGGACGCCCTCACCGTCCACGGCCGCCCTCTCGATGAACTGCTCGACGACTGGCAGGGCAGCGAACGCCGCAAGCGCCTGCGCGAGCGTCTCTTCTCGGCTGACGGCGTCGATCCCGACGACGTCATCATGGACCCAAAGACCGCGTCAGCGCGGGGGCTGACCAGCACAGTTACCTTCCCCACCGGCAACCTTGCTCCCGAGGGATCGGTAATCAAGAGCACTGCCATCGATCCCTCGGTGGTTGACCCGGACGGCGTCTACCGCAAGACGGGCCCGGCGAGGGTCTTTACCAGCGAGCGCGAGGCGATTGCCGCCATCAAAGGCAACCATGAGAAATCGATTCAGGCGGGTGACGTTATCGTCCTGATCGGTTGTGGCCCGATGGGAAGCGGAATGGAGGAGACCTATCAGTTGACGTCGGCACTACGCTATCTGCCCTTCGGAAAGCAAGTCGCTCTCGTCACCGATGCGCGATTCTCCGGCGTAAGCACGGGGGCCTGTATCGGCCACGTCGGTCCTGAGGCACTGGCCGGCGGCGCAATCGGCCGCGTTCGGGAAGGGGATACGATTCAGATTGAAGTGGACACCGTAAACCTGCAGGGCAGCTTGGATCTCCTGGCCCCACGTCGTAGCAATGGAAGTGGTGTTGGTGCCAATGGCACAGGCGCGATGCAGCGCGCGGAAGGTTCCGAGCTATTGGCCAACCGTTCTCTTCATCCCGATCTGGCCGCCGACCCTAGGCTTCCTGACGATACTCGCCTGTGGGCGGCATTGCAGGCCGTAAGCGGCGGAACCTGGGCCGGGTGTGTCTATGACACGGACCGCATCCTGGAGGTCCTCGCCGCCGGGGAGAAAGCCTTGGCTGAGCAATAAGGGAACTGCCGGCAACTGTCTCGAAGCCAGGCCTCGGCCGTCCCCTTTCGTCATGAATTGGAAAGCATCGAAGTTTAAACAGCCGTTCTTTACGGGTCGCTGCAGTCGCGGGTGAATCCGCACTGAGTACAAATAATCTTGCAGTGGCGTTTGGTTATCGCGCCACCGCACAGCCAGCAAAAAGTGTCGTCCACCGGCTCGTAGACCGGGACAAACGCAGTTTCCGCGGCTTCTGCTCGATGCACGTAACTCTCTCGCTCAATTCGACCGTCCTGCCCGTAGAAAGTGGCCTCATATCCCTGAAATTCACCGCCATCGTACACAAATTTTGCCGAAAAGAACCGGTTTTCTAACAGCCACGGGATAAACAGCCTGTCACCCGGCCACAGGTTCAAATCCAGCAGACGGTCGTTGTCTATCCAGGCAAGCCTTCCCTCCATAGAGTCGCGTAGCTGCCCCGTCCAGTGCTTGGCAAGGAAGAGCCACACATACCAGTCTGCCTCGCCATCGAAGTTAGGGAAAGTGATTTGCCCGCGCAGCGCCGGGTCAATGCAAACAAGCCCGCTTTCTTCATAAACCTCTCGCACCACACACTCTTCCGGCGATTCGCCTGGCTCAAACTTCCCGCCGAGACCGTTCCATTTGCCCTCGTGGTAATCGTTGGCGCGCTTGACCCTGTGCAGCATTAGTGTCTGACCGGGCCGCTGCACATAACAGAGCGTTGCCAGTCTTAAGTTTAAATTGCCCATATTCAGAACGCCGCCAGCTCCTTACCAACTGTGTAGATCTTCGCCGCGCTGGGACGGTATGCGTCCTCCAGGGTCGGGCTGAAGGGAACAGGCACGTCCAGGCCCGTCAACCGCTGAACCGGCGCATCCAGCCACTCAAACGCCTCCTGGGCGATCAGCGCCGCCACCTCCGCGCCGACTCCGGTGTTCCCTGTGGCACTGTGGACAATGAGTACTTTGCCGGTCTTGCGTGCGCTTTCGAGGATTGCTTCAGTGTCCAGGGGCTTGAGCGTGCGCAGATCGAGGATTTCGGCGTCAACGCCCTCCTCTGCCAGCCGGGAAGCCGCCTGGTGGGCTTCCCGTACTTGAGCCCCATAGGTGATGATAGAGATATCCGCGCCTTCTCGCGCCAAATGGGCCTCTCCAATCGGAACCGTGTAGCCGCCTTCCGGTACGGGCCCGCGCTCCGATCTGTAAAGGATCTTGCTCTCCATGTAAATGACCGGGTTATTGTCGCGTATCGCTGCGACCAGCAGACCCTTCGCATCGGCCGGCGTCGCCGGCGCCACGACCTTGAGACCGGGTGAATGTGTAAACCATGCCTCCGGGTTCTGACTGTGGAAGGGGCCGGAACGCAGGCCGCCGTCACTCGGCGCCCTGATCACCCAGGGCACCGGCGCCCCCCAACGGTAATGATTGGTGGCGGCGAACTGCACGATGCTATCGAAACCGCTGGAAATGAAGTCGGCGAACTGCATCTCTATCACCGGCCGCATTCCCATCAGCGCCATGCCAGTACCCATGCTGATGAATGCGTTCTCGCACATCGGCGTGTTGAAAATACGTTCGGGCGGGTACTTCTCCGTCAGCGGCTTCGTTACTTTGAAGGCCCCGCCGAAAGGGCCGGCCACATCTTCGCCGAAAATGATCACTTCCGGGTCGCGCGCCATCTCCACATCCAGCGCATCTGTGATTGCTGCAATGTAGGTCATTTCCAGAGTGTTGTTCATCTCTGTCGTTCTCTTGCCCGCCGCTATTGAGTCGTTACCGCGGTTGAATGTGGAATTGTTTCAGGTATTTTAACATAAGCGCGCCGCGTAGGCGCGGCAGAAGGTTAAAATAGTGTGGAGGCCGCTCTGGTGTGGCGCCGGAAATGGGACTAATGTTAGGACAGGTTCAGATATGTGCATCCCAAAATGGGGGCGAACTTTCATATACCTCTGGACGCACCCAAGCCATAGTCAGTTCCCATTCCAGTTTCCCCCAGAATAAGCGCCGCTACTGACTACTAACAACTGACTACTAACTACTGCAGTTCCGGGCGGTCGGGCCTATTCGGCCCTCCCTTGTGCGGGGGCTCCGCCCCCGCAACGCCCCCTCTCCTACAACATGCCTCATCGACCGGGTGTCGACATTGGTGACGGGTGCCCAATCGAAAGTGTCCAGCCAGACCACGTCCCGCCAGTCCCATCAGATCGCCGTAGGTGCCGGACTTGTGCCTGCCCTCGCACCCTCCCCAACTGAAGGACTCCACCTTACGGCCAGGCCTGGCGCCTGCACTGCGTCTCGCCAAATGACGGTAAACAACTCCAGCTACCGCTGGCACTGGATCCCCGCCACACTGTTCCCACTCGAAATCTGGGATGCACCCGTTCAGATGCCGTTGTTTGCAGTCCCATTCAGAACACATGTTATACTGTGCCGACTAGCTCATTGGAAACTGGATGGGCGGAATTCTTGCCGAACTGGTGTTCTGCTGCGTGCCGTAGCCGGGTTGTAAAGGTGCATGAATAGGGTGATGGCGGGCGCGGCATGGCAAGGGAAGTCATTTGGTTTCTTTCTGCCAGCTCCTAAGAAAGGTGAGGTACGAAATTGGAGAACGCAATATGAACACGTCTGAAATCACCTTTGAAGTAACCGAAGCGGTTGAAGGTGGATACGATGCCAAGGCACTCGGTCATAGTATCTTCACCCAGGGAGAGGACTGGGAAGACCTAAAGGCTATGGTTAAAGACGCCGTTCGCTGCCATTTCGACGAGGATACCTTGCCTCCTGTCGTAAGGCTGCACCTTGTAAGAGACGAAGTAATTGCCGTATGAGGCTCCCTAGGGACTTGTCGGGGGCGGATCTTGCAGAGTCGCTCCGGCGGCACTTTGGTTACCGCTTCGTTAGACAAAGAGGCAGCCACATTACTCTGGCCGTCATGGTGTCTGACACAGAACATCACATTACTATTCCGCGTCACAGGCAGATTCTTGTTGGAATTTTGAGTTCGCGATTGTTTCAAGTGTTGCAGAACAAATAGGTACTTCCCGAGATGAAGTACGAAGTAGGCTGTTCGAACGATAGTCTTGTTGCCGAAAACGGGAAGTCTTGGCTTCTGATTCCACGTAATCATGAAACCGCAGAAAGATGCGGTTACCTTGAAGTCGTCAAGACCTGTACTAGATTGATTTCGCACGAAGGTTGACGCCCTCCTCGACAAGTCCGGCCGTATTTCTGTTGAATTTAGAAGGCCCCCGGGCGAATCGGCAGTGAGGTCGGCAGTCTGAAATGTGCCTTGCCACTGCCGTCACCAAGCTTTTCGGGAGACCCATTGAGAACTGGATGCGAGCCATGTGACAGGGATAGCCGACCGGACTGGCACTTCCTGCTAGGAATAAGCCAGCAAGCATCCCATTGGCGGACAAGTATGCAGGCAAGTAGATATAAGTGAATCCAGACATCCGGAGGACCCAGTGAACGTAGAAATCCGCGACAAGAGATTCCGCGCAGTCGTCGGCGATGACGTCAATATCGAAGAAGTCGCCGGCGGCTTCGAATTCACCGAAGGCCCTATCTGGAACCACCTTGAAAACCACCTCATCTTCAGCGACATACCCGGCAAAGTCATGCGGCGCTGGCGGCCTGACGGCAGCATTGAAACTTGGCGGCAGCCCAGCAATATGGCAAACGGCAATGCCTACGACTGCGAAGGCCGGGTCGTTACCTGCGAACACGCAACCAGCCGTGTCACGAGGACGGAGAGCGACGGCTCGGTTACGGTACTGGCAACACACTTCGGTGGCAAAGAGCTAAACAGCCCCAACGACATTGTCGTCAAGAGCGACGGGGCCATCTACTTCACGGATCCGGGCTTCGGCCGCATGGAGTATTACGGCTTACCGCGCGAGCAGCAGCTCGACTTCCAGGGAGTGTACCGTCTTGATCCCGACAGCCGTGAGATAACCCTGCTCGTTGACGACTTCGACCAGCCCAACGGCCTCTGTTTCTCACTGGACGAGTCGCAGCTATTCGTCAACGACACGATGCGCGCGCACATACGCGTCTTTGATGTGAATAATGAAGGTACACTCGAAAACGGCCGCGTCTGGGCCGAGGTCACAGGTGAGCGAGACGGCGTACCCGATGGCATGAAGGTCGACAGCGGGGGCAATCTCTATGTGACTGGGCCAGGGGGCATCCAAGTTTTCGGCCCTGACTCCGCCTGTCTAGGTGTGATCTACATGCCGCAAGGCTGCGCAAACTTCTGTTGGGGCGATGAGGACATGAAAAGCCTTTTCGTAACTGCCACTACTTCGCTTTACCGTATTCGAGTCCTGGTGGCAGGTAGACACGCCTTTTGACAAAAATGTCGAGAGCGCAGAAGAAGGCTGATAGAGGTTCCTTCAAACGGCACAATTAAACCCACAGGCAACACCCATAGGTCAGTAGAATTGACGAACTGCAGCCCGCTGGGCTACGTTTGACGTGAAGAGCCAGGACGAAACTCAGAAAATTCAGGAGATACTGGGGAATGATTGCACTCGACGTATATTTCAACGCCAAAGACGGTAATGACGCCGAACTTGAAAGAATAATCGTAGACGTCTGGATGGAGGCAATGCGTCAGCAACCGGGCTTTGTCAGCGCCTCTCTGATGACACCCTTCCCTCAGGAGGAACTCGAAGCTATGGGCGCGGTACGCCCCCCCTTTTCCCACGAAGTCATCTCCTTCTGGGAGAGTGAGGCGTTACGCCAGGAGTGGGTAGCCCGTGACATCCACCAGGAAGTTTGGCCTCAGGTGGAAGCAGCGGCCGAGGTAGTTATCTATACCGTTTCCAATTGCGAAAAGGATTGGAATCTCTGAGAGCAAGGGGCGGGAACTTGCTTGAGCCGGATACGCTCTTTAGTTCCCGTTCCGGTCCCCATCTTCCTGGAACTGGGCATCAACAACCGCCAGAATGGCGACGTTGACGATGTCGACGACCTCGGCGCCGGTCTCCAGCACATGGATCGGCTTTCCCATCCCCACCAGAATCGGTCCGATCGCCTCCGCGCCGCCTAGCCGGTGCAGCAGTTTGTAAGCCGTATTGGCCGACGCCAGCTCCGGGAAAACTAGAACGTTCGCATCCTCAATTGCACTGAACGGATAGTGGCGGCGCATCAGGTCCGGCACCACCGCCACGTCCGCCTGCATTTCGCCATCGATCTGCAGGCCGGGCTCCTGCGCCTTGACCAGTTCGGTCGCCTGCTGCACCTTATCGACCTGCGGATGGCGCGTGCTGCCGAAATTGGAAAAACTCAGCATCGCTACCCTCGGCTCGACGTCGAACTGCCGCGCTACCTCGGCGGCATTGATCGCGATCGCCGCCAGCGTTTCGGCATCCGGGTCGATATTCACCGTCGCGTCGCTGAAGAAGTAGATCCGATCGCGCACGATCATCAAGTAGACACCGCTGAGAACGCCGCGCTCCGGCGCCGTCCCCACGATCTGCAGGGCAGGCCGCAACACATCTGGATAGTTGTAAGTCAACCCGGAAATGAAGGCACCGGCGTCGCCGTTCAGCACCATCGCCGGCCCAAAGAAGTTGGACTGGCGCATCAGCTCGTTTGCCCTGGCCAACGTTACCCCCTTGCGCTGGCGTTCATGGTAAAAGGCGGCCGCATAATCCCGATACTTGGGGTCCTGGTTTGGGTTGATCACCGTCGGCCTGTAATCCAGCCCTAGCTCCTCGCAGCGAATACGAATTACTTCGGGATTGCCAAGCAGGATCGGCGTGCCAATGCCCTCCGACTCGACCGCGTACGCCGCCCGCACGATCTTCGGGTGCTCGCCTTCCCCAAATACGACCCGTTTCGGATTCTGTCTGGCCTTGCTCTGTTGCGTACGCATGACCTGCACACCTTTGCCTATACGCAACGCCAGTTCGTCCAGATAGGCGTCCAGATCGATGTCGCGGCGTGCCGCACCGGTCTCCATCGCCGCCTTCGCCACCGCCGGCGCCACCCACATCAGCACGCGGCTGTCCAGCGGCTTGGGAATGATATACTCCGGCCCGAACTGGAGTACGTCCAGACCGTAGGCCTTCATTACGCTGTCCGGCACGTCCTCCTTGGCCAGGTCCGCCAGCGCCCGCGCCGCGGCCAACTTCATCTCCATGTTGATCGCCTTCGCCCTTACGTCAAGCGCACCGCGGAAAATGAACGGGAAGCCGAGTACGTTGTTGACCTGGTTGGGAAAGTCGCTGCGCCCAGTCCCCATGATGACCGTATCTCCGCGCGCGGCAACGGCATCGGGATACGGGATCTCCGGGTCCGGATTGGCCATTGCAAATACGATCGGATTCTCTGCCATCGACCGCACCATATCCGACGAGACCGCTCCCGCTACCGAAAGGCCGATCAACACGTCGGCGCCGGCCATCGCTTCACCCAAGGTGCGTGCATCCGTGTCGCTGGCATACTCCTCTTTCCACTCGTTCATGTTTTCCATGCGGCCTTCGTAGATGACCCCGCGGCTGTCGCACATGACAATATTGCTCTTCTCAGCGCCCAACGCCACGTAGATGTCCGCGCATGCGATGGCCGATGCCCCCGCGCCGTTGATGACGATTCGGGCCTCTTCCAGCGGCTTCCCCGCGATTTCCAAAGCGTTCAACAACCCCGCACCGGAGATGATAGCCGTACCGTGCTGGTCGTCGTGAAAGACCGGAATGTCCAACCGCGCTTGCAAGGTCTGCTCGATCAGAAAACACTCCGGCGCCTTTATGTCCTCGAGGTTGATGCCGCCGAAAGTCGGCGCGATCAACTCGCAGAAACGCACCATCTCCGCCGCATCCTCTGTATCCACCTCGATGTCAAATACATCTACGTCGGCGAAGCGTTTGAAAAGCACGGCCTTCCCCTCCATGACCGGCTTCGATGCCAGCGCGCCCCGGTTGCCTAGACCGAGAATCGCCGTCCCGTTGCTGATTACCGCGACCAGGTTTCCCCGCGACGTATAATCGAAGGCGTCCTCCGGCCTGTCCGCGATCTCCAGCACCGGATGAGCCACGCCGGGAGAGTAGGCCAGAGAAAGGTCCAGTTGCGTCTCCATCGGCTTGGTCGGCGTGATCTTCAGCTTCCCGGGCCGGCCATTGGCATGATAGTCAAGTGCGTCCTGTTTTGTCAGCGTCATCGGGCTACTCCGCGTGTTCTTTTTCAGACTGGCTCCTCTCATTGTATGCGATGTGAGTTTGATTCGCACACATGAAAGGCCAGCGGGCGTGCATCCCAAACTGGAGGCAAGCTCTCGTATACCTCTGGGAGCAACCAAGCCGCGGTCAGGTCCGATTCCTATTTCCTGCGAAAGTAGCGCCGTCTCTGACCACTAACCACTGACAACTGACCACTGCAGTTCCGGGCGGTCGGGCCTATTCGGCCCTCCCTTGTGCGGGGGCTCCGCCCCCGCAACGCCCCCTCTCCTACAACATACCTCGTCGACCCGGTGTCTACATCAGTGACATGTGCCCAATCGAAGGAGTTTCGCCTGACCACTCCCACCAGTCCCACCAGATCCCCGTAGGTGCCGGCCTTGTGCCTGCCCTCCCGCCGTCCCCGCGTCGCTTCCGGCATCCCCACACCGATCCTGTAGGGGCAGGCCTTGTGCCTGCCCTATTCCTTCCTCAAAACCCGTAAACAGTTCCAGCCTCTGCTGCCAAACTGTTACCACCCCTAAACGGTACCGCAACCCGAAATTCAAGGACAATTTCATAAGAATCGGTGATATAATGGAAAAGTGCCGAAATGCGAAAAACACTGCAGAGAGTATGTCACCGTCAAGCCAGACTCCCGCTGGCAGGGAATCCGACGGCGAAGAAGGGCCCGTGCAAGACTGTAGACTCCCGACGATGTGTCTGCATCTATCCTGGGAAGACAGCGAGGAAACGTGCTCGAAGTCAAGCGCAAAAGTCCAAAACAGGGAAAACTGCCCACCCTGACCCGACTTAACCCGACCCTAACCGTCCGGACACGACTCCCTTCCCCTCACCTTCAGCTAACCGGCATGTGCCTGTAGTCTGCTATAGTAGTGGAAGAGTATCGTAGAGAGCTAGTCAGAACCAGGAACAGACTCCAGACACGAGAAAACTGATGCAAAAGCGTAACCACTTGAAGGGCCAGAAAAAAAATTCGCCCGCTTTTACCCGTCATTTCCGCCATTTCCGCTATTTCCGCCATAATCCCGCCAAAACACGTCCCGCCATTTCAGAACTCGTACAACTCTCGTACAACGTACATTGACACTCGTTCGGACCCGCCGCCGCCGGCGAGGCCCTCAACGCGGCCCACCACACAGACTGCAATAGCTGCAGGGAACTCAACACGTAAACGCTCATTAACTCTCGTACAACACACAGACGAGAAAGCCAGGGACCCACTTTCCAGACTAACGGTCCACGATGAAAGAAAGGCTCGCATCGGCCCCCAAGACTTATGCGTCTCATCTGAATTTCGTCTTTTCATCCGATGCCGTAATGCTCCTGACTTCCACCTTCAGACACTTGCGCAAACGGTCATGCCCCCTAACCGGCTCTCCTGCCAAACGTTACCAGGCCGGTTGGAAGACTGACTATCTCTGGAGAGTTCTACCCCACAAAGGTGCAATTGCCCTGGGCAAGCGGTGCCGAAATTGACCCTCTTCTAACCAGAATTGGGCCAAATTGCCCGGTCTTGACTACACGAATTTGGGCTCCGTGCCGTACGCTTCCTTAACTGCTCACGCAAGGCAGAGCAATTTGACTGGCTTGCCTTTCATGCTATACTCAAGCCGTTACGCCCCGCCGCCCCCTTCGCCCCCGAAGACTGGTAAAGGTGCCACTGTAGTAGTGTCAAAGGCAATCTGCTCTTTTCTGGGCGGGCGCATTCCCAACGATTGTCAAAACTAACGACTGGGACTACATCCTATGGCGACAGCGGCTGACGTATCCAACGTCAGTACCGGGCGCATCAACAGCCCTCTTTCCATCCTCGGCGCGATCTGGGGCTCATACTTTTTCCGCAAGTTCCTGCGCGCACTGGCCACCATCTTCATTGTTACCACCATCATCTTCTTTTTGGTGCGCCTCCTGCCTGGCAACCCGATTGAGATCTACGTTAACCAGCTGGTTGTCACCTACGGCTTACCCGTCCACGAGGCCAAGGATCAGGCCGCTGCTCTGTTCGCCATCGACCTGGAACAGCCGGTAGTCCTCCAATATTTCTCCTACCTGCAGAATCTGGCCAGGGGAAACTTTGGTCAGTCAGTGCTGTCGCCTGGAACGACCGTTACAGAAGTAATCTTGCGCTTCCTCCCGTGGACACTTTTCAGCGTTGGCCTGGGTCTCCTGATTAGTTTCACTATCGGCGTTCTGTTCGGTGTCATCATGGCCTACCGCCGCGACAGCTATCTTGATCACGGCCTGACTGTCATTAGTTCTGTGATTAGCTCCGTTCCGGACTTTCTGATCGGCCTGCTCATCGTTGTGTGGTTGGGAGTGCAGTGGAAGATCCTGCCAATTGCCGCAATGAGAGGCGCGTACTCATCCGGTATGGTGCCTGGACTGAATCTGGAATTCTTGCTCGATGCATTCTTCCACGGAGCTCTGCCAATCTCTACCTACGTGCTGACCAGCGTCGGCTTTTGGATGCTGAGCATGAAGAGCAACACGATAAGCACGCTTGGTGAGGACTACGTTACGATTGCCAAAGCGCGCGGCCTCAAGGAGTGGCGCATTACCACCGCCTACGTGGGCCGCAATGCGATCCTGCCTCTTTTCACGATCCTCACAATTCGCATCGGCTTTGTCGTCGGCGGTTCCTTGCTGGTGGAGCAGATCTTTGAGTATGGCGGTATCGGGCGCATGCTGGGCCAGGCCATCAACCAGCGCGACTATACATTGATGCAGGGAATCTTCCTGATCATTACTTTCTCAGTGATCTTCGCCAACTTTTTTGCCGACGTCCTGTACGGCTGGCTCGACCCTCGTATCAAGCTGCAGGACAACTGAGCCTGACCTTAATGCGAGAATACACACGGAACGCAGGAGCAGATAGATGACGGCCCAAGTGGTGGAAGGCCAACAATCCGACAGCATCTTAGTCAGCGCATGGAAAGGATTCCGTACTGCCGTGCGCCTCCTGGCCTACAATCGGGTTGGGTTTATCGGCTTCCTCGTCGTGGTCTTTATGGTCCTGCTGTCCTACGCCGGCCCGTTGATCATCGAACTGGATACCAAGACAAAGATCGACAGGATCTACATCACGCCAACCCTTGAACATCCGTTGGGCACCGATCATCAGGGCCGCGACATCTGGTCCCAAATCGTCAACGGCGGCAAAGATGTTATCTACGTTGCCTTTCTGGCTGCCCTGATTTCAACGGTAATCGCCGTCGTTTTTGGCACGCTTAGCGGCTTCATAGGCGGTTGGCTGGACAGCGCCATCATGTCGGTCACCGACATAATACTTACAATTCCTCAGTTCCCGCTTCTGGCGGTCCTGGCAGCCTTTATTTCCCTGAACAGCTTGACCCTGCTGGGGATCCTGATGGGTCTGCTGAACTGGCCGACGCTCTTGCGCGCTCTGCGGGCCCAGGCTCTCTCCCTCAAACAGCGAGATTTCATTGAGGCGGCCAGGGCGCTGGATCTGGGCGTTATGCATATCGTCCTGCGCGAAATGGTCCCCAACATGATGCCCTACATTGTAGTCAGCTTCGCCCTGGGCATGACCTTTGCCGTCTACCAGCAGGCGGGGCTTGTCTTCCTCGGCCTGGTGCCGATAACCGCTGGCAACTGGAGCGTGATGATTCAGTTGGCGTGGGTACGAGGAGCGATCTTCTACAAAGACAGTGTCTGGTACATTATGGCGCCGATCGTCGCCATCGCGATTCTTCAGCTGGCTATCATTTCCATGACCCGCTCGCTTGAGCTCGTATTTAATCCTAGACTGCGAGCCAGCGAGTAGGCATCTGTTCACTGTATATATATGAGTCAGACTACTGATCTCTCCTGGCATCAGGAAATCGAAGAAAACGGCAGCCAGCCCCCGCTGAGCCTGCAGAACGTTCACGTCAGCTATCGCACACGCAAGGGCAGCGTCCAGGCGGTCAGAGGTGTCTCCCTCGACTTGCAAGCAGGCGAAAGCCTGGCTCTGATCGGAGAAAGCGGCTCCGGCAAGACGACCTTGGGGCTGGGAATCGTACGTCTCCTGGTCGAAACCGCGGAAGTCAACCCGGGCAGGATTATCTATCGCCGCGACGGCCGTGAGTTGGATGTGCTTTCCCTTGCTGAAGGTCCGCTGCGCGAGTTTCGTTGGCGCGACTGCGCCATGGTCTTCCAGTCTGCGCTCAACGCGTTCAATCCCGTGCTGAAGGTTTGGGACCAGGTTTGGGATACGGCGAAGGCCCATAGGTGGAACAATCGCGAGGAGGTTCGCGAGCGGTTTCTTGATCTCCTTCGCTTTGTTCAGTTGGACCCTGACCGTGTAATCAACTCCTATGCCCACGAGTTGAGCGGGGGTATGCGCCAGCGAACGCTTCTGGCCATATCACTTCTGTTGGACCCGCAGATTCTGATTCTGGACGAGCCGACAACCGCTCTGGACATCCTCACGCAGAGGACGATCATCGATCTGCTGCGGCGGCTGAAAGAAGACCTGCACTTTACCATGCTCTTCATCTCACACGACCTTGCCATCGCCGCTGAGCTGGCGGACAGAGTTGCGACGATGTACGCCGGGCAGGTCGTCGAACTGGGGCCGGTCGAGGACATCTTCTATCGCCCGCGTCATCCCTACTCGTTGGGTCTGATCCGGGCCGTGCCGACCGTAACCGGCGGTTTTGAGGAACTCTCCTCGATACCCGGTTCTCCTCCCGACCTGATCAATTTGCCGACCGGTTGCAAATTCCATCCACGCTGCCCCTTTGCCAGCGAACGCTGCAGCAGCGAAGAGCCCGAGCTGGAACGGGTCGGCGACAATCACTACGCGGCCTGCTGGCACACTGATGCAGTGCAGGAGGACATCGAGCGCAGCGGGCTGAGAGGCAAGAGGAGTACGCAAAGGGAACGTGCTCCCGGCCAGTAACCCCGTACGGAGACAGGGGGGCGGCCAGTGGAGGCCGCACGAGATGACGCCGATTCTTGAACTACGGAATGTAACGAAATATTTTGGCAGCGGCCGCGAGCGCGTGACGGCCGTTGACTCGATCTCCCTGGACATTGAACCTGGCGAAATCGTTTGCCTCGTCGGTGAAAGCGGTTGTGGCAAGAGCACCACCGGCCGCATGGTTGTCGGCCTCCTGCCGCCGTCCGAGGGGCAGATTCTTTACCAGGGCCAGGATATTGCGTCAATGGAAAAGGCCGACTATCAGCAGTACAGGCGCGCAGTCCAGATCATCCATCAGGATCCCTACGCCTCGCTTAATCCAACCCAGACCGTGCGCCAGATGATCACCACCCCCCTCTTGCGCCACCAAACGCAGGCAACAGGTCAGAATGGAGCGAGCGCTGGACGGAGAGGTCGACGTCGCGACGCGGGGCGGCGGGCTGCCGAACTGTTGGAAATCGTTGATCTGACGCCGGTATCGGACTTTCTCGACAAGTATCCTCACCAGCTCAGCGGTGGTCAGCGTCAGCGCGTATCGGTAGCCAGAGCCTTGACCGTGGAGCCGAAATTCATCGTCGCCGACGAAGCCGTCTCAATGGTGGATGTGTCGATTCGAGTGAGCCTGCTCAACATGCTCTACCGGCTCAAAGACGAGTTCGACGTAACCTTTCTCTTCATCACGCACGACCTGGCGCTGGCGAAATACTTTGCCTGGGAAGGGCGAATCACTGTCATGTACCTGGGCCGCATAGTGGAAGAAGGACCGACGCCCCGTCTTATCACCGACTCGCGCCACCCCTATACGCAGGCGCTTCTGGGGGCGGTTCCCGAAGCCGATCCGGAGTTGGCAAAGAAGAAAGTCCACATTGAACTGCGCAGCGCAGAGATTCCCAGCCTTTTGAATCTACCTACAGGTTGTTCCTTTCATCCGCGCTGCCCATACTTTGTGCCGGGGGAATGCGACTTGGCTGTCCCCGGACTGGAACGAATCTCAGACGGGGGCAGTGTAGCCTGCCCCGTTCGCATGGCGGAGCCGAGTCAGATTGTTTGAAGGAAGAACTGTCGCCGGTCCGCCCCGCTATGGGGGGCAATGGCTCAGGAGGAAAGACATGGAACCCTTCCTTGGTAGAGCGGCATTTCACATCGGGTTCTAATCGGCCTTAGTTGCCGGCGCGCTCCTGTTCTTCCTTAAGAAAGGGACCGCCGCATGCGTTATCGCTCAGTTGACATTGGCTGTCGGGCTCATCTATTTGGTTCTGGAAGTGATTCTTGTGTACTGGGGAAAACCGAGAGAGCAGTGATCCTCGTAAGCATGCGTTCTGCTGGTGCCACAGCGCACCGCCACGCTCACTGCCACTCCTACTCCTCTACACTTCTAGCATCCCAAGGAGGATACAGAATGAACCGTAGATTCTTGCTTGCCTTTGCGCTGATCGCTGCGCTTGTCATCAGCGCCTGCGGCGCACCGGCCGCCGACATGGGCGGCGGCGAGGCGGCTCCGGCCGCTGCGGAGGAAGAAACGGCTCCAGCGGGAACAGGTGTAGCCGAATTCCATCCGGCTTGGCCCTATGCGCCTCCCCCTACAGGCCACTTCAACACCTGGGTTACCAACGGCATGACCTTGGGTATCTACCGCGCCCTGATGGAACCGCCTTTGTTCATGTTCCTTTGGGCCGACGGAAGCTGGATGCCGGTCGCCGGTGAGTCCTGGGAATGGGTAGACGATGTCACCTTGCGCGTCAGTCTGATTCAGGGCGCGCAATGGAGCGACGGCAGCGACTTCACTTCGCAGGACGTCGTCGATACGCTCTCCATCTCCCGTCTGCTCAGTCAGACTGTCTGGCGTTTCCTGGATGACGTACAGGCCGTGGATGACCATACCGTCGACTTCATTCTCAGTGGCCCGTCGACAACCGTGCCCCGCCGTGTGCTGCGCGAGGTACATATTACCGCCTCCTCGGTCTACGGCGACTTTGCCCAGCGCACCCGCGATCTGGTCGAGGCCGGCATGACCAACGAGGACGACAACTGGAAGCAGCTGCTGCAGGAGTTCAATGAGCTCCGCCCGGACGAAATGGTTGTCTTGGGGCCGTATGCGATCGACCCCGCCAGCATCACCGAGTCCCAGATGATTCTCAACAAGGTTGAGACCTCCTACTGGGCTGACACTGTGCGCTTCGACCGCATGGTCAACTACAACGGTGAGACGCCGGTAGTTACTCCGCTCGTCCTCTCCGGCGACGTCGACTATGCTACGCACGGCTTCCCGCCGGCCACAGAGCGCGAGTTCATTTCTCTGGGCTACCGCATCATCCGCCCTCCGATCTATGCCGGCCCGGCACTCTACTTCAACCACACAATTCATCCTTTCCAGATGAAGGAAGTTCGGCAGGCCCTGGCTTATGCCATCAACTTTGAAGAGAATGCCTTCATATCCCTGGCCGAGTCCGGTGTGGCCCAGGCCTGCATGTGCGGCTTCTCCGACAATATGACGCCCCTGTGGTTGAGTGATGACACGCGCGCCAATCTGAACCCGTACAGCCAGGATCTGGAGAAGGCGGAAGAGCTATTGCTCGAAATCGGTTTCACTCGCGCCGACGACGGTGTTTGGTTGGACGACACCGGCGCCCGCATGGAGTGGGAGTTGACCGCGCCGACCGAATATGCCGACTGGTCTGCCGCAGCCGAAAACGCGGCCGAGCAGTTGACCGCTTTCGGCTTCAAGACCAGCTTCCGCGGCGTAAACTTCCAGCAGCATCCGATCGACATCAACGAAGGCAAGTTCCAATTGGCGATTCGTGGCTGGGGGGCAGGCAACCCTCACCCGTCCTTCTCCTACGAGAATGACTTCAGCACGCACAATGCCGCCGCCACGGGCGTAGGCGCATCGGGCGCCGGCAGCATCGAGCTCCCGGGCATGTCCTTCGACCTGAACGTCAGTACAGACAGCGTCGGCGACGTCGACCTGTGGGCTCTCACCAAGGAGGCCGGGTCCGGCGTTGACGCCGCTAAGCAAATCGCGGCGCTGGACAAGATCGCAATGGCCTACAACGAACTGCTGCCTCAGATTCCCCTGTGGGAGAAATATGGCAACAACCCGGTACCCAGCCGTTTTGCCAGCGGATGGCTGCCGGAGGGCGACCCGATTTACCTCAATAGCCCTTACGGTGACTCCTTCGTCGTCATCCAGATTCTGACCGGACAGCTTGGTCCGGCGGAATAGGTGATACGGCAAAGTTTGTCTTGCGGTAAGACAAGGGTAGTTAGGGCCGCCCCAGAGGTTGCGGCAGAAGAGGCAGGCGAAGGGATGTGGAGAAGAGGTCTGCCGAACTGTTGGATATCGTCGAGCTGGCGCCGGCATCGGACTTTCTCGACAAGTACCCTCACCGGCTGAGCGGTGGTCTGCGTCAGCGCGTTTCAATAGCATGGGCATTGACGGTGGAGCCGAAGTTCACCGTCGCCCGCCCGCCGAGTCATGGGGTTAAAGGCACAGCAGGAAAAACATGGATCCATTTCTTGGTAGGGCGGCCTTTCACATCGGGTTCTACATTGCCTTCGTAGCCGGCGCCCTTCTGCTTATCCTGAAAAAGGGGACCGCCGAATACGTTATTACCCAGTTCACTCTGGGCGTCGGGCTCGTATATCTGTTGTTGGTAGTAATTCTTGTGCAGTGGGGAAAGCGGAGAGAGCAGTGATCCGCGTAAGCATGCGCTCTGCAGGTGCCACAGCGCGCGGTCGCGCTCACTATCGCTCCTACTCCTCAGAAACTCAAATATCCTAAGGAGGATACAGAATGAACCGAAGATTTTGGCTGGTTATTGCTCTGATCGCGGCCTTGGCCATCAGCGCGTGCGGCGCGCCGGCGGCCGATATGGGCGGCGGCGAGGCGGCTCCGGCCGCTGCGGAGGAAGAGGCTGCTCCGGCCGGAACCGGCGTAGCTGAGTTCCATCCGGCCTGGCCCTACGCGCCGCCCCCCACGGGCCACTTCAACACCTGGGTCACGAACGGAATGACCCTGGGCATCTACCGCGCCCTGATGGAACCGCCGTTGTTCATGTTCTTGTGGGCCGACGGCAGCTGGCTGCCGGTGGCCGGTGAGGACTGGGAGTGGGTCGATGACGTCACCTTGCGCGTCAATCTGATCCAGGGCGCGAGCTGGAGTGACGGCAGCGCCTTCACTTCGCAGGACGTTGTCGATACATTCTCCATCTCCCGTCTGCTCAGCCAGACGGTCTGGCGCTTCCTCGACGACGTGCAGGCCGTTGACGATCACACCGTCGACTTCGTCCTCAGCGGTCCGTCCACCACCGTCCCCCGCCGTGTACTGCGCGAGGTGCACATCACGGCCTCCTCAGTCTATGGCGACTTCGCCCAGCGCACCCGCGATCTGGTCGAGGGCGGCATGACCAATGAGGACGACGAATGGAAGCAGTTGTTGCAGGAGTTCAACGAGTTGCGCCCGGACGAAATGGTCGTCTTGGGGCCGTACGCGATCGACCCTGCCAGCATCACCGAGTCCCAGATGATTCTCAACAAGGTCGAGACTTCCTTCTGGGCCGACACCGTGCGCTTCGACCGCATGCTCAACTACAACGGTGAGACGCCGGTGGTTACGCCGCTCGTCCTTTCTGGCGACGTCGACTATGCTACGCACGGATTCCCGCCAGCCACAGAGCGCGAGTTCATCTCTCTGGGCTACCGCATCATCCGCGCTCCGATCTACGGCGGCCCGGCACTCTATTTCAACCACACCATCTATCCCTTCAACGTAAAAGAAGTGCGTCAGGCCCTGGCCTACGCCATCAACTTTGAAGAGAACGCCTATATCTCGCTGGCCGAATCGGGTGTGGCGCAGGAGTGCATGTGCGGCTTCTCGGACAACATTACGCCTCTGTGGCTGAGTGACGATGCGCGCGCCAGCTTGGATCCGTACAGCCAGGATCTGGAGAAGGCGGAGCAGATGTTGCTCGACATCGGTTTCACTCGCGCCGACGACGGTGTCTGGGTTGACGACACCGGCGCCCGCATGGAGTGGGAGCTGACCGCACCGGCAGAGTACGCCGACTGGTCTGCCGCAGCTGAAAACGTGGCCGAGCAGTTGACTGCCTTCGGATTCCAGACCAGCTTCCGAGGTGTCAACTTCCAGCAGCATCCGATCGACGTGAATGAGGGCAAATTCCAGTTGGCGATTCGCGGCTGGGGCGCTGGCAACCCGCACCCGTCCTTCTCCTATGAGAATGACTTCAGCACGCACAACGCCGCCGCCACGGGTGTAGGCGCGTCGGGCGCCGGTAGCATCGAACTGCCCGGCATGTCCTTCGACCTGAACGTCAGCACCGACAGCGTTGGCGATGTCGACCTGTGGGCGCTGACCAAGGAGGCCGGCTCAGGTGGTGACGCCGCCATGCAGATTGCGGCGCTCGACAAGATCGCTATGGCCTATAACGAACTGCTGCCGCAGATTCCTCTGTGGGAGCGCTACGGCAACAACCCGGTGCCCAGCCGCTTTGCCAGTGGTTGGCTGCCCGAAGGCGACCCGATCTACGTCAACAGCCCTTACGCCGACTCCTTCGTCGTAATTCAGATTCTGACCGGACAGTTAGGCCCGGCGGAATAGGCGATACGGCAGAGCTGGTTTTGTGGTAGAATAAGTGTAGTTAGGGCCGGCACCCCTGTGTCGGCCCTATTCTTTCAACACCGGCGCACGGTCAGGCCCGCCGACAAGAAAACCGGATACAACGCCTGCGCCACGAGGGAGAACAGTATGAACACAGATTTGACCCAGGACCAGATCGACTCCTATCGGCAAAACGGGTTCGTGGTCCTTCACGACTTCCTCACGCCAGAGGAATTGGAGACCTGGCGGCAGGCGGTTGACGGGGCCGTGCGTCAACGTGGAAAGCAGAAGATGTTCAATAAGGAAGTGGACGAAGACCAGGAAGAAACTTACTACGACTTCGTCTTTGTTCAGCGTATCAACCTGTGGCAGGACAGTCTGGACGTTCGGCGGCTGATTCTGGACCCCCGTCTGGGCAGGATGGCCTCAGATCTGGCCGGGGTGGAAGGCGTACGCATCTGGCATGACCAGGCGTTGATCAAGCAGCCGTGGGCCAACCCCACCGGCTGGCATCTCGACAATCCATACTGGTCCTACTCGTCCCGCAAGACGCTCAGTCTCTGGGTCGCTCTCGACGACGCCACGCTGCAGAACGGCTGCCTCTACTTCCTGCCCGGCAGCCACAAGACAGCCACTTACGACAACGCCGGCATCGGCGAAAACATCGGCGACATCTTTCGCGTCTACCCGCAGTGGCAAGACATCATGGCGGCCCCCGCCGAGATGAAAGCCGGTTCCGCCTCCTTTCACAACGGACTCATCGCCCACGGCGCCGGTGCCAACATGACCCCGGGCTGGCGGCGGGCCATGACCTGCGGCTTCATGCCCGACGGCTGCACCTTCAACGGCAAACAGAACATCCTCAATGATGAACAGTTCGCCAGCTATGAGATTGGCGACCTGCTCGACGACGACCGGCAGAACCCCCTCATCTTCCATCGCTCCAAGCCCTATGAGGAGAAACTGGCCGAACGATTCGCTCAGTGATAGTAGGTTGGGAGGTACCGGTCTTGAAATCGGCCCAGCGCTGATCATCCTTACTGCCGGTCGGTACTCACTTTCCAACTTGGTTGTAATGAACTGTCTGAGATTGATAGTGTCCGAATTCGTGGACGCATTGCTTCAAGAGTATCTTCGTGATAGAGACGTCTTTCTCGCCGATAGAAATCTAGAGGCGTAGGAGTGCCATTGAAAGTCTGGGATTGGCTAGGATTGAATCTGCTCATACTTCGAAAGGGTCGGTGAGTTTAGGTTTGCAAAACTGATACAGAGAAATCTCCCCCCAAAAAGACGTTCTGGCGCGACGTTTGTAGACTTCACGCGACATTTGCAGACTTAGCGCGACAAAATGCGAGCTGAACACCTGACACATGTATCGGTTTTGTGCAAGACATCGTAGTGCTGCCTGAGTAAAGTAAAGTTGGCTCCTGTGGGTCATTTGAGCCCCCGCGCTTAGGGTACGATTCCCCCGGAATCCAGCTCGGCGCCGATTGACACTTCTTACCTGCTATGCTAGCATTCCCGTCATTCCTGTTTACCCTCCCGCCGCACACCGACTATACGAATATACTCCACTTTGAGGAGGATGCTCCGTGCTGAACGTAGCAATTATTGGAATGGGGAACATCGGCCGTACACATGCCGGTGTCTACCAGGCCAGCGAACGCGCGCACCTTGCTGCCGTATGTGACATGGACAAGAGCATAGCAGACGCGGCAGCAGAGCGCTTTGCCGTACCAGCCTACTACAGCGTATCAGAGCTGCTCGACAACGTTGAACTGAACGCCGTCAGTGTCACCACCGCGGGGCCGGAAAACGGCGGCCATCACTACGAGCCTGTAATGCAGTGCTTCGATGCGGGGCTGCACGTATTATGCGAAAAACCGATCTCAAACAACATAGAGCATGCCCGCGAAATGGCTGCCAGGGCCGATGAGACCGGCCTCTACTTCGGCATCAACCTCAACCATCGTTTCGTGCCGCCGGCAGCCAGGGCCAGGCAGTGGGTCGAAGAAGGCAGGTTGGGCGATCTGCTGCTCATAAACATGACGATGTGGATCGGTAATCCAAATGACACCTCGCCCTGGTTTCACATTCGCGCCCTCCATCCCCATAGTCTCGACATCATGCGCTACTTCTGTGGTGACGTGAAGCGCGTCCATGCCTTCTTCAACCAGGCCCCGGGGCGGGTCTGTTTTTCAAATGCCCAGGTGAACCTGGAGTTTGCCAATGGGGTCGTCGGCCACCTTACAGGCAGCTATGACACCAACCCGCGCCACAATCTGGAACGTTGCGAGGTGATGGGGACGGCCGGCCGCTTTGTGCTCGACAACCTCTACCAGGAGTTGACGCTCTACCCCCGCCAGAGCGAAGAGTTGACCGTCGTGCGCAACAGCATCATGGGCGGTCTCAGCGGCTTTGACGCCACGTTCACCAACCGCATCAATCGCTGGATCGAACAGGTGGACGAGGGTGTGCCGCGTGATGAAATCGAGGCCTCCGGCCGAGAAGGGCTGGCCGTGCAGGAGATCATTGAGGCGGCAATCCGTTCTCACCATAGTGGAAAAGCGGAGGAAGTTCCGGCCGTCTGAGGACTTTGTAGGCCGCTGAATGTGCGATGAGCCTGAGTGCCTTGTTCTGAGTTCCGGCCGGGCCAAGCTGGCGCCTATGAACAACTGGATGGGGAGCAAGAGCTGAAGTGAAGAATTCCTTAGAGACTCAGGAGTTGCTGGAGCAACTCAATCGTGATGGCTACATTCTCATTCCCAATGCATTGCCCCTGGAACGGGTAGAACAGTGGAAGACGGTCCTGTACGCTCTCTACGACCGCGGTGCCTATGAGATAAGTAACGGCGTGGGCAATGTTGCCTTCGAAAAGTTGCTTGCCCTGGAGCCGGAGCTGGCTGGGGAGCTTGTGGGGCACGAAAGCGTTGCCCCGTTCCTGCATGCAATAATGGGTAAGCAATGCCAACTGCGAAGCCTGCGGGCCCACGTCAACCCTGCCGCCTATTTGCAGGAATGGCACATGGATTTCTACGATTACTACTATCAGGAAGAAAGGGCAGAGGCACAGAATCCAACGCACGGACTTTGCGTCAATTCGACCTTCTACTTGACAGATAATACCCCCGAGCGTGCCCGCCTTACATTCGTCAAAAACTATCTGGACCGCCCTGTACCGGAAAAGCTGATCCCATTCCTGCGCTACACTGAAGATCGAAGCGACCCCTTTCAGCGCTGGTGCGACGATCAGGAACTGGAGCATCTGCATCCGATGGCTGGCGACGCCGTTGTCTTCTACAGCCACGTTCCCCATCAGGGCGCCAAGATAGGACCGGATCCGGAAGGCGAGATCCGAGCAAACGTCGTTCTGCACTACCAGCAGAACCCGATGTTTCCCGGAATCAGGTTCGTCAGCAATCCCCAATTCACACTAGATACACTGGGTTACGCAGGCACATTTCCATTTGCCGAGCAAGATTAGCGGCATCTCCGATACAATTCAGACTGAACGAAAGGAAAAAATCGATGAAACGTTTTCGAACAATCCTCGGCCTGATTCTCCTGTTATCGCTTGTCCTAGTGGCGGCTTGCGGTGCACCCGCAGACGGCGGGATGGCGGCTGAAGAAGCCCCGGCTGCAGAAGAAGCTGCAGCCGACGATGAAGTGGTCGAAATCGAGGAGACGGAAGAAGAGACGATGGCGCTGAGCGGCGAAATCGTCGTCAGCATTGCCTCCAACGACGTCCAGACCTACCAGGCCATTGCCGACGCCTACATGGAGTTGCATCCGGACGTGAACGTCCTGATTGAACTGAAGGCGCCTGGCGTTGATGCCTATCTGCAGTGGATTCGCACGCAGTTCACCTCGGAAGTGCCGCGTGTGTCGATCATCGAGTCACCCCATCTACGCGAATTCGCTCAGGAAGGGCGGCTGATTGACTGGGGCCCATACCTCAACAAAGAAAACCCCTACACGGGCGAGAAGTGGGAAAACAGCTTTGAAACGTGGGGGCTGAATCTGGTGCGTGATCCCAATACCGGCCAGATGTTCACTATGCCTTACATGTCGGTGCAGACCTTCTGGCTGTACAACAAGGCTCTCTTCGAACAGGCCGGCATTACCGATGTACCTCCGCAGCCGACTTGGGACCAGTTTGTCGGGTGGAATGAGATGCTGCGAGACTCGGGCGTCATTCCCATCGCCATGGAAGGCACGACCGAGCAGATCTGGGGCGGCGGCCGTATGCCCTGGCTGATGCGTTCGGCGATGGACCAGTATCACCGCGACGAACTGGAGATCATCCAGTGCCAGGAAGGGGACTGGTGCTTCCGCGAGGGCATTGACGATGTGTGGACATACGATCCCACCGACGTGCGCAATGACGATCCGGACCGCGTCTCCGTCAACATCGCCCGCCATCTGGCCGCCTTGCGCGACGGCTCTATCAATTTCAACAATGAATGCACAGTCGAGATGATGACGAATATCGGACGCGTCTTCCAGACGGCAAACGGATTCGTGCCCGAAGGATGGACCGGCATGGCCGATGCCTATCCGCTCTTCCTGACGCAAAAGGCGGCCATGCGCATGGTGCATGGCGGCATCTACACCAGCTTGCCGAAAGACATTCGCGCTCTCGCCCAGGGCGAGTATGGCGGTAAGGCTGAAGTAACGGAAGAAGACTCGGCCGCTGCAGTCGAGTTTGAGTACGGGCGCTTCGCTTTCCCCAATATTGAAGGCCCATGTGTGCAGGGAACTGCGCGCGCCAATGAGTTGACGCAGGGTTACCTGGCACTGCCCGTGAAGGACCGGGTCCAAAACGACCTGGAAGTTGACTTCGTCATGTTCTGGACCAGTCCCCAGGGTATGCAAATCTTCCTGGAAAACAAGCTTGATCCCGAAAACCTGCAGGGTGGCATCGCAGGTCCGCCGTTGATCAGAAACGTGACGCTTCCTGGCGAATGGGAGGAAGTATTCGCCCAAAGCGTTTTCGTCGGCAACTATGAAAAGCCCGGCGCACCCGGCGATGCAGTAGCGCGCGGCTTTTTTAAGTACGAGGAGACGAAGCGCGAGTGGTCGATCATGGTGCAGGAGTTCTTCGAGGGCAAGATAACGGCCGAACAGTTTGCGGAAAGCTACCAGGCTCTGCTCGAGGACAACTTTGACGGCCTGCTTGAGTACCTTAACCTGACGCACGAGGATCTGGACAATCCCGAGAAGCGCCCACCAGGTTGGGTCGCGGCTGGTCCCTACTAGAGAGTTGGGTTGCACCACAATCGTAGGCCGGGAGAGGAGGCATCAGCCTCTACGAACGACAGTTTATGGGACTGTTTTTGCAACGCGCGTCAAGCAAGAGAAGATCCTATCATCATAAATCAGGCAGGCCGCTCTCGCGAGGGAGCGGCTTGTCTGGTTTGCACGTAAAGAGTTTCGCGTTTCGGTTCAGGTGTGCCTGTGGCGCGCTCACTCTGGCCGCGGCTTTCCTGCTGGCGACCGCATTGCCTCTCGCCGCGCAGTCACCGGATGGTCAGATTTGGGAGCACGACGCGGCCAGTCGCGTCCAGGCTGTTGCCGTTTCCGGAGACGGGATGTTGGTTGCCGTTGGCAGCCGGGACAATTCTCTCAGTCTGTTCGACGCGTCCGGTGAGCTGCTGTGGCGGTTTGAGGCCGAGAACAGTATCCTCGGCGTCGACATTTCGCCGGATGGTCAGTGGCTGGCGGTTGCCTCTGAAGATCGCTTTGTCTATCTGCTCGATGGTGAGAACAACGTACTGTGGAAGTACAAAGCGGGCCGGCCAATGAACAACGCCGCTGTGGCCAGAGACGGGTCACTCGTCGCAGCTACTTCCGATGACCTGTCCGTCTACGTTTTCGACCAAGAGGGCAGCCTGCTGTGGCAGGAGGAGCTAGGCATCGGAGTGCGGGCTGTCGATATCTACGGTAGCGGCGAAAAGACCCGCGTTGTCTTGGGATCTGATGATGGGCTGATAACGATTTACAATCGCGAAGGGCGGAATCTGCTACAAGCCTGGCTTGACTACAGTGTGCGAACTGTTTCCGTGACGCCAAACGGCGCCCGCATCCTGGCAGGAACCACAGACGGGTCCGCCGTCCTGCTAAACGGGGCAAACGGCAAAGAGATCTGGCGATTTGAAGCAGAGGATTCCGTAAACAGTGTATCACTGGCCGGCGATGGATCCAGCGCCCTGGTCGGGTCAGAGGACGGGAGCGCTTATCTGCTGGACTCCGACGGACTTCTCACCCACCAATTTCGACTGGAGTCCGAGGTTCTTAGCGTCGGCCTGTCCGTTGATGGAAGTCGCCTTTCTGTAGGTACAGTCTCAGGCGCTACTAGAAGCTACGATCGGGCAGCGACTTTGAGCGGCGCAGCCCGTTCCTCAGCGCAACGCCAGCGCACACTTATCGCAGCTGTCGGCGTAATCGCCCTGCTTGTCCTTGCAGCAGTTTGGGCCGCCCGCAATACCGCTGCGGGCCAGCAGGTTTGGCAGCGCAGCGCAGCGGGGCCACTCGGCGTAATGCAGACGATGTGGAACGCACGACTCTCCTACCTCCTGATCCTGCCAACTCTGGCCCTACTCTTGACCTTTAACTACTATCCCGCCTTTTCCGGCCTTTATCACGCCTTTACCGAGTGGAGTCCTGGCGTGCGCACCGAATGGGTGGGTTTGGCGAACTTCCAATCTTTGATGGAAAATCGATTCTTCCTTTCCGGCTTCCGCAACGCGGCAATCCTGGTCGTTGTCTCGATCGCAAAAACGATGACCATGCCATTGCTGGTGGCCGAATTCATCTTCAACCTGCGCAACAGATTCTCCCAGTATTGGTTTCGCACACTCTTTGTCGTGCCGATCGTTCTACCTGCAGTAGTGGAGATCCTCGTCTGGAACAACATCTATGATCCTGCCATCGGCCTCCTCAACGAGTCACTCAAATTGGTGGGACTGGAAGAGCTCACACGCGTCTGGTACGGTGACGCCAGCGTTGCCCTCGGTTCAATCATCTTCATCGGCGTTCCCTGGGTGAATGCCTTCGCGCTGCTAATCTTTTACGGCGGCCTCATCTCCATCTCCAACGAAATCATCGACGCCAGTCTCGTCGACGGCGCCAGCACATGGAGGCGCTTCTGGAGCATCGACCTGCCCCTGCTCATGGGCCAGGTCAAGCTGCTCCTCATCCTCAATTTCATCAACGCAGTCCAGACATTCGAACTCGTCTTCCTGACCACCGGCGGCGGACCTGGGGCGTCTACCTACACGCCCGCGCTTGAACTCTACTACAAGGCGATGCGCATGGATCGCATGGGTATAGCCTCAGCGATTGGTATGATTCTGTTCTTCATTATCCTGGCCGGCACAATAATCAATATGCGCTTCGTCAGTTCTTCGACTGAGTACGAGGCCTGATATGGCTACGGTGCGAGACGGTCAAGGGCCAGAGGGGGCAGCGACGGTCGTCGTGCGCGGCGAGAGCGGTGGAACGGCAGAACAGCCTATACTTACCTCCGGCTCCACTCTCGCGATTCTGCGGCTGACCGGCGGGCAACTCTTGCTCTATTCGGTATTACTCGTCCTTCTGATTGTCACCTTCATCCCTATCGTCTATCTGGTGGCTCTCTCGCTCAAGGACAACGGTCAGATCTACGGGCGATTCTGGTCAATGCCCGATCCCTATCGCTGGGAAAACTTTGCTCTGGGCTCGCTGGCCATCTGGCGTGCAGTTCTGAATTCGATCCTTACTTCCGGAAGTTCCACGGCGGCGACCGTCGTGCTCGCCAGCCTCAGCGGATATGTCTTTGCGCGCCACCGCTTTCCCGGCAAAGAGCTGATCTATACGGGAATCCTCGCCCTGCTGATGATCCCGCCGATTCTGACGCTCATTCCGGCCTACGTACTCATTCTCAACATGGGCCTGGAGAATACCTATTGGGCACTCATATTGCCATGGACTTCAGGGGGTCAGGTCTTTGCCCTCCTTTTGTGCCGCAGCTTCTTCGCTACGTTGCCGGAGGAGTTCTTCGACGCGGCGCGCATCGACGGCGCCAGCGAGTTGCAAAGTTTCGCTCAGATAGCCGTGCCCCTCTCTGCGCCGATCCTGGTAACGGTGGCCGTTGTCAGGCTCGTCACCACTTACAATCAGTTCATGTGGCCACTGGTCGTCATCTCCAGCCCCAAGAAGCAGGTCGTGGCCGTGGCCCTGACCCAGTTCACTTCCGAAATCGGTGTCACCGACCTCGGTCCACAAATGGCCGGCTACATCCTGGCATCGATTCCCCTGATCGTTTTGTTTTCCTTCGGCATGAGACACTATGTACGTGGCCTGACCGCAGGTGGTCTGAAAGCCTAGCTCTACAGCATTCCCACAATAGAATCCCGAGGTTTTCACATGGATAAAGTACGAATCGGCGTCCTTAGCCACGCCCACGGACACAGCAATGCCTATTGCCGTATGATGCAGGACTTCGATGATGTGGAGTTGGTTGCTTGTTGGGACTATAACGAGGAACGCGGGCGCGAGGCCGCTGCCGCATTCGGCATGGAGTACCGCTCCGACTCCCAAGCCGTCACATCCGATCCAAACATCGACGCGGTTATCGTCACTACCGAAACGAATCGCCACGCCGAGTTCGTGGAGCAGGCCGCGGAGGCAGGCAAAGCGGTCCTCTGTCAGAAGCCGCTGGCGACGACGCTGGAAGACTGCGACCGCATTATCGAGGTAATTCGTCGCACCGGTGTCAAGTTTAGTGTCGCCTTCCAGATGCGTCAGGACCCGGTCAACCGAAAAATCAAGGAGTTGGTCGACGCTAAGGCAGTCGGTGAAATAGCAGTTGTGCGCCGCCGGCACTGTATTGGCGTGCTCAACAACGAGGGCTTCTTTACCGGCCCCACCCGCTGGCACGTCGACCCGGTCTCCAATGTGGGAATGTTCTTCGACGACGCAATTCATGCCGCCGACTGGTTCTACTGGACGTTTGGCCAGGCCACACGGGTCATGGCTGAAATCGACAACATCGTAACCAATGTTGCACCGGACGACAACGGGATTGCTCTGTTCCGCTTCGAGAGCGGCGCCTTAGGCACATTGTTCAACGGCTCAACAACGGTTGCAGGCGTCAATACGACAGAGATCTACGGCGCAGAAGGAACCATCATTCAGGATTACGGTGACGCGCCATCCACTTCGGCGCCGCGCCCCCCTGGCGCTTCCCCTTTACGAATGATTCGGCTAGGCGACACCGCGTGGCAGGAGTTTGACCTGCCGATCCCGGCGAGCCAGGGTGAACGAATCGCGGCGGTCCCGCGGCCATTCATCGACTATGTTCGGGGCTTAAGCGACGAGCACGTGAGTGCCGAAGAGGGGCGCAAGTCGGTGGAGATGGTTCTGGGGGCATATCGTTCGGCGCGCGAGGGCCGACGGATCTCTCTATAATGGCTGCACTGGCTATGGCAATTCTCAGATTAGGGGCAGCAGTACTTTCGCCGTCTCTTCAACGAGCCAGCTGTAAAACTCTTCGGACAGAACACCGCTGCCATGGTCCTGGATGAACTGCAACTGTTCCGCGGTCAGTTCTGCTTCGGCTGCAGCCACCGCGTTCCGATACGCGTTGGCAGGCGTTCTATCCAGCGGCGCGACAAACTCTACCGTCAGCGCGCCGTCGTAACCGATCTCCTTCAGCGTATTGACGATCAGCGGCCAGTCCAGTGCACCCATGCCGCAGGCCATTCGGTTGTTGTCGGCAACATGGAAGTCGACAAGCCGCTCCTTCGAATTCCTGATGGCCTCGAGCATGTCGGCCTCTTCAATGTTGAGGTGGAAGGTGTCTAGGCAGACCCCGCAGTCCGCGCCGACCTCTTGTGACAGGAGCACGGCCTGGTCGGCGCGATTGAGGAAGTTGGTCTCAAATCGATTGAGCGGCTCCAGCGCGATGCGAATTCCTTCCTTCTGAGAATGGTCGTAGACCTCCTTCAGACTCTCCACGGCCCAGACCCACTCCTGCTCAGGCGTATCCATGGGGGAAACTTTGCCTACTTGCGACGGTACGACCGTCATCTCGTACCCGTCCAGCTCCTTCACCATCGTAATGCAGTCATTGAGATAGTTGATGGACGTAGCGCGCACCGACTCATCGGCGTGAATCAGGTCCCGTCCCTCGAACATCAAGGAGACTGCCCCCCAGCAAGCGATTCCGTTCTCGGCCAGGATTGTACGCAGCTCCTTAGTATCAAAGACATCCGGCTCCCCGCTGATCTCTATGCTCTTGTAGCCATAGCGGGCCAGCCGCCGAACCGTTACGTTGATCGGTTCTGCGCGCATCCAATTGTGCATCGAAAGGTGCATGGATTCTCTCCCAAAGGTGTGTCAAGTTGAAGGCCGCGCTTAGAAGAGAGACTGCTTGAGAGCTACTTGGTGGGCTACCCTTAACCCATGCCTACCCAGTCGATTTCACGATTCGCCTGCGTCAGCAAGATCGTGCTCAGGTCGCCTATGTGCTGTTGCAGATGGCGGATATTGTAGATCTGCAGTTCCAGCTTGTCGAACGGCAGCCAGTGGAACCCAGAAGGTGCGCTCAGGTCGACCGAGGGTACAGTGCTGGCTACAAACGAGCGCAAATGTTCAATATAGGCCAGAATCTCTTCGGGGCTGTAAGGCTGATCAGCCTGTGGCTGCTCGTGCGGAGGCCAAGGCGTCGGACCGAGGAATTGGTACCCGTCTCTTGCATCTTCCCACAGTTTCATTTCATCTTCTGAGGGTTGCATGTAGAGATCCACATAGAAAAGCGCATGGTATGCCACGCGCCAAAAGGGATTGGCCTGTCCAGGAACATTCCACAAATCCTCAGGGCAGGAACTGACTGTCTGCTCCATCATCGACAGGGCGGCGTTAAACTGGGAAGCGACTGTCTTTGAGATATCCATTGGGGAAACTCCTTTCACTCTCGGTCATGAAAAGTCTTGAACCGGACTTTCCCGTAAAACTTGAAACAAACTGTCAGAGTGTGTTCACAGCATGACTTGAATTGTAAAGGCCTGCTACTGTACTGTCAATCGAAAAGGGGCACAGGAACGTCGGACATATTGGGACGACTTTGCAGCAGCACATAGTGAAAGGAGTCTCGCACACCAATCGAAGCGAGATCGGCGTCGCGGCACAGATTCAATTGAACGAGGGCAATTCTGAGGGATCAGAACAGTGAAAGGTATAGGTGGAGTTGAATCGTGGCAAACAAGCCTGCTGTCGTGAATTTCTTGACATGCGAGTCAGATTGGCAGCCATCTTGGCGTCTGCCTGCATTCGCTTGGACCAAGCGATAATTGCACGAAATTGCATTCCCTGAGACAGCAACCTTGCCGACAGTTTGGAGTCCAGGCCGCTCAACCTTCTCGCCAGACCTAAGAGACGGAAGCCCAGTTATTCGCTCGGTTTATTTTTGATCAAGATCGAGCCGACCACGGTTGAACTCGGTATCAACACTCGCTTTTCCTCTGAGTCCAACACAATGTGCATTAGCGTGATATCGGCCACAACCCCGGTTTCTCTGCCAATGGTGATGTTTTCGCCCAGTCCAACTGGCCGGAATATCGCCAGAAAGACCCCGGCCACGGTATGCCCCATGACTGTCTGGGAGGCAAAGCCAGCGACCAAACCCGCAAAACTTCCCATCGTCAACGCTGCCACGGCGTTGTCAGTAACCACAGAAACCAGGAATGAGAAAATCAGCCCGTATCCCAACAGGCGTGCTATTACCCGTAGTGTTCGGGCAACATCCTCTGATGTCCGTCTTAGAGAGATAGTGTACACCCATTTTGTTCCGGATTGGACTGCGACATGCCCCAAGAACGCGACCACGACTACAGATATCGCGTTCTCGTACGGCACCAAGAAACCGAAGAAAGCATAGTCTTCCAGTTTGGAAGTGAATGAGAGTATAGCCAGAAGGCCAACTAAAGCAAGTACCGTCGTAACCAGTGGCGCGGCCGTAGAAGAAGTGGGAGTGGGCTGACCTGTGCTGTGTAACATCGTGCAGTTGCCTCCTGTTGGCCTCATGTATCTCTTCGCCGGAGACCCCGGCTTCCGACGGAGACGCCCCCATTCAAGAGCCAATTTCGCTCCTGACTCAGAACGGCCCACAACGCGCGAGCCACCGCATCTCCGATAATCCGCCTGCTGGCCTGGGTTGGTTCGAATCTGGTAAGTGTCAAGGATAGTAACAATGCTGGTTACTGTTGTCAAGGGTGCGAGGGTTGCACTGAAATCCGATTACATTCCCCTCGGTATTTCAGCGCTGTGCCTGAACCTCACTTTGAGAGTAACTTCCGGCTCGCTGGCTGAATGTGCCAGTTGATCACGGGAACCGTTCAGAAATTCAGTATTCCCTCAGACTGACCAAAAGGCCGAGCCGAGTTCCTTGCGTCGAAATGAAGGCTCCGAAAGAGGGTCAAAGAGATTCGAGTAGTCCTTGGCCGCTTCTGACACAGTCGACTTGAGACGATAGACTGCTCATCTGGACAAGATGCGGCAAGGCTGCTAGGCTACGAGGCATCGAGGCCGACAACTCTGAGTGCCGATGGAGAGGGATGGAGCAAGCATCTCAAGGTGGGCTGATTCAGAAGGCGATCTACCGCTTTGCGCGCACGTCCAAGATTCGATACTTTCGTGCGGAACGTACGCGCTCCGGAATCGAGTTTCTCTACCCGATCAGTGTCAGCGGTTCACGCATCGTTGACACCAGCAGTAGCGGGCGCGACTATGTCATACTTTACCTGCTCACAAAGTGGGGCAAGTTGGCGGCCGGCGGCTACTGGCTGAATCCGAGGAAGATCTTCGAAAAAGCTTACGTCACCGACGCTACGCTCGCAGATCTCATCCTTGTAGCAGAAAGAATCGAAGACCTGCCCGACGCCCACCTTCTCTTGGATGACGTCCTCAACCGTGCAGATGTGGACGTAGACATGGAAGTATGGGGAGGGGCACTGGATTAAGCCCAGTGAAACTGACACCAACGACATTTCCATTAGAGAAACCCTATGGACAATTCTGACAAGAACGTTACCGCTTTGTCCTCCGACTTGGAGGAGGGGTCCGAATTGAGGCTGGACTATGGCAAGTTGCAAGCTATCGGCCATGGGGATGCCGCTGTCATCCCTGTAGCTGTACAGGACTGCGAAACAGGGGAAGTCCTGATCGTAGCCTACGTCAACCAGGAAGCTCTGGCCCACACTCTAACGCACGGCGTTGCCGCCTTTTGGAGCACCTCCCGCAACGAGTTGTGGGTGAAAGGCGCGACATCCGGCGACACGCTGGAACTGGTTGATGTGCGAGTCAATTGCGAACAGAATTCACTATTGTATCTTGTACGCCCTCTCGGTGCAGGCGCCTGCCATACAAAGGACGCAGACGGCAAAGCCCGTAGCGGCTGTTACTATCGACGCATCGAGCGGCACTGCATCGATAGCACAAGATCCGAAGCGCGAAACGCCCAGTCCTGGCGACTCTCGTTCGTATGATTTAATGGCAGGAACCCTTCCCAGTCATCAGCGCTCGGCCCGACGCCGTAGATGGAATCTGAAACCACACTTTGATTGAGGACCAAAATGAGTCGTTTGACGCTTGGTATTCCAAAAGGCAGCCTGCAGGAATCGACAATTGCTTTGTTTGCAAAAGCCGGTTATCAGGTCTATGTACGCGGCCGCTCCTACGCTCCCTACATTGACGACCCGGAAATCGACTGCCTGATGTTCCGCGCTCAGGAGATTGCGCGCTACGTCGAAAGAGGCGTACTCGATGTCGGTCTCACCGGCAAGGATTGGGTGCAGGAGAACGAGGCGGATGTTTGTGAAGTTGAAGACCTGGTCTACAGCAAGGCGACCAACCAGGCCTACCGCTGGGTACTGGCGGTACCGGACGATTCCGATATCCACAGTCCTCAGGATCTGAAGGGCAAGAGAATCGCAACTGAGCTTGTGCAGGTTACGCGCCGCTACCTGGAACGTCACGGGGTCGAAGCCGAAGTAGAGTACTCGTGGGGCGCGACCGAGGTCAAGGCGCCTCTGCTGGTCGATGCCGTCGTGGAAGGCACAGAGACTGGCTCCTCGCTGCGTGCGAATCGTCTGCGCATCGTTGACACCGTCGCCGAATCCACGACGAAACTGATCGCCAATCACGAGGCCTGGGCCGACAGATGGAAGAGGCAGAAGATAGAGAACCTGTCGATGCTCCTGAAAGGCGCCTTGCAAGCCGGCGCGAAGGTCGGCCTCAAAATGAACTTGCCCCGGACCTCTCTGGAAGCGATTACCGCTCAACTTCCGGCACTACACACACCGTCTATCACAAACCAGACCGACCCAGACTGGGTAGCTCTGGAGGTGATCATCGACGAAAAAATCGTTCGCGACCTGATCCCCGATCTGAAGCAGGCGGGTGCCACTGGTATCATCGAATATCCACTGAATAAGGTGATCTATTAGATTTCTACAGTAACCGGTAGGTACCCGCTAGTAAGGAAGGATCCTATGCCAGTTAAACAGTCAGTCTGTGTCCCCATCCTTCCCCAAGGAGCCATGTCAATGGACCAACTCTTTGCAGAAATTGCCGGGATTGGCTACCCAGCGATAGAAATCTGGGGGCGAGGCGACGATTTCATAAGCTTCTGCGAGGCCGCCGCCAGCCACGGTCTGCGCGTGGTAAGCATTAGCGGACACAACTCTCTGCCGGACGGCCTCAACAACGCTGCCAACCATGACAGGATTGCGGCTGAGTTGCACGAGTCGATTGACGTAGCCGCCGCCAATGGCGTAGACGGATTAATATGTTTCAGCGGAAACCGGATACCGGGAATGAGCGAGCAGGAGGCCATTGCCAATACAGCCGCCGGCCTCCGCCGCGCCGCGCCGCACGCTGAGGCCAAAGGCGTCAATCTCAACTTGGAACTGCTCAACTCCAAAGTGAATCATGCAGGATACCAATGTGACCACAGTGCCTGGGGACTGGCCGTAGTGCAACAAGTAGAAAGCACCAACGTCAAACTCCTCTATGACATCTACCATATGCAGATCATGGAAGGTGATGTGATCCGCACGATGACGGAAAATCTGGACGCCATTGGCCACATTCATACTGCAGGCAACCCGGGCCGGAACGAGCTGGATGACAACCAGGAACTGAACTACCGCGGCATTTGCCGGGCTCTCAGCAGTGCCGGCTACGCAGGCTACGTCGGCCACGAATTTCACCCGCGCGGTGATGTGGTCGATGCGCTGCGGCAGGCCTTCGAACTGTGTAATGTCTGAACACAGGTGGACGTCTATAGAAACCGATATGAGAGACCGCTAGACGTGGCCACCCTACTTCACTAAGCACCCTGGTCGAGGAGTCCAGATGCCAACTAAACCACACATAATATACATTCTGTCGGATGAGCACTTTGGCGGGGCAATGAGCCACATGGGCGATTCAAATGTGCGCACGCCTAACATGGACCGTCTGGCCGCCGAAGGGGTCAGCTTCGACGGCGCCTACGCCAACTGCCCCATTTGCACGCCTTCACGTGGCACGATTTTCTCGGGTCGGCACGCGCATTCAGGGCCGGTTCAGTTTTTCTTTGACGTGTTCAAGGCAAGCGCGCCGAGCACGGCAACTGCTCTGCGGGCAGCTGGATACCACACGGCCTATTTTGGCAAGTGGCACTGCGGCGTCGTTCACAATCAGGAGCCCCCACTCGTGAAGGCGGACAGAGATGAGTACACGCGCTGGCCACATCGCACACCGGAATACCACCGCGCCGGTTTCCAAGACTGGTACGGATTCGAGATCAATAACGCTCCTTTCAAAGGTTTTTACTATCACGAAGATGAGGCCAATCCGCGCAGGATGGAGGGCTATCAGACAGACTTCCTCACCGATCTGGCCATCGATTATTTGCAGTCTTATAACGGCGACGAGCCGCTCTTTCTCGTTCTCAGCGTTGAGCCGCCACACTTCCCCCTCGAAGCACCGGTGGCGTTCGAGAGATTTGATCCCGCTGCGCTCTCGACTCCGCCCAGCTTTGCCGACTCGCCGGAGATGCGGGCCCAACTGGCCACCTACTACGCCATGGTCGAAAACCTGGATTGGAATATCGGCCGCTTGCGTGAGACGTTGGACAGCCTGCCTGAGTTCAGTAGCAACCGGTTGACAGTCTATTTCTCCGACCACGGCGACTATATGGGAACACACGGTGCCATCAACCGCAAAGAGAATCCTCACGAAAACTCCATTCGTATCCCCGCAGTTTTTCACTGGCCGGAGCAGATTCCGGCGCAGGGCAGGAGGGATGGCCTGCTATTCAGCCTTGTCGACCTGTTCCCGACCACACTCGGCCTGTTGGGGCTGGACATTCCTGCCCACTGCCAGGGACGAGACTTTAGCGGGGCGTTGCGCGGGCAGCAGGACTTCAAAGGGCCGGATGCAGTCCTCATTGAAATGTCTGGCAATCCTCGCTGGAATCTGGATTTTCTGGACTGGCGCGGGTTGGTGACTTCTCGCTGGAAGTACGCCTTCTACGAGACTGGGCACGAACGGCTCTTTGACCTCAAGGACGACCCTTATGAGATGAACAATCTGGCTGAAACAGACGTACAGACCTGTGCGGAGATGCGCACAAAACTGCTGCAGCTCCTTTCGGAGAGCCGCGAACCATATTTCGACGTCCTGATCGAGCACGGTGTGCCCGTTGAAGGCCCAGCGCTGGACGTGGGCGAAACCAATACCAAGGGCAATTTGGCACCTGTCTGGCCGGACCTCGTGCGCCGTCACCATCCGTGAGCGGTACATCCAGATGGAACTCCCTGTTGAACTCCCCTCCTTGCTTGAAGAGTGGAAGACCGCAGAGACTGTAGCCTTTGCCCTCTTGGGAAGTTACGCACGCGGCGATGCCGGACCTCACAGTGACGTAGATGTCGTGCGCTTCGTCGATGACGACAAGCGCGAAGACGAAGCCCGGACCTTTTTGGTCGGCGATAGTATAGGCAGAACGAGGGGTAACGAGAATGTAGGTGACAGGTACAGTCCCCAACCCTGGCTTGTCGTACGCAGCACAGTCACCCCCAACCAGGTGGAGAGCTGGTTTTCTGAGCCTGGGCAAGCGGTGAATATTATTGTCGGTCTTCGCGACGGCCGTGCACTATGGGATCCCCATGGTCTTTTTGCGGCCATTCAGCAGCGCGCAGAGGAGTTCAAGTGGACGGAGACACTACAGGACAAGGCTGACCATCTGGCTGGCAAAGAGCTGGTAGGCTGGATCGAAGAGGCTCATAAAGGGTTGGAAGGACTGCAGCGAAATGACACTGGGCGCCTGCTGAACGCTCGCTTCGGTTTGTCCTGGGGACTTGCCTGGGTGATGCGGCTGCACAGGGGTGTATTTGCTACCAGCGACAATACTTTCTTCAGCGATGTTATCAAAGAAGTGGGTCCAGAGACCAGGTGGGCCAAGCTCTTGCACCAGGCATTTGGCATTCCGACCGGGGCTGAAAATGACTCCTATTCATTGCGCGAGGAAGTAACGTCCGGCCTGTTGCTTTACTGCGAGACCTTCTCACTCTTGAAAGAATCGTTGCCCCTGGACGACGTCCTTCTCATCGAAGCTACGGTTCAGCGCATTCACCGCGAACTGGAACGGGAAGCTATGGCCGCCGATGAAGGTCTATGAGGTCCGACAAATTGGAGCGAATAGCAGCGGTTGAGCCTGCAGTAGTGGTTGCGTCAAGCACTCTAATTTCGGTAAACTATGCGGCAAGAAGGCGTACTCTCTCCGTTTCGCCCAAGTGAGCGCCAATGACTTATGCAATTGAAACAGAAGAACAATGAAAGTGTCGCTACTACGGCGGCTCAATGGAATTCTGCTGCAGAGGACGGAAGCGCCAAGCTTGCAGCCAGCACGTGCCAGTGCCTACGATCCCGAGAAGTGCGAACCCGATACAAGCGCCTAAAGGAGATGAACAAATGCTGACTCAAGGACAGGTCGACTTCTATCACGCACACGGTTACCTCCGCATTCCTGAGGTGTTCACGCCAGAGGAGACAGACCAACTGTCGAAAGAGATGGACCGCCTTGTCGAAGACTGGGCGTTTACGAGCCCTGGTTGGAATGGCCCGTGGCGCCTGGCGTATATGGACCCGGAGACAGAGAAGAAGTCCAAATTGACCGCGATGCACGATTTGCATTTCTATTCGGTCGCTTGGATGAGGGCTGCTACGAATGGCAGGCTCGCCAAGGCGCTCAGTCAGCTTCTGGGCAGCAACGTAGAGCTGCACCACACCACCATGCACATCAAGCCCCCTCAGACCGGTCATCCGTTCCCCATGCACCAGGACAACCCGTTCTACGGCCATCAGGACGGCCGATTCATTGATGTGCTGGTGCATCTGGATGACACCTTCCACGAGAACGGTGAGATTCGCTTTCTGGACGGCTCCCACAAAATGGGCCATCTTGATCACATCACGGAGACCGAAGAAGGGCCTTGCTCTCCCCACTTGCCCACTGACCAGTTCCACTTGGAAGATACAGTCGCGGTGCCAGCCAAGGCAGGCGATGTCGTCCTGTTCTGCATTGATACGGTGCACGGGTCGTACATTAACCAGACAAAGAAACCTCGGCGGCTGGTGCGCATGGGCTACCGCGACCCGCAGAATCGACAGGAGTACGGCCAAAGCATGGGACGACCAGGCGTGATGGTGAGCGGATACCGTGAGCGGAAAGAAGGAGACGAACTGCTGCCGATTGCATAGGACTGGCGCGAATTCGTACTTTCTCCATTGGGGGCGGGAGTGAGGCCCTCATTCTCTGGGCGGGATTTGAAAGGAACTTGGAGCCGCGCTCTGGAGGGCCGCATTTTCGCATCTATCGTAAAGGAGACAAACCGATGCTCACGCAAACACAGATCGATTCCTATCACAAACACGGTTTTTTGCGAATTCCGCACCTGTTCACCCCTGAAGAGACCGCAGAGCTTTCCGAAGAGTTGGACCGGCTGGTCGAAGACTGGGCATTCACCAATCCCGGCTGGTCCGGACCCTGGCGCCAAGCCTATATGGACCCGGAAACCGAAAAGAGGTCCAAGTTGACAGCGATGCAGGACCTGCACTATTACTCGGTAGCCTGGATGCGGGCGGCGACGAATCCCAAGCTCGCCGAGGCCCTGAGCGACTTACTGGGCCCCAATGTAGAGCTGCACCATACCACCCTCCACATCAAACCTCCGCAGACAGGGCATCCATTCCCACTGCACCAGGACAACCCGTTCTATCCACATCAGGATGGTCGCTTCATTGACGTCCTGGTACACCTGGACGATACCTTTCACGAAAACGGGGAGATCCGCTTCCTGGATGGCTCGCACAAGTTGGGCCACCTTGAACACATTACAGAGACAGAGGACGGCCCCTGCTCGCCTCATCTGCCCACTGACAAGTTTTACCTCGAAGATACCGTGGCCGTTCCGGCGAAGGCCGGCGATGTAGTTGTCTTCTGCATCGATACGATTCACGGCTCCTACATCAATCAGACAAAAAAGCCCCGCCGGCTCGTGCGTATGGGATACCGCGATCCGCAAAACCGAGAGGTTGCCGGCCAGAGAGTTGAACGGGCCGGTATGATCGTCAGCGGTTATCGCGAGCGCCAAGAGGGCGATGAACCGTGGCCGACGAAGGCTGCCAACACGTAGTCCTGTGGGCGCGAAACTTCGGAGAGTGGTTGCCGCGTGATCTATGACACCCTAATCGTTGGCTCTGGGTCGGCGGGAAACATTCTGGCTGCCCGTCTGACAGAAGACTCAACCCGGCAGCTGCTTCTGCTTGAAGCAGGCCCGGATTACCCTACGAGGGAGAGCCTGCCAGCTGACATTCGGCTGGGCTACGGTACACCGTCCGGAATTATCGCTCAGAGCCATGACTGGGGTTACACAGGGTTGGCTTCACAGAGGCGCGACGACATGCCCGTCCCCCGGGGCAGAGTTGTAGGCGGATCCAGCGCGGTAAATGCGCAAATCTTCTTGCGCGGGATACCGGAAGACTTCGTAGCATGGGCTGAAATGGGCAACGACAGGTGGAGCTTCGAACAGGTACTGCCCTACTACTGCAAACTTGAAAACGACTACGACTTTGGCTCGGCGGAACATCACGGTTGCGATGGGCCTATCGGCGTTCGCAGGTATCCTGAAGAAGAGTGGGGACCTGATCAGCGGGCCTGGGCTGAGGCTTGCCGTCAGGCCGGTTTCCCGGAGTGTCCGGACGCAAACTTGCCCGGATCAACCGGTATAGGACCCTTCCCCCTCAACAACATCGCGGGCGTGCGCCAGAGCACGGCTGTGACCTACTTGGCCCAAGCCAGGGGCCGCCCCAATCTCCATGTTCTAGCCGACTGCACGACTCGTCGGATACTGCTGGAAAGAGGGAGGGCAGTTGGCGTAGAAGTGGAGCGGGACGGCCAGGTGGAAGATTTCCGGGCGGAAGAGATTGTGCTCTGCGCCGGCGCGATCGGCACACCGCAGATCATGATGCTGTCCGGAATCGGACCGGCGCCGCATCTGCAGGAAGTTGGAGTGACTGTCAGTCACCACCTGCCCGGAGTGGGAGGCAACCTACGAGACCACCCAACGGTAAACTTGAACTGGGAACTGCTATTCCAACCGTCAGGGCTCTTTCACTGGCACCAGGCCGGTTTGCGCTACACGGCCGATGGCTCGGTTGTGACCAACGATATGATCGTCTACATAGCGGCCGTGCCGGAAACCTGGGGCGACTCCGGCAGTTTTCTGTTCGCTCGTCCGACTGTAAATCTAGCGGTTGGAGCAGGGGAGTTGCGATTGCGCAGCAACAGCATTGGGGACCAGCCCTTGCTCGACTACCGTTACTACGAGGAACGGTTCGACCGCGAGCGCCAACGGGAAGCGATCAGGCTTTGTACCGAACTGATCGAAGAGCATCCAGCATTTCGCGGGATCCGCGGAAGCGTTCTGGATGGTCCAGAGGACGCATTACATGATGACGCGGCCCTGGATCGCTGGATTCTTGCCAATGCCGACACCGGTCACCATACGTCAAGTACCTGCAAGATGGGGCTGCCTACCGATCCGCTGGCTGTTGCAGACCAGTCAGGCCGTGTGTTGGGTATTGAAGGCCTGCGAATCGTCGACGCGTCGTTGATGCCGGACAGCGTGCGCGCGAACATCAACGCAACAGTTATGATGATGGCCGAGAAAATTGCCGCGGAGATGGCCGGAGAGAACTGAGGGCTGAATAAGGTTTCTCTTAGGCCGGAAGTCGATTTCCGGTTGCCTCGTTCGGTCCCGACCGTTCCATCTCCAAAGGAACAGAATGGAGCTACAGACATGACCTGCCGTATTGTCATTACCGACTACGCGTGGCCGAATCTAGACATAGAGAAGGAGGTCCTGTCTTCTGTTGGGGGCGAGATCATGGTGGCCGGAGAGGGTACGCCCAGCGAGATCATTGCGCTTGCCCCGCAAGCAGACGCCATCCTGACATGTTGGAAGGATGTACCGGCCGAGGCGCTGGATATCGCACCTAACTGCAGTGTGGTCAGCCGCTATGGCATCGGGCTGGACAACATTCCAATTGAGCGCGCCACCGAACTAGGCATGCTGGTGACCAATGTTCCTGATTTCTGCTTGGAGGAGGTGTCCGACCACGTCATGGCCCTTCTACTAGCGACTGCGCGTCAACTCTTGCCATTGGCGCGCACGCCTGATCGCAGCGGATGGACACGTGAGACTCCCCGCCCTATTCCGCGAGTGAGCGGCCAGACTCTGGGGCTCATCGGCCTTGGAAACATCGCTCGCGCTCTTGTTCCCAAGGCCCTAGGGTTCGGACTACGGGTAATTGCGTTTACGCCGCGGCTTCGACCCGAAGACGCGCCGGACGGGATTGAGGTGACCAACGATCTTGGGCAGATGCTCGCCGAGTCTGACTATGTTTCAATTCATTGTCCGCTCACCGAGGAAACGGCGCATATCATAGATGATGCCGCAATCGCGCAGATGAAGCGATCAGCAGTGCTGATCAACACGAGCCGGGGTGGTGTCATCGACGAGAAGGCGCTGATCGGCGCGCTCCAGGAAGGGCGCATCGCGGGGGCGGCTCTCGATGTCACAGATCCTGAACCGCCGGCAGCAGATAATCCTCTTTTGTCTCTTGAAAATGTAATCGTGACGCCACATGCCGCGTTCTATTCGGTAGCGGCCACGGCAGAACTGGCGCGCAAGGCGGCGGAAAACGTTGTCACCGTTCTCCGAGGCGGAGTTCCTAAGAATCTAGTAAATGCGGAGGTGCTGGACAGAGGGAACTGCCGTTTGCCCAACCAGGCGGGTGTACAGTAAGGACTATCCACTACCGGATATCGGAGGCAACCTCTTTTTCGAGATCGAGCTTGTCCAGTTCAGGAAACTGGAGCACTTCCAAGAAAGAATCGTTGAAATCGCCTCGCCCGGACAGTTCATGGTACTCCACGATCTGTGGCAGCGATCGAGCTACCTGCCGCTCGCGGAATGAGAGCAGCGCGATTTTTGCGCCCTCGCCGGCCGCGTTGCCTACGGCTTTAATTCTTTCAACGGGAACGGGCGGCACAAGCCCGATGATACGGGCGCTCTGGGGATTGATGTAGCTGCCAAAAGAACCGGCCAGGAATATTTCGACAAGCTCATCTGCCTCGACGCCCAACTCCTGCATCACCACTTCGATGCCCCCGGCGATCGAACCCTTGGCAAACTGAAGTTCGCGCACATCCCGCTGCGTCAGAACAATCGACTTGCCGCTACCAGACTCTTCCGCCCACGCGAGGACAAATGAGCGCCTTCCCTCTTCGTCGGCTATAATCCGCCGCGCCAGTTCGGGAGACACGATTTCGGTCGCCTCTTCTGCCTTTACAAAACGGCCCGATGGCAGCATCAGACCGGTAAGACGGAGTTGAGCTACAGCATCCAGCAGGCCGGAACCGCAGAGACCGACCGGAGGCACATCTCCGATCACCTGTAGCTCTATTCCCTCGGGGCCGATGGTCACGGCTTCAATTGCGCCGGTACTGGCACGCATGCCGTCCTGGATCTGGGCCCCCTCAAACGCCGGGCCGGCGGGCGCGGCCGTTGCCACTGTGCGAGAGGCTGAACCCAAGATAATCTCGCCGTTAGTACCTACGTCGACTAGCAGACGAACGCCTTCATTCTGCGCCAAGCCGGTGGCGAGCAGGCCCGCGACAAGGTCAGCTCCTACGTATGCGCCGAGATAGGGGAGGCAATGCACCTGGGCTTGCGGCAAGATATTAAGGCCAACCTCTTGCGCCGATGCTTGAACCATGTCCTCGACAGCGGGGATAAAGGGTTCGAGACCTATGGGTTCCGGGTCGATGCCCAAGAACAGGTGCTGCATCGTAGCGTTGCCAGCGGTCACGACTTCATACACTTCGTGAGGCCCCACTCCGCCCTCATCCAAGAGTTGTGTGATGAGGCCATTTAGCGTGCGAAGGATGACTCCATTCAGTTCGGACAGTCCATCTTCATGGAGCATCGTATAGCTGATTCTCGAAATTACGTCGGCCCCCTGAACGGCCTGGCCGTTAAGCGCGGATTGGACTGCAACCGGTGCACCGCTGTTGAGATCGATCAGCATGCCGACGACAGTCGTAGTCCCTATATCGAAGGCGAGCCCGAAAATACGGTCGCTGGTATCGCCTCCTTCAACGCTGACCAGCTCGTGGCCGACCACTACCGCGGTAATGTGCCAGTCGGCGCGCCGCAAAACAGCAGGCAGCTGACGAAGCAAATTGAGCGAGGCTTCGACCGCATACCCTTCCGGCTCGAGCGCGTCGCGAATGCGGCTGAAGTCGCTGCGCTGGTCTTCGAGCGTGGGAGGCGTTAAGGTCAGAGGAATCTTGTAGACGTTGGGATTCAAAATGACATGGCGGTCAAATCCCATCAACGCAGCTTTGGGGTTGCCCATCAGGCGAGGAACGAGGCAGATGACGTCGGAGTTCGCCTCACTGCGGCACGAGAGCCGCCAGCCGTCGGCCAATTCTTCTTCGGTGAAAATCCTGCGGTCAGCCGCAGTGGCACCGTTGTTGCCGCGGAGGATGCGGACCTTGCATTTGCCGCAGGTCCCCTTGGCGCCGCAGGTGCTGTCGATGGGCAGGCCGATCCAGTTGGCGGCGTTGAATATCGTCATGCCGGGTGGCACGCGGGTCACCTTGTCGTGGGGGCGAAACTCGATGGAGACCTTTGTCGTGCCAGAGGGCGCAGTGGTTGTCATTGGAGCGAACGCAAATGCATGTCCGTAAGCAACAGATCGAAGGCTAACCCGATGCTGGCTGGCCCTTTCGTTCCGATCGAAATGCCTGAATCAGGTTTCCCGCATAGGCGTCGTGCCCCATCAGCAGGTCGGCGGCGTAGATCGTGTGCCGGATTTCGGCCTCCAGAGGATTGGTGATGGCTGAGGTCAGTCCAGCCGCGATCGCCATCGACAGGAACGCAGCATTGACCGTGGGACGCCATGGCAGGCCGAATGAAATGTTGCTGGCCCCGCAAGTCATATTGACGCCAAGGTTCTCGCGAATCAGGCGGATGGTTTCCAGCGTGATAAGAGCGGCGTTGTCATCGGCGCTGACGGTCAGGGCCAGTGGGTCGATAATCACGTCTTCCGGCGGTATTCCGTGGTCCGCGGCTCGCTCTACGATTTGTGTTGCGATTTGAAGCCGTTCCTGCGGATCGTTGGAGATTCCGGTATCGTCATTGGCGACGCCGACGACAGCCGCGCCGTACTTCTTAACCAGAGGCAGTACTGTCTCCAGCCTTTCCTCCTCGTAGGTGACAGAATTGACCAGGGCCTTGCCTTGATAAACGGCAAGGCCTTCCTCCAGGGCTTCAACTACTGATGAGTCGATCGAGACAGGCACGTCCACAATCTCCTGAACGGCCTGAATCGCTTGACGGAGGATTGCCGGTTCGACTCCGTCCACAGGAACGCCAGCGTTCACGTCGAGCACATGTGCTTGCGCCTCTACCTGCCGGCGCGCGTCACGACAGACCATTGTCATATCGCGTTCGATCATCTGCTTAGTGAGGACTTTACGGCCAGTGGGGTTTATGCGTTCGCCGATGATTACAAAGGGGTGGTCGGGGCCTATTACTACAGTCTGCTTGGCGGAGGAGATCACTGTGTTCATGTAGGGTTACTCTTCATGCTGTCCGGATTTGACCATGAGCTCCTCCACGGCCTGGACGGCGCTGGCCAAAGCAGTAGCGCCCTCACTGTGGTCGCCCCCCATGCTGACGTCGTAGCCCATGTCGACCATGAGCTGCTTGGCCAAGCGCACGGCGGCGCTGGCATCCGGGGCGAAACCGTCGGCGCCAACGCTATCGGCGTACTCCTGTGTAACGGGAGCCCCTCCAACCATTACCTTGACAGAGTCCCGCAGTCCAGCATCTGCCAGCGCGGCCAGATTGGACTTAAAGAAGGGCATTGTTGTTGTCAAGAACGCGGAGAATCCCAGGAGTTGAGGCTGGTGTTCCTGTGTGGCGGCGACCACATCTTCCGGTTTGACATTGACGCCCAAGTCAACGATTTCAAAGCCTTCTCCCTCCAACATGATATTGCACAGATTCTTGCCAATGTCGTGTACATCGCCCTTGACGGTCAACATGACGACTTTGCCAATCGGCTCCGCTCCTTTGTCAACCAGTAAAGGCCGTAACAGTGCCATGGCCCCCTGCATTGCACGCGCCGCGACCAGCATCTCTGGCACGAAGTATTCGCCGATTTCAAAGAGACGGCCAACTTCCTGCAAAGAAGGAATAAGTGCGCCAAAGAGAATATCGAGCGGATCCATACCCAAGTCGATACCCTCTTGCGTCAACTCGACAACCTCGGCGGCTTCGCCGACTAAGGTATGCTCGTACAGCCCTTCTTTGATTTCTTCTTCGCGGCTCATGATTCAGGGCTCCTAGTGTTTAGGGTTGTCAATGCACGTTTCCACAATTGCCTTGAGATTGACGACCGGTGCCTGCAAAGGAACGGCGCATTCAGGGGCAATGATGTCCACACCGGCGTCAATGGCGGCTTGCGCTTCGGCGCGTGCTTCCGCCGGTCCTCGAGCGTACAGAGTGACGGGGTTGTTGACATTGCCAGTCAACTTCATCTTACCGGCGGTCTTTTCGACCATCAGCTCGGGGGCGTTGGCCGACTCGAAATGATAGCAGGCAAAACCGGCTTCGCTGAAGTATTCGACCCGATCCAGTGTCCTCCCGCAGCAGTGCAGAATGACAGGCGCGTCTACTTGAGGCACAAGTTCCTGGTGATGGGGAAGAAGAAAATCCCGGTACATTGTGTTACGAACGAGGTCGCCGGTGGCGTGATCTGCCCAGACAATGGCGTCTGCGCCTGCCTCAAGTTGTGCCGCGGCGTAGACCAGCGGGACAGGCGCCAACGTTTCCAGCGATTTGCGAACGCGGTCCGGGTCCATAATCGTGTCGAAGAGGAACTCCTGCGTATTGTAGCAGTGGTAGGAAAGTGTCCATGGACCCATGACTTTGCCCAGAATCATGACTTCATCGCCGAAGTGTTCTTTGAGCAGCCGAATGGCATCGATGGAGCACTTGACGTATTTGTCTTCCAGGAACGAGTCGGGAAAACCGTCAGGCAGCTTGATCTCCACATCGCGATCGGCCCAAGGCGAATCGGTCGGGTTGGGCATCATATCGGTATCGGACCAATCGACCTGGCATCCGAGTGCCATCGCCTCCTGTGCGATGCTAAAGATGGGCATTACGCTATCGAACCCCATCACTTCGTGGGCGCCGGCGGCAAGCGTCGCCATAGGCTCAGGCTCGATGTTGGCATGGGGGAAATGGGCGCCAGTAATGTCCATCAATTCATAGGTGATCACGGACACTATGCTGGCCGCTGGCGGCCTGTCCACGGCATCGCCGTTCAGCCCAGCCAAAAAACGCTGTTTCGAAGTCAACTGTTCCATGGCTTGCTCCCTTCGGCGTAGTTTTCGGATCTATTCGTGCACCAAAAAAACGGCAGGCGCGAACTGGATATCTTTACCAGCTGTCTGGATCGAGCCCCAGAATTCGTCCTTCCTGGCATATGTAAGCCCAAGTCGTTTCGTCGATTTCAATTCCATCTTTCTCTTTGCGCTGTGCGCTGCGAAACTCTGGCTCGCCCGGCGCCAAAATCTCCTTGAATCCCGGTGCGAGGCGGCTGGACTTGACGTGGCGAAGCAAGCCCTCTACTTCATCATAGTAGGTAGAGAGCTCTGTAAAGTGCTCTATGTTGTAGACGGTGAAAAGGACGCCATTGCTCCTCATGGTCCGAGAGCCGTCGGCACAGCCTTCACCGCTGAGCGCGCCACCCAGCAATTCTACCACAAGACCGAGGGCGAAGCCCTTGTGGGCTACCACCCCTCCCAGTGGAAGGATGGCGCCGGGCGGGTCGGCCCTGAAGTCGTTTGGTTCGGTCGTTGAGTTGCCTTTGGCGTCAATCAGCCATCCCTCAGGAACCTGGCTGCCCTGATTGATTGCGACTCGAACTTTGCCTTCGGCTACGACGGAAGTTGTCATGTCGACTAGGATCGGGTCTGTGTTGGGGCGCGGCGCGGAAAACGCGATTGGGTTTGTACTTAAGCGACCCTCCAGCCCGCCAAACGGGGCTATTTGGTAGCCAAGGCGCCCGGCGTTCACGAATGCCAGGGCGATCATGTTTCCCTGGCGAGCCGCCATCAGGGGGTAGGCCCCGGCGCGACCCACGTGGCTTGTGTTGCGAAGGGTAACTGTGGCCAGACCGTGCTGTTGGGCTTTCTCTATCGCCAAATCTATTGCGAAGGTGGCGCCGACTTGACCCAGAGCACCACCGGCGTCCACAACTGCAGTACTCGGATAGTCACGCACTATTTTAGGGGTTGCCCGGGGTTGGAAGCGCCCCTCACGAATCGCGCGCGTGTATTCGTAGTAGCGAATGGCGCCGTGGGAGTCGTGGCCGAAGAGGTTTGACTCAACGAGGTGGTCGACCACAGCCCGAGAATCTTCAGGTGTGCAGCCTGAAGCTTCAAATAGTTGATAGCCGACGTCTCGCAAGACAGAGGGTTGGATATTGGGCATGATGCTCCTATTTTACTCTATTTTTCGACTGCTGAACGAATTCGGAGGTGGAGGAAATGAGTCGCGATCCTGAGCGACTTATGGAGCCAGTTGAAGACACCTAGACGGCATCCTCCAAATCCTCTTTGCCAACGATTTCGCCGTGGTCGCGTGCCAGATGCGTCCCCAGTTGTAACCGCGCAGCGCCCAAATCGGCGCTTTCCAAGTAGCTTTGCACTTCGCTAAGTGTGAAGCTCTGCACCTCTTCGGGAATAGGGAGTGCCGGTTGCAGCGGGTCAGGAATGACGGGCACCATGCGGGTAACGGGAGGATTCCGGGTATTGCCGCCGGCGTCTTTGCGGGGGGCCAAGTGGGCAAAGAGTACATGGGACAATACGTCCGGGTGACTTATAAAGACAGGAGAATGAGTATTGCAGATCACCTGGCGCAAGGGTGCGTCTTCACGGTCCGAAGACGAGAAATCGGTAGACAAGCCCAGAAGAATTCGCGTCAAGTCCTTTAGCCGTGAAGGATGAACGCTGTTTTCCGGGTCCTCAAAACAGAGGAGGCCGCCGTGCTCAGGATCGTTCTTTAGCGTAACCAGGGCGAGCGCACGCAGCGCCCCGTCTGAGAGAGCTCGCGGCGAGAATCGTCGTCCGTCCTCGGCCTTCGCCCAGATCACAGTTCGACCGGCCTCGCGATCTTCATCCACCTCGACCTGCATCGAGCCGGGCAAGTGGCTGGCCAGATCTCGAGAAACGTGGGCCAGCAGCATGGGATTGGCGGCTTTCATACGTGCCAGCACGTTAGGCAGGTTTCTGCCACCGTCAACCAGTTTTGCAGGCGCCGTGGCGGGGCTGGGCTGTCGCAGGATTTCCGGGTCGAGTTGTAAGAACCGCCAAGCACGCATTTCTTCGGCAGCGGCAAATGCGTGTGGAAACTCTATGTTTCTTGCTCCACACAACAGGGTTCGCTCAGCCTTTGCTGCCTCGATGTCACGCCTGGCGCTTTTGCCGTCCTGGTGCAGGACCAGAGTCGTTCCCTTCTTGCTTTTGAGTGTGGAAATGAAAGGAGAAGATCGTCCACCTGTCATTGCCGGAATCCAATGGCCGCCGGTCCTTAGCTTGTTGGCCTTCGTCCATCTATCACTCTGACGCGGGATTGGCGCCAGAAACTCATGGTCTACGATGAGCCGTTCCTGATCTTGGGCGTCTCTGAGACGGACGACCTCCAACTCATAGCGCATGCGGGGGAATTTGAGCTTTTGACCGGCGCCCCAGTCGTCGCACACTTTCTGATTGACCAGCATCTCGATCGCCAGACGGATTCGATCAGCCGACCCGCCACGCTGAGGAACAAAGAAAAGCTCGCCAACATCGCTCCTCATTTCGTGAAACGATGTAGAAACCTTCGAGTCGGCAAGGCGCCCCAGCAATTGAAGGGCATAGAAGAGATTGCTCTTACCCACTCCGTTGGCGCCTACGATGACCTGAAGAGGTGACAGATCCAGAGAGAAATCCTTGAAAGTTTTGAAGCCATCGAGTTCAATACGGGTAATCATCGGATTTCCTACACCAGAGGCTGACCTCCAATGCAAGTCGCTGGCGCTTCCGGCCCGCCCAGTGCCGCCGAGTCTCATTGCCATCCCGTCGAATTCGACAATTATACCACAGAATTCTCTGCTCGATGCGCGCAAAATAAGGCTGCTACTCTGTTGATGGGCAGCCGTTCCTGAGAGGTGCGGCTGCGGGTTGTACTCACGATTGACGTCTGGGATTACATTAGTCTTCGCTTCATAGTACATGCCAGATCCTCTTAGAAACATGGGCAAAAGAAAGGGGATGACAATCTCTTGTCACCCCCATTTGGCCGACGATTTACCAAGCCTTCGCCGCTATCCTCAATCCAGCAAAAGGCCTATGTTCGACCTGTGCCCAGTCGGATCAGCAGGTGCTGACGGACCTTAGCCTGCGGAAGGGATGTGTAGCTTTCGCCCAATGTATGTAAGGTGTGGATTATGGATGTCGAAATCGATCACCGCATGCTGACAACTGCCCGCTTGATGATCTTTGTCTGTGCGGACATGCGCCATTTCTGATATGCGGTGGCCGTCTTCGTTTTCGATCCAGAACCACCAACTCCCTTCCCTGGGCCCGGACGCCTGAAGAATGTGAGTGTACCGGCCGCCCTCGGAGGAGCTCTTTCTAGCCACCACCTCTCCGTCCGGCTGCCAACTGAAGGCTACTCGATAGTCATTGACAGGATGGCCGTTAAACCGCACCGTGCCCAGCGCACGTGTGCTTCCAGCATTGGCGTCGCAACGCACCAAGTTCGCCCGGTTAACGAGGCTGTTCGACGTTTTCAGTTCCTGAAGTGATGCACCATAGGCTTCGGCAATGCCGACAAGCGTTTCGCCTGACCTCACGACGTGCCCGAAGACAATTTTGGTGCCCGCAGGCTTCGGAGGCAAGGGCTTTGCAGTCACGGGCCGAGTCGTCACGGGCAGCGCCACCAGAGGTATCTGCAGTTTGCGCCCGACATAGGTCAGCCCGGGGTCCTGGATGTCGAAATCGATCACAGCCCGTTGGCACTTGCCCTCATGGGGTAGTCTGTCCGTGTGAACGTACGCCATTTCGGAAATACGGACGCCGGAACTGTTTTCGATCCAGAACCACCAATTCCCTTCGCGGGCGCCACCTCCAAGAATGTGGCTATACTGGCCTCCATTCTGGCCTCCTCCTCCTGAAATTGCCATGGCTACGACCGTCTCGTCCGGATGCCAGCTGAAAACGACCCGAAAACCGCTGGCTGGTTGGCCGTTGACCCGCACTGTGCCCTTCGCTTGCGTGCTGTCGGCATTGGGTGTGCAGCTGACCAGTTGGGCCCGGTTTACGAGGTTGTTGGAAGCCCTCAAGTCCTCGACCGAAATGCCGTAAAGCGCAGCGATGTTGACAAGGGATTCGCCTGGTCTAATGATGTGGACGTAAGTCTGTCGGGGAGTTGGGCGTTCTGCGGGGGCTGCGACTACCGGCAGGGGAACCATCAACAGCGACAACAGTAACGTGAACAGAGTGGCCAGAGAAGCTCGTTGCGGCCGCCAAGTCGATCTGGCAGGCGAAATATCTGCAGGGATCACGATATTCCTCCTTTGTGGTTCATTCTGGACTTCTTGGAATCAGCTATAAGTCTTGTCTCGTACTAACTTCCCTTTCCGTACGAATTGCCTTATTTGCCAGTTCAAACGGGTGTTTTCTAACCGGGATATAAACCATTTTGCTTCGTTTGTCAAGGACCCGATTCGCGCACCCTTCTCTAGATATTTTACGCGAGTTTGGAACTGGTGTTTGGATTTAATATTCCGATTTCTGTCGAGCGGTATACCGAATTTGGGAAAGATCAAGGAAAGGCCTTGGGAATCTCGGTCTCGGGAAGGCGGAGTACCCACGACTATTTCAGTGGATCTTTGGTAAGACAAGGCACCTTAGGTCGGGCGGGCCCAGGATTTGATTGACTCCGCCAAATCCTTATTGTCTCATCATCCTTCCATCTGGTAGCGAGTTCGGATTTTCCGATTTGACGGAGCCACTCTATACAAGCTGCGCCATCGTTTCCAGCAGGGAGGACCGATTCTCCTAGGCGCGTAGAGGTAGGAGCAGAGTACACACTTCTCACTGTCAGTTACAGAGTTTCCTGTCGGAGTTTTGTCAGCTACCCGGTCGGCTAGATGTCATACTGTATAGGCCAAGAAGCTATAGACTGGGACATTCTCCACTCAATCTCTGCCAGCAGTGCCCAGAAGAGGCACTTGGACAGAAAGGGAGGCTGGGCCCATTCACGGGACACAGCTTCAACTCGCAGTGAAATCTTCTGAATACCAAAGAGGCTGGCCGTCATTGCAAAGGAAAGCGAGCGCAGCCACGACCCAAGTTTGGAATCCCTCTTGAAAGATGTGGTGTGGATTCGGTTGATGATTTAGCAAGCGGGACTCTTCCTAACAAATGGAGCGGGGAAAAATGCCGATCGTAGACCGACCGAACAAAGAAGCACTCTTGAAGGCCCTGGACATTTTTCTGGATAGAATGCGTCCATTCCTTTGTGAGTGTCTTCGTCATGCTCCAGGCGCAACTGTGCAAAGTGCTTTGGAGCGATCTTTGAAGGGTAATCAGAGCACAAACTTTGCCAGAAACCTGCATTCTCACGCCGACTTGCAATCAGCAATCGAGGTAAGCTACTTCGAGACGATTACAATAACTTACTGGGAAGAAATATTCTCCTCTCGCTTTGGTGGAGATAGAAAAATCGTCCAAAAATTTAGGAAAATCACAGAGGCGAGGCATAGGGCGTCGCATCCTCCCCACTTACGCGATTTAGATGACGAGTTCACACATGGAAGTCTCTGCCACATTGCTTATGTGCTCGGAAGTATCAGGGCCAGTGAAGAGCGGGAAGCGGTCTCCCGCCTCAGGGAAGGTATAGGTGAGGCGGCCAATACTTCCTCAGAAGCAGATTCTGCCGCAAATATGGTAGTGGAAAGGAGGTTACAGAAAGCCGATGCAGCGGTGCTCGCGGCAGAGGAGAGAGCTCGAGTCGCGGAAGCGAGAAGACGGGAGGCTCATGAACAGACTAAGGCTGTAGAGATCTCACGAGTTCTCATGAAAGAGCGAGCAGGTGCTGCAGAGGCTGCTAAGCGAAGCGCTGAGGACTTGGCTCAGAGAAGTGATTTCGCCCGCCAGAAAGCTGAAAGGCGCGCACTTGCTGCTGAAGCTGGTCAGCTTAGGGCAGAGGAACAGATGCTGGCATTGACTGAGGAATTCCAAGAATTGGAGAAGAGGCTTAAGGAGAAGGAAGCGACACATCGCCGTGTGCAAAAGCAAGAGACGCCTTTCTTGGCTGACTTTGAAGCCAAGGGAGATGTCATTCGACCAGACCGGGACCGTCGGCCACCAGTCCGGAATACTCCCCGTTACGTAAACTGGCTCATGAGAATGATACTGAGCGGCAAAATCAGTCGTTCCCAGCTTTGCCAGATTGCGGGTGATAGCCGCATTGACGGACGCCTGGTGCACTAACTTCAAGCCGCAACTTCGGGCATGAGGCAGATGGCATGGAACAGTTACGTCGCCAAACGGAGTGAAAGGCTAGCTTGAGGCAGAAGTACTGGTGCTTAACAACGAAGTGTGCAGCCCCCGCATAGCCGGCAAGGGTTGATTTAGAAACGCTACCCCAGACACGAAAGGTCTCATGTAACTAGCAAGCCATGTTCTGTGTACGGTCTGCCTAGGGGGAATGTACGGTCAGCATTTCCGTAGCGGGCCCTCGATGGTCATCGCGGTAAACGTTGGGCACATATGGGAGTGGCCTCGCCTGTCTTGCCTGCGCTGGCACATACTCCGAATCCAGCATTAGGCGAGGGGAAGCGCGGGCCGACGCGGGACGGCAACTTCGCATTGCCCACCCGCTCGCTACGGCGCGAGGTTGTAGGAGAGGGGGCGTTGCGGGGGCGGAGCCCCCGCACAAGGGAGGGCCGAATAGGCCCGACCGCCCAGAAAATCGAGGGGAGAGAAAACCCTTCTTACACTGAATCATGAGCGCCTTTGGGTAAGGACTTAGCAGTCAAGGTCTCATCACAATTTACGTCCTCTGTAGCCGACTCTCGTTTGTATCGCGTACGTTAAGGGATTCGGGATGTCAGCGCTTTCACTGTGGGCGGAGAAAAAACCTCAGCTCCCACCTTTTGCGATAGTGTTGCCTCCAGCCAGACTGTAGTAGAATCTAACGCTATAGCGAAAGTGTGGATCATAGCAGGAATCGTTACCCATGAAATCTCCTAACTTCACCGCCCCTCGGCAAGGTCTGACCGGTGCCGTCTTCATGATCGGGCTGGCTATCCTTTTCGCTACGGACTGGATATGGCCGGGGATTCTAGTACTGGTCGGTGTGACCAGCCTGGTCGGAGCATACCTTGGGCATTCTGAGCCGGACGATGATGACATCCCTTTGCGCGTTGACAAGCCGCTGGAGGACGAGCCGAGTCTCCCGGTAAGGTATGCGGCACAGTGCGCGTCCTGCGGCGCGGCCACACCGCGAGAGCTTCTTGAAAGCTCACACTCCGAATTGAACGCGGTTTGCGGCTTCTGCGGCTCCCCGCTGGCTCAGGAAGAATGAATCGCACCCGTGTATTCCTTGTCACCGTCCTTTCGGCGGCGGCCCTTTTCGTAGTCGGTACCCTGGCTTGGCGAACCATTAGCGGTGAGGGCGGCGGCTCTGGCTTGGCAGCCACCCGCCCTGAGATCATTCGCATTCGGGTCGTGGCCGCCGTACCTGTGGAACAGTGGGTGAGTGCGGCAGCTGAAGAGTTCAAGGCCGATGGCCGCAGCACTGAAGGCACGACCATCGAAGTCGAAGTTATCCCCATGGATGGCCTTGTTGCGCTGGGCAAGTGGGAGCGTAACAGTTTTGCAGCGCTGGACAGAGAGGTACTCCCCGGAGAGCTGCACCGTGACGAGCACGAAGCCCTCCAAGACTTTCCAACCGTTTGGATTGCCGATGGCCGCTATCTTGTGGAAATCGCCAACGCGTCATTTCGGGGACAGTTTGGGCAAGACCGGTTCCTGAGCGACGGCCAGTATCGCGTCAGGCCACTGGCAAAGACGCTTCTCGTCTGGGGTCTTTTTCGAAGCAGGGGGGTACCTCTGCTCGAAAATCTCGGCCCCATTTCATGGTCCACTGTTCACAAAGCAGCCGGCGCCCCAACGGGTTGGAAGGAGTTGGGCGGCGACCCCGCCTGGGGCAACTTCAAGTTGGCGGTCTCCGCTTCTGGCGGCAGTGTGAGCGGTTCGGCAGCCATCATAGCGGCGGCTGGAGAGTTCTTCGAGAAGGCGGAAGTTACGGTTGAAGACGTCTCGGACCCTAGTTTCGCCATTTGGCTGACGGAGCTATTGGAAGCGGCGACCGACCTCAGCGGAGGAGGCACGAGCACTGCAGAAAGCGCGGCCATATTCGGCTACACAGCGGGTGACGGCGGGCAGTTCCTGGAGAGCGAATTGCTCCAGAATATGGAGGGCATCCAAACGCGCTGGCAGGAGCCGATAGTCCTTCACTATCCAAGTGTGACGACCTGGTTTGACTTTCCTTTTGCGATCTGGGTAGGCCCTGAGACTTCAGCGTTACAGAAGAATGCAGCGCTGGCGTTCCAAGAGTTCTTGCTCAGTGAAGCTCAACAGCAAAGGGCGCTCGAGTTCGGATTGCGTCCGGTCGATCCCGGTGTGGCAGTCGACGCCGAGGCGGGCAGTCTCTTTGAACGCTGGCAACGATTGGGTGTTCAGAAGGAAGTTCTCGCCGTTGAGGAGATGCGTCCAGCGAATCGGGACGTCCTGTCTGCGCTTGCCCGCTGGCGGGATCTGAATGAAGGACAATGAGCGACGAACAGGGCGGGACGGAACGAGAACTCACAGAGTCGACCATGGAGGCGGGCAAGCAAATTTCGTCCCGCCGGCATCTCTTCGCATTGGCGGCGGTGGGCAGTTTTCTGTTCTGCGCTTGCGGGTTGACAACGGTGCGAGCTGGGAGCTGGGTAGCCGATGCCCTGACAGGGCGTGGGACGGCAACATCCGGAAGTGGTAGTACAGTTCCCGCTGACTGGCCTGCTACGAGCGCAGCGTTAACGATAGCGGTGTCCCCATCTATGGCAGGAACGCTGAGGGAACTTGCCCAGAGCTTTAACAACCTACGATATCGCACACCGGACGGCGAACTGATGGAGGTTGAGCTGGTTACGCGTTCCTCACGCGAGATGGTTGAGGAATCGGTGCAGCAGCCAGCATTTCAGGCCGTCACGCCGGACAGTTCGCTGTGGCTGGGGCTGATTAATCAGCGATGGGCACAGCTGTTTCCTGAGGAGAGCGGCATTCTGCCGGCTGGCCGGGTTGGACGGCCCACGCTTTTTGCTGTGAGCCCGGTCGTCATTGCGGTACCTTTGGATATCGCACAGCAGTTGGGCTGGCCGCAACAGTCGATCGGATGGAAAGAGGTCCACGCCCGGGCGGCCTCTCTCACAGGGGAGTTCAGTTGGGGCCATCCCGGTCCGAGTAATACGGCAGGCGTTGCCGCGACACTGTCCAAGTTCTATGCTGGAGCCGGTCTAACGCGTGGATTGACAGAGGAGATCGCGACGCAGCCCTACGTCCTTGAGTACGTCCAGCAGGCTGAGAGCGCAGCGTATGTTCTCGGTGCAGGGGGGTGGGCCGGCGACGGACACTCCCCGGTGGAAGGCAGCGAACGCGCAGACGATGATGTAAACGGTGTGCGCCTCGACGCCTACGTAACACAGGAGCAGTCAGTAGTTGCCTGGAACCGGTCCTCCGGTCGCGGCCCTTCGTCGCTTTCAGGCATGGACAGTGCCGGACATTTCCTTCCGGATGGACTGTTGACGGCCATCTACCCTAAAGAGGGAACGCTCTGGGCTGACCATCCTCTTGCATTGCTGGAATTGGATGGAAGGGCAGGTCCTGCCGTGACACCGAACCAGCGCAGCACATATCGGGCGTTCACTGAATTTCTTCTCGGTGAAGAGAGCCAGTCTGCCCTGCTGGAAGCCGGGTTCAGGCCGGTCGACCTCAATATTGACCTGCAGGCGGAGTCCAGCCCATTCGCCGAGACGGGAACTGTGAATCCTCTGCTGCCGCAGACGCTCATGCCCGTGGCGTCACAAACGGTCCTGGAAGTGGTGTTGGATGCCTGGCGTCTGTCGTTGCCCCCAGTAAGGATATTGCTGGTTGTCGATACTAGCGAGTCGATGGCAGGGGGCAAGCTTGCCAGAACGAAAGCGGCCTTGCACGGCTTCGTGGACCAGATAAGAGGGGACGGCGATATGGTGGGGCTGGTGGAGTTTGGCTCCGGCGTACAGCGATTTGGGGATTTGTATCAATTGGACGCGGAAGGACGGCGTCACATTTCCCTTCTGATCGAAGGTATGGAAGCCGGGGGCTCCACTAGACTGATCGATGCGGTGTGGTCGGCGTACAGTGAACTCTCAGAGCTGGCCGATGCCGATGCCACTTACGTGATCGTGGTGTTGACCGACGGACGCGATAACGATAGCGAACACCGATTGCGCAATTTGCAACGGGCAGTTTTGGAGGCGGGCAGTCCTGTGTCCATTCACACAGTAGGCTTTGGACGGAACGCTGATGGAAGACTGATGAAGGAGCTGGCACTGATAGGCGGAGGCCAATTCTATCGGGCCGATGAAATGACGGTTGAAGAAGTATATCGCAAGATTGCGGCAAGTATTCAGAGGGAGGACTGACCGGGCGCCAAACTCCCCAACTTTCGGCATCCTGTTTGCCTCTTGAATACAGTTGAGGCTTCCCCAGCCGCCTCGCCAGGGGACCAGGACTTTGCAACGACTTTCCAAAGTTTATCTTGTACTGACAACAGTTCTACTAACTGCTACCCTTTCCTCGGCTTGCAGAGGCTCAAGGGGCGGTTTGCATTCCGGCGAGGTTATCGTCTATGTCGCGGTGCCACTAAGCGGCGAATGGGCGGAGGCGGGGCAGTCGGCGCTGGGCGGGGTGCGGTTGGCGGTGGAGGAGATCAATCGGGAGGGGGGACTGCTGGGCCGGCGAGTAGTCGTCAGGGCGAAGGATGACCGCTCTGACAGCGACGCAGCTCTGGCCATCGCAAGAGAGATCGGGCAGGCCATCGACCGGGGAGAACGGATTGCAGGCATCATCGGCCACATAGATGCCGACGCGGCCATGTCAGCAATCCCATTTTATGAAGAGATGGGGCTCGTCCTGATCACTCCAGGGACAGGTATGCGATCTCTTACACATTTTGGGTACAGTTCGATTTTTCGCATAAATGCCAACGATAGCGTTCAGGCTGCTCACAGTGCTCGTTTTCTCGTGGAACAGATTGAGGCGGGACGCGTTGCCGTGATCGGTGTTAATTCAGAGTGCGGCAGGGAACTGGCGAATCTGGTGGCAGATAGTCTAAGAGGGTTCGGAGCACCGCCAGCGATCCATGTAGAGGTAGAAGAAGGGCAGCGTGACTATTCGGAGTTGGCGATGCAGATCCGGGAAGCCGAGGCCGACGCAGTTTACTTCGCCGGCTCGGCGAGAGAGGCATTCTACCTGGTCAGCAGCTTGAAGGCGGCCACATTTCGTGAACCGGTGCTAGCCAGCGACGGTGCGTTTCTGTCACCGGTCACAGGTGGAGAAGATGGCTCTCTTGAAGGACTGTACGTAAGTGCGCTGGCACCAAGCCCCGAAAGAGTTGCCGAAATCGACTGGATCGAGACCTACCGGGTGGTCGTGCGCCGTGATCCCGGTCCATTCTCGATCAATGGTTATGTAGCGATGCAGGTGCTTGCGGCGGGCGTCCGTGCGGCCAACTCATTTAAGGGGAGAGCGGTCGCCCAGGCAATCCGCGAGACCGGGGCAGAGACGCCGTTTGGGCCGAAGCGATTCAGCGCCAACGGCGACTGGTTAGATTCTCGAATCTGGATCTACAGGGTGGAAGAGGGGGAGTTTCGACAGTTAGAGTAGGGCGGATTGAAATGTTGGAGCCTCGAATTACCACCACGCCGGTATGCGTTCCCTCAGATTCCTTTAAGTCCCTTGGGGCGGAAGCGTCTCAGTCCGACAAGGCTGCCTAACCTTCCTCAGCAAACGCCATTCCCTTGCTCAATGACGAAAATCCCGATCGTATAGGCGAAGTAGAGGGTCAGCATCAGGGCCCCCTTCCAGCGGTTTACGACGTGGGGCGGCCGCAGAACGAGGAGCAGGGGAAGAGCGGCGACCACGAGCATGGCGGGGAAGTCCACGCAACGCATGCTCAGGGGGGCAGGTAGTGCCCGGACGCCTGCCGTGATGCCAACGATCGCCAGCATGTTAAAGAGATTGCTGCCGACGAGATTGCCCAGAGCGATGTCGCCGCGCTTGTACAGGATTGCCACCACGGAGGCTGCCAGTTCGGGCAGGCTCGTCCCCAAGGCGACCAGACTGAGTCCGATCACGAGCTCACTCACGCCAAAGTATCTGGCGATGAAGGTAGCCGAGTCAACGAGAAGATCAGCACCGTAGACAAGAACAGAGATGCCGATCACAACCATGCCTATGTCGCGCAGCAAGAGTGAGCGGAGGAGACCGGAAATGGCGGCAGGGAGCAGCGGATTCCTGGTTGCGTGGGCGATTCTTTTCTGCGACTGTATCAGATCGGATGCGGCGTCTTCTGGCTGGCTGTCAGTAGATTCAATGGCTTCGTTCGCCGAGGAATCTGCGTCTGCGTCCCCACCTATGAACTCAAGTGCTTCGCTTTCTTTTTCCTCGGCTAGCGAACGGCTGCCTATGTAGCTCCAGTAGATGAATCCAAGCAGGCCCAGGAAGAGAAGAATCCCCTCCCAGCGAGCAATGTGCCCGTCCCATGCCATAGCAGTGAACAGCAACGAAACACCGATCATAAGGGGGTATTCGCGCTGGATCAACTGACGGTCGACGGTGAGAGGGCGCAGTATGGTGACAACACCGAGGATCAGGGCCAGGTTTGCAATGTTGCTGCCGACGACGTTGCCGATGGCCAGGTTGGCCTTGCTGCCACCCTGAAGGTTGGCTATCAGGCTGACGACCAGTTCGGGAAGACTGGTGCCGAAGGCCACGACGGTCAGTCCGATAACGACCAGAGGAATGTTCAGACGGACGGCCAGTCGACTGGCGCCGCGCACAAGGAAATCGGCTCCGCCGGTCAGGAATGCGAAGCCGACAAGAAAGAGGAGTATGTTGAAGAATAGGGAGTTCATTTTGGCGACAACCGACCAGGCCGCGGCCCTCTTGATGGACTTGTCTCAGCGTTTGGCGGCGGTGCAAACGACGTGATGCGCTCACCCGGCAACGGGCGACACATCGCAGACAAAGCGGCCCTGCATACTCCACGGGCCGGTCCACGTGATCTGCGCTTCGACAAGGCGCCCGTGTAGATCCCCTGAGCGGTCGTCAGCATTGACGAAAACGAGCTTGTTCTGGCGCGTGCGGCCGCGCCACTTGCCTTTGTGCTTTCCTTCTATGAGCAGTTCGACTGATTCGCCAAGAAGGCGGGCGTTGATTTCCCCGCAGACCTGCTCTTGGAGTTGCTCGAGCGCCTTGTGACGGCGGACCTTTTCTTCCTCCGGAACGTCATCTTCCATGCGCCGTTCGCTTACTGTTCCCGGGCGTGGACTGTAGCGAGCCAAGTGCGCTTTATCCAGCTTCAGGTCGGCGAGGATTTGGTGCGTCTCGTCGAACTGTGCGGCGCTCTCCCCGCAGAAGCCGACGATGATGTCGGTATTGATGGCGGCCTGGGGAACGGTCTCACGAATGTGTTTGATCAGACGGCGATACTGGGCCTGTGTGTAGCCTCGCTTCATACGCGCCAGGACCTCGTCATTGCCGGCCTGGATAGGAACTTCGATGTGCTCGCACACTTTGGGCAGGTCGCGTACGGCCTCAAGGATTCTGTCCGACATGTAGTTGGGGTGGCTGGTCAGGAAGCGGATGCGCCAGAGCCCTTGTATTTCGTGGACAGCGTGGAGGAGGTCGGCCAGATCCGGTTTGCCAGGCTCCGGATTCTCGGCCGAAGCGCCGTTACGCCAGTCATGGCCATAGCGGTCGACGATCTGGCCGAGGAGAGTGACCTCGCGGACGCCCTGAGCGACCAGGCCCCGGACTTCGTCGACGATTTCGTGCACTGGACGGCTGCGCTCGATGCCGCGGCGGAAAGGGATGATGCAGAAGGTGCAGGCGTGGCTGCAGCCGTAGACGACGGGCACGTGGGCGGTTACGGCGGCTTCACCGTTCATGCTGAGGCGCCGGATTGACTGACCGGCGACGGGCGGTTGCACGCCACCCTGCAAGGCGTGGCGGTGGGCCAGCTGTTCCTTCTCGATGAGAGTGGATTCGGCCGCGATCTCGTCCTGCTGCAGGAAGGTGATCAGGGGGGCCGGCTCGCTGGGGGGCATGAAGACGTCGACGTGCGGAAAGCGGTCCTGGAGTTGCGGACTGGGTTTGACGCCCACCATACAACCCATTAGCGCCAGGGTTCGGTTGGACCGGGCACGTTTCCAGGGTTTAAGGTTGCTGGCCTTACCGATTCCCTTGTCTTCGGCGCTTTGCCGCACAACGCAGGTGTTGAGAACGACGATATCGGCGTCATCCATCGCCTCGGTGGGACGGTATCCGATCCTTTCCAACTCCGCGGCCACATGATTGGAGTCGGCGACATTCATCTGGCAGCCGATGGTCCAGATGTGGTATGCGCCTCTGCTTCCTGTTGCCGGCATGGAAGCCGCCGGCGTGTGGAACTCAGGAAGCGGGGCCTGATTCAATACGATTGTGTCCGGAGTCCCGTCAGGCTTAAGAGAAGTTGCCAGCTCGAAAATCTCAGGATTCGGATCGGGATTGCGCTCGGACATTTTCTCCTCTTCAAAAGGCAGCGGTTCTTTCACGGCGAGACGCGTACCTTATTCGGAATGTATTCTATCGATGTGAGGGCACTTGGTCAAAAACTGGGGCCGTCACTGCCGGTCGATAGCGTTTGCAGAAGCTCCTTCTGCAGCTCCCACAGACTCTCGCTGACTGAGACGTCGTACGGCTCCGGATCGATCAGTTTGCGTACGCCCTCATCAAGTTCGGCCACATCTGCCTGGCGTCGGGCCCGGATCGCCTCAAGGGAAGGTCTTTCGCACGCCATTTGCCCTTCAATAAGGACGTCAGACAGCAGCGGTTCGATGCGGGAAATGCTCGCGTAGGGCAGACTCCTTCGTTTGGTCGAATCACGTGGATGGAGCAGTTGAATGTTAGAGCTGTCCTGCAGATTTGCAGGGTTACGCCGGCCGTAGCAGTTCTGCCACTCTTTGGCCGGGTCCTCCTTGTTGAGAGTCAAGAGGTCGGCGGTAGCCAGGCCGCGCGAGTCGACAATGCGCCAAACTCGCTTGTTGCCGGGAATCGCCGTCTTTCCAGGTTCCTCCGAGAACTTGGTAGTCGGTTGCCAGCCTTCTTTTACTTTCAGGCCAACCAGTTTGTAGACGCCACCCAATGAACTGTCCCCCTCGGAAGTGATGAGGCGGGTCCCTACGCCGTATACGAGGCGGCGAACGATGCTGTCGGCGTCCTGGCCATTGCGGGCGGCCTCATGAGCAATTTGTAGTTTTATTTTCCGGATTGCCAGTTCATCCAGTCGATCTGAAAGCACGATGGAGGCGTTGGGAAAACCTGATTCGTCCAGCATTTGGGCGACTCTCGTACTCAGATGAGCGAGATCGCCTGAGTCGAGGCGCACGCCGACGGGCGCAAACCCTTTCTGCCTCAGTTTTTCGAAAACGCGAATCGCGTTGGGCACACCGCACTCCAGCGTATCGATCGTATCTACGAGAAGCAAACATTCGTCGGGATAGACATCGGCGTAGGCCTGAAACGCGTCGAGTTCGGTCATGCCCTGGGCCAGGAAGGCCTGTACAAGTGAATGGGCGTGCGTGCCTTTTGGTGGATAGCCCAGGGCGTGTGAGATACCGGCGTTGGAGGAGAAGTCGGCGCCGCCGATCAGTGCTGCGCGCGTGCCTGCGTTGCCGCCGCGGTCATGGGCGCGGCGCACTCCGAACTCGAGCACCAACGCGTCGCCGGCGCTCTCACGAACGCGGGCCGCCTTGGTGGCGATGAGTGTCTGGTAGTTGAGCATGTTCAGCAGGGGCGTTTCCAGTATCTGGGCAAGGGCGAGAGGGCCGGTCACCACAGTCAGAGGAACGTGCGCGTGGACTACCCGCCCTTCGGGAATCGCCTGGATCGAGATGCCGCCAAAGTCACCGTGCTGGTGCAGCCAGGAGAGGAAGTCCTCGGCAAATAGCGGGCGTCCGGTACGGGAGGTCATTCCCCGCATCAGCGAGATTTCTTCCTTACGGCAACGGACTTCCTCCATCCAGTCGAGTAGCCACTCCAGCCCGGCATTGACACAGAAGCCGGCCCGGTGCTCGCCGTAGTCCGGGTAGTTGCGAAAGAAGTGGTCGAACTGGGCCTGCCGTTCGTGCATTCCGAGGCGAAAATACAACTGCGCCATCGTCAGTTGATACTGATCGGTAAACAGAATGCCCTCAGCTGTGGAACGGTCGTTCATGCGCTCGGTTCAGCCGACCAACTGGTCGGAAGTGGGCTCCGCTCAGCAGAACCAGTGTTCGGTAAGGCGCGGCGGCCGGGGCATGCAGGAGGAGAGAGGCGGCAGAGCGGGGAGTGTGCGACCCGCAGCATTGTGGGCGGCGCATTCGATGCGGTGAAATACGCCGTAGGGACTGGCCGCGTCCCCGACAGGATCCGGCAGGTTGCCTCCGGCGGCGCCGGACGAGCCTTCGGCTGTGTAGTCGCCCGCCATTTCGGCGATGCGGGCTACCTGCTGCTGGAGGGCGTCCATGCGCGGGTCGGGGTGCTGCCAGCGGTAGGTGAAGTTGGCGGCGTCGAGCGTTCCCTTCCATTCGTCAGCGTCTTCGCCGGAGAGCAGGGCGCTCCCCGGGGGTACGAGCATGCGAATCGAAAGCTGGACTGCGGGCACATGCGGAATCAGGCCCTGTTCCCGGATCCATCTCAGCATGAAGAGATAGTCGTCCAGGGTGGTCCAGGGCGTAAAGGGCATCCAGGTTGGCTGGATGGAGAGGCCGGCCGCGTCGACAGCGGCCAGCGCCTCCTCCATGTGACGGCGAGTGTGGCCCTTTTGGAGGCGTAAGAGGACGCGGTCGCTGGTGGACTCGAAGGCGGAGACGACGAAGGATGCGCCGCATTCAGCAAGCTCCGGCAGGAGCCGGCGATGTTTGAGCAGGTGTTCGACCTTGGCCGTGAAGTCGAAACTCACGTTGGGGAAGGCGTCGTGGAGGGCACGGGCTACTTTGCGGGCGTGGCCGGGGCCGTTGAGGAAGTCGGGGTCGCCGAAGGTGATGTGGCGGGCGCCGCTTTCCACCTGTTGGGCGATGTCTGCGAGCACGGTCTCGACGGGGACGACGAAAAAGCGGCCGTTGTATACGGGTACGACCGGGCAGTGGCGGCAGGTGTGCAGACAGCCGCGTGTGGCCTCGGTGTAGCCGGCAGAATAGGCGACCGGTTCTTCGACTTTCCGGCCATTGCCGGCTGCACTTCCATTTGTTGCCGTAGTGGATCCCGGGACGTAATGGGCATAGCTGTCCAGGGAGGGCAGCGGGTTTCGAACCGGTACAGGCAGTGTGTGCCGGCCCAAATGGGGTGATGCCTCTCGATACGCGGTGGTAAGTCCGGGTACTTCTTCCAGGGGACTGCCTGCGTGCAGGGCCTGCGCAAGGCCGACCAGGACCGGCTCGGTTTCACCGGCGATGACCGAGTCGGCGACCCCTTTAAGGCTGTCTCCGGGTTGCAGCAGATGACGGCGATTGAGCCAGGCGTACAGTCCGAAAAAGCAGAGATGGGCGCCGGGATTTATGGTCCGGGCTTTGTGAGCAGCGTCGACCCCGATGCGCAGGGCGGTATGCATGGGTACGGCGACAGCAATCAGGTCAGCGCCAGCCGCCTTGGCTGTTGGGAATTCTTCGACGGCCAGGTCGGCAGTTGCGGCGTCAAGGCCGGCGGCGCGCAGGGCGGCCAGCGGCCACGCCAGGCTGAGAGGCTGGTGACCGAGTTCGTAGCAGGAGATGAGTAGAATTGCGCTGTGCATCGTTACTTTGTCGAGGGGGACGGAAGGGCCGCGGCCCGCCTCAAGAGATTCAGGAATGTGAGACAGTTCGAACGCGCTTGGATTATATACTATCATCGCCGATTCGCTCTAGCGGCCGATTTTCCTGCGGGCGCGCCCGGTGGGAGATTGAACAGAGAAACATGCTTGTCGCACGAGAGCATATGAGAGTTTGCGAGCGTTTACGGGCGTTGGGCAGATTGTCTGAATCAGGATTTGCCGGATTCCTGGGGATTTTCAGGATGGCGAGTGCCTCCTGGCTCGGGAATTGTTGTACGAGCGTTGTATGAGTGTTCACGAGAGATGACGAGAGTTCACGAGCGTTTACGAGTGTTGGGCGGATTGTCTGAATCAGGATTTGCCGGATTCCTGGGGATTCTCGGGATGGCGAGTGCCTCCTGGCTCGGGAATTGTTGTACGAGCGTTGTATGAGTGTTCACGAGAGATGACGAGAGTTCACGAGCGTTTACGAGTGTTGGGCGGATTGTCTGAATCAGGATTTGCCGGATTCCTGGGGATTCTCGGGATGGCGAGTGCCTCCTGGCTCGGGAGTGGTTGTACGAGCGATGTATGAGTGTTCACGAGAGATGACTAGAGTTCACGAGCGTTTGAGAGCGTTGGGCGGATCGTCTGAATCAGGATTTGCCGGATTCCTGGGGATTCTCAGGATGGCGAGTGCCTCCTGGCTTGGGAATGGTCGTACGAGCGTTGTACGAGTGTTCACGAGAGTTGACGAGAGTCCACGAGCGTTTACGAGTGTTGGGCGGATTGTCTGAATCAGGATTTGCCGGATTCCTGGGGATTCTCGGGATGGCGAGTGCCTCCTGGCTCGGGAATTGTCGTACGAGCGTTTACAAGAGATTACAAGAGTTTGCATGCGATCATGGCCGTTACAAGAGATGCCAGAATAGTTGAATCAATGTCAGAGAGCTCTGCGTCTGGGTCCGAAAGTATTGCACGAGAGTCGACGAGCGTTTACAAGAGATTACAAGAGTTTGTGTGCGTACATGGGCGTTTCAAGAGATGCCACGAGCTTCGAACCTGAGCCAGTGAGCAATGCACCTGTGTCCAAGAGTGTTGCACGAGAGTTCACGAGCGTTTACGAGAGTTTCCATGCGTTCATTGATGTTCCAGGTGGTGCCGGAGCCTCGAATTAGATTCAAAGTGCATAGCACCTGTGTCCAAGAGTGTTGCACGAGAGTTCACGAGCGTTTACGAGAGATTACGAGAGTTCCCATGCGTTCTTTGACATTTCAAGAGTTGCCGGAGCCTTGAATCAGATTCAGAGGGCGCTGCACCGGGGTCCGTGAGCATTGCACGAGAGTCCACGAGCGTTTACGAGAGATTGCGAGAGATTCACCATGATGGTGCTCTTGCGGGTTTGAGTGACAGGTGCCAACCCGGAGTCTAAAACAGATGAACTTTTTTTGGGTCCAGATACTGCGGCTCCAACTGTGTTTACTAACGGAGGTCGATTGATGTGCTTGTACTCTGACTGAAACTGTGGGATCCCAACAGCGGTCGGGCAACAAAAATAATTTATATAGTTGCCAATTGTGAGTCATGTTCTGTGTGGCTACTTTTTGCGCTCTGTCCTGATTTGGAATGACGAAATGTACTGTCCGAGATTCTGTGGCAGGGTCTTGACGGGCATCGCAGGGTACTTTGGACCCATGTGGGATTCGCCCCGCTTGCCTTGCCTGTGCCAGCTCACACTCGGGGCCAACCAAAGCGCGGTGGGGGAAGTGCGGGTCGCCGCGGGACGCCAACTTCATATTGCCCACCCACTCGCTACGGCGCGAGGTTGTAGGAGAGGGGGCGTTACGGGGGCGGAGCCCCCGCACAAGGGAGGCCGCTTGCGGCCGACCGCCCAAATGCAAGGAGAGAGGGAGAGGAGTGAGGAGAGAGTAACATCCACGCCATGCTGAATCATGATCGCTGTTTGGCAAGAACTCATTAATCAAGTTTTCTTTTTTGGGAGAGTAGGTCCTGTTTACGATTGGAAGCCTGAAACTCTCGATTGCCGGATGGGAATCCGTACTTCGTCGCGATTCTTCAGAGAGATTTTACGACTTGGGTGCAGTTTCTGATATGCTAGGGCCGATGTTCGATTGACTATTATACCACGAACTTTGGTCCCTTACAGGACTTTTTTTGCCCGGCGGCACTCGACGTTCCTGGCGCGGTGTCGTCGTACACTTTACCTGAAGAAAGGAAGCTAGGCATGGCAGATTCTATGGCAACGAATGGCGCGGAGGCGAATGACGGACAGCAGAAGGGAACGTCCGAGGAGCCTTTGCGGATTGGAATCAGCGGATTGGGCAGGAGCGGATGGGGCATTCATGCCAACGTTCTGGCCCAGATCGGCGAGAATTTCAGCGTCACGGCGGTGTGCGATCCGGACCCCGCCCGACAGGAGGAGGCAGTTGACAGGTTTGACTGCCTGGCATACTCGACGATAGACGAGATCATTGCGGACAAGGCGGTGGAGCTGCTCGTGGTGGCTACGCCGAGCCAACTGCACGTCAGCGATGCTTCGGCGGCGATGCGGGCCGGGAAGCACGTCATCGTGGAGAAGCCGATGGCGCCTACCCTGGCCGGCGTCGATGAGATGATCGCTGTGGCGGAAGAGACGGGGATGCTACTGACGGTGAACCAGAACTACCGGTATCATGCGGACTTTCTGAAGGTCAAGGAGGTCGTGGATTCGGGCGTGCTGGGGCGCATTGTGCAGATGCGGATTACAGGAAACGGTTTTCGCAGGCGGTGGGACTGGCAGACGCTCAAGAAATACGGCGGCGGGGACCTGAACAACAAGGGCGCCCATTCGATTGACTGGGCGATTCACTTTTTCGACGATCCGAACCCGGAGATCTTCTGCCAGATGGAGACGACGCCGCTGTTTGCGGGGGATGCGGAGAGCCACGTCAAGCTGGTCATCAAGCCGAACGACGGGCCTGTCATCGACGTGGAGATGACGAACTGCTGCGCGTATCCGCAGGACGCGTGGCTTGTGATGGGGACGCAGGGGACGCTGGTCAGCGCGGACAGGCGCACGGTCAACTGGAAGTACTTCGATCCGGAGGAGGCGCCGCCGCTGGTGCTGGACACGAAGCCGACGCCGGACCGGAGCTACAACAGCGAAACGCTTCCTTGGAAAGAAGAGACTTTCACGCCCGAGTTCAACTTCTTCACGGGCATGTTCAGCCTCTATGAGGACATCTACAAAAACATCCGCACAGGGGAACAAACGGCGATAACGGCGGCCAGTGTGCGTCGCCAGGTGGAGATATTGGAGCGGTGCCGGGAGATCAGTCCGGTCTAAGACTGGCTAGGTACAGTTGACATTTCGGAAAGGCCGTACGAAATTCAACAAGGACAGAACGTCGGCAGGTCTGTTCGGGATGGTTTTCGCTTGAATCTTGTTGTAGACACAACCTTTCGATCCGCTAAGTCACGCGAAGGGGCGCTGAGAACACCTTTCTTTGTTCCAGGTAGGGCCACAAAGGGACACGAAGGGCACACAAGGGTGGCAACAACCAGGGCACCCACAAGGGGTGCCCTTAAGGTTGGGATGGCTGGGTGAAACGTTAACGAGCCCCAGTTTCCCGGCCGAAGGCGTCCATGTAGATTTTTGTTCGCTGGTTGAGGACGCCGTAGAAGTCGCGCGTTTCCGGGTCCGGGTTGTCGCGCCAGAGGGCGACAGGAATGCCCGAATCGTTTGAGAGGGGCGCCCGGTCGCGGTGGCCGTAGTAGATTTGGACCGTCTTGCGTTCGGAAACGGTAGGGCGGGTTGTGGCGGTATGTAGGGCAGCGACGTTGAAGAGGGCGCAGGTCCCGGCCGGCCCGTGCAGATCGTAGATGCCGCCGCGGGCCAGTTGGGCCTCCTGGTCGAGGAGAAGCGGCTGGTCGACCGACTCCGGAGAGAAGGAGATGCAGTGCGTGCTCTCGTCGACGTCGGTGAGATAGACCATCAGCTGGATGTAGTCCATGCGCAGCGGATGTTCGGGCCAGTGCGGCTTGTCCCGATGCCATTTGCGGTGGAGCTGGCCGTCGTAGGGGCCCATGTAGCGCAGGCCGATCTCGCCAAAGCAGACGGGGCCGCCCATGAGCTCTTCGATTGCGGGCATGATACGCGGATGACGGATCAACTCGTCGAAGCGCGGCGTAGTGACTAAAGCGTCGTAGTTGACGAATTGGTGGTGGCCGTAGTCATGCCAGAAGTAGCGATAGTCGGAGCGATCCGTGTCGAACATGTTGCGAAAATAGTCCAGCTCCTCACCTTTCAGCACCTGGCCCAGATTCAGTACGGCAGTTTCCTCGATCTGTTGGCGCCACTCTTGATTCATCGTATCCCTTCCTTCACTACCTGTTTGCGACCCATTTGAGGATATGTTGGGCTACGGCAACTAAGTTGCCAGTCTGATTGGTAACGCGTATGTCGGATACGGACCGTCTGCGCTGTTCGTCGATTGCAACGATTTCGTAGTGAACGGTGATCGTGTCTCCCAGGAAGACCGGAGCCAGAAAGCGGATGCGGTCGTAGCCCAGGGAGACCGGCGTCTCTGCGTCGCTGGAGCGGGAGTCGGCGATCGCCATGGATGAGGCGGTGGACATGTAGCCGATGAGGAGGGCGCCGTGGGCGATGCGGGTGCCGTAGCTGGAGCGCTTCATGTATTCTTCGTCGACATGGTTCGGGGCCAGGTCGCCGGTGATGCCGGCGAAGAGGTATACGTCGCTTTCGCCGACGGTCTTGCTGAAGGATACGCTGTCGCCGATATCGACGTAGAAGCTGCTCATTTGTAGATTCCTCGTAACTACTAAACCATGTTCTGTGTACGGTCTGCCAGGGGGAATGTACCGTCAGCATTTCTGTAGCATGCTCTCGATGGTCATGGCGGTGAACGTTGGGCATTTATGGGAGTGGCCTCGCCTGTCTTGCCTGCGCTGGACACATTTTCGGAATCTGCCGGGAGGCGGGGGGAAGCGTGGGCCGACACGGGGCGGCAATTTCGTATTGCCCACCTACTCGCTACGACGCGAGGTTGTAGGAGAGGGGGCGTTGCGGGGGCGGAGCCCCCGCACA
>JAPOVP010000133.1 GCA_026708085.1 Caldilineaceae bacterium
GGTCGGGCCTATTCGGCCCTCCCTTGTGCGGGGGCTCCGCCCCCGCAACGCCCCCGGTCCTGCTCGCGCCGCAGTGAGGTTGAGGCCAATGTGACGGTGTCCGCCCGCGGCGGCCTTGCTTCGCCCCATCCCCGTCTCGCCCCCGTAGGTGCCGGCCTTGTGCCTGCCCATCTGCCACCTGGTGAATGGACAGCAAGCAATTTCAGCCGCCACCGGCTCGATGCCCTCACCTAACCTTTCGCGCCCCAAAACTGAACTCCACCCGAGGCAGTCTTGCACGGTTGTCCGGACCGAATCTACCGCGTTGACCACATCCTCCCGTCGCCCGCGTATCTCGTACCGCCGGCGATACATGAACGCCCTCCCTTTCTTTTGCAATCGCCTGCCTCTCCCGCTTACTTGCAGCTTGGCCAGGTCCCGAACTGATTTGTTCGCGACCGTCCGCATGTGCTATATTGACACTGAGGATTCAGCCCAATCGCTAAACTGATTGCAGAACTTCCGAATTGCACCCAGTTCCCTCTCGCATTGGCCGCCCAGAGGCTCCTCCGTTCCCTGTGCGGCAAAGCCTTTTCTCGTATCCGCTTCACCTTGCGTTACGCCGGTGCCGGAACATGCCGCCCCCAAATTTTGATGTTGACAAGGAGCCCGACTGTTGTTAGAATGGCTCATCCAATACCGCCCTATCCACCGAACTGAAAATGCAATAGGGAAAAGCGAGACATGGCCAACCTGATTGAAGTCCGCAACCTCCAGACGCAGTTCTTCACCCAGGACGGAATCGTCCACGCGGTGAACGGCATCACCTATGATGTCGCCGAGGGAGAGACGGTCGCAATCGTGGGCGAATCCGGTAGCGGCAAAAGCGTCGGCGTCATGTCCCTCATCCGCCTGATTCCCGAACCACCGGGAAAAATCGTCAACGGTGAGGTGAACTTCGACGGCCAGGATCTTCTGCAACTCAACGAAGAAGAACTGCGCCAAATCCGCGGCAATCGCATCGCCATGATCTTCCAGGACCCGATGACCTCCCTCAACCCGGTCCTGACCATCGGCCGCCAGATCACCGAAGCCTTGGAACTTCATCTCAACATGAACCGGGAAGAAAGCCGTGCCCGGGCCATCGAGCTGCTGGAACTGGTCGGTATCCCTGACGCCGGCGCCCGACTGGATGACTACCCCCATCAGTTCTCCGGCGGCATGCGCCAGCGCGTCATGATCGCCATGGGCCTGAGCTGCAACCCCCAGCTGCTCATCGCTGATGAGCCGACGACCGCCCTTGACGTCACCATTCAAGCCCAGATCGTCGACCTAGTTACCCGCCTGCAGAGCGAGTTGGGTATGGCCATCATCTGGATCACCCACGACCTTGGCGTCGTGGCCGGTCTGGCCGACCGCGTTCTCGTGATGTACGCCGGCTTTATTGTTGAAGAGGGGCCTGTCGACGTCATCTACGGGCAGCCCAGGCATCCCTATACCCTCGGCCTCCTTCGCTCAATTCCCCGTCTGGACCTGGGAAGGCAAAAGAGGCTTATTCCCATCGAGGGTCTGCCGCCCGACCTGCTCGACCCGCCCCAAAGCTGCCCCTTCGCACCCCGTTGCCCCTTCGTAATCGACAAATGCTTGGAAGAGAATCCCCCACTGATGGCCATCAGCGCTGTCCGCAGTTCGGCCTGCTGGGTGGATCTCTCCGATGTAGAAATCTATGACACAAGCGCCGACGAACAGGTGGAGGCCGTCGCATGACCACACAGAACCCTGAGAGCGCAGACGTCTCGACTGCACAGGATAATGGCCATAGCGAAGTGCTGCTCAGTGTCAGCAATTTGAAAATGCACTTCCCCATAACCCGCGGCATCATTCTGCAGCGGCAGGTGGGCAGCATCAAGGCCGTGGATGGCATCACCTTCGATCTGATGCGCGGCGAAACACTTGGCCTGGTCGGAGAGTCCGGTTGCGGCAAATCCACCACAGGGCGCGCCATTCTGCAGCTGTACGAACCCACAGCAGGAGAGGTCGTCTTTGAAGGGCAGGACCTGACCGAGATCAACAGCGGTGAACTCCGCCGCATGCGTCGTCGCATGCAGATGATCTTTCAGGATCCCTACGCCTCCCTCAATCCCCGCATGACAGTCGGCAGCATCGTCGGTGAACCGCTGGAAGTTCACAAGATCGGCGGCAGCCGCCGCGAGCAGCAGCAGCGCGTGCAGGAGCTTCTCGAAATCGTCGGTCTCAATCCCTACTTCATCAACCGCTACCCACACGAATTCTCAGGCGGACAGCGCCAGCGCATCGGCGTAGCCCGCGCCCTGGCGGTCAACCCCTCCTTTATCGTTTGCGATGAGCCGATTTCAGCGCTCGACGTCTCGATTCAGGCGCAGGTGATCAATCTTCTCGAAGACCTGCAAAGCGAAATGGGCCTGACCTACCTCTTCATCGCCCACGACCTCTCCGTCGTACGCCATATCTCCGACCGCATCGCCGTGATGTATCTGGGCAAAATCGTCGAGCTGGCCGACCGTGAGGTACTGTACGAGAACCCGCTCCATCCCTATACCCAGGCCCTCCTTTCCGCCGTGCCGATTCCCGACCCGCAGGTCGAAAAGAAAAGGCAGCGAATTATTCTTGAAGGCGACGTCCCCAGCCCTGCTGAGCCGCCGACCGGCTGTAACTTCAACACACGCTGCCCGCAGGTTATGGACATATGCCGCCAGTACGAGCCTTCATTTGCCGATGTCGGCGATGGGCATCGCGTGGCCTGCTTCCTTTACGATCAGGTCGAGGCCCTGAACGAACAAGGCCAGACGGTCGCAGTCTCCGCCTGACCCATTTGAGCAGAGCGCAGCCAGGCTGCCGCCCTCCCATCCACATAGTCTGACCCACCGCAGTACAACGTATATCTGGCGATTCCCCATCGCCAGTTTCCGACTGCCCGCAGATCGCAGCCTCACCCTGTCCCCTTCGCAACCCGGTTTTCGCCCTCAACCTCGCCGCTCCGGGTCTTCTACTGCTCACCCTCCCCGCTTTGGCCCCGCAAAAAACAGAAAATACTTTCCCTGATGCCCTCAGCCGCCAGCTCAGGCTTCTCTGTCAGCAGTCTGGCGTCGCCGCCCAGAAAGCCCAGCTCCAGAATCGCTGTTGGCGTCGTCGGCAGGACTTTGCGAAACGCATGGTAATAGGTCATGTCGTGCGTGATCGAATGAAAGTGCAGTGGCAGGCCCGTTACCGCAGCGTACTCACTATTGATGCAGTCGACCAGCCTCCGGTCAGTTGCAGGAATCGCGCTGTTCAGCGGATAAGCCGCCTTGAAGCCGCTGGCAGCGATACAACTGTCCGCGTGCAGGCTCAGCAGAACGTCGGCGTCAAGCCTGTCCAACCGCGTATCATATTCCTCCAGCAGCATGACATCCAGTCCCGCTGCTTCCAACTCCAGTTGCACAAGTCCCGCAATATGCGCCACTACCTCGGCCTCCACCAATGTAGGCGCGTTGCTGTCCCCGCAGATGGCGCCGGAATCGTATCCGGCGTGTCCGCTGATCAGGGCGACCGTATCCTTTTCTGGTGTTGGTGTGGTCAAAGTGAGTGTAGGTGTGGTTAAAGTAAGTGTTGGTGTGGTCAAAGTGAGCTGTTCAATCGGGCTCGGCAGCAGGTAGTTCACGCCCGTAGCAGCCAGATAAACGATGCCCCCAAAAAGGATAACGCTGATAATGAGGAAAACACGCTGCAACCTGCGTATCAGAACAATTCGCATATTCGCATGAAAGGTTGACCCAATTGCCAACCTCCGTCCACTTCGGCTTTCACAAAAAGATGCCTGGGCCCCAACGCCCGCCGAATCTACCCGCCCTTGGAGCCCATTTCGTGCTGCTCAAATTGTACCCTCTGCAATTGGGTTGTCAACACTCTACCGCAACTGCCAGTGGTCAACGAACCATTTCAGGTCACTTCTACCACCAACTTCCCGCATACTCCCATTCATCACAGAAAGAGAACAAAAGCAAAAACATAGAATTTGATAGAACAGATTCGCGTGTGTAAAATACGGGGATTATATCGCAAAGTAACACAGGATGACCGAGACGATTGTGACGCACAAGACATATCAGGAACGCGTGTATCTGTCGAGCGCGGGGTATGGGCGCATACGAGAGGTGTTGGGGGCGTGCAGATGGCTGTACAATCGTTTTCTGGAAGAACGACGCAACACCTATAGGGCGTGCGGAAAAGGCATATCGAAGTTTGCGCAAATGAAGCAGTTGACACGTTTGCGGGCGAAATCGCAGTGGTGGCGTGAGCTGAGTGTGCAGATTGCGCGCGGAGTTCTGGTCCGGGTTGAGCGATCGTTTCAGAGTTTCTTCCGGCGCGTAAAGGCAGGGGACAAGCCCGGCTACCCGCGTTTTCGGAGTTCGGGGAGATATCGGTGTATCGAACTTGCAGAGGTGACGCCCGCAATGGTAAAAGGCAACCGCATCTGCGTTAAGGGTTTGCCGTCCATGTGGATACGACCTTCTCGCAAGTTGCCCGACGGTGGTCAACTCAAGGCTCTGCGATTCGTGATGCGGGGTCGGCATCTGTGGGCTGATCTGGTGTACCGGGAACAGGTCGTGCCGCTGCCACAGAACGATTCAATCGTCGGAGTCGATCTGGGCGTAAACCAACGCATGACGCTTAGTAGTGGCGAGGTGGTGGAAAGACGCATCGTGGATCGTAGACGCGAACGCAGGTTGCAAAGGGCCGTTAGTCGATGTCAAATGGGGAGCAATGGTCGTCGTAAAGCGGTGGCGGCGTTCGCGACGGAAAAACGACGGAACGCCATGCGGAATCGTGGCGGGTGCCACGTCATTACGACCGACTTGGTTCGTCGGTACGGAACAGTCGTCATGGAGGATCTGAAAGTGAGAAGCATGACGGCTGCGGGTGGCGTACATAAGCGAGGACTAAACCGAGAAGTTTTGGCGCAGACGTGGGGCATGATCAGACAACAGTTGGCGTACAAGGCAGAATGGGCCGGTCGCAAACTGGTCGAAGTCAACCCTGCGTACACATCGCGCACCTGTGCGGCGTGTGGCGTCGTGAATGCCAAGGCCAAGGCATATCGGGTATTCGAGTGTACGGGTTGCGGTCATGTTGCGGACAGAGACGTGAATGCCGCCCGGAACATCATGGCGCGTGGGGCGTTCGCGCCGGTAGCGTAACGGTGGGTGCAGTGAGGCCGTGCCGTGCTGCCAGAACGGTAGACGAATGTTACTTTCGTATATAAGCCCCTAAAATACACCCTGACTATGAGCGAAAACGCCACCTTCCTTGACTCCCCAACCTCGTCTCCAGAAGGCGGAACCGGCGGCCAGGCCGCCGGTCTTCCCTCCCTGCAATCCCTGGGCGCTATACTGAGAGATCGCCGCGAAAGCGCCGGTATTCCTCTGTCTGAAGTCGAACACGCCACCCGCATCCGCCAGAAGTACCTGGCCGCCATCGAAGCAGACGAGTGGCATCTTCTGCCCGGCGAGGTCGTTGGCCGCGGCTTCCTCAGAAACTACGCCTACTATCTCAATCTCGACCCCAATCAGATGATCGACCGCCGGCGGGCCATGGCCGATAACAGCCTCTCCCGCACACTGGCAGGGACCAGCACCGGCGTCAGGCTGCCCCCGGTTCGCCCCGTAGACTACCGTCCCCAGGACGTAGATCTCGAATACACAGCCTTCTCGACCCGCATGTCCGAATTCTTTGAATCCGTCCGTGACTGGCTCGTGCCCGTTGTGGCGGCCGTGCTCATCGTCCTCGTTGTGCTTGTGATCGTCTGGAGCTTCAGAACCATGGGCGGCGAGATCGGAAGCGCGCTGCTGTCCATTCAGGACAGGATCGCCTCAACGATCGACGGAAATCGTGCCGGACAAAACGGGCAAACAGACAACTCCGGCGGCTCCAGCGACGCCGACGAATCTGCTCCGGGTGCCGCCCCGGTCGCTACAGTGGCCGTCCCTACTTCGACCGCCACGCCCACCCTGACCCCGACTGCCACCAGCACGCCCCTGCCGCCGCCGACCCAGGCCCCGGTTCCCACCGCTGCCCCCTCGGCTACAACCACGCCGACACCCTCGCCAACGCCTACCGAGGAGCCGGAGGAGGTTGCTCCTCCTCCCCAGCAGGAGCCGCCGCCGCCGGCCATTGTCCCGGTAACCTGCGCCGACAGCCGCTTGGCCATCTCCTCTCCCGGCAAAGATCAGACCGTCAGCGGCTTGGTACCGATTACGGGCAGGGCCACGCACGAACGGTTTGACTTCTACAAGCTGGAGTTCGCGCCCGGCCCCAATGCCTCCCAGGGCTTTACCTGGTTCGACGGCAGCGATAGATCAGGCGACGGAGGCACCAAAGGAGGGCCCGTCGAAAACGGTCCCCTCGGCAACTTCAACAGCACCGGGGTCGCCAACGGTGCCTACACCATTCGCCTCACTGTCGTCGACACCAGCAGCAACTACCCCACCCCCTGCCAGGTCTCCATCAACGTCCAAAACTGACCGGCCAGTCATCCCTTGGAACCGTTACGGCCCGCTCCGTCACCGCCGAAATGCGGCCGCGCCGGCAGCAGCCGGATAAAGGTGACATGCGGTGGCGCGCCGAATCGGACCGGGACTCCCTCTCCCAGCCCACGATGGACATAGACCTGCGTCCTCCCCCATCGCGAGTAGCCCGAAGCCTCCCCGCGCGACAACTGTTCCGTCTGCGTATAAGTGGGCCCAATCAGCGGTAGTACGATCTGCCCGCCGTGCGTATGGCCGGCCAGAATCAGGTCCGCACGACCGGCTGCCGCAGACTCGATGATGTCCGGATTGTGTGACAGCAGCACCGTGGGCGCGTCCTGGGGCACGCCTGCCAGACTTCCATGCAGGTCCGGCTGGCCTTCCATCAAGTCCTCGATACCGACCAGGTAGACGCCCGTCCCACTCAATCGCACAGCCCGGTTGTCTAGGAACTGCATGCCCCGCTCCTCCAACGCACGGCGTAAACGCCCTATGTCATTCACCCCGGCCGGCTCCCCGTCAAAGCGATTCGAAAGCAGGTACCGCCCGAAGCGATACAGGTCGCCAAGACCTGCACTACTGAATTTCGCTTTCTCCGCAGAGTAACCGGCGCCACTGTTCGCACCGTTTTCCGCCTCCCGCGCCCGGAAAAGCCGCCATGAGTATTGCGGCGCCCTTCTCATGTTGTAAAAGACATGGTCATGATTGCCAGTAACCGCATATGCCCCCAGACGGGGCTTGGGAATGCTGTCGATCAGCGCCAGAACATTGTCCAGTCCGCTATCCTTGTGCAGAAAGTCGCCTGTATGAATCAGCAGATCGATCTCTTCGCCCGCCATCGCCCGTCGCACCTGCTCGATCTTCGCATGCTCACGGCGGTCCGCCCCTCGAAAATGCGTGTCCGAAAGATGAAGGATGTTCAACCCCTCTCCCGGCACCCCCGCCTTGTCCCGCAGCAGCCGCACCGCCAGCCTCTCTGTTCGCACGTCAAATGGCTCATACAGAAACGCGTAACCGCCAAGAGCCGCGCCCAGCCCGGCTACTGCCCCCAGCCCCGCCCACAGTACAGGTGCGCGCTGCCCTCCGCCTCCATCTCTCAGACCGGCTTCGACAAGAGCAGGACGGCCGCCTTTCAGGCCTCTTCCGGCTTCTCCGCTTCGCTCTGTACCTGCAATCATTACTGCCTCTAACCTCCTGGAAACCGCAGCCGGCAACTACCTGTCCACACCTGGAACGAAAAACCAATCGTACCGGAGGAAGCGCCCTTTGGCAACCTTTCCGACCACTCCCAATTGGACTGTTGCACTGCCTGCCGCCCAACCCATGCTGTCCAATTCCTGGCACCCAGTCTCTTTTCAAACCTTGTGGACCCGTCTTTCTATCTGGTATAATCCCACCGCAACCCCAACCTGACACGCCAAACTCTCACCACAGTCGATTCAGCACAGCAGCTCTCAAGGAGACGATCTATGAATCAGCAACTCAGCAGACGACGTTTCTTGCACTTCTCCGGCGCCGCCCTCGGTACGGCAGCTCTGGCCGCCTGTCAACCTGCCGCGCCGGCCGCGACTGGCGAGATGAGTGAAGAACAACCGGCCTCCGAACGCGTCCAGATCGAGTTCCTCGGCATGCCTGGCAGCCCCGATCTCATTCCCGAAGAGCAGGAGCTCTTCCACGACGAGAATCCGAACATCGAGTGGGTTCTGGTCCAGCAGGCCCAGGGCACATCCCGCCTTGAGCAGCTCATGGCCCTGGTCGTGGCCGGCACACCGCCCGACACCTCCCGCGTCGAGAGCGACGTCTACCGTACCTTCGCCCACTTGGGACTCCTCCTGCCCATCACCTCCTACATCGAAGCCGATCCCGAATTCTCCGCAGCCGACTATTGGATCCAACCCCAGGAAGACGACCGCCAGGTCTACCAGGGTGAAAGCTACGGCATCGGCTCCTGCTGGGTCGCCCCCCACTTCTACTACAACGTCTCCCTCTTTGAGGAGCTCGGCGTGGAACCCCCCAGCAACGACCCCGAAGAGGCCTGGGGCTGGGACGACTTCCTCGCCATCGCCACCGAGCTGACCGTCGACGTCAATGGCAACCACCCCGGCGACACCGACTTCGACGCCAACAACATGGAACGCTGGGGCGTCAACTGGCCCACCTGGTGGATCCCACTCCATGCCGCCGTCCAGTCCAACGGCTCAGACTGGATCGACGCTGAGTCCGAGAAAATCGTCCTCGACAGCCCCGAAGCGATTCAGGCGCTGCAGAACATCGCCGACCTCCGCCTCGCCCACGGCGTAATGCCCCGCACCGAGGCGCTCCAGGCCCTCGGCATGGGCGGCACCCAGCTCCTCGAAACCAAAAAGGTCGCCCTTCAGGTCGACGGCTCCTGGGCCCTCTCCTGGAGTTGGGGGATCGAAGGCGGCATCGGCACCGCCGTCCTGCCCGCAATGCAGCGCCCCGGCACCGACATGCAGGCCCACTTCGTCACCGTCGTCCAGGACGCCGAAAACCCGGACGAGGCCTGGGAGCTGATCCGCTTCCTCTCCTCCCCCTGGTACCAGGAACGTTACTGCCGCTCCGGCCTCTGGCTCCCCAGCCAGAACGCCCTCATGACGCCAGAGTCGATCGCCGACTGGTGTGTTGCGCCCGAGCACCCGCCCGGCTATGAACTGATCGTCACCGAGTACGCGCCCAACTACGGCCACTACCTCACCATGCCGGTCGGTTACGTTAAGGCCGCCGAGACCGCCATCAACCCGGTCTTCAGCCAGATCTTCAACGGCGAAGCACGCGCGGAGGACGTACTGCCCGCGGCCGTCGCCGAAGCCAACCAGATCATGGAGGACGAACAGGCGCGCCCAACGTCCTAGTCGGCGCTTTCCCTCAGCAGGATCGGAGGAAATGGGGCAGGACAGCGCAGGCGTCCTTCACGCTTTCCAGCCGCTTTCCTGACCCGTACTTTACGCAACAGAGCTGGCTACAGGCAGACCGCTACGCCCCCAAGGGCGCCTGTAGCCAGCTTCGCGGAGAACTGTCATGGCAGTAGACGCACAAAGGAGCAGATTGCCCTGGCCCCGCACCCGCCGCGCGCGCCGCGCCCTTACAGGCTATTTCTTCATCTCCCCCTTCATCCTCGGCTTCTTCCTCTTCTTCGTCGGTCCCGCCCTCGTCGCCGCTTGGCTCACGATGTTCGACTGGAACATGATCCGCCCCCCCTTCTTCATCGGCCTCGGCAACTTCAAAAAGATGTTCGCCGACGATCTCTTCTACCAGTCCCTCAAAGTGACCGCCTACTTCTCCCTCGTCTCCGTGCCCGTCGGTCTCGTTCTGAGCTTCTTCCTCGCCCTCCTCATGAACTTCAAGACGCGCAGCATCGCCGTCTTCCGCACCATCTACTACCTGCCCAGCATCGTTCCTGCCGTCGCCAACGCCGTCCTGTGGAGCTTCGTTCTCAATACCGAATTCGGTCTCCTCAACGCTCTCCTGGACTCAATCGGCCTCCCCAAAATCGCCTGGCTCCAGGAGCCCGAATGGGCCATGCCAGCCATCATCCTCATGAGCCTCTGGGCCCTCGGCGCCACCATGGTCATCTACCTCGCCGGCCTCCAGGGCATCCCCCAGTCCCTCTACGAAGCCGCCGAAATCGACGGCGCCGGTCGCTGGGCCAGCCTCATTAACGTAACCATCCCCCTCATGTCACCCGTCATCTTCTTCAACCTCATCATCGGCATCATCGGCTCCTTTCAAATTTTCACCGCCGGCTTCCTCATCACCGGCGGCGGCCCCCAGCACGCCACCCTGTTCTACGTCCTCTATATCTATCGCAACGGCCTCCAGTATTTCGACATGGGCTACGCCTCCCTGCTGGCGTGGGTCCTCTTCTTCCTCATCTTTGCACTCACCCTGCTCGTCTTCAAATACGTCGGCCGCTATGTCTACTACGAAGATGTCGGCAGCTAACCGCCTGCTTTCGCCGTCTGCCAGCACCAACCGCGCAAACGGCCAAAGAAAATCGGCGCAACCAGCAACAAGACTCTGATGAGCGCATCAACACGTACCACCGCAACCCAACTCCTCGACAACGAGCGCTTCTGGCGCATCTTCGTCTGGACCGTCCTGCTCGCCGGCGCCGTTGTCATGTTCCTCCCCTTTCTCTGGCTGCTCTCCAGCTCTCTCAAGACCGAGCTCGCCATATTTCGCTACCCACCCGAATGGATTCCCGTTCCAATCAAATTCAGCAACTATGTCGACGCCTGGACAACCAGGCCTTTTGCGCTCTATGTCCGCAATACCATCGTCATCCTGCTGCTGAACGAGGTCGCAGTCCTTGTCTCGGCCTCCTTCTGCGCCTACGGCTTCGCTCGCATCGACTTCCCCGGCCGCAACGTCTGGTTCGCCATACTGCTCGCCACCGTCATGCTGCCCGGCATCGTCACCATGATCCCCCAGTTCGTCATCTTCAGCCGCATCGGCTGGGTCAACACCATTCTCCCCCTCACCGTCCCCTTCTTCTTCGGCGGCGGCGCTTTCAACATCTTCCTCCTGCGTCAGTTCTTCCGCACCCTCCCTGCCGAGCTCGCCGACGCCGCCTACATTGACGGCGCCAGCGAAATCACCATCTACTGGCGCATCATGCTCCCCCTCGCCAAACCCGCCCTCGCCACCATCGCCATCTTCACCTTCATCGGCACCTGGAACGACTTCATGGGCCCCCTCCTCTACCTCGCCAAGGACCCCAACAAATTTACCGTCGCCCTCGGCCTCGCCATGTTCCGCACCGCCTTCGCCGGCCGCACCCGCTGGGACCTCCTCATGGCCGCCTCCACCATGATGATCATACCCGTCATCTTCGTCTTCTTCGTCGCCCAACGCTACTTCATCCAGGGCATCGCCATCAGCGGCCTCAAAGGCTAGATCCTTCCTCCAACCGCCCTCTCCGATTACGCTACTCTCGTCAACAACCGCCAAGATCACGGTCAATGACCGCTGTCTCCTGCCTCAAGCTACTGTCAATCACTGACCCCTGGCCCCTGCAGTTCTGGGCGGTCGGGCCTATTCGGCCCTCCCTTGTGCGGGGGCTCC
>JAPOVP010000192.1 GCA_026708085.1 Caldilineaceae bacterium
CCTATTCGGCCCTCCCTTGTGCGGGGGCTCCGCCCCCGCAACGCCCCCTCTCCTAAAACCTCGCGCCGCAGCAAGTGTGTGGTAATTCGACCTTGACTACCCGCGGCGACCAGAACTTCCCCCGCATCATGACACGTCCCGAGTATGTGCCAGCGCAGGCAAGGCGCCCTTCAACTGGGCCCAACCTGCACCACTATGACCATCAAGAGCCCGCCTCAGAAACCGTGACAGTGCATTCCGCCCAGGCAGACTGCACACACCAGGGCCCGTCAACATTTCAACCTGCTATCCCTTCCGTAGGGGCACCCCTTGTGGGTGCCCCTCTTGCGGGCCCTTCGCGGATCAGAGAAAGGTGTTCTCCGTGTCCTCCGTGGACGAAAAGGTGTTGAAGTTGCCGTTGCAGTTCTTCGCGCTTCTTCGCGTCCCTTCGCGGATAAGGGTGTAGAAGTTGCCGTTCTCTCTTTCCTCCCTTCTCACTCCTCTCTCCTCGCAGTTTGCCGTTCTTGCTGAAGTCCGAGCGGCCTTCCCAAAATGTCAAGGGAACCTAAACACAGAAATGGCTTAGCAATTGCCAAAGCAGGAAAAAGTTGCGGCTCCGACAAGGATTCTGGTACTGTATGTTGATCTGTACACCCTATTGTAGATTCCACCTGACACCAGGACGTCCCGAGCGGGTTACGCATTACGCAATACGCAAAAAGCCAGCTTTCAAATTGAACGCCCACTGAGCTGAGTTTCACCTGCCACCGAAACTACACTACATGACCGCAGATTCCACCACCGAAACCGCCGTCAGCTACACCGACCTCCTCCGCAACAACCGCAACTTCCGCTACCTCTGGTTCGGCCAGATCGTCAGCCTCCTCGGCGACTGGTTCAACCTCGTCGCCTCCGCCGCCCTCGTCGGCATGCTCACCCAGTCCGGTCTCGCCGTCGGCTCTCTATTCGTCGTGCGCATGCTCGCGCCCTTCCTCGTCAGCCCCATCGCCGGCGTCGTCGCCGACCGCTACAACCGCAAATATGTCCTCATCGCCGCCGACCTCATCCGTGCGGCCGTCGTCCTCGCCTTCCTGCTCGTCCGCAACCCCGGCGACGTCTGGCTCCTCTACACCCTGACCGCCGTGCAAATGGCCATGAGCGGATTCTTCGACCCCGCCCATACCGCCATCCTGCCCGACATCTCCAACCCGCGCGAGCTCGGCGCCGTCAACGCCCTCAGCTCCGCCACCTGGTCTGTGATGCTCGCCCTCGGCGCCGCCCTCGGCGGCCTCTTCTCCGGCACCTTTGGCATGTATCCCGCCTTCGTGCTCGACACCTTCACCTTCCTGCTCTCGGCCCTGCTGCTCGCCCAGATCCGCATGCCCGCCAATCTCGCATCCGCCGCTGCCGACAGGACCGTCGCCGCCGCCGTGGGTCAGTACCTCCGCGGACTGCGCTACCTGCGCGTCCATCTCGACGTCCTCGTCGTCGCCCTTCAGAAAGCCGTCATGGCCCTCTTCTTCGCCACCGCCTTCCAGGTCCTCCAGGTCGCCATCGCCCAGCAGGTCTTTACCGTCGGCCAGGGCGGCGGCACCAGCCTCGGGCTCATGTTCGGCCTCACCGGCGTCGGCTCCGGCCTCGGCCCCATCCTCGCCCGCAAACTGACCGGCGAAGATCCCCGCTCACTGAAAGAGGCCATCGCATACGGCTATGTCCTCGCCATCGCCGGCATCATAGTCACAGCCCCCCTCCTCAGCCTGCCCATTGTACTCCTCGGCTCCTTCGTCCGCTCCATCGGCAGCGGTATCATCTGGGTCTTCTCAACCCACCTCCTCCTCCAAATGGTCCCCGACGAATTCCGCGGCCGCGTCTTCGCCAGCGACTTCATGTTCTTCTACCTCGGCAGCGCCCTCGCCTCCAGCCTCGTCGGCGCCGCCCTCGACACCACCCTCTCCATCCCCACCATCATCTGGACCATGGCCGCCATCGGCGTCGCCCCCACCATCCTCTGGACCCTGTGGGTCATGAAGAGCAGGCGCGAGACGGTTTGAGATACCTGTTCTCTAGTGCATCTGCACATGTGTGCTATACTGTAGATGGGAAAATCCAGAGTGTCCCCACGTAGAGAGACCCTCTCGCTGGACTTCGACTGGCGTTGCCTACGAATGTATACTTCGGTGGCAGATATGCGGAGTCATACTGGTGGACTTGTCCGTCAATAGTACGGTGACGTAGGCGGAGATGACGGTATGAGATGGGCTCTACCGCAGCAAATACGCCATAACCATGCTGGATTCGAGGCACTGACGCAACTCCATGCGCAGGCCAAAGATCTCTTTCTCGAAGACATCGAGATTGACATGGGATCTACAACTTGGCTTGATGCAGATATGTGCGCTGTATTCGGCGCAATACTCTACAGCTTAGGAGATAATCTGAATACGGTGGATCTGGTAAATATCCGACCAGATGTTGCCAATGTTCTCTCTGAGAGTGGATTCTTGAGTCACTATGGACGTGCGGAAATCCCTGATTCGCGGGGAACTAAGATTTCCTATCAGCGGTTCGACTATACGGACGACCGTTTTTTCTCCGGCTATATTGAAACAGAGCTTATGCGTCGTTCCGAGATGCCAGAGATGTCGAAAGGGCTGCTGAAGAGGTTCCGCGAAAGTATTTTTGAGATATTCAGCAATGCCGTGTTGCATTCAAACACCACGATGGGAATTTTCAGCTGCGGTCAGTACTTCCCGAGACAGAACAAACTGGATTTTACGGTTGCCGATCTGGGGGTTGGCATTCGTCAGAATGTAGGCGAATATTTGGGGCGTGAGATTTCAGCAATACAGGCGATTGTCTGGGCCACAGAGGGAAATAATACGACGAAGGGCGGGCCTGTTCCGGGAGGACTGGGACTGAAGTTGCTTGGCGAGTTTATTGACTTGAATGGGGGATGTCTTCAAATCGCCTCCGATGCCGGCTACTGGCGACGCTCAAATAAGGGCTCATCTTCCATCCCATTGGGCCATCCGTTTCCCGGCACAGTCGTAAACATTGAAGTAAACACTGCAGATACACATTCCTATATCTTATCCTCTGAATGGGATGTCGACGACATATTCTGAGAGGACGAAATGCAGAAAGCTACCAGGATTTCAGTATATGAAGTAGTTGGCAGTCCCTTGTGCGTAGCCTCGGACGATGGGCAGAAGGTACATGATCGCCTTGCCGTCGCCTTAGCGAATGGTCGACCCGTTTTGCTTTCTTTCCACAACGTTTCGATTATGACCTCGGCCTTCCTGAATGCTGCAATTGGTCAGCTGTATGGAAAATTCAGCGAGGAGAAAGTTCGATCCCTTTTGCAGGTTGAGGACATGGAACCCCAAGACGCGGGGCTGGTAAAGCGCGTTGTCGAAACTGCCAAACAGTATTTCCAGAACCGGCAAAGATTCGATCAAGCGGTTCGAGAAGTACTTGAAGATGACGACGATGACACCTAAAGCATTCTCTGTGAACAATTATGTCTTTGGATCCGAAGATCAACTGTTTCTTGACGCGAATATATGGCTGTTCCTCTTCGGCCCGCAACAGTCGCCTGTCCGTAATCGAGTTAAGACATACTCACAGGCGTTTAAGCGCATACTTATCGCAAAGAGCCAAATCTATATCGATGTTCTCATCGTTTCAGAATTTATCAACAGTTATTCCAGAATCATCTGGCGAAACGCGTCCCCAACAGTCAGTTTCAAACAGTTTCGCAACAGTCGGCAGTTTAAACCGATCGCTCAAAATATTGCAGCCGATGTAAGAAACGTCTTGATGCACTGTTCGCCGATGGAAAGCGGTTTTTCCCTGTTGGACATGAACGATCTGCTGAACGATTATGCTGCCGGTGGCGTTGACTTCAACGACCAAGTCATTTCGGAGTTGTGCAGAACGAAAGGCTTGACTTTGATAACCAATGATGGGGATTTTCGAGGTCAGGGCATACACATTCTGACCGCAAACCGACGTCTCCTGGTCTAGATTTCTGGTCCTCCACCCCGTATTCCTTCCTATTCAGCCCACGAAGCTACGCCCGTCCTCAACAGCGCCAGTCAACCAGGATCCCCTTAGGGGCATCCCTTGTGGGTGCTCTCGTGGTAACCTCACCTTCGAGGGCACTTCGTGAAACTCTGTGTCCTTCGTGGATGGACAACTTGATAGGCCCCCAAATTCCATGTCCGACAAACGTCAACGACACCTGGAACTTCAGAGGCCCGCGCTTCCTGCGCACCCATCTCGACACCCTCGTCTCTGCCCTCGACCCAGCCTCACTTTCCCATCGACCAACTGAGCCCCGGCCGCCATCATCATCTTTCCCACCGTGCTGCGGATCCTGTGGGTGATGAAGAGCAGGCGCGAGTTGGTTTGAGCGTAGTGTCAAAGACGAGTAAACTGAATCCCGACCACACAGGCATCGATTCCCGGGTCAAAAGAGTGATCGTAGAGCTACATGTGCGTAAAGAAGGCTGTCATGCTTCAAACAATCGAAGCTACCATTGATGAACATGGCAATGTGCGATTGCTTGAGCCGGTCCAGCTTTCAGAACAACGGGGTGCGTTTGTAACGATTCTTCCTGGTGGGTCAGATACTTCAGAGATTGCATTGCTGAGCGAAGCTGCACTCGCAAATGACTGGAATCGTACTCAGGAGGACTTGGCTTGGTCACAACTCCAGCAGATGCAGTAGTCAGATTTCCCCTTCCAAATTAATGTCTGTCTAAGGAAAACTGGGACTCGAACAGAGTGTTGGCAGACAAAAGTGCTAGGTTGTTCACCTGAAGAATCCGAAATGCTTGACAGCCTCTCCGAACTAATCGAGAAAATCCACCTCGGCGAAGACTCCACCATCGAGTTCAAGCGACAATTGCCGCGCAGAGACAGTCTCGCCGACGAGATCGCCGCCTTCGCCAACGCTAGAGGCGGCGTGATACTGATAGGTGTGGATGATCATGGCGACATCGTCGGTCTTAATCAGCACAATCTGGACCGGGCAGAAAAGACAGTGGTTGAAATCTGTAAAAACAGCATCGAACCTTACGCACACGTCTTTTCTCAGAAACTTCAGCTAGAAGACAAAGACCTTCTCAAAATAGAAGTCTCCCGTAGTCTTTACCTTCACAAAAGCCCTGGTGGATATCTTGCTCGCCAAGGCAGTAGCAATCGACTGTTGCCCAAAGAATACTTGGCTCGGCTGATTCAAAGTCGTTCCCGAGTGGGCATTACCCCTCCTGACAGGCAGGCTGTACCAAACACCACTAGAGACACTCTGCGGAAAGCCTTATTCCAGCGATTTATCACAGAAAAAACGGCAGAACACGAATTTGAGGACCTTCTACTAAAGAGGGAGCTACTTGTAAAAGAGGGCAACGAATTGCGCGCCTCAGTCGCCAGCCTCCTGATGTGTAATGACAGACCCGACGATTACTTCTACAACAGTTTCATTCAGGCCGTCTTCTATCGCGGCAAGACAAAAGACGCGAACTATCAGATTGACGCCAAGGATTTTAGGGGACCTCTGGACCGGCAGATCATGGACGCCTACAAGTTCGTCGAAAGATACAACCAGGTGTCCGCTCGCAAGGATGTCGGTCGGACTGAACGTTCTCAATACAGCATGAGAGCCGTGTTTGAAGCCCTCGTAAATGCCGTCGTGCACAGAGATTATTCCAAAGCCGTCTCAAAGATTCGCCTCTTCATGTTTGCCGACAGGCTCGAACTGATTTCGCCGGGCGCGCTTTCCAATACCCTGACCGTGGAACGCCTGCGCTACGGACAAGCAACCCGCAACGAACTGCTGGCCCGCCTACTGTCGGAATTAACAGTTGATGACAACGTCAGCAGGCAGGTAGCCAGACGATATTTCCTTGAGCGACGCGGCGAAGGAGTGGGCATAATCCTGGACGAAAGCACAGCCCTGAGCGGCAAAGTTCCCGTCTATGAACAGATCGACGAATCTCTGCACCTCACCATCTTCGCCGCAAAATCCCTGCAGCCAGTGCATGATCTGTAACGCCCTTGCTCGCCATTCACTCATGCTCCACAGCGCCCAGCACCATCCCAACCAACTCTCGCCGCCCTCACTAACCACTAACCACTAACCACTGACCACTAACCACTGGGGTTTTCAATGAAAATCACCGACATCAAACTCCACACCCTGCAACACCCAACCCTCACCCAAAGCCGCCACCGCCTCATCCAGGTCCCCGGCCTGCGCCGCATCCAGTACACCCACACCGGCCGGCCCATCGACGCGCCCATGCAATCGCATATCCTCGAAGTCGAAACCGACGAGGGCGTCACCGGTCGCATCGCCCCCACCTCCATCAACAAATACCAGCTCGAAATCCTCAAGACCCACGCCATCGGCGAAAGCCCCTTCGCCCGCGAACGCCTCTTCCAGATGCTCCACAAGGGCACCCGCTGGGTCTACCAGGAACCCGGCTGGTTCGGCGAATTCGACAACTGCCTCTGGGACATCCTGGGCAAGACCGCCGGCCGCCCCGTCTACGACCTCATCGGCCGCGTCCGCGACCGCCTCCCCGTCTACCTCACCGCCGGCGACATGGAACTCCAGGGCTACCTCGACCACATCGACGGCGGCCGCACCTTCGGCGTCAACGCCTACAAACTGCACACCTACAAGGGCGGCAAAGCCGACATCCCCCTCCTCACCGACGTCCGCAAAGCCGTCGGCGACGACTACGACCTGCTCAACGATCCCGTCTGCTCCTACAACCTGCGCGAGGCCATCGAAGTCGGCAGGGCAATGGAAGAGCTCGACTACATCTGGCTCGAAGAGCCCATGCACGAACAGAAAATGAACCAGTACCAGGAGCTCTGTAGCACGCTCGTCATCCCCATCATGGCCACTGAGCGCCTCATGCACGACATGGACCTCACCGCCCAGTGGCTCATCCAGGGCGCAACCGACCGCTTGCGCGCCCGCGCCACCTTCGGCCTCACACAGGTCCTCAAACTGGCCCATTTCGCCGAAATGCACGGCGCCAACATAGAAATGAACGGCCCCGGCGGCCTCTACGGACTCGTACACGCCCATGCCGGCTGCTGCATCGACAACACCGACTTCTACGAGCTCCTCGGCCCGGCCGACGCCCGCCGCCTGCGTTCCGAAGGCGAGGAGTGGGGCCTCCTCAACGCCCCCCTCATCGAAGACGGCCACATCGCACCCCCCGACGGCCCCGGCTGGGGCGCAATCTGGGACGAAGACCGCATCCGCTCGCTCACCATCGCCACTGATTAAGAGATGCCAAAGCCAAGCATTGAAAGAACTGGACCGCTCATCTGATCTGCATTCCCCTCAAGCACAACTGCAAAGAGCGTGCTCAAGCGCCGCCGTTCACTAAAAACTAAAAACTAACCACTAAAAACTGCCCTTCCCATGAAAATCACCGACATTAAACGCCGCACCCTCCAACACCCGACCCTCACCCAGCCCTGCTACCGCCTAAAACAGGTCCCCGGCCTGCGCCGTATCCAGTACACCCATACCCCCCTCTCCGCCGCCACACCCGCGCAGATGCAGATCCTCGACGTCGAGACCGACGAAGGCATAACCGGCCGCATCGCCCCCGTCTCCATCACCAACCACCAGCTCGACATCCTCAAAACACACGCCGTCGGCGAAAACCCCTTCGCCCGCGAACGCCTCTTCCAGATGCTCCACAAGGGCACCCGCTGGGTCTACCAGGATCCCGGCTGGTTCGGCGAATTCGACAACTGCCTCTGGGACGTCGCCGGCAAAGCCGCCGGCCTCCCCGTCCACGCCCTCATCGGCCGCGTGCGCGACCGCCTCCCCGTCTACCTCACCGACCACGAGCTGACCCCGCAGGGCTACCTCGATCATATCGAGGCCGGCCGCACCTTCGGCGTCAACGCCTACAAACTGCACACCTACAGGGGCGGCAAAGCCGATATCCCCCTGCTGACAGATATTCGTAAAGCGGTGGGCGACGACTACGACCTGCTCAACGATCCCGTCTGCTCATACAGCCTGCGCGAAGCAATCGAAGTGGGAAGGGCAATGGAGGAGTTGAACTACGTCTGGCTCGAAGAACCGATGCACGAACAGAAAATGAACCAGTACCAGGAACTGTGCCGCACGCTCACCATCCCCATCATGGCCACCGAACGGCTCTGCCACGACATGGACCTCTCCGCCCAGTGGCTCATCCAGGGCGCCACCGACCGCCTGCGCGCACGGTCCGGCCATGGGCTTACCCAGGTCCTCAAACTGGCCCGTTTCGCCGAACTCCACGGCACAAACGTAGAGTTCCACGGTCCCGGCAGTCTCTACGGCCTCGGACATGCCCACGCCGGCTGCTGCATCGACAACACCGACTTCTTCGAGTTCTTCGGCGCATGGGATGCCAGCGCCCTGCGCACCGAGGGCGAGGAGTGGGGCCTCCTCACCGCCCCCCTCATCGAAGACGGCCGCATCGCCCCGCCCGACGGCCCCGGCTGGGGCGCCGTCTGGGACGAAGACCGCGTCCAATCACTCACCGTGGCCACCGATTGAGCGCACGCTTGCGCAACGACACTGCAACCAACTACCCACTCAAATGCGGCAGCACCGTCGCCGCAAACAAATACGATCCCTCAACGCGCGGCGAATCCGCAATATTCACCGTGATCCGCTCCGCCCCCTGTTCCACAATCCGTAACAGCGCCTCCGTCACCTGCGCCGGCGTTCCCTCAATCGAGCCCTCGCCGGACGGACGCACGTCCGGGTCCTCCCGCAGCCGCTGCAGCTCCCGCTCGTTCTCGGCGATCAACACGCTCACGTGCATCACCTGTAATATCTCATCGTACTCCCGCCCCACCGCCCGGCAATGCTCCTTCAGCACCGACTGCTTGTGCGCATACGTCTCCACGTCCGAGCACACCCAGTTCCACCAGTCCGCATGCTCCGCTACTACCCGCAGCAAATACCTCTCCCCGCCGCCGCCCACCATGATCGGCGGCACAATGTCCGGTTTCGGCTCGCAATACCCGTTCGCCAGCTGGTAATGCTTGCCCGCGAAATTCACCGGCGTATCCGTCCACATCGCCCGCAAAATCTGGATCGCCTCCGCCAGCTGCTCGATGCGCACCCGCGCCCGCGGAAACGGCCAGCCGTAGCCCAAATACTCCTCCTCATTCCAGCCCGCACCGATGCCGATCACCACCCGCCCGCCGGAAAACGCCTGCGCCGTCGCCGCCATCTTCGCCAGATGCGCCGGGTTGCGAAAACTGTTGCACAACACATCGTGCCCCACCAGTTTGTCCGGGTAGCGCGCCAGCGCCCACACCGCCATCGTCCAGCCTTCGGACACATTGTGCCCGTTGTACTGCACGTGATCCGGTAACCACAGCGAATCAAACGGATGAATGATCTGGTCGAGATACGGGTAAAGTTCCTTCACGTGACGGGACCACGTGTTGATACCTACAGGGACGCCCATACTGCCCTCCTCAGAAATGGAACGCACGCCATAAAGCTGCCGCCAAGAGCGCGCGTAGGACCGGGTTAACCATTCACAACCGGCAAGATTCCAACCCCGCCGGCTTGCATTTCATATGCCATTCAACGACAATCATACCAGAGGCGTCGCAAAGCAAAACAGTTCACAAAGCGGCCGGCCCATCTTCGCCAGCGCCGGGAACGGCCCCCCCAAACCGGCCCTTGCCACACCAACCCACCACAGGAGCGAACCCCATGCCCTTCGAAGTCTATGATTTCCGCGAAGTCAACAAAAACGTACTCACAACCCCGGAAATCCGCGCCCGCCTCTATCACATGGAACCGGGCCAGGTCGACAGACTCCACAGCCACGACCTCGGCCACGAAATCTTCCTCATCCTCGAAGGCAAGGCCGAATTCATGATCGCCGGCCACACCGAAGTGCTCGAAGCCGGCCAGCTGTGCATCGCCCTCGCCGACGAAATCCACCAGGTGCGCAACCTGCTCCCCGACCGCCGCACCGTCATGTTCCTGTCTGTGACCCCCCACATCCAGCCCACCCACACCGGACGCGACCCCGACGGCTCCGTCCACCCGCCCCAGTTCCGCACCAACACCTTCTACGACGACGTCGACGACACCGGCCCCATCGCAGACCTCCTCGACGCCTTCGTGAGCGGCGCCGAAGCCCTCGCTGACGAAGCCCGCCAGGCCGCCGCAACCCACGCCCAACAGGCCGAAAACTGGCGCACGGCCCAAGCCGCTGACGACAAGGACGCAACCGTAGCCGCCCGCAACGCCATGTGGAACGCCGTCCGCAGCCTCCACAACAAACTCTTCAAACTCGACCTGACCTGGAACAGACTCGCCCCAAGAGCCGGCGAAAACGCAGATAGCTGACCCCTTCCCCCTCGTCAGGCACTTGCACCATCGCCTCTGCCTCCTGCGCATGGGACCGTCACCTCGCCCCTGTATGCCTTCGCCTCTTCCCGATTCATTTTGCTCCCCCCTTATCTTCTCTCTTCTCCTACCTCAAGTCTACCTCCCTTCCGCCTCCCAAAAAATCTGGAATGCACCCCTGGCATAACGCCTTGCCGGTGAATGGCGAGACGTTAAAGCGAAGCGTCCGCGTGTAGAAAGCGGACGCTTTCGAGACGTCTTACCTGGCGGACTTCATCTGCGAACTGGTGCGAGGGTCAACTGCTCTTGACTTCGACTGCCGCCAGCGCAAGGCGGCAGCACCGGCCTCCGCAACCACGGCACAAACTTCCCGATGACGGTTCGTGTGTGCGTTTGCGGCCTGCGTGGAAGGACCATGTGTGGGCCTACGACTTCGTGCACCTGAGGCTCCATGACGGCACAGGAATACGGTTGCTGACCGTCATCGACGAATACAGCAGGGCATGTCTGGCGATCCGGGCTGCGCGCGGCATACGGTCTGCCGATGTGATAGAGGCGCTGGCCGAATTGATGGTGACGAGAGGCGTGCCCGACCATATTCGCTCGGACAACGGCCCGGAGTTTACAGCCCAGGCTGTGCGTGAGTGGCTTGGGCGGGTGGGAGCCAGGACGCTCTACATCGAGCCTGGGTCGCCGTGGGAGAACGGCTACCTCGAAAGTTTCAACGTCAAGTTGAGGGACGAATTGCTGGACAGAGAGGTCTTCTATACGTTGCTGGAGGTGCGTGTGCTGACGGAGCGCTACAGGCGGACTTACAACCGGATCAGACCACACAGCTCTCTGGGCCATCGGCCGCCGGCCCCTGAGGCCCTCTTGCCTGCTGACCCTGTCCCAGTCCTTGCCGGACTAACATAACAAGTGGTACAAACATCGGGGGCAGGTCATGCAGGAACTATGAACCACAGATAGAATGGTTGATGGATGCAACAAGCCCTCCTCGTTCATTTATAGAATAATAGCCGGGTAAATTGAGCCAGCATTTCAGCAGGAGAACAGGTATGATGAC
>JAPOVP010000031.1 GCA_026708085.1 Caldilineaceae bacterium
AGGGCCGAATAGGCCCGACCGCCCAAAAGCGAGGAGAGAGAAACATCTTTCGCCACACTGAATCATGGGCGCCTTTGGGCAAGGACTTAGCAGTCACGACAGCAGTGAAATAGCTTTCGATGGGCGCTATTCTCGCAGCTTTTCTTGAGCAGTGATAGCACGTAAACTCAGCAGCAGGTTATGCACGTAATAACGCGAAAGCGACTAAGCGATTTTGCGAAAAGACATCCTGATACCAAGACATCGCTAGAACGCTGGTACAGATTGATGAAGCAGGGCAGATTCCACACGTTTGCCGAGTTGCGTACACGATTTCCTCATGCAGACCAGGTAGGAGGACTTACGGTTTTCAATATTGGCGGCAATAAAGCGCGGCTCGTCGCGGCAATACACTACGACCGACAGAGAATCTATATTCGAGCGGTACTGACGCACGATGAGTATGTTAGGGGGAAATGGAAGGAGTAGATAATGATCGCAGAAATTGAAACCGCTCAGGATGTATGGCCCAAAGTGGCATCCGTTGTTTTTGTTCCCCATGCGGAAAGCGAATATAGACGGCTTGTGGCAGTGTTAGACGACTTAATCGATTTGGTGGGCGAAAATGAAAATCACCCTTTGGCATCGTTAATGGAGGTTATTGGCGTTCTGATTGAGAAATATGAAGATGAGTTTGTTCCAGAACTGACGGAAACATAGTCGGCTCCAAAAGTGATAATGGAAGGACAGGAGGGTGAAGGCGGAGCCAACATATCCTTAGACAAGAGGCCACACAGGCAACGGACCGAAAATGTTGTCTTGGCCCATACTGCAAGATTTGGGACCGAAGTAGCTGTTTGGTGCTTTGGGGTAAGACGAAGGCCATTCTGCCTGTGAGAACGATCTTGTATCGGTGCGGAGGAGGCAGGCCATCGAAGACGACAGAGGGTCGGCGCAAGTCAGCAATAGCGGTCGAAGGCTTTGAAGTCCAAGATGAAGGTCGAGGGGAAATGCTCAAGAAAGGAAACTCTGAGGCGTGCAGTGACACACTCTGTTCGTGCGCCCAGAAGGCGTCCACAGTCGTGAAATGGTCGGACCAACTGCACGCTGTTGAACTTGCCAACTTTTCTAGAACGCAATTGCGGTGTTTTCGGATGACAGAGAAGTAGACTAATTGAGTGGAGGAACCATGACCTACAGCGTCGCCATCATCGGACATACCGGTCGCGGGAATTACGGCCATTTTGTCGACGAAACCTTTGTCGGCGTAGATGGCGCCGACATTGTAGCGCTGGCTGACCCAGACGATGCTGGCCGTCAGAAGGCGCTCGAACGTACGGGCGCGGCCAAGGGGTACGCCGATTACCAGCAGATGCTGGCCGAAGAGCGCCCTGACATCACCGTGATAGCCACGCGTGAGATCGGCGATCACTATGAACTGGCGATGGCCGCAGCGGCCGCCGATACGCACATCTACATCGAGAAACCGATTGCGGCCTCGCCGGCCCAGGTCGATGAGATGGTGGCGGCATGCGAGAGGAACGGCAAACTCCTCATTGTCGCCTGCCCGTGGCGCGGCCATCCACCCATCCAGCATGTGGCCATACCCCTCATCAAGGGTGGCAAGATCGGCGAACCCCGCCTCGCACGCATCCACGGCATGAACGGCCATGAAGGGGGCAACCAGCTGTTTCTCGACCTGTACCCCCACTTCTTTGATTTTTTGTGGCAGGTCTGGGGGCAGCCGCTCTGGTGTCACGCCCACATCACCCAGGACGGACGCGACGCTACTCCGGACGATCTCATGCAGGGCGCGGAGGGGATGGGCCTCGTGGCCGGAAATGGCATACGCGCATATTACGTATTTAATGAGGGTTTCGCCGCCGACTTCGAGTCTTACGAAGGCGATCACAAGGAGCGCCCCTATCGCATCGACATTCACGGCACGACCGGGACGCTCTCGCTGCCGGGCCCGATGAGCAACCAGCCCGACATCTATTACCACCCGCTGGTGAGTCCGGGACTTTTCAATGACGACCGCTGGGAGGTGATCCCGTCTGAACCGCCACCGGACGATTACAAGTGGGTCAATGCGCACCACCGTATGGCCCGCTCGATGCTCGACATGCTCAATGGCCGCGAGCCGGAGTTTCCATTGCTGGACGGGCGCACCGCCCGTCGCCATCTGGAATGGGCGATGGCTGCGCACGCTTCGCATATCGCCGGCGCACGCGTGGCCCTGCCGTTGACCGACCCGCACAACCCGTTTGATTCCTGGCGCTGACGCGGGATTGGCCTCCCAGGAAAGAGACTACAGTTCAATACGCCCTATTGGAAGCGGGTATCACAGGAGAGAATCCCATGCAACCATTTCTTGATTCAACCGATTACTTGCACGATGGCGCCGAACTGCGCAGGCGGATGGAACGGGACGGCTACCTGTTTATCGGCGGATTGCTTCCTGCCGAGGTAGTTGAAGACTTACGCATGCAGATCCTTGAGATTGCAAGAGCTGCCGGTTGGGTTCTGCCCGGCAGGCCGTTGGGAGACGCGGTGGCCGACCTGAACGGTTTCTGTGTTGAACCGGAGCCGGAGTACATGCAGAAGTACCATGCCATGTATAAGTTGCCGGCGTTCCACGCCATCCAGCATCACTCCAACTTGATGGGCCTGTTTGAGCGCATGTTTGAGGAGCGGGTATTGCCCCACCCCCGCATCATCGGTCGCACGATATTCCCCCAGCGCGAAGCCTTCACCACGCCGCCGCACCAGGACTTCATTCCGATTCAGGGTACTGCTGACACCTATACGGCCTGGATCCCGCTGGGCGATCTGCCTACCGAACTGGGGGGACTGCAGGTGGCGGCCGGGTCGCATCGACGCGGCGTATACGACTTCCAGCCGGCGATGGGGGCTGGGGGGTTGGAGGTAATCGACCCGCTCGAGGGCACCTGGGCATACAGCCCGTTCCAGCAAGGGGATGTGCTCATCTTCCACAGCATGACGGTCCACAAGGGGCTGCCGAACAGTTCTGACCGGTTGCGCATGTCGATGGACGCCCGCTATCAGAAGGCCAGCGAACCGATTGCGCCCGGCAGTCTGCAACCGCACAGCCAACCGAGCACATGGGAGGAGGTCTACGCGGACTGGCCCGACCTGGACTTGAAGTACTACTGGCGGAAATGGGATCTGGAAGAGCGGGAATATGACAACAGCTACCACGACAAGCGCGACGAGATGGCGATCAAGATGGCCAAAGAGGGGGATACGCGGGCCATCTCGACGCTCCAGCGTATCATCGCTCGCAATGAGGACGCGGACAGGAGGCGGGAAGCAGAGGAGTTGCTGGCGGCGCTGCAGGCGCCTGCCGACGCGTAGGGCCACGGGGCAATAGGGAACAGGGGGTAGGCGCCCTCCCATGCTGCCGGCTCGAGATTCGACGGGTATCTGAAAACTTGCGCGGGACGAAGTCCAGTGGACGATCGCCGAACTGTCGGGCGGCCCCAAAGAGAGGCTGGAAAAGCGATTGAACGATGGCGATTGTATGTGCCGTTCACTTGCCTGAATCAGAATTGGAGGAAGACGACTCCAGGGGAGAATGTGGCCGGGAAATCTGCTTTGATTTGGTTGTGAATGGCCGAGAGCACGGAAGTGGATGCCACCCCGCCCAACTGCCGACAGCCCAATTTGCCCTTTAATTTCAACATGCGTTATACTTTTGTACACTTTACGGGGAGTAGCGCAGCTCGGTAGCGCGCTTCGTTCGGGACGAAGAGGTCGGAGGTTCAAATCCTCTCTCCCCGACTTTTTCGCAGTATGGTCGAGCCGTCACATTACCGTCTGGCCCCGGTGGTCCGACTAGTCTGCCAATTTACGTACGTCTTTTAACTTGCCGTCGGGAACAGGTTTTTTCTACGACGGCATTTTTTATCCCGCGGTGATATTTGAGGACGAAAGCGGCAGAGACGCTGCTTTGAAGGGCACAGAGAAGCCCACAAACAGAGATGGATAGCCGGGTCAACTCCTGTTCCTCATTGACCGAGCGCGATATCGCGCTGCTATATCGGATCGAAGCCGGTCTGGCCATCACGGCCGACGTCAGCCGTTCTGACGTAATGCTCTGCTGTTTGATGGATCCCCAGGAAGAATCCCCCTCGCACATTGAGTTCATTGAGTCGCCTACGATGCAACGCGTCCCGGTTGGTCAGATCCTGGTTGGCCAGCACGCTGCGCCCCATTCGCTTTCATCTATTTACCAGGATGACATGACTGGGCGCACTTACACATTTACTGCCCAGCCAACGGTTCATCGGGCCCTGATGGAAGACCGCAGAGACAGGATGGCAGAGAGCAAGATTCCCCCCGAACGCACGAGCAGCGGCGCCCCGGTAATCCAGCAGGTGTACACCGTGCACAACGCTGTCAATCAGGCGATTGCGGCTCTGCTCATAGAGACTAATCTGATTGAGTATGAGCGGCACCGGCGGCGCGAGCGGCCATTCCGCAATGCCGTACGCTGGCTGCAAAGAATGGCGGTGCAAGGTGAGATCGAGACGGCCGAAATCTCAGGCGGGTTCGGCAGTCTGGACGGAATCTACCTGGTAGATGAGCATTTCTGCATCAGCTACATGAGCGGCATCGCCATGAACCTGTTTCGTTCAATCGGTCTTGTAGCGGACATGCGGGGCGCACCAGTTTCTGATCTGGAGGATGCGGACGAAGAGATTGTGACCCAGGCGATGCAGGCCAACTGCTGTGTGCAGACGCGTCAAGAGAGCGAAGACGGTCGCGTCTGGGTACGGACTGCAATCCCGCTGCGTGCGCCACGCGGCGCTCTCTACCAGATGCAGCGACGAGTGCGCCGCCAACTGCCGTGGACGAATCCGGTGCCGACGGAGGACGCGCCGCAGGTCGATGGCGTATTGGTGCTGGTGCACAATGCCACGGAAACGGTGCAGCGCGAGCGCGAGCTGAAGGTCAAATCGGCGATGATTCAGGAAGTGCATCACCGGGTAAAGAACAATTTGCAGACGATTGCCGCCATGTTGCGCATTCAGAGCAGGCGATATCAGGACGGAGAAGGCCAGCAACAGCTGACCGACGCAGTCAACCGCATCCTGAGCATGTCGGTGATTCACGAATACTTGAGCCAGGATGAACACCGCCCGATCAACATCCGCGACGTATGCCAGCGCATCCTGGGACAGACCCAGCAGGTTACGGTCAACCCAGGACAGAAGGTGGAGATTTCATTGGAGGGGCCGAATATCCGCCTTCCAGCCAGCCAGGCCACAGCCTCTGCGCTCGTTGTCAACGAACTGCTGATGAACGCGATGGAACATGGTCTGCGGGACCGTCACAGAGGCGAAATCCGCATTGCGCTCGAAGACCTGGGGGATGAGGTACGCATTTCGTTGCTGGACAACGGGTTAGGGCTGCCTTCCGACTTCGACCCGGACGGGAGCCACAGTTTAGGGTTGCAGATTGTTCATACGCTTGTCACTGATGACCTGAAGGGCAATCTGCATTTTGAAAAGGTGACCGGCGCTGCCGATAGCGCGCACAGCGGCACCCGCGCAATTGTTACTTTTCCAAAACGTTCGATCAACATAGAATCTGTCGTAGCCTAACTGATGCGACCGGTGAACAGAGACCAGCAGAGGCACCAACCATCGAATATGAACCTCTAGACGCCGACATTGTCGCCAGCCACCGACTTTGGATTCTTCGCATTTGGCGACCGGGAAAGGGATAAACCGTGGAGCGTACGCGCATAATCATCGCCGATGATGAATCTCTCATTCGGATGGACCTGCGGGAGATGCTCACCAACCTGGGTTACCTGGTTGTAGGCGAAGCCGGTGACGGCCAGAGCGCCATCAACCTGAGTTGGGAATTGCGGCCGGACATCGTGATCATGGACATCAAGATGCCGGACGTGGATGGCATTGAGGCCGCTCGGGTCCTGACGGAGGAGCGCCTGGCCCCGGTGCTGCTATTGAGTGCGTACAGCCAGCAGGAACTGGTTCAGCGCGCCAAGGAGGCCGGTGTAGCGAGCTATCTGGTCAAGCCGTTCCGCGAAAACGATCTGACCCCCGCGATCGAGGTGGCCCTGGCGCGTTTCGGTGAATTTCGAACTTTGGAGAATGAGATCGATGACCTGAAGGAGACACTCGAGACCAGAAAGGCGGTTGAGCGGGCGAAAGGCATACTAATGCAGCTGCAGAACATGAATGAAGCCGAAGCCTTTCGGCGAATTCAGAAGATGAGTATGAACAACCGCAAGCCAATGAAGGCTGTGGCCGAAGCGATCATTCTTGCCCATCAGGCCGGTGAATAGCCTGACTCCTGTGACCGGGTCCCATCAATGGTGTGAACGGTCATGAGCGACCGCCCAACTATGAAATCTTCCGATGGCGCGCCGGCTGAGACGCGACTTTCGATCATCATGCCGGTCTACAATGAAATCGGCACACTGGAGGAGATAATCCGCCGCGTGCGTGCTGTCGACCTTACAGTCAGTGCCGACGGCGCGACGGATATGAACGGCAACCCCGTCCAACTGGAAAAAGAGATCATCATCGTTGATGACGGCTCCACCGACGGCACGCGGGATATACTGGCCCGCTTACAGGGGGAAAAGCCGGAAGATTTGCGAATCATCTATCATGAACGCAACGGTGGCAAGGGTGCGGCATTGCGCACGGGTTTTGAGGCTGCGACCGGCGCGATTTACGTCGTGCAGGATGCCGACCTTGAATACAATCCTGGAGACTATGTCAGACTTCTCGCCCCAATTCTGGAGGGGCGCACCGATGTTGTCTACGGCAGCCGCTTTCTCGGCGGCCCGCGTGCGGCGATGAGCCTTGCCCACACGATCGGAAATAAAGGCGTCACCTGGTTTACCAACCTGCTTTACGGCACCGTCCTGACCGATATGGAGACCTGCTACAAGTGCTTTCGGCGGGGCGTAATCGAAGGGATGACCCTCCACAGCCAGAGGTTCGAAATTGAAGCCGAACTGACGGCCAAAATTCTCAAACGCAACTACCCGATCTTTGAAACGCCTATCAGCTACAACGGGCGCCAGTTCCATGAAGGCAAGAAGCTTACCTGGCGGGACGGGTTTACGGCCATAGCCACGCTGATCAAGTACCGTTTCAGGGATTGAGCACCGGTGGACATTTGTTTGCGGTGTTTCTGATCAGTAGCCGCTGTAGTTCGATTCGCCGCTTTCTAGTACCCCTGTCGGCCGCGTCGATCCTGGCTTTCTTCGTCCTGCTGCTCTTTTACCGACTCCTGTTTACGGATCGAGTACTGGCCAGCGGCGACATACTCCACTACTTCTATCCCTACCGCGACTATGCAGCCGCCTCGCTGCGCGCGGGCCGCATTCCTCTCTGGAACCCGTACATCTTCATGGGTGCGCCGTTTCTTGCCAATCCGCAGGCCGCGGCGCTTTATCCCTTGCACTGGCCGTTGAGCTGGTTGCCGGTGACGCGGCAACTCTACTGGAGCGGGGCCATCCATGCCTGGATCCTGGCACTGGGCGGCTTCGCGCTGATGCGGCGCTGGGGAATGGGGTGGCTAGCCGCGGTTGGGACCGGACTGGTGCTGGCGGGGAGCGGATTCTACGGGGGGCTGCTGGGGCATATCAATCAGATGAACGGCGCAGCCTGGCTGCCGTGGCTCCTGTGGGCGTTGGAAGGACGGTGGTTGTGGGAGAAAAGAGCGAAAAGGAGTGAGGAGCGAGCGGAGTCGGCAGGTAATTCAGTTTTCGCATCATTCTATTTCAAGTACGCGATCTGTCTGCTGCCCTTCGCCTTGTTTGTTGCGCTCACTCTGCTGGCCGGTCACACGCAGACGACCTATATCAATCTGTTCGGTGTAGGTGCATGGCTGCTGGCGACGAGCCTGCGTTCGTATTCGTGCGGTATTGGTCACCTTGCCGCCTCTTTCGTCATCTATGTACTGGGGGTCGTGCTAGGCGCGCTGCTCGCCGCCGCGCAACTGTTGCCTACGCTGGAACTGAGCCAGTTGGGGCTGCGGAGCGGCGGGCTCAGCTTCGTGGATGTGACCAGCTTCAGTTTGCGGCCGCTGCTGCTCCATTGGACGCTGCTGCCCTCTTACGGACTGCGCGACTTGAGCGTTGTTTTTGCTACGCTCGGGTACACGGAGTTTGTCGCCTATGTGGGCGTGGTGGGGCTGCTGCTGGCCCTGGTCGCGGTGGTCAGCAGTTTGCGGGAGACGGAATGGAGACGGCCATGGGCAGTTGGTCACTGGCCACTGGCCGCATTGTGCGGGATCTTTTTTGCCGGATTGGGCCTGTTCCTGGCGTTAGGAAGATGGAACCCATTTTCGTTTCTCTTTTATCATGTGATTCCCGGCTATGATCTGTTCCGTACGCCTGCCCGCTGGATGATGCTCTATACACTGGGGCTGGCTGTGCTGGCAGGAATCGGGGCGGAGTGGCTTTGGCACAGGTTAAGAAACGCCGGCGGCAGTAAGGCGGTCTCGCTGCGCCTGTCTGAAGCCGCCGGCGCGGCGCTGCTTGCGATCCTGGCGCTCGATCTGCTGCTGGCGGCGCGTGCGCTGCCGCATACAGAGCCGACCGCGCCCCAGGCCGTCTACGACGTACGGACCGCGTCTGCCCACCTGCTGACGGAGCCTCAGCGGGCGCTTCACCCGGCGGCCGCGGGGCGACTGCTTAGCATCAGCGATATCACGTTCGACCCGGGAGACATGTCCGACTGGCGGCGCATTTTGCGCGGCGGGGCGCGTCCACAGGTCAGCGAGGCCGCTTTCACAGAGTTCATCATCGCGCTCAAGTCCCAGGAGATTCTGGCGCCGAACCTGTCTCTGCAGTGGCGCATCCCCACTGTGGACGGATTCGACGGCGGCGTGCTTCCGTTGCAGCGCTACAACGCATTTCTGTCGCTGCTGATTCCGCCGGATGAGCTGGTACCTGACGGCCGCGTGCGTGAACAGTTGCAGACCATTCCAAGTGGCCACATTCTCGACCTGATGGACGCCCGCTTTGTCGTTACCGACAAATTACGAGATCTGTGGTTCGACGGTGTCTATTACGACCGGCAGATCGGAGCGACTCTCAATGGTGACGGCGCGAGCAGTTCGGTTGGTGAAGAGTCTGGAGGCGGGGCTCGCCTGACGGTTGACGTGCCGCACAGTTTCGAGGCGACCGCGGTGGATGTCATCGGTTATGTAACCTCAGACGCGGACGAGCACCAAGCTGGTGCCGCAGATCAGCCCGTGGCGGAAGTAACTGCGCTGGTCGGTGGGGAGCGGCTCGCCATTGGCAGGTTGCTCGCTGGCAGTGGGGGAGGCGCCTTTGAGACGGCGGGACTCCAGCCAGCGTTTGCCGGCAGCGGGGAGGCTTCCGTTGTTTTTCGTGACGGGAAAACAGGGCAGGAGGAGTACCTGGCTCGCTTTACCCTACCGGAAGCCGCCCGTCCGGAGCAGCTGGAGATTTCGTTGGTAGAAGGTCCTGCCTCCACCGGGCTGGCGGTGCAGGCGGTTACACTCATCGACGAGCGCACAAATACGTTCGTACCGCTGCTTCCCAGCGACCGCGGCAGCTTTCAGCGCGTACACAGCGGCGACGTCAAGATCTACGAGCGGCGCGGAGGCAACGGGCGGGCTCAACTGGTCGAGAGTGTGCGTCGAGTGTCATCGCTTGACGAGGCGGTAACGGAACTGCGGAACATGGCTGTGGACGGCGCCGCCCAGGCGGCGGTCGTCGAGGCCAGCGCCGAGGCGGTGGCGGAGTGGGGGCTTGTGGACATGGACGGGTCGCCAGCAGCCGAAGGGGCGGTGTCCATCATCTCGTACGCGCCTGAGCGGATCGTCATCCGCGTAAGCTCCGAACGGCCGGCGTTTCTCGTATTGAAGGATGCCTATTTTCCCGGCTGGCGTGCCACGGTCAACGGCGAGGCGGTGGACGTCGTCCCGACCAATGTTCTGTTTCGCGGGGTTCCTGTGCCGGCCGGCGAGAGCGAGGTCGTATTCTCATACATGCCGACTGCCTGGCTGACCAGCTTGGGGCTCAGCCTGGCGGGCGGGCTCTTGTGGTTGGTGCTGGCGTCGTTGACTTTCATCGGCGCGTGGAGGAGGAAACGCTAAATCTTTTGCTTCGCGGCGTATATCGCTGTAATGTATAATCGAAGAGCGTTAGAGTCTTTTGCAGCGCTGAAAGCGGAGGTTACGTTTCCAGTAGTCCGTCCTTTTTCGCCTGACGAACGGACAACCGGAGACAAGTGAGTTCATTTCGGACCCGAAACCGAACGTGATCAACGTATTCAATCGAATCGTCGTCGTTGTACTTTGGCTGGCGCTGCTGGCGGGCATTGTCTATACGGCGGTATTTCCAGACAGGACTTTTGGTGCGCTCGTGGGCGGTCTGTCGGTGGCCCAGGAGTTTCTGCGCGCGCAACAGCAGGCGAACAGCATGAATTACCTGATCGGCCAGGTGGCAGTGGGCTCGGTCGCGGTGCTCATTTTTGGCAGCCTGCTGTGGCTGGAGCTGTGGCCCCACCGCCAGCGCGGGGTGCGCATGAAGACGGTCAAGGGCAGCTCGGTGGAGTTGGACACAGAGAGTATCGCCCGCCGCCTGACCTGGCATCTGGACCAGCTTGCCGATGTGATTACGGTGTTTCCGGACGTGAAATCCCGCGGCAATGCGGTTGACATTCAGTTGGAGGTCGAGACCGCGCCCAATATCGACGTGCCGATGAAGACGGACGAGGTTGTAGAATCGACGCGGGATATTGTCGAAGAGGATATGGGTTTGCGGCTCGGCAAGTTGGACGTACGTATGCGCCATCTGCCCTTTGAGGATGAGTGGGAAGCGTGAAGTTGAGCGCCATTCTGGAGAGCCTGCTGTTCGTGGCGGGGGACCCGGTTACGCCGGCGCAGCTTGCCCAAGCGACAGGTTGCCCTGAAGTGGAGGTGACCAAAGCGCTGGCCGCCTTGCAGCAGGAGTATGAGGAGGAGAATCGGGGGCTGCGCCTGCAGCGCCGCGACGGTCGCGTTCTGCTTGTAACAAACCCTTCCGCGTCCCAGGTCGTGGAGGATTTTCTCAATCTGGATTTGCGGGTGCAGTTCAGCGCACCAGCCCTGGAAACCTTGGCCATTATCGCCTATCTGCACCCGGTGACGCGGGCGCAGGTGGAGGCGGTGCGAGGCGTAGACTGTTCCGGGGTTCTGCGTAATCTGCTGCAGCAGGGCCTGGTGGAGGAGTTCGACCGATTGGAAGGACCTGGCCGGCCAATCCGTTACGCGATAACCGACCAGTTCATGCAGCATTTTGGGCTGACCAGTCTTGAGGAGCTGCCACCCCTAGAGGCCGATGGGGATGCGATTTCCGCGGAGTTTGCGCAGGGATAGAGACGTTTGCCACCTCGCCAGTTGACA
>JAPOVP010000178.1 GCA_026708085.1 Caldilineaceae bacterium
CAGTTCCATAGTTCCTCCAGCTCGGCTTGCTTTCTCTCATTATCGCCGATGGAACACTTTTCGATCAATGTGCGGTTGTAGTATTAAGCATCTGAGTCCTATATTTTTTCTCTTTCAGAGATCGAAATAGGAAATGACTTCTCACCAAGAGACTGCGGCGCGGCACGTGATTGCAGCGCGTCCTCGGCAGCAATAAGGAGCGAACTATGCGCGGTGGCGGCCGCATCGTCGGCCTGGCAACAATGGCAATATCAGCCGTTCTCTTCCTCGGCTGGACCGTAGCGGTCGTAACCTCCGGCACGACCGCCGGCGGCATCGCGCTGGGCCTGTTCCTGGCGCTGATCGTGTGCGCGCCCCTGCTGGGCATCGGCTTCTATCTCTGGCGCAAAGGACAGCAGGAGCTGACCGAATTCGCGCAGGTCGCGCAGGAGAAGAAGATCCTCAACATGGTCCTCACCCAGGGCCAGGTGAGTGTACAGGAGATCATCGTCGAGCTGCAGCAACCGCGCGAGACCGTCGAGGACATGATCCGCAGCCTGGTCGGCAAGCAGCTTTTCAGCGGCGCCATCAACTGGGAGGAGGGCCTCCTCTATAGCGTCGACAGCCAGAAGCTCACCGACGGGCGCAACTGCCCCAACTGCGGCGGCGAACTCGAGCTGGCCGGCAAAGGACTGATCCAGTGCGCTTACTGCGGCAGCGAGGTCTTCCTGACCCAGCGCGCCGCAACCCGGATGACCAGCGCAACGTAATGTATTTAGAACGCTCTGAATCCATCACATAGCGGGACCGGAATTCGCCCCGTCTGATCTACGCGTCGAAAACCGGCCGAACAAGAGGACAAAAATGACCGATTCCTTCGTGGAAAAAGCTGATGAGAATATGGGAGCCATCGAGCGCGTGCTCAAGGGGCTGCCGCTGGTGCAAGAATACACCGATAAGGAGCTGCGCCGCGAGGCCGACCACCGCCTGCGCCAGCTCCTGATAACCGAACTGGAGCAGGAGAAGCAGCGCCTCTACGACGTTCAGAAGAAACTGCTCCGCAGCGGCGGCCTGGCCTGGATCGATGACGCCGACGGCGCCATCCAGCGCCTGCAAACGCTCATCGACCGCATCAAAACGGCCAGCTACGGCTACGCCGGCCTCTTCGCAGCCGTCAAAATCCAGGAAGAACAGCTCAACGCCCTCCACCGCTTCGACATGGCCCTGGCCGAGCGCGCCCAGGAGATCAGCCAGAGAATCGACGCGTTGGAGGCCGGCGCGGCCGATCGCGAAGCAGTCGGCCCCGCCATCGAAGCCGTCAACGACACCGTGACCGAGCTCCAGCGGCTCTTTGACACGCGCAGCCAAACGATAACTACCGCGGCCGACAGCGAATAGCCGCCCGCCCGCGTCCGAAAGACAGGAGAAAACTGATGGCAAGAATCATTGACGTAATCGAAGCGCCGGATCAGGGCGCGCAGGAACTCGTCGTACGCGTACCCGAGGTCGGCTCGGGCGACTTCCGCTTCGGCAGCCAGGTTATCGTGCGCGAAAGCCAGCGCGCCGTCTTCTACCGCGACGGCAAATCACTCGACCTGTTCGAACCCGGCCGCCACACCATCACCACCGCCAACCTGCCCATCCTGTCCGGACTCCTGCGATTAGGCACAGGCGGCCAGGACATATTCACCGCCGAGGTCTTCTTCGCCAACATGCGCGAATTCACCGACATGAAGTGGGGCACGCCCGAGCCCGTCACCCTGCGCGACACCGACCTGGGCCTCGTGCGCCTGCGCGGCTTCGGCCAGTACACCATGCAGATCGCCGACCCCAAGCGCTTCGTCGACCAGTTCGTCGGCACCCAGGGCATGTACCGCACCGGCCAGATAAACGACTTCCTGCGCAGCGCCATCATCAGCCGCATGACCGACATGTGGGGCGAGAACATGACCAGCATTCTCGACCTGCCCCGTCTCTTCGACGAGCTCAGCGCCGCCATGCGCGCCACCCTGCAGGACGATTTCACCGCCATGGGCCTCGCGCTCAAACAGTTCCGCATCGTCTCCATCAGCCCCACCGAGGAGACCGCCAAAGCCATCGACGAACGCGCCAGCATGGGCGCCATCGGCGACATGGCCGCCTACATGCAGTTCAAAACAGCCCGCGCCCTGGGCGACGCCGCCCAGCAACCGGGCGGCGCCGGCGGCACCGGCGAAGGCCTCGGCCTCGGCGCCGGAATCGGCCTCGGCGCCGGCATGGCCGGCATGATCACCAACGCCATGAACCCCCAGCAAGGCGCACCACAGCCCGGCGCACCCGCGCCCAACGCGCCCGCAACGCCCCAGCCCCCCACGCCACCCCAGCCGCCCGCGGCCCCCGCCGTCATGACGCTCGAGCAAGCCGCCGCCTACCTCCAGGTCGCCCCCGCCGACATCCAGGCCCTAATCGACGACGGCTCCCTCCAGGCCAAACGCATCGGCACCCAGTACCGCATCGCCCGCAAAGCGATCGACGACTTTCTCGCGGGTTAGAGGGATCTGGACCCGCCCGACTCAGGTCGGGCGGCGTCCTGACCGGCGACGCCCAAAAGCATCCCCAACGCACCGACAATCCCCAAGACGCTACCAAAGCCTGGACTGCCGTTTGCAAAGGCGGGCCAATTCAAGTACTCTAAGCACCTGATCCCGGACGGACGTTCATACAGTTGATTGGGGGACAAGCAGAGGAAACGACCGGCATTACGACAAGCTCATTGAAGAACTGCGAAGAGAGGGTATACTCTGATGAAAGGACATCGAAAACTCAACGAACTTACTGACCAACTTACGCCCGAGGACCGCAAAATAGTCGAGGAAAAAAAGGCGAAGATACGCGCCTCGCTCCAACGGCCAGACAAACCCAGCGAATTTCGAAAATCGGCCCCGCAAGCGCATGTTCGCAAATCGCATGCGTCTAGACGCAGATAACGTCTCCATTGCACGAGAGTTGGACGCCTTACGAAACGCCGCAAGAGATACGCCCCTGAACCTCTGATTCTGTAGGGGTTCGTTTCAAAAAGGGAGTCTTCCACTTTATAATTCGTAAGAGAAGGATCGATTCCAGCCGACCCCCGACATTTCCTCCTGGTTACCATAGTTTGATAACAGTTTTGGCTGCGACCCTCACCGTTGACAGCGGCGTCGCTGAACGAATTCATACCCGCTCAAACAGGAAATGCTTCTTCACCACCGTACAGAAAGGAAAGGACCATGACGGACCATACAGTTTCCAGACGCTCATTTCTCAAGACCGCAACTGTCGCATCGTTAGGGATAGCCCTGGCGGCCTGCCAGCCAATACCCCCCATGGACGACGCTGAACCGGCCATGGGCCCGGTAACCGCCGCCCAGGTGACGGACGCCGAAAGCCTCAAGGCCTGGGTCCTCGCAGCCCACGCCGAAATCCAAAGGATCGCCATAAACCTGGACGCAGCGGCGAAGCTCAAGCAGTGGGTCAAAACGGAGGGCGACTGGAAATCCGGCTCGACCTTCCTCATCATCTTCGCCACTAACGGAAACGTCTACGCCCACGGGAACGACCGTGGCGCCGAAGACAGAAACCTGCTTGACATGGAGGACGAACGCGGAACCAAAGTCGTCGAGGAACTCCTGGCAGCCGCTGCACAAGGCGGCGGTTTCGTCGAATACTACGACGACGGGCTGAAGACCGCATACGCCGTCCCATTCAGACGACAGTTCGTGCTCGTCGGCGGCTACTCGCAGGACGTCTCCAATGTCCAAGTCCGCATCGCCGATCTCCCCAGGCCGGCGGTCACCGCCTCCGAAGTCGTGGACCGCGAGACACTCATCACCTTTGTCGAAGAGGCGGCCAGGATCTACCAGGAGGCCCTCAGGTTCGAAGGCGGTATCCCCCTCGTCGAGATCAAGAACGCCTTCCGGGTCGAAGGAGGGGACTGGAAGACAGGCTCCATCTACCTGTATGTCGTGAGCGGCGGGGGCGTCACCCTGTTTCACGGCACCGAGCCCTTCCGCGAAGGAAATCCCACCGACATGACCAGGACCGACGTCAATGGCGTGCCGTTCGCCGAGGAGTTGATCGGAGGCGCACGCCGCGAAGGGCGGAAGTTTTTGCGGTATCACTACGACGACCCCGCCATCGAAGGTGACGAGGACACCGGTTCCCCCAAGCTCGGCTACGCCGTCAGTCTCCAGGTTGGCGAATCCGAAGAGAAGATGGTCATCGGCTCCGGCATCTATATCCCTGTAGAGGAGGAGTGACCCCGGCGCGCCCCGTGCGGCGCCTCTCTTGCCGCAGCTTCGGTCGCCTCGGCGCGACCCAAGCTCGGCATGGCGCCGACGACGCCGGTTCCCTGCAGCGAGCCGCCACCGCGGGCCGCTGCACTGTTTGCCGGTATATCGATGCGTCCGCAGGTCTCGATTCTCTGCTGCATGGCGGCATCGACAGCAGCGCCATCGGTTATGCTGCAGATCACGGCCAGCGAACGGAGCCCGAGTGCCTCTAATTCAGCCTCGCCGTCGGCAGCCCAGTACCGCATCGCCCGACATACGCCTGCCGACCTTGTGGCGAGGTAAAAAGAGTCCGACCCTCCCCACACAGGTTGTGCGGCGCCTGGGCCGGCGACGCATAACTGCATCCCCAACGCACGCACAATCTTCAAGACAGTACCCTGGCTTGAATTACCCCTTGCGCAGGCAGGCCAATTCGAGTATTCTACGCACCTGTTCCCAGACGGACGGCTATACAGTTGATTGGGCTTGGGCAAAAGAGGAGACGGCCGGTCTTACGACCAGCACGTGCCCATCGCTGACGACCTGCGCGATGAGCACATTGAAGAGTTACGAAAGGAAGGCTTACTCAGATGAAAGGACGTCGAAAGTTTGACGAACTCACCAATCAATTAACCCCCGAGGACCGAAAAATCGCTGAGGAAAAAAAAGCGAAGATACGCGCCTCGCTGCAACGGCCAGACAAACCCAGTGAATTTCGAAAATCGGCCCCGCAAGCGCATGTTCGCAAATCGCACGCGTCAAGACGCAGATAGGACCCTCATTGCACGAGAGTTGGACGTACTACGAAACACCTCAAGAGGTGCTTACCAAAACTTGGTGATTCTATAGAGGTTCCCATCAAAAAAGGAATCCTGATTTACAGGATTCCTTTCACACCCCTGCTTGGGCAAGCGCCCTAACTGCCGACGCGCCACCGCATCCCCAGCGCGCGGACAATCTTCAAGACGGTACCAAAGCTAGGATCGCCGTTCTCGGAGAGCGCTCCGGACAACTCTTCGCGGGTCATCCCTATCTCCTCCGCCAACGGCCTCATTTCGCGGCCGCAGACAATGTCGCTCAGCACGGCGCAAATCAGACGCCCGTCGCCCAGGTCCTCTTCGAAAGCCGCCTCAAGATAGAGGCCGGCATGCTCCTCGGTGCGCAGGTGATCGGCGACGTCCCAGCGGGCAAATGTTTCGATCACAGCTTAACCCCAATTCCCGCTCTTGCCAGTTATCCGGCCCGCCGCACAACCACCACCCTCAATACAACTCCGGCCGCCTGTCCGCAAAAATCGGGATCTTCGCCCGCGTCGCATCCACCGTCTCCAGATCAATCCGCACCGTCAGCAGCGCCTCGGTCTCCCCGCCCTCGATCAACGTCTCACCCCACGGATCGATCACTGCCGACGCCCCGAAGAAAGAGACATCCTCCGCCGTCCCCACGCGATTGCACGCCGCCACAAACCACTGGTTCTCGATCGCCCGGCTGCGCAGCAGCGTCCGCCAGTGCATCCGCCGCGGGTGCGGCCACGCCGCCGGCAGGATCACCAGGCGCGCCCCCTCCAGCGCATAGCGCCGGAACAGCTCCGGGAATCGCAGGTCATAGCAGATTGCCAGCCCCGCGCAGCCCCATGGCAGCTCGTGCATCGTGCCTGACTCACCCGGCGCCAGGTACTGGTCCTCGTTCATCAGCCGGAATAGGTGCATCTTCCTGTAGGACGCCGCCAGCTTGCCCTCCGGGCTGTAGAGCACCATCGTATTGTAAAACTGCCCGTCCTGGCTCTCCAGCATCGACCCGGTCAGCCAGACGTGGTTGTCCCTGGCCAGCGTGGCGAACCGCCCGAACCAGCCGCCATCACCGGCCTCCGCCGCCAGCGGCGAAGCGTAACGGCTGGCGTTTTCCAGGTCGATAGAGCTGTGCCACAGCTCCGGCAGCACCACCAGATCGCTGCCCCGCCCCGCCGCATCCTCGACAAACGCCTCCGCCCGCTCAAAATTCCGCTCCGGCTCACCAGACAAACAGTCCATCTGCACCAGCGTAAGAACAAATTCAGACATAAGAACCATCCCTTTCCAAAAATCCTGTTGTCACCAGCCTGTTGTCACCAGCCACCCGTCCCCGCAGCCACTAACCACTAACCACTGACCACTGCCGTTTCATACGTGCTGGTCCACAAGGATCGGATTGCCGTCGGGGTCCACGATCACAAAACTCGCCGGCCCCGTTGTCGTTTCGTCAGCCTCGCTGGCAAACTCGATCCCGTCCGCCTTCAGCCTCTCCTGGATCTCCCTGACATCGGTAAAGCTGTCAAGAGGTTGTGCGGAACTGTCCCAGCCCGGGTTGAACGTCAGAATATTCTGTTCAAACATCCCCTGAAACAGGCCGATCACGCAGCTGGGGCTCTTCATGATCAGCCAGCCCTCGCTTGCGTTACCCCCGAACTCCTCAAATCCGAGCTTCTCGTAAAAGGCCTTCGAGACCGCAATATCCTTGACTGCAAGGCTGACCGAAAAACTGCCTAATTCCATTTTATGACTCCACTGTCTCCTGCAGATCAGACTGCCATGATAAGGGCTATCGGCTCCTCTTGTCCACTATCCGCCCCCGCCGTTCACTGCGCTTCCTCCGGGTCCGGCAACACCTCCACCGCCGCGCCCGGAGCAGGACCGCCGTACTCGCCCAGTCTGCGCGCACGCGCAACGCTCTCGGAACTCTGACTGCGCGCCCGCGATTGATTCGGCGCGGCATCCACATTCAACTTGCTGCTGGGCAGCGGACGCGTCGCCCGCCATATCAACCACGCACCCAGCAAGGGCAGCAGCACCGGCCACAAACGCAGCGGAAGATTCTCCTGACCGAGGCCAACCGAAAAAAGAAAGAGGCCCAATAGCACCAGCACAGAGCCCGGCACCAGCGCCCACCACAGTTGCCACCGCTGTCCCAGCAGGTAGAGCAGAAAGAAGACGGCCCCCAGGCCAATGAAGAGGAAAGTGCCCAGAACGGACGGCGATTCGGTAATGCTGCTCAGGGCGATCGTCCCGCCCAGCATCAACATGAACCCGCCCGGGATGATCGCCCACCAGCGGTCCGCGCGGTCCAGCAGATAGATGTGAAGGAACGCAATCGCCTGGCCCACGAACAGCACGCTGGCCGTAATGCGCTGGTCCAGCGCCGGTAAAGTAGTGAGGTAGACCATCGCCGCCAGCGCGATCAACGTCCAGCCTGGGATCAGCCGCCACCAGCTATCGCGGGCCGAAAGATAGCCGCCCACAAAGAGCAGCGCCAGCAGGCCCAACAGCGCCGCCGCCCCGAACTGAACATAGGGTTCAAACTGGACAAAAACATCCAGGTTGAATAGCAGCAGCCCGATTCCCGCCAGCGACAGCAACACGCCCCAGATGAGGTTGTTGACGCGGTTGTCGCTGCTCCTACCGGCCATCACCTGCGCTCCAGATCAGCCACCTGCCGCCGGCGTCCCTTCGCTGGCAGCCATACCCCGCCACACCGTCTCCGGCGTAAATGGCAACACATCATACCAGACGCCGAGCGCATCGTGCAGCGCCGCCGCGATCGCCGGCGCCGTCGGCAGAAACGGCATCTCCGCCATCCCCCGCGCGCCCAGCGGCCCCTGCGGGTCCGGCAGCTCCAGGATCACCGGCACGATCTCCTCGGCCACGTCGGCCACGCCGGGGATCAGATAATTGCTCAATTGGGGCGTGATCGTAACGCCCCCCTCCTGCAAATAGTTCTCCAGCAGCGTCCAGCCGATCGACTGGGCCACCGCCCCCTCGATCTGCCCCTCAACATGCTGCGGATGGATCGCCCTGCCCACGTCGTTGACACTCACGAACCGCTTGACCGTCACGTGCCCGGTCTCCCGGTCCACCTCCACGTCCGCAACCTGCGCGCAATACCCGTAGGTGATGTTGGGATCGCAAGCGCCAGTCTCGCGGTCAAATGGGGTCGTGGCCCGCGGATGATAGACGAACTCGGCCCGCGCCGGCCGTTCCTCATCCCGCCACAGCGCCATCGCCTGCTCGGCCGCGCCCTGAATCGCGTTGCCCGCCATAAAGGTCATGCGGCTGGCCGAGCTGCTGCCGCTTGAGCCGGTCACGTCCGTGTCCTCCGCCTCCAGCTCCACCTGCTCCGGCGACAGCCCCAGCATCTCCGCGGTCATAAGTATGAAAGCAGTGTGCGCGCCCTGCCCCACCTCCGCGCCCACGCAGCCCACCCGCGCCCGCTCAACTGTCTCCCCGCCGTGCAGCTCCACCCACGCCGTGCAGTGCTCCGGAAAACCGAAGCTGTAGCCCACGTTCTTGTAGGAGACGGCGATCCCCCGGCCCCGCGCGATCCCGCCGCCGGAAGAATCTAGGCTCGTGGTCAGCAGCCCGTTGCCATTCTCCGGCGGCCTGCTGCCTGCCCCGGCAGCCGGTAGCGACCACTGACCGTCGCGCGCCTGCCAGCCGCCCTGCCGCGCCGCCTCCGCCAGCACCTCCTCGGTCGTACAGCCTTCGGGAATCGGGCTGCCGGTAACCAGAAGCGAGCCGTCGCGCAAAATATTGCGCATCCGCAGTTCCACCGGATCCATCTCCAGGGCGTGCGCCAGCTTGGCCATCTGCATCTCAGCCGCAAAATGCGCCTGCGGCCCGCCGAAACCGCGAAATGCCCCGCCCGGACAGTTGTTGGTATAGACCGTGCGCGCGTCCACGTGCGCGTTCGGAATCTCATATGGGCCCAGGCACATCAGCGTGGCGTTCGCCAACACCTTGGTACTCGTGTAGGCATAAGCGCCCGAATCGCTGGTCAGATCCATCTGCGCCGCCACCACCTTGCCCTCTTTCGTTGCCCCCCACTTGGCCCGGATCACGAACGCATGCCGCTTGTGGTGCCCGACGATCGACTCCTCCCGACTCCACACCGTCTTCACCGGGCGGCCCGTCTTCCACGCCGCCAGCGCCAGCGGAATCTGGATCGACATATCCTCCCGCCCGCCAAATGCCCCGCCAACGGCCGGGTAGCGCACAACGATCTGGCTCGTGGGCAGGTCGAGGGCATGCGAGATCTGTTCTTGGTCCTCGTGCATCCACTGCCCCGCCACGATCACCTCGATGCGGCCGTCGCCGCGCACGTGCGCGAGGCCCGCCTCCGGTTGCAGATAGGCGTGCTCCTGCGGGTGCGTGCTGTATACGCCCTCCACGCACACGTCGGCCTGTGCAAAGCCGGCCTCGATATCCCCGCAGCGCAAGCGATGCGTCACCAGCAGATTCGACCCTCTGTCCCGCCCTTCCGGGTAGGGAAAGTTGCTGAAAGGGTGGGGATGCAGCGGCGGCGTGCCGGCCGCCAGCGCCTGCTCCGTGCTCGTGATCACCGGCAGCGTTTCATACTCGATCTCCAGCAGCCGCGCCGCCGCCCCAGCCTGCGCCGCCGTCTCGGCCACGACCAGCGCCACCTTGTCCCCTTCCCAGCGCACCACCTCCGCCTGCGGCGAACTCCCCAGCCCGCACAGCACCGGCTGGTCCGGCATCACCAGACCGTACTCGTTCACCGGCACGTCCGCCGCCGTCAAAATCGCGATGACGCCCTCCGCCGCCGCCGCCCGCTCCGTATCCATCCGCACTATACGCGCGTGCGGCACACCGGCAAAGACGATCTTCAACCACGCCTGCCCCGGCAGGTCGATATCCGCCGGATACGCAGCCTCACCCGTCACCTTCTCCGCCGCATCAAAACGCGGCACACTACTCCCAACCGCCCGCATCAACCCACCTCAAAAGTATTACCAACCACTGACCACTGACCACTGACCACTGCAGTTCAAAACCACTCCGGATTTCGAGCCGGGATCCCGCGGTAATAGGCCTGAATCTCTTCGATCTGCGTTTCCATATCTCCGCTCGGGTAAACTGTCGGACCGATACCCGCGACCCGCCGTTCAAAGTCGGCATAGGCCAAAGTGATAGGCGTCCCCGAACCGAGAGCAATACGATAGAAGCCGGTCTTCCAACGTTCTACCTTCTTGCGCGTCCCCTCCGGCGTCAGAACCAGCACGAACTTCTCGCTCCGGTTCATTTCGTCGACAACCTGTTGCGCCAGACCGCCGGGTGCCTGGCGATTCACCGGTATGGCGCCCATCCAGCGCATCAGACCGCCCAAGGCGTGATCGCAGGCCTCTCTCTTGACCATCCACCTGCAATCCAGCCCGGTGGCCAAAAAGAACCCAACCGCCAGCACCGCATCCCAGTGCGAAGTGTGCGGCGCGCCGATGATCACAAGCTTGGGCACGTCCGGCAACTGGCCCTCGATGCGCCAGCCCAGCAACCTGTACAACAGCCGGCCGATTGCACGCGTCAGCCAGTTCCCCCGCCGCGGCAACGAAGGTGACATGACCAAATCCGCGCTGTGCCTGTCGACCAGCGGCTCCGGCCCCAGCCAGCCCCACTCCCCCACACTTGGCGAGGACGAAAGCAGCTTTCCTCTTTCCCGCCTGAACAGAACGACAAGAAAGAAAATCCCGAGGAGAAAGAAAACGTCACTCCGCATTCCTCTTCTGATCATAGATGCGAAACCCCCTCTTCTGGTAGTTAGGCAACGCCGCCGGATGGTCCAGCGTACACGTGTGCACCCAGACCCGCTGCGGGCCAAGCGCCCACGCCCGCCGGATCGCCTCCGTCAGCAACGCCCCTCCAACGCCCCGCCCAACAAAGGGCGGCAACAGACCGAAATAGGCCAGCTCAACCTGCTTAGTTCCCTTCTCACGCTGCGCATCCAACTCAAAATAGCCCGCCGGCGTCTCGCGCACATACCCGATCCATGTCTGCACCTCGGGCCGCTCCACCCACGCCTGCCACTGTTCCTCAGTCCACGGCAACCGCGTCGTCCACGAATACGCCCGCCCCACCTCAGTATAGAAAAAACGGTTCAGCGCCGGAAACGCCGCCTCCGCCCGCCGCACCGCAAAAGGCTCCGCCGGCGCCCGCGCCGGCCGCAGCGCCCCCGCGCTCGTCATCTCCAAATAATAGGTAATCACTTCAGTTTCACTAACCACTGACCACTAACCACTGATCACTGCAGTTCTGGGCGGTCGGGCCTATTCGGCCCTCCCTTGTGCGGGGGCTCC
>JAPOVP010000045.1 GCA_026708085.1 Caldilineaceae bacterium
CTCGCACGTCGTTTCATCGCTTTCTTGCATTTTGCTTCCACACTGATCTGGCTCAGACGAAATGTCAACGAGACCTAGTGCGGGAGGGGGAAGGTGGTCCTTCTGTGGAGGGGTTCTTTTTTGATCCGCGAAGGGACGCGAAGGGAAACTTTTGGGGTCGGTGATGGGTGCCGGTCAGGGTGAGGGGAGATTGGATGATGAAGACGGTTGCTGTTGGGGGGCGGGGGCTGGTTTGGTGGGCGGCGCTGGTTTTGGGGTTGGTGCTGGGAGGCGGGTGCGTTCCAGAGAGCCCGCTGGGGGTGGTTGTGGTGGGGCCGGGGGAGGCGATTCAGATCCGGTCGCTGGAGGTGTTGACGGGGATTGGGGTGCGGGGGATTCCGAGGCAGCGGGCTGTGGCGCTGGCGGTGGATGATTACGGGCCGATACTGGGGCACAGGGTGACGATGGGCGCGGGGCTGGATACGCTGTGCACTGCGGAAGGGGGCAGGGCGGCGGCGGAGACGGTGGTGGGCGACCGGCGCGTGGTGGGCGTGATCGGGACTTCGTGTTCGGTGGGGGCGGTTGAGGCGGCGCCTATTGTGAGCGAGGCGGGGCTGGTGATGATCTCGGCTTCGAATACGGCGCCGTCGCTGACGTCGGATCTGCGGGGCAATGCGGGCGAGCATAGCCATGCGGGGTATTACCGGACGGCGAGCAATGATCTGCACCAGGGGCAGGCGGTGGCGGAGTTTGCTTATCACGGGCTGGGTCTGCGCAGGATGGCGACGGTCGATGACGGGGACCCGTACACGAAGGGCTTTGCCGGCGCGTTTGCGGCGGCGTTCGAGGGGCTGGGGGGTGCGGTGGTTGCGGCGGCGCAGATCGGCAAGGGGGAGAGCGACATGGTGCCGGTGCTCGGGCGGATTGCGGCGGAAAGGCCGGAGGGGCTGTTCTTCCCGGTCTTTCCGGACGAGGCGGCGGCGATTGCGCGGCAGGCGAGCGAGGTGGAAGGGCTGGAGGAGGTGGCGCTGATCGGGCCGGACTCGCTGCTGCTGGCGGCGCCGGAGGTGTTGGGCTTCTATGTGGTCGTGCCTGAGCTGCAGTTCGGGGGCAATGTGAATGAGGCGACGGGGAAGAGCGGCGAGGAGGTGGTGGCTGATTATGTGGCGCGGTACGGGGAGGCGCCGACGTCGGCTTCGATGGTGCATGCGTATGATGCGACGACGCTGCTGCTGCGGGCGATTGAGGCGGTGGCGGTGGTGGATGGAGAGACGCTTTATATTGACCGGGCCAGGCTGCGGGAGGTGTTGAGCGGGACGCGGGGGTTAGGGGGGCTGATTGGGGAGATCTCGTGTGACGGGTTCGGGGATTGTGGGACGGGCCGGGCGTATGTTGTGCGGCATACGGATGCGGCGGTGACGGAGATTACCGCGTTGCCAGTGGTGTATGCGTATGAGCCTTAACGGCAGTGGTTAGTGGTCAGTGGTCAGTGGTCAGTGGGCTGGTGCGGACAGCGACGTTAGCACTGGGAGGTGGAGGAGCAGAAGACTGGTCTTGCCGCGGAGGGGCGCGGGGGCCGGTTTTTTTTGTCCACGGGGTACATCGTTTTCCGCGAAGGCACGCGAAGGGGCGCGAAGAACAGCTTTCTTGTCCGCGGAGGGTCGCGAAGGGGCGAAGAGGGCAGGCACAAGGCCTGCCCCTACAGGACTTTTGAGGGAGGAAGGGGCAGGCGGCGCGGATTGGGGGCGCGAGGTGCAGGGGTAAGGGCTGGGGGGTGGGGTGAGTTTGTTGGGGTGTTGCGGTCGGTTAGCCGGGGAGGTGGTAGATGATGTAGAGGGGGTGGGTGCTGTCGTGGACGATGAGCTGGCCGCCGGGGTACATGTCCATGATTGTGTCGATTTCCTGCATGTAGGGGCCCTCGAGGAGGTATGTGACGGGGCCGGGGTCGAGTTTTCGGAGGTCGAAGGCGCCGAATTCGCGGGACCGATTTATGCCGCGGTTATGCGCGTAGAGGAAGCGGATGGTCTCGTAAGTGAAGCTACGCTGGCCGGAATAGTAGTAGATGGTGCCTGGATCAGGGAAGGCGTTGACGGTGTCGAGGGCTTCGAAATAGTATTGGGGAAATGTACGCTTAAAGGCGGGGCCTCGGGGTAGTTCGACGAAGTAGTAGTTGAGATTCCAGATTGCGCCCACAAGGAGGACAGTGGCGACGGCGGCGGTGGCGAGGGCGCGTCCCCATTTGCCGAAGCGGCGGCGGAGCGTGTCGGAGACAGATACGGCGCCGATTCCGGCCAGACCGAAGACCCAGGGAATGGCGATGATGGTGCGTCGCATGGCGCCGCTGGAGGGTTCGGTCACGACCAAGGCCAGCAGGCTGAAGAACAGGGCCAGCACGGCAAAGAGATGAGGCGGACTGCGCCACCTTTTTATCGCTACGATCAGCCCCACGTATGCCAGCACTGCGGTCCCAAGATCCAGTGCCCCCTTCCCGCCTAAACCGTCCACAAAGTCAAGTCTCGTGTTTGCGAAGAGAAACTTCAGTGCGTACCAGGCGCGCTGCGCCAGGAATTCCACACTTTCCCACGTGCCTCCTGCCTCCGAGAATTCGCGGTAGTTTCCGACCGACCCGCCCAACATGCGGACGAAGTATTTGTCGGGAGAGTCGAGTATGAGGGAGATGACCGGCCAGGCGACGATGAGGGAGCCGGCGGCGAAGAAGGCCAGGGATGTCAGTTTTCCGCGAAGCGCTTCTTGATGCAGGAGCATATAGTATGCGAGCATGGCGGCTACGGCAGCTATGAAGAAGGGATAGGCGAAGTAGGTGTAGGGGACCAGTCCCAGGCAGGCGCCGGCCAGCAGCCAGGGCCAGCGCGATTTGGACCGCATGGCCCAGAGGAGTGCGGTTGCGGCGATTGTAGCGACGAAGGCGAGGGAGATGAGGCCGAAGCCGAGGCGGCTGAAGTGGAGGTGCCAGTAGCTGAAGGTGAGGGCGGTGGCGCCGAAGAGGGCGACCCAGCGGCCGAACCCCAATCGTAGCAGCAGATGGGCGGCGGGAATGGTGGCTATGCCGAAGAGGCCCATGGAGAGGCGGACGGAGAACCTGGAGACGTCGAAGAGCCAGAGCAGGAGTGCAGTCAGGTAGAAGGGCCCGGTGGCCTGGCCCATGGCGGAGGTGGAGTAGGGCCCGATCCAACCTTCCTGGAGGATGCGCAGGCCTTCGATTCCGGACCAGGCCTCGTCGCCGTGGAAGCCGGCCGGGATCTGTTCTAGGCGGTAGATGCGCAGGAAGGCGGCGACGGCGGTCAGGAGAAAGAGTGCGAGGAGCTCCCAGCGGTTGCGGAGGGCCCATTGTTTGAGGAACTGCCGCGACCACTGCCAGTTGGGGTGGGGTGTGAGCCAGACAAGCCCCTGCCGGGGCGCCATTTTGCGGGGATCGGGTAGGCGCTGTCCGAGGCGGCGGGTGAGGCCGGGCGTGCTTCGATGCGGGGAGGGCGTATCGTAAAGCGGTGCGCCGCAGGCATCACAGTACTGATGACCGCCGGGGTTGTGTGTTCCGCATTGCGCGCAGGTTGTGTCTACGGGGCGGCCGCAGCGGCCGCAGAATTGGGCGTCGGAGCGATTGACGTGTTCGCAGGCCCTGCAGAGCCATGGTTCCAGGATAGAGACCGTTTCGTCGTGCTTATCGGAAGGCAATGTCATTGGAACTGCAGAGGTCGGAACGGCAGTGGTTAGTGGTTAGTGGGGGGAGACAGTGGTGGCTAGACATTTTGCTGGGAAAGAGTAGCCACGGTGGCTAGACGGAGGGGGGCGTTGCGGGGGGAATCCCCCCGCACAAGGGAGGCCGCTTGCGGCCGACCGCCCAGATAAGCGACAACAGCAAGCGGCGGTAACGGGGGAGGGTTTATTCCTGCTGGATGTCGTGGTTGAACTGCCAGGGGATGCCGAATTTGTCGACGCAGGCGCCGAAGTAGGAGCCCCAGAACATGTCGTCGAGGGGCATGGTGACGGTGCCGCCGGCGGAGATGGCGTTGAAGAGGCGTTCGGTCTCTTCGCGGGAGGTGGGGTGGCAGGAGACGGAGAAGTTGTTGCCGGCCTGGTGGGGCGGGCCGAAGGTGGGGGAGGTGTCGCTGCCCATGAGGACGCTGTCGCCGATGGGGAGGGAGACGTGCATGATGCGGTCTTTGTCCTCGTCGGAGACGGGCATGTCGTCGGGGCCTTCGGAGAAGGTGGAGATGTGGATGAAGTCGCCGCCGAAGACGGAGCGGTAGAAGTCGAAGGCGTCGCGGCAGTTGCCGTCGAAGTTGAGATAGATGCTGAGTGTCATTTTGGTCTCCTGGATGGTTGTTGTAATTGGGTGGCGCGGCGGTGCCTGGGTCAGCCCTGTTGGGCGGCGGCCCACAGCTGGGCGATGTCGGGTTTGGTCATGGCGAGGTAGGCCTCCATGACGGCTTGCGGGTTTTTGTGCATGAGTTGGGGCAGTTCGGCGGGGGCTATCTGCCAAGAGAGGCCGAACCGGTCCTGGAGCCAGCCGCACTGCTGTGTTTGGCCGTCCTGGCCGAGTTTTTGCCAGAAGTGGTCTATTTCGGTCTGGGAGTCGCAGGCGATTTCGAAGGAGACGGCGGGCGTGAATTGGAAGTGGGGGCCGGCGTCGAAGGCGGTGAACTGCAGGCCTTCCAGTTCGAAGGTGACGATTTTGTTGCCCTCGGCGGGCCCGGCAGAGATATTGTCTACGGAGTGGACGGCGGCGTTTTTGAAGATGGAGACGTAGAAGTTGGCGGCGGCTTCGGCCTGGCCGTCGAACCAGAGATTGGGCCTGATTTTGCTGATGGCGGCCATGGGGGGTCATTCTCCTTGTTCGTCGGTGCCGGCGGCGCTTGCGAAGTCGAGGTGGTTGAATACCCAGACGTGGCCGTCGAGGTCCTGGAAGTTGCGGCTGTAGATGAAGCCGGAGTCGCTGGGTTCGCTGACGGGTGTTGCGCCGGCGGCGATGGCGAGTTCGGTACGGCGGTCGACTTCCTCACGGCTGTCGAGGGCCAGGGCGATGATCGATTCGACGTTGTGGTGGTTGTCGACGATCTGTTTGCCGGGCAGGCCGCTTTTGAAAAAGTCCTCTGTGACTAACATGACGAAGGTGGTGTCGCGAATGTTCAGACAGGCGGCCATTTCGCTGGTGTATTGGGGGTAGAGTTCGAACCCGACGTGGGCGAAGAAGCTTTTGGCGCGCTCGAGGTCACGAACGGGCAGATTGTAGAATGCCTGTTGGACGTTTAGCATCGCTGTGGCTCGCTTTCGGTTTTATGGTATTACAGGGCTTTGTGGTGATACGGGGCGCGGCCTTGCGGCGGTATCACGAGGGGTCAGCGTTTGTGGCCGTTCATGGCTTTTTGCATGCGCTTGGCATCGACGGAGAAGATTTCCCAGACGTGGCCGTCGAGGTCCTGGAAGGCACGGCCGTACATCCAGCCGGCATCGGTGGCGGCTCTACATTCGCAGCCGCCGGCGGCGAGAGCTTTGGTCATGGTTTTGTCGACTTCGTCGCGGCAGTCGACGGAGAGTGCGACGACGACTTCGGCGCTGTGCTCGCTGTCGGCGATCTTTTTGCCGGGGATGAATTTTTGGAAGTATTCCTCTCTCAGCAGCATGGCGAACATGTTTTCGCCGATGATCATGCAGGAGGCGTGGTCGCCGGTGAACTGGTCGTCGAAGGCAAATCCGAGCTCAGTGAAAAAATCTACCGAACTGCTGAGATCGCTGACCGGCAGATTTACAAAGATACGTTTAGCCGTTTTCATTGCGGCTCTGGTCCCTTTCTTGTACAGAAGGTGTATTTTTCGGAATAGGCTTCTCATGATACACCAGGATCGCCGTCGGTGTGAAAGTAGGGAAACGGCGGAATGGGATAAGTTTTTGGTTGTCAGTTTTCAGTGAACGGCGCGCGTACGGGGTGGTGGGGTGGTATATATGTTGTACGCCCGGGGTGGTGTGCATCCCAGTTTTTGGGTGGGAACAGTCTGGCGGGGAATCCATGCCAGCGGTGGCGGGAATCGTTTACAGGTAGTTGGAGAAACGCTGGGCAGGCACGAGGGCGAGGAGAGAGTGCCGCAGTGTCTGCGGGGGACTGGGGGACGTGGTCTGGCCAGACACTTTCGATTGGGCTCCCGTCACCAATGTTGCCACACTGTCGGCGAGGCATGTTGTAGGACCGGGGGCGTTGCGGGGGCGGAGCCCCCGCACAAGGGAGGGCCGAATAGGCCCGACCGCCCGGAACTGCAGTAGTTAGTAGTCAGTGGCGGGGCTCTTTCTGGCGGAAACTGAAATGGGAACTGACCGTGGCTTGGGTACCTCCAGAGGTATACGAAAGTTCGCACCCATTTTGGGATGCACCCACTGGGGTGGTTTTATTTGACATTTGGGGCGGGAACTTATATCGTTCGGGGGGTGTGCCTGTGCGTTGTGGGCGTGGGCGGCCCGGTTTGGGGCTATAGCTCAGTTGGGAGAGCGCTACAATGGCATTGTAGAGGTCAAGGGTTCAAGTCCCTTTAGCTCCACCAGAGTGAATGGCGGGAGGGCGATTATGCGGGCGTCATGCAAAGCCGGGAGGGAAAGATTTGACCGGTTCAGGTGAGGTCTGATAAACTGACTCTCCTACCTTGCGGGCGTTTGAGGCAAATTGAGGTCGGTGAGAAGCCGGCGGTTTCGGGGCTGTAGCTCAGTTGGGAGAGCGCTACAATCGCACTGTAGAGGCCAGGGGTTCGAGTCCCCTCAGCTCCACACGGCAGGCGGGCGGGAATGGTGAGTGGGCCCGTGCCGGGAAGGCGGAAGGAATTGAATATTTGGGGCTATAGCTCAGTTGGGAGAGCGCTACAATGGCATTGTAGAGGTCAAGGGTTCAAGTCCCTTTAGCTCCACCAGTTACAAGAGCGGCCAGAGACGTCCTGCTGAGGTTTTTCCAAACTTGTGGGAGTGAACGGCGTGGCCAGTAAGAGTTCCAAGAGATCAGCCAAGGTTGCGGAGAAGGCAACCGACAAGCGGGCCGGCGAGAAGCCGGTCCTTTTGTCTGGGGGCAATCCGCAGATTGCGAAGGCGGACGGGGATGCGCCGGTGCAGGCCTATATTGCGGCGATGCCGGGATGGAAGAGCGACCTGGGGCGTCGACTTGATGCGCTGATCGTGCGCAATGTGCCGAACGTGCGCAAGGCGGTGCGGTGGAATTCGCCGTTTTACGGAATTGAGGGGCAGGGCTGGTTTCTGAGTTATCACGTTTTTACGCGTTACGTGAAGGTGACGTTCTTATACGGGGCTTTGCTGGATCCTCTTCCGCCGGGCGCGGGCAAGGACAAGGACGCGCGCTGGTATGACATTTACGAAAACGAGTTTGACGAGGCGCAGACGGCGGAGTGGATCCGACAGGCTGCGGCGATCCCTGGATGGGATGGGTTTAACACGCTGAAGAGTTAGAGTGGTGGTTGTTTGGGTGGTGTTAGTTGGAAAAGGTGCCTGTAATCCGGTAGGCGGGAGGTTTCCAGAGAGTCTGTGCGGGGTGGGTTGACCGCACTGCGTCGTAGAATCTCCCGGCGAAAAGTTCGCCGTTCAGCCCCATGCGGGTTGACAGACTTTGCAGAATCAAGCGGTTATGCGGACGGGGATGAACTAGCTGGATTGGGGTGAAAGTAAGTGCAAGACGAGAGAAGGCAGGAGTTGACCGACCGGTTCAGGGAGTTAGCGGAGTACTTGAACCGCCAGCTGCATACGGGGCGTCTGGACGAGTGGGAAGATCTGGACATGACCATTCCCCAGATCAAGACGCTGGTCCTGCTCGAACGCGTGGGCCCTCTGCGAATGGGCAACATTGCGATTTACCTGGGTCGGGCGCTTTCGGCGACGACTACGGTCATGGACCGCCTGGTGGAAAAGGGGTTGGTGGACCGGGTCTCCGATCCGAATGACCGGCGGGTTGTAATCTGCAAATTGACTGAACCGGGCGAGTTGGCGATAAACCGGTTCTGGCAGATTGGGCGGGAGCGACTCGACGGGTTGGCGGATCTGTTGGATGACGAGGAGCTGACGACGGTGGTGAAGGCATTGGAGGCGATCCGCCGGGCGGAAAATGAGATTCAGAGAACGTATGCCTCGTTGCAGTCGACGATAAGCCAGGATTCGCCCGCGGCCTGATCCTTCCTCTAAACAGGAATTGACTTTTTGATTTGACGGATCCGGAGACGGAACCCCAACTCCTTTTGCCGGCTGGCCCGGCGGACGGGCCGTCAGAGCGGCTTTGTCGGTTCCCCTTTTTCCCTATCCAGCGCGGGTTGCCTCCCCGGCTGACCCGGTGGGAGAGACCTCAATCTCCTGAAATTGTTGCCAATCCGGTCAAAAAGTACCTATAATGGTCACAAAAGGACAATGGCGGCTTCCCCAAGGTCTTGGATAACCCCCTTCGGAAAAACGAGCACCTGAATCTGCAGCGAATGTCGTGCCGCGTATGAACGCAACGGATTGCGGGTGCTTGGGCGCGTTGGGGCAGACGGGGTGGGGCCGCTGAGTCAGATGGAAGCTCGATTGGCGAAGGGTCGCGCTCATGGAAGAGGCGCGCGTTGGGAGCGGCGATAGCGTATGGAACACAGCCGGGTGCCATTTCGCGGAGGAAGGACGGCCAGGCAGCCAAAGGAGCAAGAGACGATGAAGACGAAAGGCGGTTCCCGATCTGTACTGCTGCACTGGCTCAGCCTGCTGGTGCTGCTGGTTCTGGCCGGGGCGTGTGTGCCGGTGGATTATGAGACACCTGCCCTGGGCACGGTGGTGGTCGGCGGCGGGGAGGAGATTCAGATTCGTGCGCTGGGGGCGTTGACGCGTGCGGGTGAATTGGGCGTGCCGAGCCAGCGGGGTGTTGGGCTGGCAGTTGCGGACTACGGGCCGATCAAGGGGCACGGTGTGAGCATGGGCGCCGGCCTGGACTCGTTATGCAGCTCGGAGGGCGGTGCGGCGGCGGCGGAGACGGTCGTTGGCGACGCGCGGGTGGTTGGCGTGATCGGGACTTCGTGCTCGGTGGCGGCGGCGGCGGCGGCTCCTATTTTGAGCGGGGCGGGTCTGGTGATGGTAGCGCCTTCGACGACGTCGCCGTCGCTGACGTCGGACCTGCGGGGCAACGCCGGGTCGAACTACCATCCGGGGTATCATCGCGTCGCCAGCAACGATCTTTACCAGGCGGAGGCGGTGGCCGATTTTGTTTACAACGAGCTGGGCCTGCGCGCGATGGCGGCGGTCCATGACGGGGACCCGTATACGTCGGGGCTGACGGCGGCGTTCAAGACGGCGTTTGAGGAGCTGGGGGGCACGGTGGCGGTGGCGATGGTGAACAAGGGGGATACCGACATGATCCCTGTTCTGACTGAAATTGCCGCGGCCAGCCCTGAGGGCCTGTTCTTGCCGATTTTTCCGGAGGAGGCGGGGCCGATCCTGCGGCAGAGCAGCGAAGTGGCGGGGCTGGATGGATTGGTGCGCATTGGGGGCGGGGGTCTGCTGGTGTCAGATTTCCTGGCGTTGCCGGAGTCGGAGGGCTTCTATTTCGCGGGCCCGACATTGGATTTTGGCGCCAATGTGAATGAGGCGACGGGCCGGAGCGGCGACGAGTTGAACGAGGCGTACCAGGAACGGTACGGTGAACATTCGACGTCGGCTTATCTTGCGCATGCGTATGACGCGACGACGCTGCTGCTGCGTGCGATCGAGGCGGTGGCGGTTGTGCAGGGGGATGCGCTGTATATCGACCGGGCCAAGCTGCGCGAGGCGGTCGGCGGCACGAGCGGTTTCAACGGCATTATCGGTGCGATTTCGTGTGACGGGTTCGGCGACTGCGGCACGGGCCGCGTGCAGATATCGCAGCATACTGATTCGACGATGACCGACGTTGAAGGTCTGCCGGTTGTCTACCGGTACGCGCCGTGAGCGCGGTACTGATTGAAAATTTTTCGAACTAAGGAGTGAAGATATGTTGAAGACAGACCGGCCTGGCAGCGGGCTGTTGCGCTGGCCGATTTTGGTGCTTGCGCTGCTTGTGAGCGGCGCGTGCATTCCTGAGAATATGGTGGGAAGCCCGCTGGGGACGGTTGTGGTGGGCCCGGGCGAGGATATTCAGATCCGGACTGCATTTGTGCTATCGAGCATCGGTGAGCTGGGATCTTCGACGCAGCGGGCCGCGGCGCTGGCGGTGGCCGACTACGGGCCGATCAAGGGGCACGAGGTCTCGATGGGTGCGGGTCTGGACTCGCTGTGCACGCCGGAGGGCGGTACAGCGGCGGCGCAGACGGTGTTGGGTGACGGGCGCGTGGTGGGCGTGATCGGCACTTCGTGCTCGGCGGCGGCGGTGAAGGCTTCGCCGATCCTGAGCGAGGCGGGGCTGGTGTTGATTTCGCCGACGAATACGGCGCCTTCGCTGACGTCGGACCTGCGGGGGAATGCGGGGGCCGACCACTATGCCGGCTATTACCGGACATCCAACAACGACCTTTACGAGGCAGAGGCGGTGGCGGCTTTCGCGCACCACGACCTCGGCCTGCACGAGATGGCGGTATTTCATGACGGGGACCCGTACACTTCGGGCCTGGCTAATGCGTTTGCGACCGCGTTCGAGCAGGGGCACGGCAGGGTAACGATCGCGACGGTCAGCAAGGGGCAGACGGACATGGTCGCTGTGCTGACCGAGGTCGCGGCGGCTAACCCGGAAGGGCTGTTTCTGCCGTTATTCCCAGACGAGGCCGGCGAGATCATCCGGCAGATGGGGCAGGTGGCGGGCCTGGAGGGCGTGGTCGTGATCGGCGGCGCCGCGTTGGTGGATTTCGAGTTTCTGTCGATACCGGAATCGGAGGGCATGTACCTGGCCAGCCCGGAGCTGCATTTTGAGAAGAGCGTCAATGAGGCAACCGGAAAGAATGGAGGCGAGGTCACAGCGGCCTATGAGGAGAAGTACAATGCGCCGCCGGGCTCGGTGTACATGGCACACGCGTATGACGCGACGACGCTGCTGCTGCGGGCGATTGAGGAGGTAGCGGTTGTGCAGGGGGATACGCTTTATATCGACCGGGCGCGGTTGCGGGAGGCGTTGACAGGCACGGCAGAGTTCAGCGGGATCGTAGGCGAGCTCACCTGTGACGAGTTCGGCGACTGCGGGACGGGTCATCTGCACATTGTGCATCACACCGATTCTACGATCACGGATGTCGAGGGGCTGGAGATCGTTTATTTTCACCTGCACGACGAACACGAGCATGGGCATTAGTGGTCAGTGGTCAGTGGTCAGTGGTCAGTGGTCAGTGGTCAGTGGTCAGTGGTCAGTGGTCAGTGGTCAGTGGTCAGTGG
>JAPOVP010000005.1 GCA_026708085.1 Caldilineaceae bacterium
CGTTGCGGGGGCGGAGCCCCCGCACAAGGGAGGGCCGAATAGGCCCGACCGCCCAGAAATGCGGTGGCCAGGGGTTAGTGGTCAGAGGCGGGGCTTCCGTTGATGGAGGTTTGAACTGAAAGTCAATGCAGATTGGCCGCTGCCACAGGAAAAGGTGGTTACCCCCACTTTGGGATTCACCCTAGCTGATTTGCAAAACTCAATGGCGGAAAGGCAGCGGGATTTACTGGATTTTTGTTGTTTGCATTAAACACAGGATGCGCGTATTATTCACGCGTTAGGCTCTCAATCCAATTGTTTTCATAAGAAACGAGGAAGTGAGAGTTGCGCAGATGGCCAATCCCACACCCGGCAAATTGAATTCTAAGGAGGCCGAACACTTACCACTCTGAGACGTAGGACCATTTCAGTATTCCTTCCACACGTTCAGTTCAAAGGAGTGAACCGATGAGGAAAACGCTGTTTTATCTGCTTGTCGCCATCACCGCGGTTGCATTGCTCGCGGCATGTGGTGCTCCGCAGCCGGCGGCAGAGGAAGCCATGGAGGAGGCGCCTGCGGCCGAGGACACGTCGGAAGAGGCGATGGCATCATCTTCCTATGAGAGCTGCCTCGAGTCGCAGGCTGCAGGCAATGCCTTCTGTGAAGCGCCGATGTTGACGGCACTTGTCGAAGCGGGCGAGCTTCCGCCTGTCGATGAGCGACTTCCAGTCAATCCTGCTGTCGGCAACAACCGGATTCCGGACTGGCAGGCCGTGATGGAACGGGGTGAGTACGGCGGCACGTTGCGATTGATTGACTTCGATGCCGGCTCGATCGGCCATGATGCCGGTTGGATTTCGAACGAGCCCTGGGTGGAGACCGAGGACATTTCGCACGACTTTGCGACAATGACCGGTAACATCTTCGATCTGGAGATCAGTGATGACGACCAGGTATTCACCTTCCACATGCGCAAGGGCATGAAGTTCTCGGATGGCTCCGATTTTGATACGGAGGACATCGATTTCTGGTGGAACGACATGCTGCACAATGAGACGCTCACGCCTGTTATCGGGTCAACCTGGCGTTCAGGCAACTCGCCCTCCGGCAACGTGGGCACGCTGGAGGTGATCGATCGCTATACCTTCAAGGTCTCGTTTGATCAGCCATACGGCGGCTGGCCGGGCCTTTTCACATACGGCGGCGGCCCGCACCGATTCACGGACAGCGACTACCTGAAGAAGATCCACGGGGATTATGCGGACCCGGACGAGTTGGCGGCATTGCTCGAGAAACATGGCTTTGAGGCAGGTGAGTGGAACAGGCTGTTTGGCGTCTACACCAGCACCAACCGCCAGCATGAGACCGGCCTTCCCTCGCTTGGACCTTACGTTCTGACTGAAATGGGCGAGACGCAAGCGGTTATGGAGCGGAACCCCTATTACTTCAAGGTGGACGAGTGGGGCCAGCAGCTGCCTTACATCGACCGGCTTCAGATATCGATTGTTCCCGATGTCAATGCGGCGACATTGAAGATCATCGCCGGTGAAGTGGATATGGCGCGCCGCGGCGTCACTGCTGCCGACATGCCGCTCTACCTGCAGAACGCAGAGGAGAAGGGCTACGAGGTCGTCATTCTGGACATGCACGCCTCGCTGGGTGAGATCTACCTGAATATGACCTATGCGGACGAGGCCTGGCAGGAGGTTATCAACGAATTAGACTTCCGCAAAGCACTCTCCTTCGCGGTAGACCGCGAGTCGATCATCGACGCAGTATACGCGGGTCTGGCGGAATTACCGCAGACCATGGATCCGACCACAGACGTCGAGCAGGCCGAGGCCCTACTGGACGGGTTGGGACTGGACCAGCGCGACGCGGACGGATGCCGGTTGACACCGAGCGGCCTGCCGATCCGGATCCAGTTCAACTTCACCCCGTTCACGGGTGAATCTCTGCCGACGGCTGAGATTGCAGCGCAGAATTGGAACGACATCGGCATCTGCACGACGGTCAAGCAGCTGGAGCAGAACCTGTTCCTGACCCAGGCGGCAGCCAACGAAACGCAGGCGATGGTCTGGTGGGCGCACTATCCGCGCTGGCCGTGGCACGAGTCCGGAGATTATATCGGACGGGCGTGGCAGCGTCACTATGCCCCTCTGTGGATGGCGTGGTTTGACTGGAACGTAGGAGGCGGAAAGGAAGCATCGGACAACCCGGACGAGACCGATCCTCTGATCGTGGGTGTCGAACCGCCGCAGACCTACAAGGACTTGCGCAGGTTACAGACCGAGCTCTTCGCTACCTCGGATGCATCAGAGCACGAGCGGATTTGGGGCGAGATGATCGCGATATTCCGTGACAACCACTTCTGGATTTCCGCGTCCGACCCGTTGAAGAATCCTCTGGTCGTAAGCGCGGGTCTCGGCAACGTGGCCAAGAAGGGTTTCCAGATCCAGTCTGCCAACGAGGCAGAGTTCTACTACTGGCAGGATGAGAGCCGACGCTGAGTCAGGCATGGAGGAGAACGGGGGGCGGGCAGCGCTCGCCTCTCGTTCCCCTTCTGTGATCTGCGCACAATGCGCAATATTCGTGCTCGGCATGAGTAGGTTTTCCCTCTTCTCCCCACAGGGTACTGACAGGGAACGGCGTCAATGCTAACACAGTACATTGGCAGACGACTTCTGCTGTTGATCCCACTGGTCTTATTCATCTCCGTTATATCCTTCGTACTGATCCAACTGCCGCCGGGGGACATTCTGAACATGGAGGTCCTGCGGCTGCGATCCGCGGGTACACAGGTATCCGAGGAGGAGGTCGAGGCGCTGCGGCAACTTTACGGGCTGGACAAGTCGTTGCCGGAGCAGTACTGGCTCTGGATCACGAATATCCTGTTCAAGGGTAATTTCGGGACTTCGTTTACATACGTCAAATCGGTGAGCGAGATCCTGGCGGCGCGCGTTCCTTTGACGGCGGCAGTATCGGTACTAACCGCGATTTTCGTTTGGGTCACGGCGGTGCCGATTGGGGTCTACTCCGCCACCCACCAATACTCCCTGGTTGACTATTTCTGGACATTTGTCTCCTTCATAGGCGTTGCGACCCCCGGGTTTTTGCTGGCGTTAATCTTTCTGTGGTTAGCATTTGTCTGGTTCGACATTTCGGCCATCGGTCTGTTTTCTCAACAGTATGAAACCGCGCCCTGGAGCTGGGCCAAGTTGGTGAATATGCTCCAGCACATATGGGTGCCGATTGTCATTATCGGCATGGCGAATACGGCGGGGATGATGCGGACGATGCGGGGTATGATGCTGGACGAGCTGAATAAGCAGTATGTAATTACGGCGCGTTCCAAAGGGCTGACGGAAACACGGCTACTGGTGAAATACCCGGTACGGACATCCATGAACCCTGTTTTCAGCACAATCGGTTGGATGCTACCCGGAATTATATCGGGTGAAGTGCTGGTCTCGATGGTGCTGAACATTCCTACGACAGGCCCAGTCCTCTTGCAGGCACTCTTGAACCAGGACATGTTTCTTGCCGGCAGCATCGTGTTCATCCTCAGTGTTTTGACCGTGGTCGGCACCTTGGTCTCCGATGTCTTGTTAGTGTGGCTGGATCCCCGAATCCGCTATGAGGGTGTAGCCTGATGAGCGAAGACGTCCCGAAGGAAGAGGAGCATGAGTCCCCGGAACCGGTCTCGGCAGTGGATTCCGGTCGCGAGAAACAGGCCCTCTACACGGCCTCCCAGTCGCAGCTGATCTGGCGGAGATTCAAGAGGCACAAGCTTGCGCAGGCGGCCATGATTCTTCTGGTGCTCCTATATGTCGTTGCGGCAGTGGGTGAGTTTATCGCTCCATACGAAACGAAGCACGACTTCAAGGGGTTCGTTTACGCGCCACCTGCCAAGATACATCTCTTTGACGAAGACGGGTTCAGGGGACCGTTCGTGTATGGGTTGAAGGGGGGCCGCGATGAACAGTACAACCGAGTGTTTGAAGAGGTAAAGGAAGAAAAATATTCATTGCGCTTTTTTGTGAGCGGTGATTCCTACAAAATGTGGGGATTATTTGAAACAGATCGCCATCTCTTCGGCGTAGAGGAGGGAGGGCAACTCTTTCTCTTTGGGACTGACCGCCTGGGGCGGGACCTGTTTTCGCGAGTAATCTACGGAACGCGCATTTCGCTGACGATCGGGCTGGTGGGCGTCTTTCTCAGTTTTGTTTTTGGGCTGGTCATTGGAGGCATATCGGGCTATTTCGGCGGACTGATAGATGAGGTCATTCAGCGCCTGATCGACCTGCTTGTCTCGATTCCGCAGTTGCCGCTGTGGATGGCACTGGCGGCGGCGGTACCCCGGGACTGGGACTCAATTCAGACGTACTTTGCGATTACAATCGTGCTCTCGATTGTGGGTTGGGCAGGTTTAGCGCGGACGGTACGCGGCCGATTGCTTTCGCTACGCGAAGAAGACTTCACAATCGCGGCCCGCGTTTCGGGCGTAAGCGAGTGGCGAATCATCACCAAGCATCTGCTGCCGCTCTTTGCCAGCTACATCGTCGTCGCAATTACGCTTGCAGTCCCCGGCATGATAATCGGTGAGACCAGCCTCAGCTTCATCGGTCTTGGCATCCAGCCGCCTGCGGTCAGCTGGGGCACGCTCTTGCAGGACGCGCAGATGATCGCAAACGTTGCACTCCACCCCTGGATGCTGATTCCGGCACTATTTGTCATCGTGACCGTCCTCATGTTCAATTTTCTGGGCGATGGACTGAGGGATGCGGCGGACCCATACTCGATGAGTTGATTCCTATCGCGGCCTAGTGAAGTCGTCTTGAGAAACCCGAGAGTTCATGGCCCACGACTCGCTGCTTGAAATCAAGAACTTAATGACCCATTTCCACCTGCACGAAGGAATCGTGCGGGCGGTTGACGGCGTGTCGTTCGACGTTCGGCGCGGCCAGACCTTGGGCATCATAGGAGAAAGCGGCTGCGGTAAGTCTGTGACGGTGCATTCTATCCTGCGCCTGGTTCCTTCACCTCCGGGCAACATCGTGGACGGTCAGATCTTGTTGTACCAGGGAGAGAACGGGGCGGACGCTGCAACGACCGACCTGGCTCGATTGGACCCGCGCGGCGCTGAAATCCGTGCGATTCGGGGCGCTGAGATCAGTATGGTATTTCAGGAACCGATGACTTCCTTCGGCCCAATGCACACGATTGGAAACCAGATAGTCGAGACGATTCTCCTTCACCAAGAGGGCGTGGAGAGCAGTGATGCGCGTGACCTGGCGATCGAGAATCTGCGACGGGTTGGTATACCCAGGGCGGAACAGATTGTAGACGCTTATCCACACCAGCTGAGCGGTGGCATGAGACAGCGGGCAATGATCGCGATGGCGCTTTCGTGTACGCCGCGACTGCTGATCGCCGACGAGCCGACGACTGCGCTGGACGTTACGATTCAAGCTCAGATCCTGGAACTTCTGATGGCCTTACAGCAAGAGGTTGGTATGGCCGTCATCTTCATTACGCACAATTTGGGCGTGATTGCCGAAGTCGCCGATGAAGTAGCGGTCATGTACTTAGGGCGCATCGTCGAACAGGCCAGTGTGAACGAGCTCTTTGACAATCCGCAGCATCCCTATACTCAGGGTCTACTGAATTCGATTCCCCATATTGACGAGGAGAAGCTGCCGCGCCTGCGAGCCATCGAGGGTGTAGTTCCGGACCCGTATGAGATACCCAGCGGCTGTGCCTTCAGTGATCGCTGTCCGCGCTTTATGCCGGGAACGTGCGATCGGGCCATGCCGGAGCTGGACGAGACTGTGTCCGGGCATCTGGTCCGCTGCTTTTTGTACTCAGACGCAGAAGAAGGGCTAACCGAGGTAGAAAATGGCGGATGACAACGACCTGCTACTCGAGGTCAATGACCTGCGAATGTACTTTCCCATTCAGAAGGGACTGCTGCGGCGCACCACGGGATATGTCAAAGCCGTGGACGGGGTCAGTCTGTCGATTGAGAAGGGCGAGACTCTGGGATTGGTCGGGGAAAGCGGCTGCGGCAAGACGACCACCGGCCGTTGTATCGTGCGCGTTTACCAGCCTACGGCCGGGGAAATCGTCTTTCATGAAGAAGGCGAGATAGTCGACATAGGCCAGCTGACAAGGCAGGAGTTGAAAGCCTTTCGCAGAAATATGCAGATGATTTTTCAGGACCCCTTTTCGTCCCTTAACCCGCGCATGACGGTGTTGGAGCTTGTGGGCGAGCCACTGCTAGCACATGGCATTGCACGCGGCCAGGAGTTGGAGGACAGAGTCGCGGAGATGGTGAGTGCGGTGGGGCTGAGAGTAGAACACTTGCCTCGCTATCCTCACAGCTTCAGCGGCGGGCAGCGGCAACGCATCGGCATCGCGCGTGCGCTGGTGCAGCGCCCCAAGCTGGTGGTCTGCGACGAGCCTGTTTCCGCGCTGGATGTGTCTGTCCAGTCTCAGGTTGTAAACCTTCTGCAGGACTTGCAGTCGGACCTGGACCTCACTTACCTGTTCGTTGCGCACGACATGAGCGTGGTAAGGCAGGTCAGCAACCGGATCGCGGTCATGTATGTCGGCAAGCTGGTCGAGGTGGCGGAGTCTGAAGAGTTGCTTCGCGATCCCAAACACCCTTACAGCGAGACGTTACTTTCGGCTGTGCCGCGTCCGAATCCGCATCACCACATGCAGCGGCTGAACCTGGAAGGCGAACCGGCTGACCCGGCTAACGCACCGCCAGGCTGCGTATTCCACCCGCGCTGCCGCTATATGGAGGACATTTGCCAGACGGACGTTCCGGACCTGGTCGAATTGACACCTGGCCACCATGTTGCCTGCCACTTCGCCGACCAACTGGCGTTGCAAGGGATCGACTATTCGGACTCTCCAACGGCCTGACAGGAAACCTGAGCTCCACCCAACATCCAACGAGAGGAAGATCATGGAGAAACTCGTCATTACCGTGACCACGGATTCAGCGGGGTCGTACCCACGCAACCCTTATCTGACGCACTGTGACGACACCAAGGGGGTCGCGGAAGAGTATATTCGCGCCATGAATGCCGGCGCGACGATCGTCCATACGCACGGCCAGTACAAGTCGGATCCCGTCATTCAGCCTGACGGCAAACAGCTGTCGATTCCGAACGTCGATGGCTGGCGCTACATCACAGAGCGGGTGCGGGCGGCGGGCGAGCCGATCGTGCAGTTCGGGCTGGCCAGCATGCGCCTGGAGCAGAAACTGGAATTGTGGAAAGAGCTCAGTCCGGACATGAGCTCGATCAACTTCAATTCGCATGACGAGTATTTTCAACCGGATCCCGACTACCCGCCGACGCCGATTTACTCGATTCACCCTATTCCGGAACTGAGAATGTACTCGAGCCTGGCCAAGAAACATGGCGTGAAGCAGGAGATCGAGTGCTTCAATACGGGGGCATACTGGGCGATCGGCAAGATACGGGGCGGCGACTTCTGGACAGAAGATGGTGTACGTGAATTCGAGAAGGACCTGTTGCCTGAACCGCTGTGGCTGACACTGTTTTTCGGCTGGGCCGGCCAGGGTTGGACACCGCCCACGCCCAAAGCACTCCAATACATGGTGGACAACCTGCCCCCGAGAGCAAACTTCAGCATGAGCTGCATGGACCCGCCCAACTACTGGTCGATGGTGGCGCATACGATTGCCATAGGCGGCCACGTCCGCATCGGTATGGAAGACTGTCCTTTCATCGAAGCCGGGGTCTATGCCAAGACAAACGCTGAGCTTGTGGAGAAGGCAGTGCGCATCGCCCGCGAGATTGGCAGAGAGATTGCGTCGGCGTCGGAAGCGAGAGAGATCGTGGGTTTGCCGGCGTCCACTTAGCCGGGAAAAAGAATGAGCGCAGGTGGAGGAGCCATGAAGGGTCTTAGCTGCAATTCCGGTCTATTGCACACATATTCCGTCGAAGAGTCGATTGATGTTCTGGCAGACCAGGGTTACCAGGCGATCGACATCAGCCTGGAGCTGGCGCCGCCGTTCATTCCCCCGCCCAAGCCGCACATGGATTCGGGGGCGGACGCGGCGCGGCGCCGCGCTGTGCGTGACTACGCGCAAGGGGCGGGAATTGCTATCGGCGCCTTGAACGCCCACACGAACGTAATTCACGGGGAACCGGAGGTGCGACGGGAGAACACAGAGTTCATCCGCGGCGGATTGCAGCTGGCCTCCGACATGGAGGTTCCCAACGTGATCAGTGGGTGCGGTGTCAAGCTGTTTTACGGGTGGGAGAGTACTTATTGGGAGTGGTGCCTGGAAGCGATGCGCGATCTGGCAGAGGATGCCGAGCGACTGGGCGTGATGCTCCTGATTGAGGCGGCCAGCCCCTACGGTTCGCTCGTTCACAATCTTGAACGCCTACAAAGGCTACTGTCAACGCCCGGGCTGGAGGGCCTGGGGGTGCTATTTGACCCGGCCCATTACCACGTGCGGGGCGACTCTGTAATTGATGCGTATCTGGCACTGGGTGACCGCGTCAAACACATGCATGCCAAGGACGCGCGCGGTGACAGCGAGGATTTCGGATTCCCGCCGCTGGGAGAGGGTGAGATCGACTTTGCCAGCCTGATAACCGCAATGGTCAGCGGGGGCTTTTCGGGCTATATTTCGATCGAGTATGAAGCAATGGCATGGGGATACCCAGACGATCCTTTGCAGGTGCTGGCGGATGGCAAAGCCTTCGTAGAAGGCATTCTCGATCGGGATTGAGGGAAAAGTGCGGGCTGCCAGCGTGAACGGTTTCTCGCTGCAATCGACAGAACTGGAGGCTTACTCGTGAAAGCGGCTATGCTGCGCGCATTCAAACAGCCTTTAGCATGGCAGGAGATCAGTACGCCCAGCCCGGAGCCCGATGAGGTGCTCGTCCAGGTCATGGCCTGCGGAATCGACGGCACTGATCTCAAGCTGCTGGACGGATTCGGCTACACTCCTGAACTGCCGTTCATCATGGGGCATGAGGTTGCAGGCGTGGTCACGGAAGCCGGGTACCGGGTGACGGGTTTCGAGGAAGGCGACCGGGTACTCGTCTACAACTTCACGACTTGTGGGAACTGTCTGCCCTGCCGGTCGTTCCGGGAACAGATCTGCGTAAATATGGGCGGCGTACTGGGCGCCAAGGACAGGCACGGCGGCTATGCCGAATATGTGGCTGTTCCCGGCCGCCAACTTGTGCATGTGCCGGACGGTATCTCATGGCCGGACAGTGCGGTCTGTTGCGATGCGGGCATGACAGCATACCACGCCATCGATCGCGCCCGGCTGCGGTTGGGTGAGACCGTGCTGGTCGTTGGCGTTGGCGGCGTCGGATCGATCGCGGTCCAACTGGCTAAGGCGGCCGGGGCACGTATCTTCGCGGTCGAACTCTCGGAGGCCAAACGGGAGTGGGCGCGCCAGCTGGGCGCGGATGAACTGATTGACCCGGGGGAAAGGGAACTGCCCGCCGCGGTGCGGGACCTGACTGACGGCCTTGGTGTAGACTGTGTGATAGACATCGTCGGCCAGACAGAGACGATGGCGGCCGGGATTGAATCGCTGCGGCATGGTGGGCGGCTGGTCATTGTCGGTTACACGCCGGACCACTACCCGGTTGAAGGCAAGTACCTGGCCCAGAACGAACTGGAGATTCTCGGAACGCGGGCGGGGCGCAAGCAGGACCTGATCGACGTTTCTCAATTGGTGGCTGCGGGGAAGATTCGATCGATCGTCACACAGACTTTCCCTATGGAAAATGCCAATGAGGCGCTGGCAGTCCTGCGTTCCGGCAACAATCTGGGGCGAATCGTGCTGTTGACGCCGGCAGGGCGGCAGGCCGTGGAGGGGGCATAAGGCGGCGGCCAGTCCAGACCTACCAGCACTGTACAGAACCGGGCCAAAGTATCGCCAGTCTGAGATTGCATGATGATCGTTGATGCCCATAGCCACGTTTTTCCTCGAATCCACGGTCAGAACGGCGCCGGTCCGACACGAGGTACCGGATACGGGCGAGCCATTATCGGCGGTGAGGAGGTCCAGGTTACTCTGCCGATGGGTGAAGGGCTGGCCTATTCACCGGAGCAACTGCTGGCCAATTTGAATTGGGGCGGCGTGGAGAAGGCGGTCCTGTTGCAGGGACCCATGTACGGTGAGTGCAACCAGTACGCGCTGGATGCGCTCCATCGCTATCCGGACAGGTTGGTTGGCGCCGCCTATTTCGATCCGTGGATGGAAGACAGCCGGCAGACATTTGAATCCACGCTTGCGTCGCCGGGCTTTTGCGCGGTCAAGCTGGAGTGCTCCGTCCCTTCCGGTTTGTGCGGCATCCACCCTGAAGCCCAGCTGTGTTCTCCCGATCTGGTCTGGCTGTGGGAAGAGCTTGAGAGTCGAGGCTTGATCCTGGTACTCGATCTGGGTGGGATTGGCAGCAGATCGTATCAGACGGAGGCCGTGCGTACTATCGCCGTGCGGCACGCCCGGCTGCGAATTGTTATCGCCCATCTGGGTCAGCCAAGGCCTGAGGCGGAATCGGAGCCTGAGCTCTGGAGGCTGTGGGAGGAGCAGGTGGACCTGGGCTTGCTGGACAATGTGTGGTTCGACTGTGCTTCTCTGATCGCCTTTGTCCAGGAAGAGGGCTACCCTTTCCCCAGCGTCGAGCGCTACCTGCGGCTTGCAGTTGATCGAATTGGCGCAAACAAGGTAATGTGGGGAACCGACCAGCCGGGAACGCTGTTGCATGCGACCTACAAGCAGTACGTTGAGCTGGCGAAGATGCATACGGCATTTCTATCCCCCAGCGAACAGGCGCGGGTATTGGCAGAGACAGCTCTAAGCGTGTATGGATAAGCGAAGATCTGTTGTAACTACTAAGCCATGATCTGTGTGTACAGTGTGCGGTCAGCCTGGGGGGAATGTACTCTCAGTATTTCTGTAGCAGGCTCTCGATGGTCATCGCGGTGAACGTTGGGCATATATGGGAGTTGCCTCGCCTGTCTTGGCTGCGCTGGCACATACTCGTGCCCTGCCTCGACGCGAGATGGGGGAGGCGCGGGTCGCCGCGGGACGCCAATTTCGTAGTGCCCACACACTTGCTACGGCGCGAGGTTGTAGGAGAGGGGGCGTTGCGGGGGCGGAGCCCCCGCACAAGGGAGG
>JAPOVP010000013.1 GCA_026708085.1 Caldilineaceae bacterium
CCCTTGTGCGGGGGCTCCGCCCCCGCAACGCCCCCTCTCCTACAACCTCTCGCCGTAGCAACTGTGTGGGCAATACGAAATAGGCCGCTCGCTGCGACCCGCGCCCCCCACCCAACCCGTAGGGGCGCCCCTCGTGCGTGCCCTCACCCCGCCGCCCAATCCCCCCGCGCGTCAGCCTTCGCAAACCCCAATGCCGCCCTCCGCGCCCCTTCGCGTCCCTTCGCGGGTCAATCCGCCGCCACTAACCACTAACCACTAACCACTAACCACTAACCACTGACCACTAACCACTAACCACTGACCACCGACCACTGACCACTCAAATTGGGCATTGCCTTACAGACCTCTCCCCCCACCCGCTGTAAACTGACCCGCGTCGGCCCGCACGGACGTGAAACAACCGTCCTTCAGGGCCGTACTATATATTATAGAGAGATATACATAGAGGTCCGGCAATCGCGCCGTTGTCCCGTCTGACAACACTACCATTCGCGTCCTTCGCGAATTGGCACTATAATGGCCCTGCCGGCACTTACCTACCCGCAACGCACAGGTGCCGCCGCGCCGGGGATGAAATCAAATGAAGAGACTCCTGTTCACGCTCGTCGGCCTCATCGTCATCGCCGCCGCCGGCTGGTTCGGCTTCCAACAGTTCCAGGAGCGCCGCGCCGCCCTCGAAGAAGAACCCAGCTACGAGACCGTAACCGTCGAGCGCGGCTCCATCAGCAGCACCGTCAGCGCCACCGGCAGCATCGAACCCGAGGCCGAAGTCGCCCTCTCATTCCGTGCCAGCGGCCGTGTCGAGCAGGTCCTCGTCTCCGTCGGCCAGCCCGTCGAAGCCGGCCAGCTCCTCGCCCAGCTCGACGTCACCGACGCCTCCCTCGCCCTCGAACAGGCCGAAGTCTCGCTCCTCATCAGCCGCGCCCAGCTCGATAAACTCGAAAAACCGCCCTCCGAGTCCGATGTCATCGCCGCCCAGGCCAACGTAACCGTCGCCCAGGCCAGCGTCGCCAGCGCAGAAGCCGCCCTCGCCAGCGCCCAGGCCAGCTACCGCCAGCTCCTCGCCGGCGCCTCCCCCGAAGAGCTCGCCGTCCAGGAATCCCAGGTCCGCCAGGCCGCCGTCAACGTCCGCCAGGCCCAGAGCGCATACGACGAAGTCAAAAACTTCCCCGACGCCGGCGCCTCGCCCCAGGCCGTCCAGCTCGAACAGAACACCATCGCCTTCGAAGTCGCACAGGCCCAGCTCGCCCTCACCCAGCGCGGCGCCGACGAAGCCCAGATCGCCGCCGCCCTCGCCCAGATTGCCCAGGCCGAGCTCGGCGTCCGCCAGGCCCGCAGCAACCTCCTCGTCGCCCAGGACGCCCTCGACTCTCTCATCCAGGGCCCCTCCCGGGAAGACCTCGACATCTCTCGCGCCCAGGTCCGCCAGGCCGAGCTCAGCAAACAACAGGCCGAGCTCACCCTCAACAACGCCATGCTCTACGCACCCATCAACAGCGTCGTCAGCCAGGTCAACCTGCGCCAGGGCGAGCTCTACGGCGGCGGCGCACTGCCCGCCGTCGTCCTCACCGACCTCGTCAGCTTTCACATGACCGTCCTCGTCGACGAGCTCGACGTCCGCCAGGTCCAGCTCGGACAGACCGTCCGCCTCAGCCTCGACGCCCTGCCCGATGCCGACATCAACGGCCAGGTCACCAAAGTCTCACCCACCGCCCGCGACGTTGGCGGCGTCGTCGCCTACGAAGTCGAAATCGTGCCCGACTCCACCGACGCCCAGCTCCGCGCCGGCATGAGCGCCACCGCCATCATCACCACCGCCCAGGTCGACAACATCCTGCGCGTCCCCAACCGCTACATCTCGCTCGACCGCGAATCCGGCCGCGCCTTCGTCCAGAAAATCATCGGCGGCGTCCCCACCCTCCAGGAAATAGAAATGGGCCTCCGCAACGACCGCTTTACCCAGGTCCTCGCCGGCCTCGCCGACGCCGACCAGATCGCCCTCATCCGCGCCAGCAGCGAAGACCAGCTGCGCAGCGCCATCTTCGGCGGCAACTAACCATCCATGAACTGCAAACCACCCCCCTTCGACAAAAATGATGTTCTTCGCGCCCCTTCGCGTCCCTTCGCGGACAAAAAGGTGTTCTCCCCGCCCCTTCGCGGATCAACCCGCCGCCACCAAAAACAGAAAACTAGAAACTAAAAACTAATAACTAACCACATGCTCAAACAATTCTCTAACACTAACACCAATACAAACCCCAACGGCTCCAACCCCCAACCCGTCATCGAAGCCGTCAATCTAACCAAAACCTACAAAATGGGCGACATGGAAGTCCGCGCCCTCCGTGGCGTCGACCTCAACATCCAACTGGGCGAAATGGTCGCCATCATGGGACCCAGCGGCAGCGGCAAATCCACACTCATGAACATCATCGGCTGCCTCGACGTCCCCACCTCCGGCCTCTACCGCCTCGACGGCGCCGACGTCGGCGTCCTCGACGACAACAACCTCGCCGAAATCCGCAGCCTCAAAATCGGCTTCGTCTTCCAGAGCTTCAACCTCCTCGCCCGCACCACCGCCCAGGCCAACGTCGAGCTCCCCCTCCTCTACGCCGGCATCAGCGGCAGCGAACGCCACCAACGCGCCGCCCAGGCCCTCCAACTCGTCGGCCTCGACGACCGCCGCGACCACAAACCCAACGAGCTCTCCGGCGGCCAGCAACAGCGCGTCGCCATCGCCCGTGCACTCATAAACCGGCCCAAACTCATCCTCGCCGACGAACCCACCGGCAACCTCGACACCAAAACCAGCGACGAAATCATGGACCTCCTGCAACGCCTCAACCGCGAACAGGGCATCACCATCCTCTTCGTCACCCACGACCCCGAAATCGCCCAATACTGCAACCGCGTCATCCACTTCCGCGACGGCCGCATCGAAACCGACCAATCCAACCACCCCCACCCAACCACCGACCAATCACAAGACCCAGTCCCAACCAACCCTGCAATCACTGACCACTGACCACTGACCACTAACCACTGCCCTCATGTCCTTCTACGAATCCGTCCGCGTCGCCATGCTCGCCCTCGCAGCCAACAAACTGCGTTCCGTCCTCACCATGCTTGGCATCATCATCGGCGTCAGCGCCGTCATCGCCCTCATGAGCATCGGCCGCGGCGTCGAAAAATTCTTCGTCGACCAGTTCACCAGCCTCGGCACCAACCTCCTCTACGTCTTCCCCGGCCAGCTCGACGGCGGACCCCGCTCCGGCGGCCGCGACCGCGGCGTCCTCACCCTCAACGACAGCTACGCCATCGCCAACCCCCTCCGCGTCCCCGACGTCATCTCAGTCGCCCCCGAAGTGGGCGGCAACGCCCTCGTCGCCCGAGCAGGCAATGACCTGGACGTCTCCGTCAGCGGCGTAACCGCCTCCTACCTGGACACCCTCTCCGGCGACGCCGCCATCGGCACCTTCCTCACCGACGCCGACGTCGAAGAACGCTCCCGCGTCATCGTCATCGGCTCCGACGTCTTCGGCAAACTCTTCCAACCCAACGAAGACCCCATCGACCAGACAATCCGCGTCAACAACATCCTCTTCCGCGTCATCGGCGTCATGGAAGAACGCGGCGCCGGCGTCGGCGGCGCCAACCTCGACGAAATGGTCTTCATCCCCCTCACCACCGTCCAGGACCGCCTCTTCCGCCGCCGTACCGTCAGCGGCGAATACCAGGTCAACGTCATCTACGCCTCCGTCGTCTCCGAAGACCGCATGGAGGCCGCCCAGCAACAGATCACCGAGCTCCTGCGCGAGCGCCACAACATCTCCTTCCGCGGCGAGGACGACTTCGTCATCATCAACCAGTCCGACCTCATCTCAATCTTCGGCGACATCCTCAGCGCTATGACCATCTTTCTCAGCGCCATCGCCTTCATCAGCCTCGTCGTCGGCGGCATCGGCATCATGAACATCATGCTCGTCAGCGTCACCGAACGCACCCGCGAGATCGGCCTCCGCAAAGCTGTCGGCGCCAAGCGCCGCAACGTCCTCGGTCAGTTCCTCATCGAGGCCGTCACCCTCGCCCTAATCGGCGGTCTCCTCGGCATCGCCCTCGGAGCCGGAGGCGCCGTCGCCGCCACGTCCTTCGTAGACAACTTCAGCGCCGTCGTCGGCCTCGACGCCATCGCCGTCGCCATCCTCTTCTCCATGGCCGTCGGCCTCTTCTTCGGCATCTACCCCGCCTACCGCGCCAGCCGCCTCAACCCCATCGACGCCCTCCGCTATGAATAACCCACCCCCCGCCCCTTCGCCGATCAAATGTAGGGGCACCCCTTGTGGGTGCCCTCGTACCGACACCCACCCGGGACCGCACTCCCTCGCCGATCAAAAGGGTGTTCTTCGCGCCCCTTCGCGTCCCTTCGCGGACAGAAAGATGTCCTTCGCGCCCCTTCGCGTCCCTTCGCGGAAAAATGTTTCCCCCCATGCCCCTTCACGCAATTTGACCACAATCCACTGCCTTCTCCTCCTTACCCTCCTCCTCGCCGCCTGCGGCCGCCGTCCCGCCGAACCCACGCCCCTCCCCCCCGGCACCCCCGTCACCCAACCCACCCCCGACTTCAGCGCCCCCGCCCAGGTCGGCTCCGCCAACCAACCCACCGACCAGAACACCGACCGGTCCCAATCCCGCACCGCCCAATCCCTCGCCACCCGCCTCGCCCAACAACGCACCCAGCCAACCCCCACTGCCCCATCCTCCCTGACCCCTGGCCCCTCGCTATTGTCCTCTGACCCTTCCCTCGCCGTCTTCAGCCGGCCCAACGCCCTCGGCATCCTAGCCGGCGGCGGCATCCTCTACACCGCCCCCAACGGCGCCGCCCGCGCCAACCTCCAGGTCGGCGCCACACTCACCATAACCGGCCGCTCCGCCGACCGCGCCTGGTTCGCCGCCTACCTCGCCGACGGCACCGCCGGCTGGGTCCCCGCCGCCCAGGTCCGTGTCTTCGGCGACGCATCCGAGCTTGAAACCGTCGACGAATCCCTCGGCCCCGCCGTCGTCGCCACCCTCATCGCCCAGGCCAGCCAGCCCCAGACCCCCATCGTCCTCCCCGCCGCCACCCCCACCCCCGCCGCGCCTTCCGATGACGCCCAATCCCCAGCCACAGCCGCCGCGGCCCCCACCGCCGCCCCCGAAATTACCGGCCCCGCCGTCACCGTCATCGTCGAAGGCGCCAACCTCCGCGCCGGCCCCGGCACCGACTACCCCGTCGTCGGCGGCCTCTACCAGGACGCCAGGGCCCCCCTCCTCGGCCGCAACCAGTCCGGCGACTGGCTCCAGCTCCAGCTCCCCGACGGCCCCGCCTGGATCTACGCACCCCTCGTCCAGACCACCACCCCCATCCCCGACCTCCCCACCATCGACCCACCCCCCAACAACTGACCACTACCCACTACCCACTAACCACTGACCACTAACCACCGCAGTTTGCCGTTCTCCGCGTCTCGGAACGGTTTGTAATCAAAAAAAAGCCCGGGGCTTCACGCCCTGGGCTTTTGTTCTAATGTACCCTTCAGTCTTTCAAAATTTCTGCGATTCTGCCCGTCTGAACTGCTCAGGGCACTACATCCATTGGGTGGAGAGCGGTCTACCCATCAAGGAAACCAAACCCGATCAGTAGCATGTCTCCCTCTACCACGGGGACATACTGATCGATAGGCAATGTGGACAGATATTCGGTGCAAGAGGCGTTGCCTTCTGGTAGAAGGTGTCTGATCGTGTAAACGATTTCCAACCTGTCCATGCTAAAAGCCGCATTGACAGGGCCTCTGGCCCGCAATTTCTCGCTTGCCGTATCGATAATCTTTGCCAACTCAGGTCGGTTTTCGACGCATCGCTGCTCTGTTGCGACAAAGAAATTGGCGTACATCCACTTAAACAAATCAGGTAAATCATAGTCGACTTCTGGATCAAAAACTGGGTACGAAGATGAATCTTTGACCAATGATTCGAGTGCCCATCCAAGGAGCCAGTCGTCAGCTTTCATTTCGTCCATACTGACAAACGAAACTTGATTGCCGAAATGGTCAATGAGCAGTATCTCCTCATCGTGTAGTTCATGAGTAGGTAGAGTCGTGGGTTCGAGGGTTGGCACGAGGGCTATGCTTTCGGGGTTGACGACACAGCCGGCCAGGAGCGCTGTCAGCGCAACAAGCAGAATCGTATGTTTCATCTTCCTCTTGCCTTTCAGTTGTCGGGTCGACATGACACGCCGTCCTGCCCTTCCAGAATGTCGTAAGTAGCGAACAACAGAGCGGACTCCTCAGTAATGCCTGGGATTCTGCTTACAAGTACAATCGTGTCCTGCTCAAAGGAGACGTCCACACGTGGATTCATTTGAGCATATTCCCAGTGTCTTTCATTCTTTTCTGCATCGAAAACCAACTTCCATGTTTCCGGATAGATGACACTCTGAAGCGGGCTGGCCAGATTGGGTGTCTTCTGTACTCTGTTTGCTGCATAATATCCAGCAAGCGTGTAGTCGAATTGATCCCATCTATCTGCTGTTTTGCCTTCGAGGTTGATCTCAACAGTCCACATGTATTCCATGTGCAAACTTTCGACGCCGTCTCTGTTGAACGTCATCTCTTGAGGGATGTCACGGAGGTGGAAGATAGCCGTCAGGGTTTCGTCCTCTAGGATCGATTCGACTCTGACAACATCGATATATCCTGGAATATGGTCTGATGATAGGTCGTCCGCACTTTGACCGGGTCGTAGGCTGTAGTACTCCCGTTCGTCGCACTCTGTAGTAGAGGTAGGCGCGTCCATAAGTGGATCAGGGGTAGGGTCGGGGATGAGTCTGAAGGCATCGGGAGGGACCGTGCATCCAAAGAGCATCGTTGCCAGTGTCGTTGCGAGAACTGTTGCTAGGACTCTTGCGTTCATTCTGTGAGCCTCCATGGTCTTCAGGCCCCATGAAATGGAAAAAGAATCGGGGTTGCGCAGCCGGCCGCAGAGACTCGACCGCCTTTACTTCCGCTCGAACTCCTGGCTCCTCTGTTCAATGCTGGCTGTGAGGTCGCGATTCTCCGTCTCTTTCTCCGGTTCCAAAAAAGCTTGCCTCAGTCGGCAACTGCCTCCTCCTATAGGCCGATGCTGGACTTGGCCTGGCCCCGGCTGGTGTAGGCAGAGGCGTTGTGGGGCTGCAGACGGATGACCTGACCAAAATCGGCAATGGCACCCTTGTATTCGTCGTCCTTGAACCTGGCAACGCCCCCTGTCGGAGTAGTCGTTCGAAGTTTGCGGACCGAAACCTCAATCTTCTACCTCTTATCAATGAGTCGGACCAGAGGAGACACGATCCACCTCTGGATCAAAGGATTCAGAAAAGAAATAATGACTTCTCCAAACAGAAAGGGCAAGGCAAGGAGCCATCCCCATCCAAACTCAATCTCAGAGAAAATCTCTACTGGGACTGCAAGTACGATTCCGGCAAGGACGGCGTAGAAAACACGTCTCTTCAGGTTTCTCATTACTGTCGTCTTCGACCGCGACCGGTTCCGCAGGGAGAGAACTCGTGAGAATCTTCCGATTGGTTGCCTGGGTAAACGCAGAGCGCACGGAGAACTGGCCGGGGTCGCTTACGACAAACCAGGATAATCTGAAATGACGATCGATAAGATCGGCCCTCAGACTGTAAAGGCCGCCAGCGAAATACCTGTAACTCCCTTTACGGCTATCCCCTTGATTTGGATGGATGACCAGGTCTCGTTGAAGTCTGTTGCGTTTCGTCAAAATTGGGACGATACCTGGTATGTCAACCTGTAGGACCGCCGGCCATCAGTGGCAGAAACTTTAGGAAACGGAGGTCTACTGTCAGGCAACGCAGGGGATAGAGTGGCAACCGGCAAGATTGGGGGCCCTGGTGTTGCATAACGGTTCGAGACTCTGCGCCGCTCTCACCCATCCAGGTCAGATCCCTGAATAATAGAGTTTACCACGCACATATGACATCAGCGTGTCATTTTGGTCCTGTCCTGTGTCACTATTATGCCAACAATGAAGTAGGCCGTCTCCTCCCGGAACATTGTAGGGCGTTGCCTGGCCCTGCCAGCCTCCGCCGGCAGTCCTCCTGACCCCCCCATACCAACCCCAACGCCGGCCAGTCCCGCCCCACAAGCCTCTCGCGCTCAATAAAGCCGTTCTCCGCGCTCCTCCGCGGATCACCTACCCCCTACTCATACCACCCCGACCCAATGATCACACCGTCGTAACGCACAACCCACGTATGCTTTACCTCCTCCTCCAAGCCGTCCTTCGTAGGATTCGACGCCGACAGATGATCGACCCACATCCCCGCCTCCGTCGCACTCAGTGCCAGTTCGCCGTAGCGAAAGCCGCTCGAATCCACCCCCAGATCTCCCCTCACATCATGCCCGATGACCCCCGGGACGGGATGGGCAATGATCCGGCCGCTCTCGTCGATGATGAATATGTACCATGCGCCGTCCACACTCTCGGCAGAACTGAAATACGCAACCGCCTCTTCTCGACCGTGTGCCTTGTAATACCGCACCGCCCGCTCAACAAACGCAACCGTGTACTCGGCAGGTTCCGCCTTGGTGACCGCCAGCGCCAGAGTCGGCAAAACCTGGTACCAGCCGGAGAAGAAGATCAGCCCGTCGTGCCGTACCGCCCACGTATGCTTGTACTCATCTCTGCCCGTGGCAGGATTGAAAAAGATATAGTCCACCCACTTCCCCGCCTCGGTCGCGCCTGCTATCGCTTCGCCGTGTCGGAAGCCCGTGAAATCCACCCCCATGGGGCCGAAAAGGCTTTCTCCCAGTACGTCAGAATTGGGGTGGGCGACAATCTCTCTGTCCTCGTCCGCGATGACGACATACCATGCGCCGTCCGCGCTTTCCCGCGAGTTATAGTAGGCCAGCGTCGCCTCCCGCCCTTTGCTGTCGTAATGCCGCAACGCCTTCTCGACCGTCGCCACCGTGTAGCCCGCGCGGTCCGCCTTCGAGACCTGCCGGCTCGCCATAGTGACGCGGCCGTCCATCTCTGCATGAAGCGGCATATGGTAATGGCACCCGGACACAAATAAGGCGGCCGCCGTCAACCCCGCTGCCAGCCTGCTCAAAATTGAAACCTTGCGCATGACTATCCTCCTTTAGCGCCCTTCATTGACTTCCCCGGCCGCTCGACCGGATGGCAGACCCCTGAAATCTCTCAAAGGCCACCGCACATCCCGCGACCGGGCCGTAGTTGAGGTGCTTCCGCTACAAATAGTGTACTGTCTGCTTTCTACTACCGGCCCCGCTGTCTGGACCGCAAGAAATGGGAAACCGGACTGCATCCGGACGGCCTCTACAGGCGCCCTTCTGCTACGAGTGGTCGCCAGTCGCCGGAACACAGTCCCTCTTCAGCTGTCTCGAGAATAGGCGGTCCATCCTGCCGCCCCGAAGCCCCTCGCCCGCGCTCCCCGGAATAGGCAGGTCGCCGTCCGCAATCGCCGCATCTTGACCTTCGCTCTGGGAACAATACATGGGCAGCCAAGAGTCCGATTCGACCGAATTGGTCGGAGGAAGGCTAAGCGTTCTACCCATGACACCGGTCTGGTTGATCTGGACCAATGGGCAAGTCACCTGCCCCCGATGTCTATGCCACCCGTCAAGTTAGTCCGACAAGCACGGCGGCACGGTCGGCAGGAGGGCCTGTTTGGTTTCTGGATTGGCTGAATCTTGGACTGTTACGAGAAGGGATACGGTGGTTGGTTATCTTCGCAGCATCCTCAGTGGTCGATGACAATTAGGAAAACTTTGTATCTCGAATGAATCCGGCGCGGTGTTTGCCGCGTAGAGTCAAACGCCAGACGCCAGGTCCTTTTTTCCCAGGCATCTTGACTCTCTTGATGAGGGCCTGCGTCCGGAGACGTCTTCTTGCCTCCAAAAGATGGGTAGTAAGCTGTTGTCTTTCTACACTGTATTCGCCCTCGATAATTCTCTGGACGTACCTGACGAGAGTCGGAATGTCGACGCTGCCACCGTTTTCCAGGTACGCAACAAGGTCGCAATCCGTCAAACGGTCGATACAGTCCATGAAACTGGACTGGCCTGGCACTGGGATATCCCATCTACCTGGCTGTCCTCCGTTCCACAGTGGGAAAACCCTCGAAGGAAGCAGCCCCGTTCCGCTACCGGGGTAAACGCATCAACGCACAGTGAACTTGCTGCGTCCAACTCCCTATACACCAAGGTAACTGGACAAAAGGATCAATGAAGTGAGTCCGACGACAGCAAATGCCGCCAAGGAAACAGCTGACACTCTTTTCACGGACATCCCCTTGAAATGGATGGATGACTAGGTCCCGTTGACGATGAATTTGTCTCGTCAATGTTGGGACGATAGGGGGATGTCATCCCACCAAGTTCCTTGGCACTCAAGTATACCACGCCCGTAAGTCATCGGCGTGCCATTATGCATCTTCTTGTGTCAATAATATGTCAAAATTTGTGCAATTTGTCTCTGTCCGCGTCTCCGTAGGGGACTGCAATGCCTGACTGCACAGTGGAATAGTGCATCATTGCTATCTGTCTTGGCGAAGAACAGTGCGCACTGTCTTGATGACGCAGTGAGAAAAGGTGACATGAGTATGTGAACAAAACCATGACTAACCACAACAGATGGTTGCGGGCATAATCTGATGATCCGCCACATCGATGGCGCAACTGGCCGCCGGGTGCGGCCGCCGTCTCTTGACCATCGTTCTGCCCCGCCACAGGCTCGGCGACTCGCCCATCAATTCACCTCTGCTCGTGGTCCGGCACTTCAGGCAAGCTCAACCGATCCAGCGCCCCACAGGCCCAGCCTGGACCTGCGCCCCTCGTCCAATCCACCCATCCCCGGCCTCCCCCAACCCAATAGCCCACCACGCGCCGCGCCCCTCCACGGACCCAATAGCAGTTCACTAAAAACGTGACTGCTAAGTCCTTGCCCAAAGGCGCACATGATTCAGCATGGCGAAAGACGTTTCTCTTTCCCTATCAAACCTGTCGCCCTTCAATGGTTGCTTTCACTGACCACTAACCACTAACCACTGACCACTGCAGTTGGGCGGTCGGGCCTATTCGGCCCTCCCTTGTGCGGGGGCTCCGCCCCCGCAACG
>JAPOVP010000084.1 GCA_026708085.1 Caldilineaceae bacterium
GAGCCCCCGCACAAGGGAGGGCCGAATAGGCCCGACCGCCCAGAACTGCAGTGGTCAGTGATCAGTGGTTAGTGGTCAGTGAAAGCAGCAATTGACAGGTGAGGGAGGAGAGATAATTTCGCTTGCCTCGTCTGGCGTGACGTGCTGACTATGGGTGGGTAGTCACCGTTGCTCTTGTTTTTTGTAGAAGCCGGATCCGAAGTACAGGCCATCGTGTCGGACGATCCAGGTATGTTTGCGTTCTTCTTTGTCCGTCTCCGGATTGAAAAAGACGTAGCTTATCCATTTGCCTTCCTCGGTGGCGCTCACCAGGTCGTCGCCGTAGTAGTAGCCGGTGGCGTCGTAGCGATCCGAAGGGCCGAACCCGATGGTAAAGTTGTAGGGGCTGGCGATTGTATAGCCTTCGCCGTCGAGAATGAAGACATACCACTGTCCATCGAATCTCTGCGGGTCGCTGTAATAGGCGAGTACGGCGTCTTTTCCGTCCTGTTCGTAGCGGCGGATTGCGTCGCGGACGGCAGATTGCGTGTATGCTTCCGGCTGGTTCTTGGTTGGGACTGCTACACAAGCGGTAAAGACGAAAACGAAAGCGAGCAGAATGCAAAGGCGATTCATACTGTAAGCCCCTTTATTGCGTTTCCTGGACAAGAGAAGTAACAGGATTCCGGAAGTATGTCGATCTGATCCTGCCACTGGATTGGTGGTCCTGCCAATTGCGGCTAAGGGGAATCTCGGTTCAGACTGACGGGTCGGCAGCCCAACAGCGGTGTGGCCTGATTTGACAGACAAGGGCACGCCTCCGCATACTAATTCCCATGACAGACAGGCAACCCGAGGAATCAAACTTTTCCAGCGAAGACAGTTCCCTATCAGGGCAGGATGAGCAGCCCGATGCGCGTGGGATGGAGCCGCTTACTCCACAGGAGCTGGACGAATTCATGCGGCGCGCCAGAAGCCGGGGCGCCGGTTTGACCCAGGAGGAGGCGCGTGCCCGCCTGGCGCCGGCCGACCCTGAGCTGGAGGGTATCGCCCAGAGTCAACGGGATGAAGCTGTTGACAGTTCTGCGGCGGCCCGTCTGAGCGAGAAGTTTTTCAGCGGTGAAGCGGCGCAGGTGCGGCCGCGCAGGTTGGTGCAGGGGTTGGTCTTTGATTTTGACAATACGCTCGCCCGGCTCAACCGGCCTCACGAAGAGCTGATGAAGCAAGGCGCGCAGACTGCGGTCGACTATATGCGCTCGACGGGGATGACCGATCTGCCCGAGGAGATTGCGGAGCATCTTATTGAGGCGCGCATCTTCGCGGAAACGAAGTCCGACGATGAGCAGGAGGAGCATACGGCCGACGACACCTTGAGTTTTTTGTTGCAGTTCGTCGGTTATCCGGCTTCGCGGATGAATGAGGAGGTCCTGCGGCGGGCGGTCGATCTCTTCTACGCGCCGGAGATGACGGCGTGGGAGCCGATGCCGGGCGCGGTCGAGCTGCTGCAGCAGTTGCGCGGGGAGGGATTCCCGGTGGCGGTGATCGCCAACTATGCCAGCGATCGGATTTTTCAGCGAATCGTCGACTATACAGGGCTGCGCGCTTATCTGGACGTCTGTTTGAGCAGCGCGGCGGTGGAGTGGCGCAAGCCAGAGAAAGATATCTACAGTGCCGTCCTCGAACGCTGGGACGCGGAGCCATATGAGATCGTGTGCGTCGGCGACAGCCTCAAGCATGACGTGGCCGGCGGGCAGGAGATCGGCGCGCTGACGGTCCACTGCCGCATGATCCCGCTGGCGGAAGATCAGCGTCTGGTGGACAGCATCAGGCCGGACGCGGTGATCGAGAAGCTGTCCGAACTACTCGCACTCATTGAAAAGTGGTGTTGAACATGCACAGCGACGAAAACGTCCAAGGCTTGACCTACCCCGTTACCGTCAGCCGCGAGTATCCGCCGGCGCCGCTGGTGGCGGTGGCTGCCGTGGTGATCGACGATGCCGGCCTCGCTCTGATGGTCGTACGGGGGCGGCCGCCTTCCAAGGGATTGTGGGCTCTGCCCGGCGGTTTGCTGGATTTGGGCGAGCCCGTGCGTGCGGGCGTTGCCCGTGAGGTGCAGGAGGAGACGGGCGCGGAGATCGAGATTGTCGGCCTGGTTGACCTGTTTGAGCCGATTCACCGGGACAGTGCCGGCCGCGTTCGCTATCATTATGTGGTGATCGACTTCTGGGCCCACTTCCGAGGGGGTGATGTTGCGCCTGCCGACGACGTTGACGACGTCGCCTGGGTGCCTGTTGGCAGTCTGGAAGAGATGCCGATGGAGGAGGCGACGCGGCGGGTGGTGCGCAAGGCCCATAATCTCTGGCTGCAGGCCAGAGATGACGGCAACGACTCTCCAACTTAGGCGCCGGCTAGTCGGGTCTGCTGTCCGACTCCTGTTTGGTCCCTCGTAGCGCAACAGATCGACATTTGCCCCACGACGCACAAGGGAAGAGCGTATTCGCGGGAACGCGCCTGCTTTTTGGATTCAGGCGAAGAGCGCCCGCGCCGCGTGCAGATGGTCGAAGGTGCCGACCAGGGTCAGATGGTCGCCGTATTCGAGCTGGGTATTGCCGCGGGGCACGATGAATTCGCCGTCGCGGCGGATGGAGAGGATGAGCACGTCGCCGGGCAGGACGAGCTCGCGCAGGGCTTTGTCGCCGTAGTCGTGGTTGTGCACCCAGACTTCGGAGACCTCTTTGTTGTCATCGGTGCGGGTCAGCAGCTCGTAGATGTCGGGGTTGCGGGCGAGCAGACTGAGGAGCGCGGCCTGGTCGAGAGAAGGGTTGAAGACGGTCACGTTCAGTGTTTCGAATTCGACCAAGCGGTTGGTTTCCCTGACGAGGGTCACGATGTGGTCGATGCCGTAGCGGGTGCGGGCGACGTGGCAGATGTGGCGGTTGCGGTCGGTGTCGCTGAGGGTGACGACGACGGTTTCGGCCAGGTCCAGATGGCCGGCCAGTTCTTCGTTTTCGTCATCGATGCCGGCGTGCATGACCTCGATGCCTTCGGAGGAGCGTTGCCGGGCCCTGGCAATCAGATTCTCATCCGGATCGACGAGAACGACCTCTTCGTGGTGGCCCAGCAGCTGTTCGGCGACCTGTAGTCCGAGCCTTTCGGCGCCGAAGACCACGATGGGCCGCGGGGTAGCCGTTGAAGTGCGGGGGACGATGCGGTTGAAGACCAAGGGGGCGGCGGTGACGGTGACGATGGCGACGAGAATGATTATAGTGTTGACCGATTCGCTGATGATCCCCATATTGAGGCCGATGGCCGAGGCGGCGACGATCAGGGAGAGGCGCGACGAGAGAAGAAAACCGGCTGAGAAGGTTTCCCGCCAGGTGAACTGCAGTCGGAAGAGCAGGGCGGGAAGGAGTTTGACAAGAAAGGCGGCCAGGACAAGGAAAGGCAGCAGGACCAAGGCATCGGTTGACCCGAGCAGGGCGCCCAGATTGAAATTCACCCCCACCATGATGAAGAAGATAGGGATGAAGAAGCCGAATCCGACCGCTTCCAACTGGTGCATCGCCTCCAGATCTTCGCGGGTGGAGAGCAGGGAGAGCATGGCTCCGGCGATGAAGGCGCCCAGAATGATCTCGGCGCCCAGTACTTCGGCCAGCACGACGAAGAGCAACATGATGGTAAAGGCGCCGCGAATCTTGATGCGGGCGGTTGTGTGGCTGAGGTCTTCCAAGGTGCGGCGCAAGGACTCGAACCGGTTCAGGGAGACGATGCCAAGGCGGTAGAGAAGGAAGAAGACGACGAAGAGCAGGCTGATGAGGAGGATGTCGAGCGTGAGACCGTGGGAGATGGTGGCGATGACCACGGTGATCAGGATCATGGTGGCGAAGTCGGCGACGAGGGCGGCGATGAGGATCGTCTGGCCGAAGCGGCCGCGGATGAGCTCCTGCTCTTTGAGCACGGGCATGACGACGCCGAGCGACGTTGTCGACATGATGAGCGCCATCATCCAGGGGCTGCTTACGAGGCCGACCTGCAGGAGAGCGAAGCCGACGATGGCGGACAGAGAGAGGGTGAGGATGAAGCCCATGAGGCTGATGGAAAGCGGGCCGAAGGTGCGGCGCTCGCGTGCCTGTGATGGAGTGAGGTCGGTGCGCGTGCCGCCGGCGCGGGCGACGCCGGGCAGCTCGATGTTCAGATTGGCGAAGTCGATCTCCATGCCGGCCAGGAACATGAGGAAGACGAAGCCAAACTCGGCCAGGAGCGTGAGCAGCTGGTCTTCGTGGGTCACCCAGCCGAAGCCGCTGCTGCCGACGACGATACCGGCCAGGATTTCGCCGACGACGATGGGCAGCCGCAGCCGCTCGAAGCGCGTGAGCAGCAGCGGCACGATGAAGGCCAGCGAAATGACGATAAGTAGGGGCGTAAACGATCCTGCGATCTCTTCCATTTGGAGTTCGCGACTGTCCTGCTTCCGGTCTCTTTTGTAAAGGGGGCCGGTGTAATGCGCTTCCGCTACCCGGTGGAGCTGTGTTTCTGAGCACGCAGCTTGGGTGGCGCGGGTTGATCGGTCCAAATCGTTCTGTTACCCTAACACTTATGAGCGACTCAACGCAAGAAATTCTGCGCGGCGTTATCGAACGCATCACCTTTCATAACGAGGAAAACGGCTATACGGTCGCCAAGCTGGCGCCGGAGAATCCAACGTCTCAACTGCCACACTGGCAGAAGGAGGCGGCGGTCGTAGGCGAGATGGTCGGCGTCGCGGTTGGGGAGGCAGTGGAGCTGCGGGGGCAGTGGGAAACGCACCGGCAGTACGGCAAACAGTTCCTGGTCGAAGAGATGCGGTCGGTGCTGCCGGCGACGGTGGCCGGCATCGAGAAGTATCTTGGCAGCGGGCTGGTGAAAGGGGTTGGCCCGGTGACGGCCAAGCGAATCGTTGATCATTTTGGCGCGGGAACGCTGGATATCATCGACAACGATCCGCAGCGTCTGTCCGAAGTAGGTGGGGTCGGCCGTAAGCGGGTCTCGATGATCGTTGCCGGCTGGGTGGAGAAGAAGGCGATCAAAGAGGTGATGATCTTTCTTCAGGGTCATGACGTCAGCGCCGGCCTGGCGGCGAAGATCTACAAACGTTACGGCGACAGCGCGGTGGAAACGGTGCAGGGGAATCCTTACCGCCTTTCTGAGGATATCTTCGGCATTGGTTTTCTGACCGCGGACAGGATCGGGCGGGCTTTGGGCATCGCTGAAGACGCGCCGCAGCGCATCGCGGCCGGAGTCGAGTTTGCGCTCAACCGGGCAAGGGATGAAGGACATGTTTACCTGCCAGGCGGGGCGCTGATCGCGAAGGCCGATGAACTGTTGAATGTGGGAACGGAGAAGGTGACGGCGGGGCTGTTGCATCTGAAGGGGGCGGACCGGATCAAGCTTGCCGCCGGGCCGGGCGAGGAGGCTGAAGGGCTGCACTGGGCGGTGGCCGGGATCTATGGTCCTTCAGAATCTCAGCCGATGCCTCCGGTGCCGGTGGACCGCGACGCCAACGAAAAGCCGACCGCGGAGCAGATCGAAGAACTGGCGCAGGACGGGCAGGCAGTCTATCTGACGCCGATGTATTACGGGGAAGTGGGCGTCAGCAACCGGGTCGCCGGGTTGATGCAGGGTTCCGGCGGTGCAGCGCTCGGGAGGGGACGGGGGTCCAGTGCGCTGGAATCCTTTCGGACGGTGGACTGGGAGCGGAGATTTGCTCAGCTCGAAGCGAGAGCAGGTCATGGACCTGGACCGCTGCGTCTTGCCCTGCGCCAGCGAGAAGCGGTACAGGCGGCGTTGACCAACCGGCTGACCGTGCTGACAGGGGGGCCCGGTACGGGCAAGACGACGGTGGTCAGAACTATCATCGACCTGTGCGAGGAGGCGGGCGCGGCGGCGGTCCTGGCGGCGCCGACCGGGCGGGCGGCGAAAAGGCTGGCTGAGGCAACCGGCAGGCCGGCGAAGACGGTGCACAGGCTGCTGCAGGTGCAGCCGGCTGCGGGCATGTCGTTCAAACGGAATGAAGAGCATCCGCTGCGCGGGGATTTGCTGATCGTGGACGAGTCCTCGATGTTGGACCTGATTCTGACGAATCATCTGCTCAAGGCGATTCCACCGGAGATGTCGCTGCTGCTGGTCGGCGACGTCGATCAGCTGCCGAGCGTGGGGGCGGGTAATGTGCTGCGCGACGTGATCGCGGCGATTGAGGGGGAGGTTGAAGAGACACGGCGCGCTGCGGACGCGGGATCCCGGTCAGGCGCGGCGGTGGTGCGGCTGGACAGGATCTTCCGTCAGGCGGCGGGCAGCTATATTGTCGAGAATGCGCATCGCATCAACCGCGGCCAGATGCCGGTATTGAAACGGTCGGCCCGGGAAGAGGGCGTCGAGGCGGATGATTTTTTTCTATTCCGGACAGAGGAGCCTGAACGGGCGGCGCAGCTGTGTGTGGAACTTGTGCAGGAGCGCATCCCGCGCCGCTTTGCCATCACTCCCGAGGCTATCCAGGTTCTCAGCCCGATGCACCGGGGCGCGGCCGGGGTTGCAGCACTGAACGAGACGATTCAGGATGCTCTGAATCCGTCAAAGCCGGACCGGCCGGAGCGCAGTTTCGGAAGCCGCGTTTACCGGACCGGGGACCGGGTGATGCAGGTGCGCAACAACTATGATAAAGATGTGTTCAATGGCGATATGGGTTATATTAAAGATGTCGACCTGATTGAACAACGTGTCACGGTCGACATCGACGGGCGCCGGGTTGGGTACGATTTCCCGGAGTTGGATGAACTGATCCATGCCTACGCAATCAGCGTACATAAGAGCCAGGGCAGTGAGTTCCCAGCGGTCGTCATCCCACTGCTAACAAGCCACTACATGCTACTTCAACGGAATCTGCTGTACACGGCGGTCACGCGGGCGAAGCGGCTGGTTGTGCTGGTGGGGCAGCTGAAAGCAATCGGCATGGCCGTGGGCAACGACCAGGTGGCCCAGCGTTACAGCGGGCTGACCGAGCGGCTGCGGCGTGCGACAGAAATGGAGACATTTGCATGAGCAACGATAGGGCAACCATCGCCGTACAACTGTACAGCCTGCGTCACCTTTCGGACAGCTTTGAAGAGGTGGCAGCGGCGGCGGCCGAGGCAGGATACGAAAGTGTGGAACTGATCTTTCTGCCGGACCATAGCGGCGAGGAGGCGAAGGCGGTGTTGGACCGGCACGGCTTACAGGCGGTATCGGCCCACGTACCTTACCATGCCCTGGCCGAGGATTTCGCCGGCACGGTCGAGTTTCATCGGGCGATCGGGCACGACTGTCTCATTCTGCCCATGCCGGATCCGGAAGTGCGGGAGGCGGCGAGTGCGGATGCGTGGCGTGCGTTCGGGCAGACGCTCGACGGGCTGGGGCGGCGTTGCCGGGATGAGGGGATGCGGCTGGGCTATCATAACCATGCTTTCGAGATGGAGGCGTTCGAAGGCACGCGGGCGATCGACTGGGTGCTAGAAAACGCCGACGCGGAGAACCTGTTCTGGGAGCCGGACATGGCCTGGATCACCGATGGCGGCGCCCGCCCCCTGGAACTGTTGCAGAAGTACGCGGGCCGCTGTCCGCACATTCATGCGAAAGATTTGGCGCCGGCGGGGGAGAACGAGGACCAGATGGGTCTGGCCGACGTCGGTTACGGTACGCTGGACTGGGACGCGATCATACCGGCCTGCCGTGCGGCGGGCGCCACGTGTTACGTTGTTGAACACGACTTGCCCAAGGAGCCGGTCGCCAGTGTGCGCCGCAGCCGGGAGTTTCTGGAGAGCCGGGCGGCGTTGATGTAGGGGTTGGCGGAGAAACTTTGTTGCCTGCAGCGGCGTAGAACCTGACAGACGGTGTAGAATGCCATTCCCCGCAATGTAGCCGGAGCAACAGAGGGTTTCTGAGAACTGAAAGCGGAGATTACCTTGGCAAATTCGGCGATGTTTGAAGGGCTCGTGTTTGACGAACGCCGTAGTGCGGCGCAGGTGAAACATGTGGGCGAGCGCGCCTGCTACGTCGTCGACGAGGAAGGCTTTCTGCGCCACATCGACGCCGCGCTGGTGGACCAGCAGGTGCTCGAGTTCCTGAAGGGCCAGGTGGACCAGCACCGAGAGCTGGCCGTGAGCGGCATGTTGGACCTGATGGGCAAGGACGACATCTTCACCAAGGCGGCGGTGGAGTCCTCGATCGACAACATCGATCAGGCGGTTGGGCAGGCGATCCCCGAGCAGTCGCGGCAGTGGTTGGGCATGATGGGTTTTCGCGTCATAATCGACGACCAGGGGCAGGTCGTGGACATCGAGATGCCTGCGGGTGAGATCGACGAGGACGACTACTAGGGTCTGTTGACTGTTCAGATCAGACCTTAACTTGAATACTGCAAAAGCAAGAACGATCTATCCGCGAAGTGACGCGAAGTGACGCGAAGGGGCGCGAAGGGGCGCGAAGAACATCAAGGGCGTAACGGATTCTCCTCGCGTGACGGCGCGGGCCTACGCGGTTCAAGTTTACATTGCTCCCACATATTGCTTGTTGGACGAAGACCAACGAGGATTTGACCGGGGACGGGGAGAAGGGTAGGAATCCCGGACACCCCCCTCCCCTAAGTAACTTCACTCCTTGAGGTGCCAGTCGGGATCGGTGAGCGCCTCGTATACGACCCCGCCTTCGACGTTGCGCGGCATGGGCAACCCCAGCAGGTAGCACAGGGTTGGGGCCACATCGACCACCCGCACCTGCCCCTGCAGCGCCAGCCCTTCCTTTACTCCAGGCCCGGCAAGGACAAACGTGCAGTGCTGCCCGGCGATGCCGAAGCTGACTGAGGGCAGCTGTTTGCCGTGGGCGCCGTCGAACTCCGGGCGCAGGGCGTAGACCACGTCGCCGGTGGTGTCGCCCCAGAGGTTGACCATCTCGGCGTCCTCCCTGGTGAGGGCCAGGGTGAATGGATGGCGGCCGGTGGCGGGGTCGGTGTAGGCGTGCAGCGCGGCGATGATTTCCAGTTGGGTATCTTTGTAGTCGTCCGGAGACACGATTCCGTCGGGCTCGCGTCCTTCCAGATTGATGAACACGTGCACCAGGCCTACTGACGCGGCGCGCGTGCGCGACCAGTCCACCGTGCGCTTGCCGTTTTCTTCTTTATAGACAAGGAAACCTGCCTCTTCCAGCACTTCGTCGATCTCTATGGCCCGGTACTGGTTGGGGGTGCCGCCGTGGTCGGAGACGAGACAGATGAGCGTATCCTCGCCGGCGAGGGCGGCGATGCGGCCGATCATATCGTCGATGGAGCTGTAGGTGCGGACGACGCCGTCGATACAGCGCTGCTGGGTCTCAACGTCGGCGCCGCTGAAGTCTTCGGCCTGGCCGAGGAAGAAGTGGCTGGTGTAGTCGGATGCGTGGGTTTCGATGAAGAGCATCGTCCAGTCGTCGCGGGTTGTGGTGAGATAGTCGGCCACGTCGGCGAGGCGTTGGTGGTGGAAGTCGAGCGACTCGAAGTAGGTGTCGTCGTCCATGATGCCCAGGGCGTCACGGGCGGGATTTTGCAGGAAGTTGCCGACATGCCGGTCGATTTCGTCGGCTACATCCAGTGGCTTCGTGTAGCCGCCATTCGGCCAAATCTGGGGGACGAACAGCTCGAAGGCGTCGGCTTCGGCGGTGAGGTTGACCAGCTTCATGCGCACGTAGCCGCTGATCTCTTCGTCGTCGATTTCGAACTGGTCGAGCCACCAGTCGCTCCAGTCGCCCATCCCCAGTTCCGTTACCGCGCTGTCCCCGTCGCGTGAGCGGCAGATGCGCACGCGGTCGTAACCGTTGTCTGCGGATGCATAGATGAGGCCGTAAAAGGGCATGGGCGTGCCTCTTTCGCCGCGCAACATGGGGCCGCGACCGCGCGCAAGGGGCTGGATCGTCAGCTTCACCTCTTTGGGCGGGCGGTTTGAGGCCGGCAGACCGGTCCAGTTCCGGGCATCTTCGATGGAGACGGGGTCGACGTCGGAGCCTGTCTGGAGGGCGCTGGGATCCAGCGTTTCGGGATCACGCTGGCCGCCGATCGCCCGCCGCTGCCACTGGCCGGCGACGAAGAGGTGATAACCGGCGATCTGGTGATGGTTGGAGACGCCGGGGCCGGTGCCTTCCACCTGGACGCCGCTGGTCACGGTCGGCGGCCAGGACATTTCCCATTTGACCAGCAGGGGCGTGCCGCCGGCGCGCTCGACGGTATTCCAGAGGTACTCGGCTCGGGACAGGTCGGTGTTGATGCCCCAGACCGTCTCATCGAGCTGGGCGCCGAGCTTGCGGATGTTGAAATCCATGACGCCGTGGTTTCCCGGCCAGGCGCCGGTGGATGTGGCGGTCCAGCCCGGCGGCGTCAGGGTCGGGAACACACCGATCATGGGGCGGTAGACACCTCGTTCTATTATCTTGCCAAGGTGGGGCATGTGGCCCCCGTTTACCATATTGATCACCAATTCCATGGCGGCGCCGTCCATGCCGATCATGATTGCGCGCCGTGCCGGGCTCTGCATCTCGTTCTCCTTTTGCGGGTTGCGTTTGGTTTGAAGGGCCGCCCGAACCGCAGGGCGGACGCCGGTTATTCGTGCAGAAGGATATGGACATACATGATAACTTGCAACCGGGTAGAATCCACAAAGCGGGCGGTGGACGGTGAGAATCGCGTTGTTTCCTTTTCGCTGTTCATACAGTGTTCATACGGTTAAAGCAGGTACATCCAATTACTAGGACTGGAGAGGGCAGGCACAAGGCCTGCCCCTACGGGAGCGGGAAGGGGACGGGGGCGAATCACGGCCGCCGCGGGCGGACACCGTCACATTGGCCTCGATCTCACTGCGGCGCGAGCAGGACCGGGGGCGTTGCGGGGGCGGAGCCCCCGCACAAGGGAGGGCCGAATAGG
>JAPOVP010000050.1 GCA_026708085.1 Caldilineaceae bacterium
AAGGGAGGGCCGAATAGGCCCGACCGCCCGGAACTGCAGTGGTCAGTGGTCAGTAGTCAGTGGTCAGTTGGGGGGGCTGCCGGAGTCTGAGGTGTTCGGTTGTGTCGAATCGATTCTTGGGGGGCGGGAGACAGCCACCAGGAGGGCGGCGATGAGGTAGATGGCGATGATGCCGATGAAGCCGAGCTGGTAGGTTCCTTGCAGGTCGTAGGCCACGCCGACGAGGACGGGGGCGACTGTAGGGCCGATGACGGTCAGGGGCTGGGCGATGCCGCGGACGGCGCCGATGTGGGCACGGCCGAAGTATGTGACCCAGAGGGACTCGCTGATTGGAATCGTGCCGCCGAAGCCGAATCCGTAGAGGAAAAAGCCGGCGAAGAGGAAGGCAGGAACGGCGGTGGCGGCGGAGAGCAGCATGAGGGCAACGCCTGTGCCTCCCAGCGAGAATGCGGCCACGGCGAGCGCCCGGGGAGGGTATCGCTGCAGGCAGTATCCCCACACGGCCTTGGAGAGCAGGTTTCCCAGCCCGTTCACGGCGAGGGCGAGGGCGGCCATGCGGCGTGTGAAGGAGGCGTCGGTGGCGAAGGGAACGGCGTGGGCGAGCACGGAGGCGAGGGCGGCCTGGTTCATGCTGTAGCCGAGGAGGAGAAGCCAGAAGCCGGATGTGCGCAGGGCCTGGCGGCTGGTGTAGGAAGGGGGTTCCTGTAAGGGCGGTGAAGTGTCGTTGACTTCTCTCGGGGCAGGTTCACCGTCTGGACGCAGGCCGGCGTCTTCCGGGGTGCGGCGCATGATGAGGGCGATGGGCGCGACGACGGCGAGGACGAAGAGGGCCTGGACAAGGTAACCGTTGCGCCAGCCGAGCGAGTCGACGACAAGGGTCATCGCAAACGGGGCGATGAGGCCGCCGAACGAGATGCCGCTGGAGCCGATAGCGAGGGCCCAGCCGCGGCGGCGGACGAACCACTTGTTGATGGTGGTGTTGACGACCAGGGGGCTGAAGAGCGTCCAGCCGATGAAGCCGGCGCAGAGGTGCAGGAACCAGAAGAGCCAGAGGTTGGACTGTCTGCCGAGGCTCCACAGACAGATGGCCGAAACGAGGGCGCCGGCGAATACGGGCAGGCGCGGGCCGCGCTGGTCCAGGATGCGGCCGACAACTACGCCTGAGAGAGCGCCGGCGAGGACGGACAGCGATGATCCAAGCGTAAATTGCCAGACCTGCCAGCCCAGTTCCTCGACTACGGGGCGCAGGAAGACACTTACAGTGGACTGGCTAACGGAGAGAAAGACGAATTGAAGGAGGACCGCGGCGGCAACGATCCACCAGCCGTAGAAGAAACGGGGAATCAACCGACTATCCGGGCCAGGGCGAGGATTTCAGAGGATAGACGCGGTTCATTGCCCGCCGTTTCCTGAGTTTGCCTCAAGCCGGCTGACGAGCGGATGGCGGCGTTCCTTGAGGGGCAGGGTGGCGCGGGTGCCGGTGAAATGGGACTCGTAGACTGCGAAGACGCATTCGAGGGAGGTCAGTGCGGCGGCGCCGCCGAGGCGCGGCTGGCGGTCTGCGCGGATGGAGGCGACCATGTCGCGGACGCTCCAGATCGACTGGCGCCGCTGCCAAAGCTGCTCGCCGATTCTGAAGCGTTCGGGGTCGATCGGCACCTTTTCCCATTGAGGTGTGTGGCTCGGGAAAGAGATGTCGAATGGGCAGTGCCACAGCTCGTCGACGAAGGTGTCGGGATTGGGCCTGATCATCAGCTGGCCCTCGGAACCGAGGATGTGAGGTCCCATCATCCAGCCCTGCGTCTGGGGGCGGCGGTAGAGCTCCATGATGCCGGAGGCGCCGTTCTTGCCTTTGATGTGGATCAGCATGGTATCGCCGGCGACGATGCCGTTGTCGCGGCGGTCCGTTGTGCAGAGCTCAGCGCTGGTCATGATGTCGCCGACGTCGACCTCGCGTCCTTCGTAGGTGATCTGGGCGTGAATCCATTCGATGCCGTCGAGGAAGAGGTCCATTTCGTCGAAGTAGTGGACGCCCATCTCCATGAGTTCAAATCCGGCCGGGCGACCCTTTCCGATTTCGCGGACGGAGCGAAATTCGCCGATGCGTCCGGCGTCGATCCATGCTTTGGCTTCCTGGAAGAGGGGGGTGAAGGCGAACTGGTGGCTGACTGCGAGGCGGACGCCGGCTTCTTTGCAAGCGGCCACCATTTTGTCGGCGATCTGCAGGTCGACGGAGAGGGGCTTTTCGCTGAGGACGTTGATGCCATGGCGGGCAGCGGCGATGGCGACGGGACCGTGAAGGGGCGCGTGGGTGCAGACGCTGACGAGGTCGAGTTCCTCCTGCCGGAACATTTCTTCGTAGTCAGTGTAACGGGCACTGACATCGTGTTCTTCGGCGCGGGTGTTGAGGGCGTCGGGGTTGATGTCGCAGAGTGCGGCGATGGTGACCCCTTCGAGGTTTGCGTAGGCTGTGGCGTGGGCACGGCTGATGCCGCCGCAGCCGACGATGCCGGCTCGCAGTGTCATTTTGTTTGGTCCTTTCGGAGGGCGAATCCAGAGGTTGACAAATAATGTCAACTGTCACCGTGGCATGGTTTGCGCAATTATAGCACGGGCCTTCGCGCATGAACACAGCGAAAAAAGCTCATTGACAGTACACTTGGGATGAACTATATTGTATATCAATGAATGGTCATTCTATTCCCCCTTAGCCAGGACCAATCAGGCCTCGCACTCATACGCTCGCGGAGATTGCCATGCAAACGGTCGACTTCGCCCGTTCCTTTCTCACCTTTCGAAACGACTACCAGAAGAGGCCGGCCCCTACGGCTTCGCACCCGCCTCCCTCCTCACTGAATAACGCCCGCATTCTGCTTGAATGTGTTTGCGATATCGTTGACAAGGAAACGGGCGCGGGGCAAACCTTCGTGGCCGGTGCAAGCTGCAAGACTGAGCGGGTGGGTGTAGAGCGTGATATCTGGCTGCATCCCAACGCCGACTTTCTTCCTATTTTCTCCCAAGATCGTTTCTTGATCGTCAAGACCTACGATGTTGCCAACAAGGGCGTGCCCTTCTACCCACCATCGCGCGGCATGCAGCCGGAACGGCAGGTGGGCAACGTGGCCGACGCCTTCGACGGCTTGCGCCTGGATATCCGGCGGGTGGAGGGAGAGCTATTGGAAACGGCCGCCTCCATCGTTGATGCAACACTGAACTCAGGGGGGTCTCCGCTTGTTGGACGAACGGTTATCGAAGAAGGGAGATATACGGCCACACTTGAGTTCCCTATTAAAACGATGAACGCCAGTGAGCGGGACTTTATCTACCAGACCGACACTGGGCCGGTCATCATGCCCGATTTCTCACGCGATCCTGACGACCTGATCGTCGGGTTGGAGCTGGCATTCATCGCATTCAACAGCCCCGACTGGGCAGAGTTTGTCGTGCGCGTGCCCACGCCGGTGGGGGACGGTATCGAGGTGAATCACTATTCCAAGTTCGTGCGCTATGACACTCAGAATCAAGTGGTTCGCGTGTCCTGAAAGGCGCACATACAAGAGAAAGGAGGCATTGAAAACGGTAAGCTGAAGGCGCGTGCTCTTGATGTATTATGCAGGCACAATGTTCCTGGATGTTGCGCACAGACGACACTCTCCGATATGCCCGGATTGAAGGGGTCTTGCCCCAAATTCAGACCAAAGGAGAACATGAAATGACCAGGATTTCAAGACGCACATTTCTCAGCGGTTTAGCCGCGGGCGCGGCCGGCGTAGCTGTTGCCGCTTGCGTGCCGCAGCCTGTCATGCAGGACGCTGCTTCCGAAGCGGACGAGCAGACCTTGCATCTGGCGATGACCGGTTCCGGCGCCGCCCGGCATTTTGGACCCATGGATGTCGGGTTTGGGGTCATAATGGGAGCGCTTCAGTACGCCATGCCCTTCAAGGCTCTCCCGGATGGTACAGTGGCCCCTTACCTCGTCTCGAGCTACGAAGTCAATGACGACGCCACGCTCTACACGTTGCACATCGACCCCCGTGCCGTCTGGTCCGATGGCTCGCCAGTCACTGCCAGCCAGATCAAGGCGGCTTGGGAGTGGCAGACTGATCCGGCCAACGCATGGGTCGAAGGGGGGCTCGCCAGTCTCTTCCTTAACGGGGTCGTGGGTTTTGATGCAGCGGCCGATGGCGAGGTCGACGAGATTGAGGGTCTGGTTGTGACGGACGAGAGCACCTTGGAAGTACATCTTACGGCCACCGATCGCCTGCTCCCATTTTCTCTGAGTCAGTTGTATTGCGGGGTCTTCAACGTCGAGGACGCCGAAGGGGATTCCGACTACTTCTTGAAACCGAACCCGCTCGTCAACGGCCCTTACCAGATTACCGAGGTCCATCCCACTGGTCTACAGGCCGTGTTCACCCCGAATCCCAACTGGTGGGGTGACGAGCCGGTGATCACCAGAATCGTCATGCAAGCGTACCAAGACCAGATGGCGATGGGCATAGCTATGGAGAATGGTCAGATTGACGTAGGCTGGTTCGGCGACCGCAAAGTGGCCAAAGATACGCTGGAGAGAATCGGGGGATACACAGTGACGGTGCGTACGACGAGTTTTGCCTACGCCTCGTTCAAGGCCAACGTGGAACCTGTAGATGACGTCAACCTGCGCAAGGCCCTTCTCCACGCCATCGACTTTGAAACCATGGTCGAAGTGGCCGGACAGGGTACGAAATGGGTCTGGCCGGCGCCAGGTCTCGTAGAGGGCTTCCAATGCCATGATCCGGCCACGGCCAGCTACACCGAGTTCAATGTCGATCTGGCCAAGGAGTACCTGGCCAAGTCCAGGTTCAAGACCGGCGACCAGGTGCCCAAGATTCGCATGACGCCCAACGGCACCGACCCTGTAAACATCAAGAGTTTGCAGATCATGCAGGAAGCATGGCGGGTTCACCTGGGCATCACCGACGTGGAGATCAAGGAGCAGCCCTCGGGCTATGGTGATGAAGAGAGACTAATAGCCATCGAACGCCAGAGCACCGGCGCGAGTCCCACTGATTCCGCGGTGTTGGCCAGGAACACATACCACTCGAACAGCCCTGCGGCCTCACATTTCATGGGCGGCTACAAGAACGAACGAGTTGACGAGCTTATCGAGAAGGCTCTGGCGATGAGCCGAGAAGATCCTGAGTTCTGTCCGACGCTTCGCGAGGCCGAGGATCTGTTCCTTGCCGATGCCATGCTCATCCCTCTCTATACCAACCACCGTCCTGTCGAGCTGGCACGCGAAGTTGCCGTGGCGCAACCCTGGGCGAAGAACGTCTTCATCGGGCCCGCATACTACTTCCTCCCATGGGTCGAACCGATGATGACAATTGAGAAGTGATGACCAATCGTCCGGTCAGGGCAGACGGGCAATCTGCCCTGACCCGCGCAACTTGAGTCGAAGCGCATCGCTCCTCATCGCTTCAACTCCCTCGCTCAGGAGTCAGAAGGCTATAGTGGCCCGCTACCTTGTTTCGCGTCTCGCGGTCGTGATACCGGTTGTGCTGGTGGTGCTTCTGATCACCTTCACCTTGGGTTATTATGCGCCCGGCGATCCAATCCTGATCATATATGGCGAGGACCTCTACCGGCTCAGGCCAGAGGACCTTGCGCGCATGCGACGCAACCTGGGCCTGGATCGTCCCTTCTGGGAGCAATATCTGGACTATATGGGCCGGACCGTTCGCGGCGACCTCGGCCGTTCCATCGCGTCGAAAGTTCCGGTCAACCGCCTGCTCGCCAGTTCGCTGCCAATCTCGCTGCAACTGGGGCTTCTGGCCGGGGCAGTCCTGGCCTTGCTGGGCATTCCTCTGGGCGTCCTGGCTGCCCTCCGCCACAACACCCTGTTGGACTATCTGATCGTCAGTTTGGCCCTCGTGGTGCGCTCGGTGCCTGTATTTGTGCTGGCGCCTCTTCTCCTGATTCTGCTTGTTCTTCAGCTCAAGATTATGGACGTTCCTGCCGCCTGGAAAGGCATCGCCACGCCCGCTGTCGTCCTTCCTGTCATGTTGCTGGCCGCCTACCCGTTGGCGGATGTCATCCGCCAGACGCGAGCAGGGGTACTGGAAGTCTTGCAGGAAGACTATGTGCGTACCGCCCGCGCCAAAGGGCTTACCTTAATCTTGATCATCACCCGTCATGTTTTGCGCAACGCCCTCATCCCTGTCGTTACCTCACTGGGTCTGATCGTGAACGGACTCATCCATGGTTCTGTTTATCTTGACCGTATCTTCAACATACCCGGCTTCGGCAATCTGGTTGTCACCGGCATACAGCGTCTGGATTTCCCCGTCATCCTCGGCACCACCGTGTTCAGCGCTTTACTCGTGATAGCCGCCAATCTCGTGGTCGATCTGATTTATCCCTTCCTGGATCCACGCGTGACCTACACAGGGAGGGAAGGACGCTGATGAGCCGGAATCAGAAACTCGACCTCAGCCAAAGCGGGGAAGAGCAGGGCGATGCCCGCGATCAGATGGCGGGAAATCGAGGACTGTGGCGCGATGCAGGCCGCCGTCTTTTCCGCAACCGCCTCTCACTGGTCGGCATTTTCGTATTGTCAATCCTATTCGTGGTGGCGATATTCGGCCCAGTCGTTGCACCTTATCCGTTCATGGAACAGAATCTCAAGCTTATCAGCCAACCGCCGAGCGCCGACCACTGGCTGGGCACGGACCAGTTGGGGCGCGATGTCCTGAGCCGCATTCTGTGGGGCGCGCGCACGGCAACAACAGTTGCCATCTTCGTCACTACGATCAGCCTGGGCGTGGGAATCGTCCTCGGCGGCGTGGCGGCATTCGCTGGAGGCACGGCGGACTGGCTCATTATGCGGCTGACCGATGTAGTCATGTCGGTGCCATCGATCATGCTCGCGCTGCTGGTCAACACGGCCATAAAGAAGCCTGTAGCCATCTGGTACGAGGATTTGTACGAACAGACAGGTTGGGCTTTTTTCAGGAGTACAACGTTCCTCGACTACCTCATTGTCCTGGGGGCGCTGGCCGTGGTTTCCTTCCCCGGATATGCGCGTCTGATTCGCGGGCAGATACTTTCGCTGCGGGAGCGAGAGTACGTGACTGCCGCCCGATCCAGCGGAGTGCCCTTTGCGCGTATCCTCTTCCGCCACGTCGTTCCCAATGCTTTGGGTCCGGTGATCGTGGCAGCGACCTTCGGCTTTTCCGGCGCGATGGTGATGGAGGCATCTCTGAGCTATCTTGGGATCGGCATCCAGCCGCCTGCGGCCAGCTGGGGCGCGATGATCAATGACAGCCTGATGGACTGGCGCTACGAACCGTGGCTGTTAGCGATGCCGGCCATTGCTCTGGCCATCTCGGCCCTCGGCGTAAACTACCTGGGCGACGGCCTCAACGACGCGCTGAACCCACGCATCGCCGCGGGCGGCCCAGGGGCGGAAGGGGAGCGATAGGATGGACCTAAACCAGATTGCGTTTCAGAATCCTGCCACCAATGTCTATTTGCACGATCCCAGCATCGTGCGTCTGGACAGCGGCGAATTTCTGGTCTCTCTCAACTACCACGGGCCCGGCTCCCCCCGCAGTGTCGAGGACGAGGAGTGCCTGACCAGCCTGTACCGCTCAAGCGACCAGGGCAACAGCTGGTCGTTCCTGACCTACGTCAACTACTGCTTCGCCGCCAATCTCTTTGTGCACGGGGGCTCCGTCTACCTCCTCGGCATGGACCGCCGATTTGGTTCGATCTGCATTCGGCGCAGCGACGACGGCGGGAACACTTGGTCCCGCCTGGCGCCTGAAGGAAGCGATCCCGCCCGAATCGTGGGATCCGCCGAGGAGGCGTTGAGAACGCAATCGCAACGCATCTGCGCCGGACGCCTGTTCCAGGGCGGGCCGGGCGAGGACCCTCCCAACTACCACAGCACCTCCATGCCGGTCCTCGAGAGCGGGGGCCGAATCTACCGGGCATTCGAGGACTGTGCGCCAAAGGACTGGCCCGGCATCCACGCCGATTCCTCGATCCGAAGAATGCAGTCGTTTGTGATCTCGGCCCCGGCCGACGCCGACCTGCTGGACCCCGCCAGCTGGCGCATGAGCAACAAGCTGCCATACGATGCCGCATATTCCAGCAACTGGGAGGTCCCGCCGGTCAAGCCGGGGTGGCTGGAGGGCAATGTGGTGGAGTCGCCTGCCGGCTCGTTGTGGAACATCATCCGCGTGAACACGGCCCCGGTCGTGGACAAGGCCGCGGTCATTCGCATCCACGACGAAGGCCGTCGCATTTCGTTTGACCCTGCCAAAGATTTCATTGATTTGCCGGGCGGGATGACGAAGTTCGTCATCCGTCGCGATCCCGAGACCGGCCTTTATTGCATGTTGTGCAACAACAACACGGATCCCCGCTTTCCAAACCAACGCAATGTGCTATCTCTGTGTGCGTCTGAGGATCTGATCCAGTGGACGCTGTGCAAGACGCTCATCGAAGATGATTCGGGCCTCCCGTGGGAGGCGTCGATCGGGCAGGTGGCGTTCCAGTACCCCGACTGGCAGTTTGACGGCGATGACATCATCTATGTCCTGCGTACGGCCTATGGCGGCGCGGCCGATTACCATGACGCTAACCGGGTCACTTTCCACCGTCTGAGCAATTTTCGCGATTTTCTGCCTCTTTGACCGGTTTTATGCCAACCGAACCGTCACACTGGCCCTCTCTGACCCGCTACAAAGGGCCATATCTGCAAGAGATTGCCTTTCCATTGGGCGGCATCGGCACGGGGAGTTTCTGCCTGGGCGGTCGCGCCGATTTTCGCGATTTTGAACTCTTCAATTGTCCCGACAAAGGCTGCAATCCGCCCTACACCTTTTTCGCGGTGCGCGCCCAGCGGCCTGGGGAACCTGCCGTAACGCGCATTTTGGAGGGCGCTCTCCAGCCACCATTCCGCGGCGGCGGATTCGGGGCCGGTGTCCCGCTGGCTGGTCTGCCGCGCATGCGCGATATTGCGCTTGACGCCTGCTATCCTTTCGCGCGCTACACGCTCGGCGATCCGGAAGTCCCTTTGACCGTACATCTGGAGGCTTTCAACCCGCTGATTCCGCTGGATATCGATCGCTCCGGATTGCCCGTCGCCATACTTCGCTATGTGCTCGTGAATCCGACCGGCCAGCCAGTTCAGGCGTCGGTGGCCGGCAGCCTCTACAATTTTGTCGGTTACGATTCGAGCGGGCGGCGGGGCCAGTGGAGCAGCAAGCCGGCGGAGCCAGGGCAACTTCTGGGCGGCAACGTCAACGAACTGCGCCGAGCTACGACGAAAGGGCTGTCGCTGCTGGGACTGCTCATGCGCTCGCAACGTGTTGCGCCACGCACGCCTCAGGACGGCACGATGTCCCTGGTTGCTGTCGGCGGTGAGGCGACCTGGAGGCGGAGCTGGGGTTCAAGGCATTGGAACCGGCACATCCTCAGGTTCTGGGATGACTTTTCTGAAGACGGCTGCCTCGACGACCCGGCGGACGCCCGGCCCAGTCCGGAAGGTGAGGGCCAGATTGGCTCGCTATCTGTCGGAGCGACAGTGCCTCCCCAGGGCAGGGTTGCAATCACTTTTCTTATCTCCTGGCACTTTCCTCACCGTACCGCGGCTGGGTGCGGTTGGGATACGCTGGACGCGGAAGGCGGCTGGGTAGGCAACTACTACGCAGCACGGTACGCCGACGCCTGGGACGTTGCGGTGCATATGGCTCCACAGCTCGAAAAGCTGGAAACGGACTCTCTGGACTTTGCCCGAGCAATGGCCGACGCCAGTCTGCCGCTGTCGGTGAAAGAGGCCGCGTTGAACAACCTCTCCACCCTGCGCAGCCAGACCTGCTTCCGAACTGCTGACGGCCGCTTCTTCGCATTTGAAGGCACCGAGGACGACCAGGGCAGCTGCTTCGGCTCATGCACCCACGTGTGGAACTATGAACAGGCTACGGCGCAGGTCTTTCCGGAGCTGGCCCGTTCCATGCGCGACTCGGAACTGGAGCAGGGAACACTGCCCAGCGGCATGAACTGTTTCCGTCTGCACCTGCCATTGGGCGGTGAGCCGTGGAAGTTCGCGGCTGCCGATGGGCAGATGGGCGTTGTCATGAAGTGTTACCGTGAGTGGCAGCTATCCGGTGACGGCGAGTGGCTCGAACGGCAGTGGCCCACCATCCGTTCGCTCGTCAGCTATGCGTGGCTGCCGGGCGGGTGGGACGCCGACCAGGACGGCGTCATGGAAGGTGTGCAGCATAACACCTATGACGTCGAGTTTTTCGGTCCCAACCCGCTTTGCGGCATCTGGTACCTGGGCGCGCTGCGGGCGGCCGGGGCGATGGCGTACGCAGTGGGCGACGAAGAGTTTTCTGAGAAGTGTCGCGGGCTCTTTCGACAGGGGTCTGCATGGATCGATGCCAATCTGTTCAATGGCGAGTTCTACATCCAACAGGTAAGAACGCCCGCCAGCCTGGAGGAAACTCTGCCCGAACTGCGCGCCGGTATGGGAGAGACGAATCTGGCCGAACCCGAGTTTCAGATGGGCAACGGCTGCTTGGTCGACCAGTTGGTAGGGCAGTACATGGCCCACGTGGCTGGGCTCGGTTACTTGCTGTCGCCGGACAACATCAGGACCGCGTTACGCTCCTTGTACCATTACAACTTTCGCCGCGATCTCAGAGGCCACTGGAACAACATGCGGACCTATGCCCTGGGCGATGAGGCGGGGCTCCTCATGGCGAGATGGCCCGGCGGTGACAAGCCGCGAGTTCCCTTCCCTTACTGGGGCGAGGTCATGACGGGCTTCGAATATCAGGCCGCCGTACATATGATTTACGAAGGGATGATCGACGAGGGTCTGGAGATCATCAGCGCAATACGAGGGCGCTTCGACGGGCAGCGGCGCAATCCGTGGAACGAGCACGAGGCAGGACATCACTACGCGCGCGCGATGGCGAGTTGGGCGGCGATTCGGGCGTTGAGCGGCATGCGCTACTCAGCGGTCGCAGAGCGGCTCGAATTGGCGCCGCGGTGGCGGTCGGATGCGTTTCAGTGCATTTGGACAGCGGGTTCAGGCTGGGGCACAGTTCATCAGAGCATTGGAGACAGTGAGCAGAGTGTACGTTGGGAAGTACTGGGTGGGGAGTTGACCGTGCGGGAGATGACTTATGCAACGCTGCCGCGCGCAGCGGCTAGAAGAGTCACCGTTGAAGTGGGGAGCGAACCTGTCGATAACAGTCATGTGTGGGAGGCCGGCAAGGCGACGATTACACTGCCGCATGTTATACAGGTCACGTGCAAGCGGGACCTGTATGTCTGCATAAACTTCGAAAAAGGGGCGTGAGCGGCCAGGTGTCACTATTCTGGACTCTTCCCTTCAGAAAGTGCCTAACTTCTTCGTTGTGAACCCCTCGATCTTCATTTGAAATCTTCCTCATCTCAGTGTTCAGATGAATCGCAGTTTCTAGTTCATCCAGGGCGTATTCTGGTCCCAGGCTGTAAGCAGGTCATCAAGTTCAGACTCGGCCTGCTCTTGTTCTCCGGTTCCGGCGAGGTTGTTCAGTTCATAAGGGTCGTCACGCAGGTCGTAGAAACAGTTTGGACGGTTCTCTGCTCCTCTTTCGCTGTTGGAAGTTAGCCGACCCAGGAGGTGGGTGGGCGTTCTGACCCCAATTTCGCCGTCTGTTGTCTCGATGAAGCCCCAGTTCTCGTCCAGTCGCGGGCTGTCACCCGCCAGAACCGGCGAGAGATTGCGTCCCTGCACGTGGTCAGGTATAGGGCTCCCGCTGGCATCCAGCACTGTAGGCATGATGTCAATTAGCTGTGCGACCTGTGAGCTGCTGACGGAAGGCTCCCACAACCAAGGGGCGTGGAAGATCATTGGGATGCGAATCGACTCTTCGATCAAGAGGCCCTTGTTGAACCTGTGATGGCTGCCCAGGTTGTCGCCATGGTCGGAGGTGAAGACGACGATCGTGTTGTCGAGCAGGCCGTTCGCGCGCAGGCCTTCCATCATGCGTCCGACCATGTCGTCGACCCAGGTTGTGAGGCCGTAGTAGAGGGCTGTCAGAGTTCGCAGGTCGAAGCCCTCGGGAAGGTCAAGCGTATAGGGGAGCTTCTGCGAGTAGTAGAGGAAGTCCCAGAGGTAGACTTTGAACCAGTGCTCGTCATAGGCCATTTCGCCGTCCACGAACACGTTGGGCCTGAGGGGCATGTCATTGGAGTCGTACATGGTCAGGTATTTTTCGGGGGCGTCCGCCAGCGGCATGTGGGGAGGGGAGATGCTGTAATAGAGGAAGAAGGGGTTGTTGCGGTCGGCAGCCATATAGGAGAGTACTTTCTCGATTTCATAGTCGACGCTAAAACCGTCAACGAGTTGCGGGGGCCCGCCGTTTTCGACGAAGTCCTGTCCTGTGTGGCGGTGGTTGACTCTGGGGTGGAGCGTGTAGTCGAAGCCGACGATTTCGGGGGCGGGGTGGATGTGCCATTTGCCGATCAGGGCCGTGTCGTAGCCTGCGTCTTTAAACTGTTCGGCGATGGTGGGGTCGGGCAGGTGGACCCGTTCCTGGAGCGGCCATGAGGCAACGATGGGCCGGCCGTGCTCGTCGGGCACTGAGGCGTTGCCGAGGGCGCCCATGCAGGTGCGGGCGTACTGGCCTGAGACGAGGGAAGAGCGGGCCGGCATACACACTGGGTCGGTCGAGACGGCGTGCTCAAAGCGAACTCCATTGCGGGCCAGATTGTCGATGTTGGGAGTACTGATTACCTGATTGCCGTAGCAGCCGACTTCGAAGGCACGAAGTTGGTCGCAGATGCAGATGATTACGTTGGGTTTGTTTTTCATATAGGGAGATTTGTATTTTTTTGGTTTATGAGAGTCTGTAATTCACTACACGAAAATTTGGGTCAAGGCCATTCTTATTCGGCAGCCTCAGTCGCAATTACGGCTTGCAGGTAGAGGCTCTCATGAAGCCTTTGCGAGAATTCGACCGCAATTCTTAGGGTTAGACGCGTCCCGAAAGCGCCCTATTGAGATGGTGAGTCATTCTGGCGGATGTAAACGTTTTGCGCGTGCAGAGTCTGCGGTTCGAACAGTTTGGTGACGGTGACCATGTGGATTCCACGGCTCTTCAGGGCGGTGATTATTGCGGGAACCGCGTCGACGGTGGACTTGTGAATGTCATGAGAGAGGATGATCGCCCCTGCAGGCGCATCGACAATTCTGGCAGCCACTGTTGCAGCGTCGCGGTCCTTCCAGTCGAGCGGGTCGACGCTCCAGAAGATGATGGGCAGGCCGGATGCTGCCAGCACATTGTCGTTGTAGGCGCCGTAAGGAGGACGCATGAACGGCGTCGATTCACCGATGATTTGGGCGATGAGATTGTCTGTCTGTTGTAACTGTTCGCGAATCTGGTCATCTGACATCCGGGTCAGGTTGGGGTGGTCCCAGGTGTGGTTTCCAATCTGATGACCCTCTCGGAACATGCGTTGAACGGTTTCAGATTGGATGCGGACTTGTGTTCCGAGGACGAAAAAGGTTGCCTTAACATTGTGCTCTTTGAGTGTGTCCAAAAGACCTTCCGTATAGAACGAGGGGCCGTCATCGAATGTGAGAGCCACGCAGGCCACTTCGCGGCAGTTGATTTCATCCTGGACGGGAGACTCAGCCTGAACAGGTCGCCCGAAATTCAACAATGATAGCCCTGAAAAGTATTGCAAGGCTGCAGCTTGAGAAATGGTCCGTCGAGCTGGCGTGGACAGCGTAGAGTGTGCCAAGCGACCAACGGTTTGGGCCATCCTGGACTGTTGTGAAGTCGTGCCGTTCTCAATGCCCAGGAGATCGCGAACCTCCGGTTTGAGCAGGTCTGCAATCGCGGCTACCGACAGTTCCAACTCCACCACGCCGTCCACACCCGAGGCGACCTGATACTTGTCAAATCTGACCAGGAAAGTACCGTTGTCCCGGAACACGATAAAGTCAAAGTTTTCGGCGGTCGGCTCTGTGCCTGTTTCGAAAACCCATTTTGCGCTCTCAAAGAGAGACTCTTTGCGTTCGTCGTCGGCGTCGGGCTCCCGTTCGGCAATCTGGTTGCGGAGGCGTTCTGCCAGAGCTTCTCTTGTCAGGTCGGAGAGGCGCTGCAGGTAGCTGTCATCGATAAAGAGTGCCGGAATGGTGATCTCGTTGCCCTGGTGAAGATCGAATGTGTAACTGGATACGAGTGTGTTTCCAGAGCCACCGGTATTGATTGACCGGGTCAGCGCAAGAAACATCGCCTTTTTGTTGGCAACCGACGCTTCATGGTCCTGGCGGTAATGGGTTACGAAGGAGGCCGCCTCCCGGCCGGTTTCTTTCTTGTGATCCTGGAAGGCTTTTTCAATCTCGGCAGCCGTTTCATGAAACTCGTCAATGAAGTGCTGTGTAATCTCTTCTATGCGCTTGTTGATGGACTGCTTGTCAGTTACGGGATAAGAGACAAAGAGTGTTGACCGGCCATCGTTTTCGGCCAGTTCGATTTCTGCAACGCCGTCGAGCGTCTCTCCAGGAGCGCCCGTCTCGTCCTCCAATCCCAGAAGTTCCCGGATTTCCGGCTTCAGAAGATCGGCGAAGGATGCCAAGGGCAATGCTACTTCAACAACGCCCTCTACGCCTGCGGCAACCTGGTACTTGTCGAACCTGACCAGAATCGTCCCGTCCCCGGGAAGGAAAATGTTATCGAAGTTTTCGACTGTCGGCGCGGTACCGCTCTCCACCCATTCCGGGTCGCTCGCCAGCTCCTCCTTGCCAATACTTTCCCCCAGCGCTTCCCTGGTCAGTGACGAGAGTCGCTCCAAGTAGCTGTCATCTAAAAAGAAGTCGGGGATGGTAAGTTCGGCACCAGTTCGGCGGTCGAAAATGTAGCCGACGACAAAGGAATTGCCGGTCCCCCCCGTGTGAATCGATCGAACAATGTCGAAGAAGATCAGGTTTTCGTTAGCAATTGATACGTCGAAGTGTTGTCGGTAGTGCGTGATAAAGGTGGCGGCCTCTCTTCCTGTCTCTTCTTTGTACTTCTGATAGCTCGCTTCAGTCTCGGTTGCGACTGTACGCCACTCTTCGATGAATTCCTGCGTTATTGCTTCCATGCGAGCGTTGATCGCATCCTGTTCGGTTATGGGATAGGATACGCGCAGCAGGGAACGGCCTTCGTGTTCTTTCTCTTCGATTGCGTGAACCCAGACATTTTCATACTTGGTGGCGTCGAAGGATGAGGAATGGGCGGGGCCCGTCTCGGATTCAGGTTCAGTGGTGGTGGCCTCGGGCGCGGTTGTAGCCGGAGCTTCGCTCTCTACTTCCAGCATATTGCCTGAGAGGCACGCAGCCAGCACTACAGAGGAAATGAGAATTGATACTGAGAGCACTACGTGGGGGTATTTCATCATGGCTCCTCCTTCCGGGGACCAAAGGACTCTATGCTTTGAGGGGGGAAAACCTTCAGTTGAAGAGGCTACTCTCGAACATTCTCCACTATAACACATAGATTGTCGAAGGCGATTCACGAGAATCGAAACCATTTTGCCACGTTGGGAATCGGTGAAGACGGGCCAGGAAGCATGTGTTCGGAGTTTTCGGTTTCCCGGTGCTGCGAGACCGTCGCGCATTGCGTGCCTCGAACCTCTTTCACCGTCGCTCTCGTCGTATGAAAGTTCTGGCGTACACTGTGCGATTCTGTGTCGTCACTTGGCCGAATCTTCCAACTGTGCCAATTTTATGGTTAATCCGGCCTGAGATTGGAGCGTTGAAGCTTCGAACAGAACAGCCCACGAATAAGAATGCAAAAAGAAGAGAATTCGCAACATTTTCATTTTGTCGTGAGAGACCGACCAATTCCAGACCAGAAAGGCGGAGCCCACATGATTCGCAAAGCGTTTGTCATGTCAGTGAATCCCGACCAGCACAAAGAGTACGAAGACCGCCATACGCCAATTTGGCCTGAATTGGAGGCGGTGCTCAAAGCGCATGGCGTTAGCAACTATTCAATCTTTCTGCATGCCGGGACCAATCAGTTATTCGCGTACGCGGAGATTGAGAGCGAAGAGAAGTGGGCCAGCATCGCTGACGAGGAAGTCTGTCAGAAATGGTGGCATTATATGGGAGACATTATGCCCTCGAATCCCGATAGCAGCCCGGTCTCAGTTGATTTGAGAGAGGTCTTTCACATCGATTGAGCGGTCCGCTTCTCAGTAGAAGCAGGAGGGTGCGTGATGGCCTGCCAGGGTTCCCTAGTTCGGTCGATTGTAGCGTAATGATGCGGGTTACTGCGTTGGAATGACCAGGTACGGTGTCTCAGTCCGCCAATCGGGCCAGCGTGTGGTCGTCCCGTCGCTGAATCTAAGTTCGAAGAATATCATCAGGTCCCATGCGGCGTCTATGGCGCTGCTGGAGATGATGGTTTCGAAGCCCCCAGCACCCGCCTGCATCTGTTTCTCCTCGAACTCCAGTGCCTGGTGTGCGATACGGTAGAAGCAGCCGACGGAGGTAAGGCGGCGTTCATTGGTTTCCAGTAAATTGAGACGGACGGGGAGGTCTTGAGCCGGGTCGGCATGTCTCGGAGCGTTGAAGTCGACGCTGGGAGCCTGCGGGTGAACATTTCCACCAGGCCATTTCAACTCTTCCGGCCGCGCCTCACCCACTTCGCGGACCAGTTGTCTGACTGCTGCCAGATCACTTTCCACGACGGCCAGATCATCTTTCCAGTGCCCATCATGGCCTTTCTCACGGAATCCGAAGACGAGGTCGTCGGCGTAGTTGCCATCGGCGGCCGCTGCCAGTGCGGCCCAATTCTCCCGGGACTGTTCCAAATGCTGAAGGACGAGAGACAATAGCCCAGGTTCCTGTGTTTGGCGGAAGAGCGCCATGCAGGTAGCCGCTACCATTCGGCTGGCATGGTATTCGGCAATATTACTGAGAATTGAAAAGTCGAGGCAGGTATAGCGCAGGTCGGTGGAAGTCGGGTCGATGAGACCGATGGCCGCTTTCGTGTTTCCGGCCATTTCCCGCAGAAGATTGCTTACCTGGAGCGGAGTCCACTTTCCGCTTATCCGGCCTTCCACAACGTCCTTCACATATTCATCGATGCGGTAGAACTGTGTCGGGTCGCTGGGCTCGACTTTTGCGTCCTGGTCCAGGCTGCGGCCGGCGTACCTTTCGGGCCAGAACGACCAGAGGCTTGCCGACATCTGCAGAACGGTGGTAAGCAGCGGCAGGATCTTGCTGCCCGCTGAATAGAGTTGATCGACGGCGGAAGCGGCCTCGCCAAAACGGTGCCGCAGTTCGCGACGCCATACTTCACAAGAGGCATCGGGATCGTATCCCAGGCGACCGAACAGGAGATTGAATTGCCAGAAACGTGCACGTTCGTGGACGTGATGCCGGTAGGCGGAACGGTCGGAATAGGCGACCCAGGCGGGCTGTCGGTCGCGCACGCCCTTGTTGGTCAGCGGGGCCATTACCTCGAAACCGTCGCCGGTGGCAGAGCAGGTGCGGGCGAAGCGGCTGACCCAGTCCAGATCGCCCCAGAGGAGGACTCGCTGGCTTCCGGCGCTCCACAGGCGGTGGATGAGCGGATAGGCGCGCGGCTTTCGCAAGAGGTCCCAGGTGCCGTAGCGGCGGTAGCTGTGGTGGTCGCGTTGCTGGATCACCGGCATGGAGTAGGGCATTCCCAGATGCTCGCACCAGTGTTTGGTCGAGACGACGGTATTGGGGACCAGTCTCTGTGCCAGCTCTATCGTGGAATTGGAAAGGCCTTTGGCGCGCAGATCGAGCCGGATGGGCCTGCCGCATGCGGCGATGGCGCGAAACTGGGGCTCGTAGTATTCGGCCTGATGGTCCTCGTCGACGCCCGACTCAACATTCATGCGGAATTGGACGCCGTCGATGTGGGGACATTCGTCCAGTACACGCGCCAGGCCGGCCGCGTTGTAAGAGGCCAGGATATCGGCGGTGAGGCCTTCGACCATCGGTTCCCCGTAGTCATGGGCATGTTGAGACCAGATTCCGATTGTGAAGTGAAGCCCGCGGAGTCGGGCGGCGGCGGAGACGAACCTGAGAATGTTGAGGCGAGTTTGGCGCTGTTCCGTGGTGAAGTCTGGTGTGTTTACCTGGGGAAAATCGGGCAGGTCGAACATGAAGGGATAGGGTGGTGACATGTAGGCGATCTGGTGGCCGAAGGTGAGGCTGAGATTGTTGTAGCGGTAGAGGGCGAGTTGGTCCAGGTAATCTTCCCAGTACTCCTCATTGTAGAACCATTCGCGCTCCAGCTCGCGATTGCAGAGGAAGAGTTGCATGCTGCGCCAACTTAGATGGGGCGAGCCGATTTCGGCTGGAATGTGGTCGAGGATGGAAGGGTTGGCACGCTCCCGACGCGGGCTGGCTCCCGCAATTGGGGGTGCGACTTCGATCGCGCGGGCGGCCTCCATCAAGGCGTAGGTAAGACCGCGTTCGTCGCTTCCGGCGATGAGGAATTGGTTGGGCAGCAGCGGGCTGAGAACAAGAGATTCAGGCGCAACGGGGCACTTTATTCCCGCCCTTGCCAGGGCTGTGTCCACTGCTTCCGAGTGCCCTGCCAGTCCGATGAGAAGCGACGGTTCTTCGTCCGGTGAACCAAGATTTCGCACGGACTCGCCTTGCGAGGCCAGTGCGCGGGACAGGCGGCTTAGTGCAAGGCTGGGGCCTGGCCCAAGTTCCCTGTCAATGGTCAGGAGCATAGAGGACGTCCCCCTCTGCATTGGTTGGCGGAGGGCAGGACCTAATGTTCTTCGTCGACCGGAAGCCTCTGCAACAGGTTTTTCTCCCGGTCGGACAGTGATTCCAGGTAGGAACGGGCGATCGGGTTTCTGTCACGCCGGTGGCGGTGATACCAGGGGCGCAGAAGAGTAAACCCCGCTTGAACGCGCGGCGTGTCTGTCAGGTTGGGCGAGCCGCGGTGCAGGCATCTTGGATCGCGGACCATTACGTCTCCTGCTTTCATCAGCAGCGATTTTAGCGGGAACTCACCCGCTTCGATGCGAGACAGCGCCTCGGACTTCGGCATCAGGTGCGTCCCATCCGCTATCTGAAATGGGCCATTTTCCGGCGTCACGTCGACGAAGGGCCAATTCACCACCAGAATGTGGGGAGGGAGGACAAGGTCTGGCCGTTCCGGGAACAGCTCCGGCAGGTCGGCGTGGACTTCCTGGTGGACGGAACCCTTGAAGGGCGTGTCAGAGGCAAAGCCGTCAATAATGACCTGCTCACCGAGGATGCCTTTAGCGATGGCGAGTATGGTGTCGTCATTGAAGAAGGCCGAATTGTAGAGTGGGGCCCGGAACGGCAAGGGTATGTAGTGGCGGTTCGGCCCCCTGTTGGGATTGTTGGCGTGCTCGGCCAGGTGGGAATCGGCAATTGGTCGCCAAGCCGCGTGACAGGCATCAATCGCGTCCACAGGGAAGTGGTCGTGCAGGATGCAGTAGCCGTCTTGGAGTACCTGGCGGATGCAATCCTGAATGTCGATTGAAGTCATAGTGCCTCCTCGTGATTGGAGTCAACTTCCAGTTTCTTTGCAAAGTTTTCCCAGCCGCTCCGACCCTGAAATGAAGCTATTCCAATGTGCCCCGAAAATCTTCTAACTCGGCCCTCGTGGGCAAGCCGTCGATCACGCCAAGATGGGTGGTGGTGAAGGCGCCGGCGCGATTGGCCTGCTCGACGGCGGCCCGCAGATCCTGGCCCTCGGCGAGACCGACGGCGAGCGCGGCGTTGAAGCTGTCACCGGCGCCGGTGACGTCGAGGGCCTGTACGGGGGTCGGCGGAACGGCCTCGATACCGCGTGCGGTTACGATGAGCGACCCTTCTTCACCACGGGTCACGATTATGGTTTCGACGCCGAGTTCGAGCAGGCGCCCGGCAAGGTCTTCTGTTGGCGTGGGATCGTCGGGTGGCAGGCCGAGGAGGATTCGGGTCTCGCTTTCGTTGGGCGTCAGCACGTCCGCATGGCCTAGGTTGTCCGACTTCAAAGTCTGTCCGGGGGCAGGATTGAGAATAGTCATAGCGCGATGTTTTCGAGCCAGCTCCAGTGCCCGGGCCACCGATTCCAGCGGCACTTCGAGTTGGGTCATGAGGACATCGCTGCGGGCGATGACCGGCTCAAAGGCTTCCACGTGATGGGGATGCATCAGGAGGTTCGCACCCAAATGGCCGACGATCGAGTTTTCCCCTGATGGCAGTAGAGTGACCATGCCGATACCGGTATTCGTGCCCGAGATCCGATGTACGTGATCGGTCGAAACGTCCTCGTCGGCATAGAGTCGCTCGGCAGAATCGGCAAACGGGTCGTCGCCTAGGCAGGCGAGAAGGTCCACTTGTGCCCCCAGGCGGGCGGCGGCGATTGCCTGATTGGTGCCCTTGCCGCCAGGTCCCATGTCAAACAGATCGCCTATCAACGCCTCGCCCATCACCGGTTTTCGCGGGACGCGCACCGTCAGGCTCACAACATAGCTGCCGATCACTGCTATTCTTGGCACTTGCTATCCTCAGCGTCTAGCTACTCCTGAATTGGCTACGTGGAACTTGGAAGGGTTTATCTACTGCCAGCATGAGTTGACCGGACAATTGGGACTCTAACATCAATGAAATATATTTTCAACGGAAACAAATGGAACGTTCGGCGGTTGATGGTTCCCTGACTATCTCCTATACTTACGCTCGGAAGGCCTGTGTACCTACCGGCAATTTGGAGTGCGACATGCGAGAGTCGCTCAACGGTTCCTACGCTCCCCCATTGAGGACCAGAAAAGATTGAGCCAGAATTCGAGAGACAAGCCGATGAACATGCCATACCAGTTCGCTGGTCTTCAGCGTGCCAAAGAGCCCGGCCTCAGCGTTGATGAATGCGCTCGCCGGATTCACCGGATGGCCTATGTCGAAGAACGGCTCATGTTCCTGCAGGCTGCGCATATTGTCACCTCGCCGCAGAGGGATCTGAAGGGGCTATTGTCGCGTCTGCAATTCGAGGACGGCCTTCATTCTGACATCCTGAAGAGCCGCCTCACGGAGCTGCGCGTGCCCAAATCCAGGGGCCATGGTGTTCCTGATGAAAGGCTAAGGGTCGTTCTGGATGAGGCGATGCATTCGCATGGAAGCGTCGAGCTTCTTGCAGCCCTGGTGAAGGTGTTCAAACCGGCCTTGCTGGATGCCTACCGCAACTATGTTCGCCAGACGAACGGGCTGGCAGACTATGAATCGGTGCGGTTGATGCGCACGATCATTGCGGAGGAGGAACATGCCCTTGCTCTGCTGGAGGCCGCCTACGGTGACGTGGTGCATTCCGCCGAAGAGGAGGAAGTGGCCGCGGGGTGGGCTGGCGTCCTTGCAAGGACGCTTGAGGACGCCGGGGGAATTGACGGCGAGGCCGAGACGGGGGCCCGCAGCGTTCAACCGGTGCGCAGCAGGGGTCGCTACAAAGTTGCCAGGCGACCTGTCCGGGACGACACGTTTTCCAGTGTATGGGACTTCCTTCACGTAGACGAAGACCGTGTGCCGGAGCGTCTGGCACAGATGATCGCAACGCGACTGGGCGAAATCACGATTGCAGAGGCACTGGCCATTGTCTTGCTGGAGGTCGAGGGGCAACCCTGGTCATTTTACGTTGCCATTTCCCGTCATATGTGGGACGAAATGCGCCATTCACTGTTCGGGGAGGCGGCCGCTGAACAGGTTTACGGGGACCGCGCTGCGCTGCCGTTGCGAGACTTCGAGATCGAGTACCTGTTCGAAATGACACCGCTGGAACTCTATGCCATGCTTGGAATCGGCGTGGAAGCGGCCCTGATGAAGTATCCACCGGGCAAACGCGCCGAATACGAGTTCTGCCGCGACCGGGCGCGCCATCCATTGATGACCACCTTGCAGGACTTTGACTGGGCTGACGAAGTGGAGCATGTGCAGATCGCCCGCCAGCAACTGAAGGAGTGGTTTGCGGGTGACGCTGATGAGCTGTCTGGGTTAGCCGAACAAGGGATGGAGTTTCGAGCGCGAACGCGGCGCCTTCACCCCCCATCGCGAATGCCCGAACTGCCCGTCGCATAAGAGGCGTTTCAAATGTATTCGAGTTCTCGCCGGGTCAGACTTTCGTCTCGTATAGTAGCGAGAAATATTGAATTCCAAGAACATCTCTCACAATGGGGCGAGCTGTGTTCAAGATGTCAGCTCTCTCATACCCATCAAGAGGACCATTTGGAGGAACTTAGAGGATGAGATCCAATTTTGTACGGGAGAAAGCGCTCAGCGGACAGAAGACGATGGGATGTTTCCTGGGCATGGGAAGTGCGACGGTCGCCGAGTTGCTGGCCCACGCAGGCGCCGAGTGGCTGCTGATCGAGATGGAGCATAACGGCCTCGACATGGCCGAGGTCGAGCGCATCCTGATGGCCGTAAACGGGACAGACACTATACCGATGGTGCGGATTCCGTCGGCTGATCCGGTCTTTATTCAGAGGTCGCTGGACATTGGGGGGATGGGGATCGCGGTGCCCATGGTGCGGACCGTGGCCGAGGCCGAGGCAATTGTGCGTGCTTCCCGTTATCCTCCGCAGGGCAGGCGCAGTTTCGGGCCGCTGCGGGCATCGCACTACACGTTCGAATATGAGGAGTACTTCGAGCGGGCCAACGAGAACATACTGATTATGCTGATCATCGAGACGCCGGAGGCCGTCGAGAACCTGGAAGAGATTGCCGGCGTGCCGGGCATCGACGTCCTGTTTATCGGCGCCTTTGACCTGTGCCTTTCGCTGGGTTTGAACCCGTTCGAAATGCCGTTGCCTGAGATAGACGCAGTGATGGAACGTGCTGTTGCCGTCGGCCGTTCTTGTGGGGTGGCCGTCGGCGCCGGGGCCGGCACGCCGGAGGAGTTGAAAGCCCTCTCTGCACAGGGCTTCACGTTCTTGAGCTACGGGCCAGACTATAAGCTATTGGTTGACGCAATCCGACCTGGAGTAGAGGCCTTCAGGCAGGTTGAACATACCTGATTTCAAACGCGAAAGAGCGTTCCCTGCCGGCGAATCACTCCTTGCCGGCAGGGAACCTTTTTGCCAGTTGGGTATCTATACCGCAAGAGCGACGGCCCTAACTTCACCAAACTCCCGCTCCAATTTCGTCCAGGAATGGCCGCGATCTGTGCTTCGGTAAAGTTGACCGGCCACGCTGTAGGCTACGATCCAGTCCGGCGAAGCAGGGTTATGAGAAACCGCCCAGATGGTACTGTTGGCTATGCCGCCAAGGTCGGCCCGCTCCCAGGTCTTTCCCAGGTCGCCGCTGTGGAAGAGGCCGCCTTCATCTCCAGGCGGGCCGTTGCCGGCGCCGACCCAAATGCGGCTGTCGCCGTTTGAGAGGTGAATGACGCCCCGACAGTAGGGCCAGGGATAGTGATTCCTGACTTCAAGAGGCGTCCAGTTCTGCATGTCGGTGGTCACGCAGACGTCGTTGTTGGTGGCTGCCACCAGAGTTTTGGGCGAGCCGGGCACGACGGCAAGACCGTGAATATCGAGGCTGGACAGACCTTCGCTGCCTTCTTCCCAAGAATCGCCCCCATCGCGGCTGATGCGCATGCCATCGATTTCGATGCCGGCGTAGACGGTCTGTGAATCTTCCGGATCGAAGAGAATGATGGTAACGCGGGGCGTGATTGGAACGCCCTCGCACTCTTCTGCCAACTCAACGTCCAGCTTCTGCCAAGAACTGCCGCCGTCCTGGGATCGGAAGAGGGCGGAAGGGCAGGTCCCGGCGAAGATTGTATCGGAGTTGGCGGGATCGATGGCGATTGCCCAGATCTCAAGGTCGTTCATGGGCGAATCGACCTGCGCCCAGGAGTCTCCGCTGTCACGTGTGCGATAGATGCCGGCTTCCGTTCCCGCGTACAAAACAGCTGAATCGCCTGGGTCAACGGCGATGGCGCGGATGTCTGATTCCATGAACAAGCCCTGTGAGGCGCGCTCCCAGGAGTTGCCGCCGTCGTGGCTGCGCCATACGCTTTGTCCGATTGTGCCTGCGTAGATGGTTGGATTTGCTGTCACTTTGGAACCTCCTTCCAATTGTGCCTTTTGAAACCGCTGTGAGATCAGATTTCATGTACTACATGAGACGAGAGTCGAAACAGAGTTGACCGGCTGGCAGACATTTGTCAATTCATTCGTTCTTTTGGGTCCGAGATTATCGCGAGTACAAGATTCGGCTCATGAAAGTCGCTGTACTTAGCTATGTGATGCCGTGCCCCGCAAGACTGCGCACTGGAATGAGTGGCCTTCATCGTCAATTTGCAGTGCCTCTCGCACCTCTTCCGGTGAATCGCTATAGAGCGCACGTATTGCAGCGCGATTGACGTCCGGCGTTTCCATGCGTTCTGTCCACTCCTCGAAGTGGAGGTATATGCGATAGGGAAAGACGACCTCCAGGTGGAAACCGGCTGCGGCGAAGCGGTTGCTCCACTCTTCAAGTGTGTAGTCCCGTACGTGGGAGGGATCCCGCAGCACTTCAATCGCGTTCAGGTAGGTATCGCAGACCGGATCGCCAAATCCGAGCACATCACTGAGAATGAACCGGCCGCCATCTTTGAGGACGCGGTGAAATTCGCGCAGTGCTTTGCCCGGCCTGGACCAATGGTGCGCGCTGTAACGGGAGACGACCAGGTCGAAAGTTGAGTCGGGAAGAGGCAGGTTTTCCACATCACCGAGGCGAGTCTCAATGTTTGCCAGGCCCCGTTCTTGCGCCAGAACCTCAACCTGTTGAAGCATTGAAGCCGTGAAATCCAGTGCAACGACTTCGGCTGCAAAAGGGGCAAAACTGGCCGCAGTATGACCGGCTCCGCAGCCTGCGTCCAATACGCGTTCATTCCCCTGAAGGTTTGCAGATTCGACCATGACCTGCAGGTCTTCTCCCTGTGCATGCACTACGCTTGTCAGGTATTTTGCCGCGACCCGGCCGAATTGCTCCTGCACGGCGCCCTTCAGATCAGTGTTTTGTGTCATTGTCGAAATGCCGGTCGGCGTCAGCTGGCGTCGTCCTGCCCATACCGCTCCAGAATCGTTGACATTGCCTGTACACCAAACTCCAGAGCTTCCACAGGCACGCGTTCGTCGGCGGCATGGACGGTGGCGCTGAAATTTGTGCCGGGCGGCAGTTTCATGGGTAAGAAGCCATAGTTCTGGATGCCCAACCGCGAAAACATGCGGCCGTCAGTAAAGCCGCCCACCATCGAGGGGATGACTACTCCATCCGGATCAAGTTCCTCCACTATCTTTTTCAGAAGCGGGAACAGGCCCATGTTGACGTCAGACTGCCAAGGGTCGTGCCGGATTATCTCAAACTGAAGATCCTTGCCCAGCAACTCGTGCAGTTCGGCGATCAGGTCATCGGAGCTGAATCCAGGCAGGACTCTTCCATCCAGCTCCAGCGTGATCTCGCTGGGAATGACGTTTGTCTTGATGCCGCCGTCGACGACGGTGGCATTGACCGTATTATGCAGCAGGGCGTCGAACGAGCGGGCTTGCGGCCGGCCTTCCACAGCCATCTGGTCCAGTGTTGCGTCGGTACGGGCCGGGTCCAGCAGGGCCAGGGCGGCTTCGGCCAGATGATCGGGGGCGTGTTCGGCAAGTGCAGGCAGCATCTGCTTCATCACCGGGGTTACGTGTACCGGCAGCCTGTTGCTGTTCAGGGTCGTCAGTAGGCTTCCCAACCTGGCCATGGCACCGTCGCGCAGTGGCGTCGATCCGTGTCCACCCGGGCCGGTGATGCGCGTCTGCAGCCAGCAGACCTGTTTTTCGGCAACCATCAGTGGGTAGTAGCGCTGGTCGCCCATGTATTGAGCGCTCCCCCCGCCTTCGCCAATGGCATACTGCGCGCCCTGGAACTGCTCCGGATGTTCTTCGGTCAGGAAGCGGGCGCCGTAGTCGCTGCCGGCCTCCTCATCGCTCATTATTGTCAGAATGATGTCGCCAGCAGGCGTGTGCCCCTCGGCTGCGGCGCGTAAGACGGCGCAGGTCATCATGGTTACGCCGCTCTTCATGTCCAGGCTGCCGCGGCCCCAAACTGTGCCATCGATCAGCTCTGCGCCGAACGGGTCTTGCTGCCAGTCCTGGTTTGCGGTGGTCACCACATCGACGTGGCCTTGAAGGACCAGTCCTGGTGCCTCGCCCCTACCCTGCAACCGCGCCACCAGGTTCGGCCTGTTGGGATCCTTCGAAAGTACAGTGGTCGCCAACCCCACGTCCTGAAGCAGACCATTCAGATATCCGATGCATTCGGCTTCGTTGCCTGGCGGGTTGGTGGTGTCGTAGCGGACCAGCGTGCGAAGCAGATCGGTCGGTCTTTCGTAGATGTGGGTCGTCATCGCGTTACGGTGTTCCTGAGTTGAATCTGGGGGAGTATGGTCTGAGGGGCCGCGCCGCCCGAATCTCATGTCGATTCCCGGCCGATCGCCTGTATTGACTGTGCTGAAACCACTCTCGCACCCAGACAAAGTTTCTTTGACCGCAAGCCTATCCTATGATGCCGGGAACGGCAAGAGTTGCCGTAGGCAGCGCAGAGGAAAAGAGTTGACCTTCGCGCCTCAGATGCATCCTGCCAACTATTCCTACTCAGCCTAAAGGAACTGGACTGTCCTAGAAGACTGCCGAAAAGCGATGCCAACGAGACGCCGCATCCGAACGGAAACTGCGCAGCCCACGGATCCAGTTCTCCTTTTCGTTCGCGCCTGTTACAATTGCCCCAAAGCCACCCTTTACAAGCTGGCGTGTGTTTTTACTTTCCTTGCGTAGGGAAGTCGCCCTGTATGTATCGCACCTTTTACAACCTGTTCTTGGAGCTCAAATCTCTATGTCAACAATCGCAGAGAGACTGGAAGAAGACCGGACTATTCTCCTAGATGGCGCTACAGGTTCAGAGCTAGAGCGCAGAGGCGTGCCGATGAACAGCATCGCCTGGAGCGGCCTAGCGGTGGCAACCGATCCCGATGCGGTACGCAGGGTTCATCTTGACTATATTCGAGCGGGTGCGGAGATCATAATCACCAACACTTTTGCCACGGGGAGGAATATGTTGCGCCTCGCGGGAGAAGAGGACCGAACTGCCGACTTGAATCGTCAGGCTGCTCTCCTGGCGCTGCAGGCTCGAGAGGAAGCTGCGGAAGCAAAGGGCCAAGACAAGGACGGGTCTTGGCAAGTCGCGCCCGCTTCCGTTTGGGTGGCCGGTTCGATCTCTCCGATGTCGGGCGGCCTAGGAGACGAAGCGAAATCGTCCGCAGAGCTCATGCGGTCCGACTTCGAGGAGCAAGCGGGGCTGCTCGCCGAGTCAGGCGTAGATTTTCTCATTCTGGAAATGATTCGGGACATCGACTTCGCTTGCGTTGCCCTCGAGGCTGCTCTGAACACGGGCCTGCCTGCTTGGGTGGGTTTCAGTTGCAAGGAGACTAACGACGGCGGCATCAATCTGGCGCCCACTCTAAACGAGGAGATTCCGCTGGCGAAAGGCGTAGCTGCAGTAATGTCAGAAGGGGGATCGCTTGCGGCGGTAATGCACAGTGACGTTGATGTCACCGGCCCGGCTCTGGACGCCGTCACGTCTGTTTGGGATGGTCCGACCGGTGCGTACCCGGAGAGCGGTTACTTCATTAGGCCAAACTGGCAATTTGTGGACATTATACCGCCCGCCGACTTTACCGACCGTGCAGTGGAGTGGATCGGGATGGGGGCAAGCGCGGTGGGGGGATGTTGCGGAATCGGGCCGCAACACATTCTCGCCCTATCAGACCGGCTTTCTCAAGCCCCTGTTTAGACTACATGTCTGCCTGGTAGATTCGTTTCACTGGGCCAATGTCCTTCATTTCGAGTCATTTCCCTGCGGCGGCGACTATAGGGCGAAAAAGAGTATGAATTCTTCCAGGACTTTCCAACCGATGGTCTTACGAGCCACATCCGTTCTCACACTGGTTGTACTCTGGGGACTCTTAGGCGGTTGCGGCCGTGAACCTGAGGAAGAGTTTCTGTTCGCTCCTGATAGTCCTCCTGTGACGCTCACCTACGTTGCGCCCAGCAACTCTCTGTTCAGCGCGCCTGAGCAGGTCGCCATTGACCGGTTCCAGGAACTGGCGCCCAGCATAGAGGTCAATCGTCAGTCCTACCGCTTCAACGCAGGAGACTACCTCCTGGACGACCCTCCCCCTGATGTCTTGCTAATGTGGAACGGAGACCAACTGCGCGACGCGGCTGAACAAGGGCTTCTGGCCGACGTTTCGGAGGTCTGGACGGAGGGCAACCTTACGGAGGCTTACGGACGCCGATTCCGTGACATCAGTCGCTTTGACGGGACTTTGCGCTTAGTGCCTTCGGGCTTCAGCTGGGCGGGGATGTACTACAACAAGGAGATTTTCGACCGGTTTGGGCTGGAGCCCCCGACCACCTGGGATGAGTTTATCGGAATCTGCGACACGCTTCTTGCTAACGGGATAACGCCAATGTCGCTGGCAGGCCAGAATCCCTTTATCAGCATCTACTGGTTCGACTATCTGAACTTGCGATTGAACGGCCCGGAGTTTCATCGCGACCTGATTTCAGGGCGCGTCAGCTTCCATGACCAGAGAGTAGCGGACGTGTGGGAACTGTGGAAAACGTTGTTGGACCGGGGTTATTTCGTTGAGAGGCCTGGGAGCACCTCGGAGATGAACAGCATGACGGCACTGATCCGGGGGGACGCAGACAGTCCTTTGACTTGGGAGAAGGCTGTGATGGCACTGGCGCCCCATTTCAGCCTCGCCGATTTGCCGCCCCTGTTTGCCAATGAACTCGACTTTTTTCAGTTTCCCCAGATCGACGAGACTGTGGCGACGGGAGAGGTCTCAATCGTGTTCGGCTATGTCGTCCCAGCCGGCGCGCTGAACCGTCTAGAGGCCAGCGCCTTTGTCGGCTATATGGGGTCTGCTGAAGCGCAGGAGCTGCAGCTCAAGCAGATTGGAGAGGACGATAGCAACATCGGCTATGTGCCGGTTCATCGGGACATTGACCGGGAGCTACTTTCAGCGGCAGCCTACAAAGGAGACTTGATCGTAAGCGAAGCCGATGAGATCAGCCCTCCAATGTTTCTCCTGCTTCCCGACAGCATGCGTGCGACTTTCAACCAGGTTCTGAGAAAACTGTTCCTGGCAACGAGCGATCCTCTGGACGTTGCCGAAATTCAGATCTTGCTGGAAGAAGGTCGCCAAAGAGCTATCCAGAACGGAGAGATTCGGCAGTAGTGGTAACGAATGCGGTACTTGAACACGTTTGCCTCTCACAAGAGGAAAACAGAAATGAGAAGGTCGAGGTTTTCAGTCCCCAACAACTGGCGATTTGGGTTCGCGCTTCTCTTGCTGGCTACGTGCGTTGTTCTGGGCGGTTGCAGCCGCGAACCTGAATACGATCTGCTTTTTGCGGAAGACAGCCCGCCGGTTACGCTAACCTTTATTTCCCCAAACTCACCACTCATATCCGAGCCGGAAGCTGTAGCGATTGAAAGGTTCACAGAGCTTGCGCCGGGCATCGAGATCGACCGGCAGACCTTCCAGCTCAGCTTGAGCGATTATCTTCTAGACACGCCACCTCCGGATGTAATCCTGTTGGTGGCCGGCAACGAGCTTGTCAATGCAGGCGATTCAGGCCTTCTGTCCGACCTCTCAGACGTCTGGCTGGAGGGCAACTTTGCGGAAGCGTACGGCCAGCCCTTTCAGGATCTCAGCCGCATTGACGGCGCGATTCGTTTTGTCCCGGCAGGCTTTACCTATACCGGGGTCTACTACAACAAGGAGGTTTTCGAACGCTACGGGCTGACTCCTCCTGCCAACTGGGAAGAGTTCGAACAGATCTGTGACACGCTGCTGACCTACGGCGAGACTCCGATGTCACTCGCAGGCCAGAATCCCTTCACAAGTGTTCTCTGGTTCGACTATCTGAATCTGAGACTGAACGGGCCCGACTTTCACCGCGACTTGATGGCCGGCCTCATTAGCTTCGAAGATGAGAGGGTTGGCCGCGTGTGGCAACTTTGGATTTCGCTGCTGGATCGCGATTATTTCGTGGAGTCGCCGGGTAGCACGTCGGAACTCGCGAGCTTGACCGCGCTGATTCGCGGCGACGCACAGAGTCCGCTAAACCGCGAGAAGGCGGTAATGGCGCTGGCACCTCATTTCAGTCTAGCCCAGTTGCCACCGGCATTTGCGGGCGAACTGGGCTTCTTCCAGTTTCCCCAAATGGATGCGAAGCTGCCCACCGGAGAGGTCTCAATCGCCTTCGGCTATGTCATCCCGGCAGGCGCTCCAAACCGTCCCCAGGCAGGCAAATTCGTCGGCTTCCTGGGCTCGGCTGAGGCACAGGAACTGCAGCTCAGGAGGATCGGAGAGGACGAGAGCAATGTCGGGTACGTTCCCGTCCATGGCGACTTCGACCGCAGTCTCTTATCGCCGACCGCAGCCAAAGGCGACCAGATTGTGCGCAGCTCTTCCAGCATAAGCCCGCCCATGCTACTGGTACTACCCAGTAGCATGGGCGGGCGTTTCGAACAGGTCTTAAGGCGCCTCTTCCCTGCGATTAGCAACCGTATCCAGGTGGCGGATATCCAGTCGATGCTGGAAGAAGCGCGTCAGACTGCGATACGGAACGGTGAATTCGGGCAATAGTCTTTGCGTGCAACCGACCAAGGTCCCAGGATTCAGATTTGGAGTGTATTCCCAACGAATGGTCTACGCGGCAACCGGTTCACTGAGCACTGACTCTCTGATACCCGGCCATTCCCTCCAGATATCAGTGTAGCCAGCCTTTTCGTTGCCTTCCACTTCTTTGTGTCGAAGCCGGCAGATGACCGCCTGGCGCACGTTTGGCGATGCGTTGGGTCCGCCCGTATGGAACATCAGGTAGTGGGCAAGAATCAGATCGCCGGCCTCAGCGGTGACCATCACCGGCCCCTCCGGAAGTGGAATATCGGGCCTGCCATTGGCCAATACTTCATGGCCATTTGCCTTGAAATACTCTTCGAAGGCACGGTGCGATTTGGGCCAGACCGTAAAGTTGCCGGCGTTTGTCTCCAGCAGGTCTTCCAGATATACGACTGCGAAGGCCGTAAATCCGCGATTGTAGTACCCTTTGGGCATGCCGTTGGTGCCACTGCCGATGCCGTCGATGTGGCCGCGCGGCTCCGGTGCGTCTTCCCCCAGGGGGAGCGGAAAACGGGGATAGGGCTTGGCTTGAACGATGGGAGCGACGTTGCCTTCGCCCATCAGTTCCTCGGCGATCTCAATGACAGGAGACTTGTTGAACAGATCCAGTATGACCGGCGCCCGCAGCAGTTCGGCGCAGAAGAAGGCGGATCGATTGTTATCCATATCTTCGCCGCCGAGCCCAATCTCGCCGATGGAGTGATTCACGGCGCGCAGCGCTTCGTTGATCAGTACTTTGGGCACGACGCCGCGTATTTTCACGTATCCGTCTTCATAGAACTGCCGCTTTTGAGCAAGAGTTAGCATGGGTACCTCCTGATTTGAAAGGAAAGAACGGGAGTTTAGGAAATCGTACACAAATTGAAGGCGTAGGTCAACCGGGCCGATGGTCAGGGCTTAAGAGCTCTCGGCGCTCAACGGACTCCTTTACCCGCTTCATTCGAGCACCGAGATTGCAGGCGTGAAGCGGCTGTAATATTATGCCTTGAAAGTGTGACGACGCCAGAAGAGAATGTGAAGAGGGGACCGGCAGTGCAGGAGCGAGCCCCAGAACTTGAAAGCGCACTCAACTTTGCAGGCAAAGTTGCCGTAATCAGCGGCGGAGGGCGGGGAATCGGCGCGGGAATCTCTAAGCGTTTTGCTGAGGCAGGTGCGTCGGTTGTGGTCAGCTACGTGCAGGCGGAGGAGGCAGCTCAGGGAGTCGTCGAGCAGATTCTGGCGACCGGCGGGCAAGCGCGGGTCATCCAGGCCGACGTCTCGCGGGCAGAAGACGTGGAATGGCTGATTTCGCAGACGGTAGAGGCGTGCGGACGACTGGATGTGCTGGTCAACAACGCCGGTGTCTATCCACTGTCGCCTCTGCTGGAAATGGCTGACGACGAATGGGAGCAGGTGCTGGCGGCCAACCTGACCGGAACTCACAACTGTACACAGCGGGCTGCACGGGCGATGATCGAGTTGGCAGCAGGGCGCAATGACAGCGAGGGCAGCGGCTCCATCATAAACATCTCTTCGATTGAAGCCACCTCCACTGCCTTTGCGCACAGCCATTACACTGCTGCCAAAGCTGGGGTAGAGCAGTACACGAGAAACGCGGCCCTGGAGCTTGGAGAGGAAGGAATCAGAGTCAATGCGGTTGCACCGGGGCTCATCGATCGCCCTGGTTTGGCCCAAGCGTGGCCGGAAGGAGTGAGGCGCTGGCAAAGCCGCGTTCCGCTGGGGCGGCTCGGAACAGCTGAAGACATCGCTGACGCGTGCTTGTTCCTGGCCTCGCCCCTGGCCCGGTGGATTACCGGGGTTACGATTGCCGTTGACGGCGGCGTCCTGGTGGCACCGGCTTTCTAGAAGACTATGCGAACAATCAGCATTTCGCCGAGTGACGTTATCCGCCACTTCGACCTGAGGCCGCTACCGGTCGAGGGCGGCTTCTATCGCGTTTCCTACACAGGCAACCTGCAATTGCCTGCCAGTGTCCTGCCTCCCTCCATCAGTTCAGAACGGCCGGCCAAGTCTGTAATCTATTATCTTCTGACGGCAGACACGAAGTCACGGTTGCATAGGTTAGAGATTGATGAGATGTGGCATTTTTATTTGGGTGATCAGGTTGATTTGTTTGTGTTCGGACCTGATGATGACTACACGAAAATAGAACTTGGTCATGCTGTCCTGGAGGGTAAGACCGTTCAGGCAGTTGTCCCCGCACGCAGCTGGTTCGGAGCACGTCTGCGGAGCGGCGGGAGCTGGGCGTTGATGGCCTGCTCCCTTGCCCCGGCATTCAGCGATGAGGACTTTTCTCTCCCCGGCGATGCAGACTTTACCTCGTTGCTGGCCCGCTACCCCGAGCAGCGGGAGATTCTCCACGAACTGCGCTGAACAGACGTCATCCACACCATTGCACCGAATAGGAGTTTTCGGCCATGCGCCAGCTTGTTGAACTAGCTCTTTTTACGAAAGACGTTCCCTCACTTGTCGCATTTTATGAGAATCTTCTAGGCGGGCCACCGGCCTTCCGGTCCGATGGCATGGCCCTGTTCCAGTTAGACGGCGTGCATATTCTGATCCATCATCACCAACCGCCCCAACCTGGATACGAATCAGAACCGGACTGGCCCCCAAACGAGGACCACTTCGCTATCGCCGTGAAGTCGCTGGACAAGGAGTGGGCAGAGACATCCTTTGGCAGCGATCCTGGTTCGATCCAGCCGGCAACATACCCATGGGGTAGGTCAGCTTACACGCGCGATCCCGACGGTCGTTTAGTCGAAATACAGGAGACATGATCACCGCAGGGCACAAGATCAGGCACCTTCCCAACTAGCGCATTCGATGAGCAGATTCCCAGATTCATGCAGCGGGATGTAGGCTCGATTCGATGGCGCTACTGCCCCTGACCCCGGCAAGCCCAGGTCCAGCCTGGCAATGGCGACCGTGAACGACGAAGCAGATGCTAGTTTCAACTCCGGCAGTCTGCCTGACACAAACAGCACTTTTTGCAAACAGCGGATTCTGTGATAGATTTCACCCGAAGTCGTGCTACTCTACTTGCCGCGTTTGGCGGATTATGCTGCAAACGCAATCAGCGAAAGGAGGCTCCATATGAGAACGGTGAAAAAGAAAGAGATTGTGACGGGTATCTGCCTGCATGTGGAGCGCAGCTAGCTGATCCGGTGGAAACGCTCGTGGAGGATTCCTCTTCTGCGTGAGCGATTAGAATCGATATCTGACTAGCCGACGAATTACCTGCCCCTCAGTTTTGAGGCTGCCGGCGCTACCCCGCCCGCGGCCTTTTTTGATCCCTATCTGACCACTAAATTTCGGCCTGCAGCGGACCGTCTCTGCGGTCGTAGGCACATAGAGAACACAGGCCGCGCGCGAGAACGATTCGACGCGCCGTTGAGTCGGCCATTTTCGCCCCTCTCCGGAGGAGGGCCAAGCGAGTTTCGTGGCTATAGTTCGAGGCTTTGCGCCGAGAACAAGGACTGGACAAACAGTGAATTGCGAGAAAAAAGAGATATGGACAGTAAGGAGCAGTTTCGGCAGGACGAAGACGTTTCTTCTCAGGAATCGGAGATGGGGTGGGAGGAGGAAGAAGCGGAACTGGAGTATTTCGAAAGGAAGTTTCGGCTGGCCGAACCGACGTATCGAAACCCACGAATGCCAAAGAACGAACGAGAGCGATTCGAGATGCACCGCGCCGAGGTGCAGCAGGTGGCCGAAGTCGCGGACCTTGAAAGCGTTTGGGAGATCTCTTATACACCGGCTCGATTTGAGGGCGGGTTTCTCAGAACATCGTTAAGACCCTTCTATCAGGAGGACCAAATCGTTGACGTCATGGCACAGGTAAAGGGGGGGAAGGAGGCGAATGTCTACCGATGCAGAGCACACGAGTCGGTAGGAGTAGAATGGATCGCAGCCAAGGTATACCGTCCCCGCCAGTTTCGTAATCTGCGCAACGATGCCCTTTACAGGGAAGGGCGGGATCTTCTGACTGCGGAGGACGGGCGGCCACAGGCAGTTAAGCGGCGCGATAGTCGGACTGCCAGAGCGGTCAACAAGAAATCGGCCTTCGGAGTGCAGGTCCGCCATTTGTCCTGGCTCATGTACGAGTTTTCCGCACTGCAGACGCTCCATGAGGCCGGTGTCCCTGTCCCGAAACCATACGGAGTAGGGGAAAACGCGATTTTGATGGAATTCATCGGCGATGAACAGATGGCGGCGCCGACCCTGCATGAAACGCGTTTGGCGGACAGTGAAGCCGGCCCGCTGTTTGAGCGGACGCGCAGGAGCATCGCCGTCATGCTGGAGAAGGGCTATGTACATGGGGACCTGTCGGCGTTCAACATCCTCTACTGGGAAGGCGAAATCAAGCTGATCGACTTTCCGCAGGTTGTCGACATTCAGGCGAATCGCAGCGCGCGGGACGTCCTGACCAGGGACGTGGAGCGTGTTTGCCAGTACTTCAGCCGCTATGGAATCCGGCAAAGCCCCAACCGGTTGGCGGAGGAACTTTGGGAACGATACGCCGCGCCGGACCCCGACGATCTGGCCGCTGACCTGTCAAGTATCATGAAAGAAGAATTCGGCGAGGAAATCGAGGACGAAGAGGAGTAGGTCCTACACAAGGTAGCTCAATGCAAGGTCCCTGGGTTACCAGGGAAGACGGCGAATATCGCGGCGCATGGCGCGCCATAGCTCTGCTGCCCGGGTCAGCGCGGCAGAGCGGAGCGGGTCTGTACTGTAACGCTCCTGGCTGACAGCCGCGGTTAAGCCAATTACGTTTCTGGTGAGTCTGCGCCGCCTCTCCGGTTCAGTTTCGTGATCCGCAAGATGGGCCGATAGGCCCTGACCGTACTCCAATTCGGTTTGGTTCGGCTGGTGGGGCCAACCGATGCGCCGGCCCCATGCCAGGAGACCATGCCATGGGTCTTGTGGCCTGCTTTCAAACCACCTTCCCACCAGATAGAGCAGTCCTGCCGCGGGCAGCAGCCAGAAAAGCATTTGCCAGTTCCAGGACCAATCCTCCGTTCCTGCTTCCTGCGGAGCATCGGCAGCCGGCTGCCTTGTGAAGCTGTCCGGCACCGATCGCAGTGCCGCCTGGCGCTGCAGCGTGGGCCTCCCGGCTGTCGGTTCGAATGGAACCCAACCGATCTCCGGAAAGTAAACCTCCGGCCAGGAGTGAGCTTCTGCCTCGGTAATCGTCCATTCTCCTGATTCCAGGTCCCAGTAGCCGCCTATATGTCCGGTGGCAAACCGGGTGGGTAGGCCGTTCAGTCGAGCCAGAACAGCAAACGCCGTGGTGTAGTAATCGCAGTACCCTTGCCGCAGGTCAAAGAGGAAGAAGTCGGCCACCTCGGCGCCGGGTGGGGGACCGGGCACTTCGAGATTGTACTCGATGCCGCGCAGATGGGCTTCTATGGATTCGGCTATGGCAAAGGGCCCAGGTTGACCCACGGCAAGCCGATCAGCCAAGTCGCGGGTTCGCGAGGTGACCGATTCAGGGACCCTGAGATGAGAAACCATGTCCGGCGGCAGTACGGCCCCTTCTTTGCCCCATGCAGGCAGGGCACGCAGACTATCGACAGACATAGCGGGCACGAAGGAAACGACTTCGTATCTATCCACTGGGCCGGTGCCGGACCACACGGATACAAGGTCGTCGCCGGCGCGCCTCTCCAACTCATATTCTGTCCTGAACATAGCGGGCTCGCCGGCAGCGGGGAGCACGGCAGTCGGCGAAGTCAACCGGACGCGTTGCGTCAGCGCTACCCTGCCCGGCCATTCCTCTTCGCTTCGCCAGTCCCGATTCGCTTCGATAGCGTCCTCTCTTTGTTGACCGCTATTGTTCCAACCTCTCCCGTCATAGTTGACATATGTCCCCCACCGCATGTAGAGGCGCGGAGGCATGTCACCCATTTCCGTTACCGCGCCAAAGGGGTAGTTGGTAGAGACCCGCATCACTTCATACTGTCCCAGTTCGGTTCCGCCTTCAAGCAGGAACCGGTTAGGAAGACCACTGCCCAGGCGGCCAAGACCTCTTCTACCTCCCTTCAGATCCGGAAACATACGCTCCGTAACTTCGTCTACCGAGTCGTAGACGGGGGTCATCGTCTGGTACACCTTATAGGCAAGTGGACTGATGACGATGTTGGGCATGAAGGCGGCGACAATCCCGATAAGCACTGCACCAGCGCCGACAGACAGCATCCTGTCTGTCAGTAACATCGGGCTGAAGTCGGTACGATGACGGGCCCAGTTCCTTTCCATGCGTTGCTGATCAAGCAGGACGTGCATCAGTAGGGCGGCCGCAAACCCAATCAGGATCAGAAGGCGGCCTTGACGGCCATAGAAGAGAAATGTGGCCAACACCCAAAGTGCCGGTGTGCCTACAATGAGGCCGTTGCGGGTTGAGAGTGCAAGCAGGGCTGTGACTCCGCCGAGATACCACAGAACGACTCCGAAAAGCGTGAGAAAGACAAAGTCGTCCTGGTATGCTCCTCCGGCCTCCACCCCTCTAGCCCAGTCCGAGTATCGCAATACCAGGCTGTTCAGTTCGACCGAAACCCCTTCAGCAAGCGGGCGTAGATCATAGGCCATGGCTGCTCGCCACAGATCGATTGGGCCAGGGATCCAGTGCACAAGGACCTGCGAGACGGTCAATGCCCCCAGAAGGGTCCAGAGCAGAAAACACAGGCCGAATATGAAGAAGGCGGCGATCCTACCAGAGTCGCGATGCGCCGGCAGGTCAGAATGGCCGCTCTCGTCCAGGGCCGGTTCGACTCGGGAGGAAATGGTGCGTTCCCACATGTCACGCAACCGGTCCACCAGTAACCAGGCGCTCAACAGGCCGAAAAAACTCACCCATTCGAGAGTGACGCGAACGCGACCCAGGTCGATCCATGCGGCTTCCCGGATTGCAATAGCCGGCAGTAGGGCTATCAGCAGCCCAACACACCAAACAACCCAACCGAGAGGAGGACGGAATCGGTTGACCACATACAGAAAGAAACGTACAAATACGTTTCTCTGATCGACGACGATATCGTTGGTCACCCTACCTCTTCCTCGACTTCATGGACAACGACCCCGCCGCTTGGGGTCGTGCGCAGAATCGTTCGTGTGCGGCGGTAGGTCAGGGCGGGAGTCAGTCGAGCACCGGCCTGTATGAATCGAAGTGGAATCTCATATCTTGCAAGAACTTCAACAAGGTTTGCCTGCGACGCTTCGGAAAAACTATTGGGAGCTGTATCGGATACAACGGTCAGGGGTTCCTGGGCCGAAGGGTCCCCGGAGTCAGATTGAGGTTGTTCCTCGACACTCAATTCTCCTGCTACCTGTATTGGCTCAGCAATAGTGTGTGCCGGCGTCACAGCGATCACACTGGCTGGTACACCCGCGTGACGCAGATGCAGCAACTCAGCCGTCCAGTTCTGGACTCCTTCCCCAATGTCGGACGTAATTGCCAGAACAGTCTGACCGGCGGTGAAAATGCCTCTTCCGCGACGCAGGAGTTCGGCGAGGGACAGATCGCCTTCCTGAACGGGAGCGAGGGCCGCCAGAATCCGCCAAACCTGTCCCTTACCAGGCTGCGGCGGGACATCTACCAGCAGAGACTGTGAAGCGTCACTGAGACTGATTCGACCGTTTCCTGACAAGAACCCGTTAGCGCCTTCGCTTTGACCTATCGCAGGTGTGGGATCAACGATCGCGTCACCTTGCCAGTCCCATTCGAGGGTTGGCAAGTCAGCGCCCGACGCCGCAAGCAGGCCAACCGACCTTCTTTCACCGCCGCCCAGAAACTCAGCTGCGACGCTAGCCGCAAGGACGATGCTCGTTTCAAGCGAACTGTTCCCGGCCCTGCCGGACTGGACATGGCGGTTGACGTCGAGAACGATCCAGAGGTCACCGCTCGGTTCGGTTTCGACGTCAGTAACGATCAGTTCCCCCTGCCTGGCGCTGCTAGGCCAGTGTACGTGGCGCAGGCTGTCTCCCGGCTGATATGCCCTCACAGCCTGGGCGCGTTCCGAACCGCTATAGGTGCGCCTACGCCGGTCCTGGCCTGAGGAACTTCCCTTGGGTAGGTCAAGGTCAGGAATGTGGGCCACCCTGGGATATACGAGAAGAGACTCTGACCGTGTGTCTGCGTATTCGAGGCCAAAGAGACCGAAGGGATCGCCGGTGCGCAACGTATGCGGTCCAAGCCGGAAGACGCCACGCTGTGTACACTGTGCCTCCATCCTCCACTGGTAGCTGCTGCCACTACCGCAGCTGACCACCTGTCTTGGATTGTATCCTGGCAGGCGTGAACTATCGGCGAACTCAAGCCAGTGCAACGGCAGGGCGCTCTCATTGCGGACGACAAATCTCTCCTGCAATGCGTCGCCTACCACAAGCATCGCCCCTTCACGCCGCCGCTCAAAGTAGATTTGCTGAACCTGATTTCGGACCCAGGCATAGCTGACTGCGTAGAGGCCGACCAGACAGATCAGAAGGGCAACCCAGACCGGGCTGGGGCCAAGGAGCTGCATGAAGATGAGAAGCGGAATGAAAAACAGGGGCCAGCCGCTACGCAAGTCGATGCGCCATCCCGCGGGCACTTGGCGATTCAGCAGCCTGTCGAGCGCACCTCGAAGATTCGGGCGGCGGGAAAGCACAGAGGAACGGCTCATGATTCAAATTGTCTCAAAGACCAAGTCAAGGGTTGGCTGATCTTTCAAGCTATGTGAGAATTGACGCTGGCGGCGCGGGCTGGTCAAGGCGAATTGGAGTCGTCCCGTGAGGCCCTCAGAGGAGCCTTGCCAACGTAATACCACAAGGTGCATCTCCCGGTTCTGCCCCGGGGCGAGATTGAACAGATTGTACCACAAAGTTGACCTGCATCCAGGAACTGGAACGCAACCGTCCAGTAGTGGTGCGGGCCTCTCTGCCTTTGGTCGTTCGCGCAAATGATTTTTGAACTCTGTGCAATACTCAATAGCTTCCTTTTCGTGGACTTGACTTTACGGGGACCATTTTCAGCACTCTGGCAGATTCTGGCGATTCTGGCGGTAGCAGGAATCGTGATAGTTGTCATCTTGGCTATTATCGAACCGGGGCCACTGGTCAAGAGGCGTCCGTTCTCCAGAGAGGAACGGTCCCGCAGGTCGGAGTCAGAAAGCGATGGTCGGAGCTCTCAGGATACGTGTAAGGTGCCGGCCAGCGCAGACAGGACCCTCGATCACAGTGAAGGCTCGTAACCCGCAAGTCCGAGATCACGCCGGCGAACCACAGATTGCCGCGGCCCAGACCGACCGGCATCCCATTCGCCCAGTCGTTGGTCAACTCGACAGTGCGGTCATGCCAGGCCAGACTTTCGCTGTTCGCCTTCCAGCCAATCTGGTCCCACAGTTCCAGACAATAGCTGGTCGATATTTCCTTATGAGGTGCGGGAGTCCGTCTGAGATGGAAGGGGAGGTCGAGTGGAGGCACTTTCTACGCCGGCCTTTGTTTGTCTGCGGCCGTCAGAAGATGGATCGGGATGAGCGCTGGCTGCTTATTCCCGCCTCAGGCAGGGTTAACAGAGAGAAAGACACGGAATCAAGCTCCGCAAATGGCCAGTATGGCGTCGATGCAGGATACGCGTGGCTGGCAAAGCGGGAGAACGGCGACTCTCTCGACCTCCTTGGCCCGTTTGGCAACGGATTTTCGCTGCTGCCTGAGATGCAGAACCTGCTCCTTTTTGCCGACATTGAAGATGATCCTGCCTGGTTCTGGAAGTTGCTACCTTTATGCGAGCAGGCTCTGGACAGAGGTGGGAGGGTCACGTTCCTCATCAGGGCCGCGAAGAAGGAGTCCGTTGCAGGCCTGGTCCGCCTCTTGCCAATCCAAGTTGAGGTCCGAACCACATTGGGCGCAGGCCAGTGGCTGAAGCAGGTGGAAAGCACCGTGGCGTGGGCCGACCAGGTCTGTGCAGGGGTTCCCGCAGAATCGTATGGCGAACTCCTCACCCTTGTCAGGACTGCGCGATTCAGAATTGACAGGAATTTCGCCCAGGTACTGGTCAACACAGACCTGCTTTGCGGCGTCGGTGCCTGCCTCGTATGCGCTATTCCGACGGCACGCGGCGGCCTAACCCGGGCCTGCGTACATGGCCCAGTCTTTGACCTGACAGATTTGGCAGAATAGCGAGCCCGAGCTATCTGCCGGATTCTTGTTTCTTCATCCTCCGGCTGGCAGAGAGCCGCTATGGGTTTGTACGCAGCGACTTTCCTCGCCTTCCATTCGGATTCCCAGGTTTCCATCCTCACAACCCCCCGCTTCAGACTCTATTCCGGGCCGGCAGGCAACCAACGCCTCTGTGCCACTCGGCAGATAATCGAGGTCCTAACATTCGAGTGAACCGGCCCTGCGTTCGAAGTGGTAGAGGTCCCGGCGCCGACGCTGGCACGGCCACCTGTTGCCGGTGTGCAGTCCAGACTTAGGGCGAGAAAGGGCAGGCACAAGGCCGGCCCCTACCGTTGGGGCGGCGGGGCGGCGTGAAGCAGGTGAGCGACCGGCGGCATAGACATGAAGCGGCATCGCGGCGCCAAGGTGGTATAGCTGGAGCGGGGCGTTGCGGGGGTTTCCCCCCGCACTAGGGAGGGCCGAAGGACCGACCGTCCAGAAAAGCTGTTTTTAGTAGTCAGTTTTTTGTTTCTAGTGGTTAGGGGGCAGTTTCTGCTCTTCCCCCGGCTCAGAATTGATCGCGAGATGGTTGGGGTCGGCTGTGACCTGAGGCATGGGAATGTTCGTCCCAATCTTGGATTGTGCCCCCCCTTTGCCGCGGGTGCGTCCAAGATTTGGGGTCGGGAACGTCTGGCGGGGAATCCATGGCTGCAGTGGCTGGATCAGTTAACGTCTTTTGGCGAGAAGCAGTGCAGGCCCCCGGCCTGGCCTTGCGGTGGAGTCCGTCAGTTGGGCGTGCGAGGGCAGGCACAAGGCCAGCCCCTACAGGGAACTGACGGGGCTGAAGGAACGTAGTGCGGCGAACCTCTCTCGGGAAGGCACCCGTCCCGAATGTAGACACGAGGTCGGCGAGGCATGTTGTAGGAGAGGGGGCGTTGCGGGGGCGGAGCCCCCGCACAAGGGAGGGCCGAATAGGCCCGACCGCCCAGAATTGCAGTGGTCAGTGGTAAGTGGTCAGAGGAGGCACCTCACCTACTTCAGGGTTGCAAGCGGACTGGACATGGCTCCGCCGCTGCCCGAGGAACGGGATAGTTCACCCCAATTCCGGGATGCACCCCTTTGCCGCTCTATGTTCTGCCAATGCACCTTTGTGGTACAATGTGCCGAGTCATGCTTTGTGACATAGGGTTTGATCCGTGTTGCAGGGTACCCCCACAGTGACTGAACAGGAGCAAATTGATGGCCACAAGGAAGGGGGAGGCCGAAGAGCGCTCGCCGCCGGTCGAGGGTGAGAAACTCGTTGAGCCTCCAACACACCCTGAGGCCTCCTTTCCCGAGTACGGGCAGGAAGTGAAGCGGGTCTGGAACTACAACTCCGCCTTTTGGGACAACAGAATGGGCGAAGGCAACGACTTCGTCAATGTACTGTGCTGGCCGGTCATTGAAGAAATGCTTTCGGTTCAGCCTGGACAACTGGTACTGGATATTGCCTGTGGTAACGGTTTGACAAGTAGAAGGCTGGGCCGACTGGGAGCACGTGTTGTCGCGTTCGACGTAGCGGAGGAGATGATCCGTATTGCCAGGGCGCGCAGTCTTGCCGACGACGGCGACATTCGCTTTCATGTACTTGACGCCAACGACGAAGAGGGAATCGCGGAGGTCTGCGATGAGAAGCTCGATGCCGCGCTGTCAAATATGGCCCTGTTTGACATGGCCGAGATCGAGCCGCTGTTTCGTATCTTGTTCAGTTTGCTGAAGCCTGGAGGATGCTTCGTTTTCTCCATGATGCATCCCTGCTTCAATCAGGCCCACTCCGCTCTCTTCTGCGAGAGACAGGAAGTTGACGGGGAAGAGGTCAACTCCTATGGTGTGCGTGTAAGCGGTTACATGACGCCGACCATGCACAAGGGTCGAGCGCTTGCCGGACAGCCATTGCCTCAACCGTACTTTCACAGACCTCTATACGCTCTTTTGAGCATCGGGCTAAATGCAGGTTTCGTCCTCAACGGCATAGAGGAGAGAGCATTTCCTGCTTCACACCCGCCTGGAAGGCGGGATGTCAGTTGGGGGCCGAATTTCAGTGAAATCCCACCCGTGATCATCTTTCGGATGCTGCGCCCTTGAAGGTCTACCGCCACTGTTCGAAACTAGCGAAATCGAGGTAAAGACATGGACGAGCGAGTACACCTGTGGGAGATCCCGACCGCCAGTGAGATGGTCATGATTGCCGGTTGGCACCAGTGGGCAGATGCCGGCTCGATCTCGTCCGGCCTTCCTGCCTATCTGATCGAGAAACTGGATACGCGCAAAATTGGTGAAATCAGCCGCGACAGGTTCTTTCTTTTTCAGATGCCGGGCGCACATCACCTTCTCAGACCGGAGGTCCACACGAAAGAAGGCGTTGTTCAGGAGATGCGTGTCATAAAGACGGAGCTCTATTTCACTGAGCTCGGAGACAAGGGACTCTTCATTTTTCTTGGTGAGGAACCCCACGTTAACGAAGAAGAGTATGCCGATGCCTTTTTCGATATCGTCGAAAAACTGGGGGTGAAGCGAGTAGTGGCCGTAGGCGGCGTTTACGGCGCCATGCCTTACAACAAGGACCGCGATATCTCCTGTGTTTTCAGTCTGGAAGAGATGCGGAAGGAGATGGAAGAATACGCCGTCCGGTTCTCCAATTACGAAGGAGGAACGACTATCGGCTCCTATCTCGCATACCATGCCGGACAGCGCAACAAGGAGTACATTTGCTTCCACGGGTTCGTCCCCGCTTACGACTTTGGCCAGGTGATGCTGCCGGCACAAAGTGTTCGCATCGAGGACGACGTGAAGGCATGGTACGACATAATGCGCCGTGCAGATTTCATGTTTCACCTGGGAATGGATCTGTCGGAATTGCGAATTCAGAGTGACGAGCTGATCTCTTCCATGGAAGAACAGATGGAAGAGCTATCTCGCCAAGCCCCTCAGCTTGACGTGAATGCCTATCTGCAGAAGCTGGACGACGAGTTTACTGAGAATCCCTTCATGCCTTTGGACGATGTCTGGGAGAGGGAGTTGGGTGATCTTTTGGACGACCTTGAGGGCTGACACCCTAAACGCTGTCGACCTGAAAACGTAGTGGAAATGTCTGGACTCTCCCGAACTGAAGCTGAAGGTTTGCTTACCCGCCTAGTAGAGATCCCTTCTTTTAGTGGCGATGAATTGAACGCCAGCATCTACCTGGCCGAGGCGATGCGCGCCCTTGGATATGACAGGTGCGAGGTAGACGCCGCTGGCAATGCAGTCGGTGAAATCGGACCAGTCGATGCTGCTAGTACCATGGTTCTGCTCGGGCATATCGACACCGTATTCGGTGACATTCCTGTGCGGGTCGAGGATAAGACAGGTGGGCCAGTCCTCTATGGCCGGGGGGCGGTTGATGCCAAAGGGCCACTGGCGACATTCACGGCTTCGGCCGCGCGCTTAGGATCCAAATGGGCTCACCGTAACAACATTCGCCTAGTCGTTGTTGGCGCAGTGGAGGAGGAGGCGGCGACCAGCAAAGGGGCCCGGTTTATCCGCGACCGGTTCAACGGCCGTCAAGAGCCAGTCCCCGACTTCTGTGTCATTGGCGAACCGAGCGGCACAACACGGGTCACGCTCTTCTATATGGGGCGCCTTCTGCTGGAGATGACGGCAGGCCAGCCCATGATGCACTCGGCCGGCCCCAATCCAGGTATTGCGACGACAGCGGTTGACCTATGGAACTGGATTGGCGTCTACGCCGATAACTTCAATGGCGACAGACCGAAGACGTTCGACCAGTTGCGGCCCAGTCTGCGTGAAATACGTACGTGGACCGATGAGACGATGAGGGACCTTGTATGGACCAAGATTGGCATTCGCCTGCCGCTTGAGTTCAACGTTGACGGGTTCCTGAACGATTTGCGGCAATGGGCTTGCAGACTAGTCGACTGGAGCTGCGTGCCTTCTGAACTACCGTCCGTGAGGGGAGCAGATGCTGCACCTCAGAGACTCCGTTTCGGCGGCGAGGAGCTAAGCGTTGAATTCTGCTTTCATGGGTACGAACCTGCGTGGCGGAGTAGTCGCAGCAGTCCCCTGGTGAGAGGCTTTCTCGCTGCAATACGGGAACAGACCACTGAGCGGCCCCGCTTCGTTAGCAAGAGCGGCACCAGTGATATGAACGTGGTGGGGCCTGCCTGGCAGTGCCCAATTGTAGCTTACGGCCCAGGAGACAGCAGCCTGGACCATACGCCCAATGAACACCTCAGTCTGGACGAATACTGGCAAGCCGTGTTGATACTCGAATCCGCGTTGAGGCGACTGGTGTAGTTGCCATTTCTTCCAGCGGTCTGGCTCTCCCGTCCACTGCCGGAGCGCAAAGCGGGCACCTCTGCAACTCCAGCACCTCGGCGTCTTTAAGTTCGAATGCCCAGTTGTAGTTGAGCGTACACCTACTCCAACGGGCTGAGCCAGCGCTCGCCCTCGGTCCCGTCGGCCGCCCAGCCCTCCACTTGTCCATCGTCGGAACGAATCTGGTACCAGAAGTAACCATCGGCGGCTTGGGGGCCAGCCACGACAGTGAACGTCTCATTTGTCCTGGCGCGTGCCACTACAGACCCGCTAACGCCAGGCAAGGCGCGCACTGTAAGCTCACCGTTAAGCGTTACGATAACCTGGTCGCCGATAGCTGGAGGGCGGTCGACGGGACGAGCGTCACCGACTTGCGGAGAAATCCAGTCTTCGAGTCCCTGGCCCCCCGCCACCCACCCGACCGTGCCCTGATTGTCATCGACCTTCCACCAGATATACCCGTCAGAACTCACCGGTCCTTCCAGAACGGTGATTCGCTTTCCCTGAGCCAGGAGCGTGACGGCGGGAGAGGTGACGGTAGGCTGCTCTCGAACATTGAGTCCTCCGACGACGGTGATACGCGCGGGTTCACCGATTGTAAGTGGATTTCGAACAACAATCGTGGGAGTAGGTGGTGGAACCGGTGTTTCAGTCGGGCTGGGGGTCGCCGTAGGAGCGGCTGTCGGCGGCGGTTGGTCGGGTACAGGCGTTTCAACGTGTGGCGCAGAGACTGGAATCTCCCTGGTGGGGGTAGGTCGGGGTTGAAAGCTGCCGCAGGCAAGAATTGGGCCCACCCAGAGGAGTGCCATGGCTAGCAGGCCCAAAGTGAATTTGCCGGCCGGGCTGGTCTGATCTCTATCTGATGAAGGTTGTGTAGGCGGAGCAGCTAGAATTGGTTGCGCGTTCGAAGGAACGGACTGAGTGCAATTTCCCGGAGATTCGAATTTCCGCTTTTTGCAGGCGTGCCTCGTGCAAGACCTGAAAAGAATCTCTGTTTTGGAACCAGTGCCCATTACTGTTCGCGTAACTCGACAGCCTTCAGCCAGCGAATGTCCTGAATACTGGCCAGCTTCTTCAGAACTTTGGCCGGCGTCCGCTCGTCAGTTCCCAGCACCATAATCGACTCTCCGCGCGGTGCTCGGCGCCCAACGTGCATAAAGCTGATATTCACGTCGGAACGGCCCAAGAGTGTACCGACTTTGCCGATCATTCCTGGCCGGTCCGTATGCGATGCCAGCAGAAGATTCCCCGCGGCTGGAAACTCCACCCAAAGATCATTGACCGCCACGAATTTCAGTTCGTCCAATAGTACCGTACCCAATACGGAATTCGTGCCGCCGGCGCTGGTAAGGCGCAGCGTAATCATACTTTCATAGCGTTCGTGTTTCGGCATTTTGCGTTGAACGATCTCGATGCCCCGACTGCGGGCCATCAGTTCAGCGTTTACAAGGTTTACACGTTCTTCCACAATGTCTGAAAGAACGCCGCGAATGGCGGATGCTACAATATACGCCATATCAAAAGCGGTAACCGGGCCGTGCCCAGTAATCTCGAGCCTTTTGATGCCCTTCTCATCCATTTGACGAAGAAAGCGCCCCATTCGTTCCGCAAGGTCAATGAACGGGATCACCGTGTTCAGGGCAGTGGGGGGCAGAATGGGGGCATTCACCGCATGAAGGGCCGGCCTTCCTTGCAATATGTCCAATACCTGAACCGCAACATCTTCCGCCACACGGTCCATGGCTTCGACCGTACTGGCACCCAAGTGAGGTGTGAGGATGATCCTGTCATCGTTTCTCAGCGGACTGTCTTCCGGCAAGGGTTCGGTCTCAAATACGTCAAGCGCGGCGCCACCGATTTGGCCACAAGCGATCGCGTCAGCGAGTGCATCCTCGTCGATGATACCGCCGCGAGCTACATTAAGCACGCGTGCCCCTTGCTTTAGCTGCTTTAGCCTTTTGGCGTCGATGATATTGCGGGTGGCGTCGGTGAGCGGTACGTGCACCGTGAGAAAGTCCACCAGCGGTAACATCTCATCAAGAGAGAGAAGGGTAACATGTCTCTGCGAGGCGTACTCCTGGCTGACGAATGGGTCGTAGGCGTATACTCTCATTCCGAGCGAAAGAGCGAATTGAACGACTTCCTGGGCTATTCGACCCAAGCCAACGATACCAAGCGCCTTTCCTCGAACTTCCGTACCGATGAAAGCACTCCGCTCCCACTCTTTCGCGCGCACGTTTCTGTCGGCCTGAGGTACATTGCGCGCCAGCGCCATCAGCATGGCAATCGTATGCTCGGCGGCGGCGACCGTATTGCCCGTCGGTGTGTTGACGACAGTCACACCGGCCCTTGTCGCGGCCTCCACGTCGATGTTGTCGACGCCGGTGCCGGCACGTCCGATGGCCTGGAGCCTCTTTCCGGCTCCTATGATGTCTGCGGTGACCTGCGTGCTGCTGCGAACAAGGAGCGCATGGTAGTCCGGAATCCGGCAGACCAGTTCCTCTGGCGAAAGACCTGTGCAGATGTCAACCGAAATGCCGCTGGCGTCCACGAGGGGTTGCAGACCCTTATGTGAAAGCTTGTCGCTCACCAATACCTTTAGACTTTCGGACATTACTACATTCTCTGATTGAGTCGGCATGCCAATACCGATGAACATGCTTCGATCTGGAGGCGCATGCACAAAGCGCTCTGCGAGGCAGGCGGCGCCGTGTAATCGGCCAAACGCCCTTCATGTGGCGAGATGCTCACATTTCTTCGGGTGCGCTCATGCCCATGAGATTCAGTACTCTAGAAAGGGCTGTCCTTGCAGCCAGAATCAGCAGCAGCCGCGCCCGCGCCAACTGCTGGGGAACGTCAGAATGCAAGACCTGACAGTTCTCGTAGAAAACACTGAACGTCTTAGTCAGGTCTTCGGCATAGTAGGTGAGGTTGTGAGGCGAAAGCCGGTCGACCGCCAACTCGATCTGTTCCTCCATTTCCAACATTCGTCGAATAAGAGTCAGCTCGGCCGGATTGGTCAGGAGATTCAAGATCTCAGCGGCATCGCCGGGAATCTCCTCGGGATTGCTGTGACCACTCTGCGCGGCTCTCTGCAAGAGAGAACAGATGCGAGCGTGCCCATACTGCACATAGTAGACGCGGTTTTCGCTCTTGCGCTGGACAGCCAGGCTCATATCAAAGTCTATGTTGCTTTCGGGGCTGGTCGTCAGCAACATGAATCGGACTGCATCCGGCCCCACCTCTTCGACTACCTCGCGCACGGTCAGAAAATCGCCTGAGCGCTTACTCATCTTCACTTCCTGTCCGTCCCGGATCAACTTGACCAGATTGTAAAGAAGGATCTTGAGGCGGTCCGGATCCAAGTCCAGGGCCCGCATAACCGCTCCCATGCGAGGAATGTGCCCCTGGTGATCAACGGCCCAGACGTTAATCACCTGATCAAAGTTCCGGCGAATGAACTTATCATAGTGGTAGGCGATGTCGCTGGCGAAGTAGGTGGGTGCGCCGTTGGACCGCACGACCACTTCGTCCTTTTCATTGCCCGGGTAGCGGCTGGCCAGAAACCATTGCGCCCCGTCCCGGCCGACGACCTCGCCCTTTTGGGAGAGCTGCTCCAGAATTTTGTCGACCAATCCTTCGTCGTACAGGCTCTTCTCACTGAACCAACGGTCAAAGGAAACACCCATCGTAGCCAGTTCATCTTCGATGTCACTCACTACGATTTCGCGCCCGATAGCGCGCAATGCAGCCATGGCATCAGTTGGCGTCAAGTGGGCGAGGCGGTCTCCTTCCCGATCTCTGACCAACCTGGCATAGTCGTGGAGATAGGCGCCCTGGTAGCCGCCATCCGGCACTTCCAAATTCCTTTCGGGCAGACCGTCCAGCTCCTGGCAGAGCTGAATGTAACTTACGTACAGGCTCTCTAAGAAGAGCTGGAACTGCGTTCCGCTGTCGTTTACGTAGAATTCTCGCTGTACTTTGTAACCGGCCGCTTCCAGTACATTTGCAAGCGCGTCACCGAGCACAGCATTGCGGCCGCCCCCATAGTGAAGCGGACCTGTGGGATTGGCGCTGACATATTCGACCTGCCAGTTCTGGCCTTTACCCCGGTCGATGGCACCAAAACGAGCGCCCTGGTCAATGATTGACAGAACACTTTGCTGGAGCCAGCGCTCGTTAAGGCGAAAATTGATAAAGCCAGGTCCGGCCAGTTCTACGCTGCCAACCAGTTCACCGGCCGGTATATTATCTACGATAGACTGTGCGAGCTGGCGCGGGTTGGCCCTTTGGCCCGACGCTTTCTTGATTGCGGACGTGGCGAGGAGAGCGAAATTGGAACTGTAATCGCCATGATCTGGCTGATTGGGGCGTTCAATCTCAACCAGGGGAAACGTTATCGAGGGTAAATTGCCGGACGACTGGGCGCTGGCAACTGCTTCAGTGACGATTTGCCGAATCTGGTCTCGAATCATTGTTTACTTCCCGAAAGGCCGGCATTGGGCAAATTGCAGTGCGACGAAACCACAGTATTTCTCCGCTGGACGCGCGGCCGTCTCATTGCGCCACCGCTTGTTGAAGTGGCAGCTCCTCCATATCGTACCAGTTCGGTCCTGCTTCGACATCGACACGTAAGGGTACAATCAGTTCGAAGGCGGACTCCATTTCCGTGCGGACGAGCGGTGCAACTACGTCCAATTCTTCGTGAGGTACTTCCAGCACCAATTCATCGTGAACCTGCAGCAGCATTTTCGCCTTCAGACCAGCTTCCTTGATACGATCATGGAGGTTTATCATCGCCAATTTCGTAATGTCAGCGGCCGTCCCCTGGATCGGTGCGTTGATCGCCTGTCGTTCAAGTGCCTGCCTCTGGTTGTATGGAAGGTTTCCCTGTAGTTCAAGGAAGATGCGCCTGCGACCCAACAGCGTCTCTACGAATCCCTCTTCAACCGCTTTTCGAATGGTTTCGTCAATGTATTTGCGTACATTCGGATAGGTTGCGAAGTACTGGTCCAGAAATTGCTGGGCCTCGGTGGGATCCATGTTGGTCCGGCTGCTGAGGCCGAAGGCGCTAACACCGTAGATCGTAGCGAAATTGATTGTTTTGCCCAGTCCCCGCTCCCCGGAGGTTACCTGATCCAAGGGAGTTTCAAACAATCGGGACGCGGTCACGGCGTGAATGTCCTGCTCCTGACGAAAAGCCTCAATGAGCGGCACTTCCCTGGCAATGTGGGCCAGAACTCTCAGTTCAACCTGGCTATAGTCTGCTGCAAGCAGCACGCAGCCTTCTTCTGCTTCAAAGGCCTTGCGGATTTCCCGGCCGCGCTCGGTGCGTATGGGAATATTCTGCAGATTGGGACCGTTGCTGCTGAGGCGGCCGGTTGAAGAACCTGCCTGACTGTAGTTCGTATGGACGCGGCCGGTGCCGCTGTTTACAAGCGAGCCCAGTGTATCGACATAGGTTCCCCGCAGTTTTTCGAGCTGCCGCTGCTCAAACAGCAGGTCCAGGAAGTGGTTCTGATCAGGAGATAGCTCGGCCGTGGACGCCTTCAGTTTTTCCAGTTCGCCGGCGGCAGTGCTGACAAAACCCGACCTCGTCTTTTTGAGCCCTTTGGACGGGAACGCCAGTTCGTTGAACATTACCGAACTGAGTTGCTGCGTGCTCCGAAGGTTGAAATCATGTCCAACGATTCCCTTCAGGAGGGCGTCTATCTCCTGCAAGCGATTCACCAGCCTTTTGGAGAGATCGGCCAGAAAATCGGTATTCAATCGAATCCCGGTCATTTCCATGTCGGCAAGTACGGGCAGCAACGGCAATTCAATATTTTCGTAGAGCTTCCAGACGCGCTCGCTGGCCTCCTTCAAGCGGGGTGCAAGAAGGTCCCACAGGTGAATTGTCGCGTCCACGTCGGCCCCGCAATAGGCGGTAACGCGTTCGACGTCCACCTCTGCGATAGAGTGCTGATTCCGGCCCGACCCGATCAGCTCTGAAATCTCGGTCATGGTCCAGCCAAGTTCGGTCTCGGCCTGGCTCTTGAGGCCGATGGCACGATTGGCTGGGTCCAGCAGCCAGACGATTGTCATGGTATCGTGAATCGGTCCTTCAACTTGAAGCCCATGCCGGCGGCAGACAACCAGATCATATTTCCCGTTGTGCGCCACCTTCGGCAGAATCGGGTCTGAAAAATACGGCTGCACTGCTGCGCGCACTTCGTCCCAGGGCAATTGCGTTCCTTCTCTGTGCCCGACCGGAATATAGCAGCCTTCCCCCTTGGCCCAGGCAATTCCCAATCCAACCAGGTCAGCACTCATCGGATCCCGGCCGCTGGTTTCGACATCGAAGGAAAGGATCTTTGCCTGTTCGAGGTCCTTGCACAGGTTGTTCAGGTCGGCCAGGCTTTGAATGCATCGATAGGGGTGGTCCTCGGTTGCGTTTGCCGATGGCCGCCAGCCGGCCGGATCTGAAGCTGAATCAGCGTCGGTGAACAGTGAAGACTGTGCATGCTCTGCTGCGGCCGGGTCCGACTGTCCCACCCCATTGTCGCGAAAACCGACCTCGCCCAACTGATCCAATTCCCGCTGCAGGCTGCGAAAGTCCAGCTCTTCAAAAATGCGGCGCACGGCGCCGCCGTCGTACTGCTGGAGGAGAAAGGCTTCAGCATCAAACTTGACGTCCACGTCACAGACAATGGTCATCAGGCGCTTGTTGCGGCGCACGTCCTCCTCGGCATCGCGCAAATTCTGCTGCGTTTTGGGACCCTTAACTTCGTCGATGTGGGAGTAGAGCTCGTCCAGAGAACCGTACTGCTTAAGGAATCGAATGGCTGTCTTTTCGCCTACACCGGGCACACCGGGAATGTTGTCAGAACTGTCGCCCACCAGCGCCTTCATTTCAAGAAACTGTTCCGGGTCGAGGCCGCCGTAGCGCTCGGCAACCTCCGTAACGCCATAGGATAGTGTCGTCGGGGAAGGACCGCCCGAGGTGTAGAGGATCTTGACGTGGTCTGCGACCAATTGGAACATGTCACGGTCACCGGAGAGGATGAGGACGTCATGTCCCTCGCCGGCAGCTTGACGGGCGAGCCCGCCCAAGATGTCGTCCGCCTCAAAGTTCTCAAGCGTCAGGATAGGAATCTTCAGCGCCTCCAGCACCTGTTCGATGCGATCCATCTGGGGCCGCATCTCATCGGGCATGGCGTCGCGAGTCGCCTTGTACTCCTCGAATTCCTGGTGACGGAAGGTATCGCCCTTGTCAAATGCTACTGCTACCCCGTCGGGCCGGTAATCGCGCAGAACGCTGAACAGCTTACGAAAGAAGCCGAACACGGCCGTCGTTGGTTCCCCGCGAGAGGTTACCAGAGGTGTTTTGACGCCGAAAAAGGCTCTAAATGCCTGGGAATGACCATCAATAAACAGATAGGTCGACACTGTTGATCACCATTTTGACCTGCCTGCGCTTTACCTAAGTTTGGACCGGGGAACGCAGACTTGAAGAGATACTCCGGATCGTGGCCTCACGCTTTAGAGATGGAAATCCTACTCCTCGACGACCAGCTGGCCGCTGGAAACCAACTCCTTGATCTGACCGAAGTCAAGAATTGAACGCAGGGTGCGCATTTTGCGCCCAACATCCAGACGGTACTGGCCGGTAGGAAGTTCCAGGATGTAATTCTTTTGGCTACGGTTGGCGAGGATTATTACGTCTTTCGGATCTTCCAGCCAGGTAATGTCATCGTAGCTACGTTTTGACACGGTATCGTTCCTTTATCGAGGATTCGGCACGGCGGGGCTCCTGACTGAACCACCAGGTGGGTCCGACAGCCTGAGGTTCTGGGAGGACCAGAAATGTCTCGATCTTACAATAATTGTACAGGCCACATCAGTATTTGACAAGGTCCTTCGGCCGAAATGGCTTCGCCGGACGGCCTCCCATACGCATTCGTGAGGCGCGCGCCATCCATGTTTCATAGACGCCGAATACGGCCACTAGCGCGTATCCGCAAGCGTACAGAGCCAGAAAAGGCAGGTTCAGCCACTGGCCGTGAATGAACGCGATGAAGCAACCAATTCCGGCATAAAGAGCGAGAAACAGCTCGGCGGCGACGATAGGTTCCAGTTCAAGAGCATAGCCGCTCCGGTGCCACAAATCGGAACTTTCCTCGACTCGGAACTTTGGGGTCCGAAGGAAGGCCCCACCCTTTCCGAATACCGCCTGCCAGGCGGCAACGGAGTTGCTCAGTGACAGCCCCATTCCGAGGAGCATGAGCAGTGGCAGGTGGGCCCAACGCCGCAGCCAGTCCCGCTTGTGCAGACGTTGCTGCGCCAGGGCATACAGTGCCGGAGGTCCAATTGAGACCAAGCTCAGGTAGGCCAAGGGCAAATAGGGCTGGCTGCCGGACAGCATGAGAAGAGGGGAAACAAGGAGCAACACCAGCAGGAGCGGGTGAATGAGGTACCCGCCCAGGTGGACGTAGGCCGCGGTCCTTTTCAGGGTCGGCCAGCCTCCCTGCCAGACCGATGTTGCCAGCTTTCGCAACGTGGCGACGCTGCCCTTCGCCCAGCGGAATTGCTGTCTTTTGAATGCGAGAAGCTGGGGCGGCAGTTCGGCGGGGGCCTCCACATCGTCCAGATAGTCGCCGCGCCAGCCGGCCAGTTGGGCCCGATAGCTCAGGTCCAGGTCCTCGCAGAGCGTGTCGTCTTGCCAGCCGCCAACGGCAGGGTCTTCGATACAGGCTTTGCGCCACACGCCCGCGGAACCGTTGAATCCAAAGGACAGGCCAACGGCGTGTCGTGCGGCCTGTTCGACAACGAAGTGCCCGTCTAGTGCCAGCGCCTGTGCCCTCGTCAAGGCCGAATATTCCCCGTTCAGATGCGTCCACCGGGTCTGGACGAATCCGATGTCTTTTCCGGATTCCCTGAGAAAGGAAGGAATCGTACGATTCAAGAAGTCGGGAGGAGGGACAAAATCTGCGTCGAAGACGGCGATAAATTCGCCGGTGGCCACAGTCAGACCTTCCTTCAATGCCCCGGCCTTGAAGCCTTGACGTTTACTGCGATGCAGCACCTGGACATCGACTCCGCGTTTGTGCCAGAAGGCAGCCCGTCTCTCGGCGATGGCGGTTGTTCCGTCGATGGAATCATCAAGGACGTGGATCTGTAATCGATCGGATGGATATTCCAGTTTGGCACAGGCGTCAATGAGCCGGCCGACAACGTGAACTTCGTTGAAGATGGGAAGTTGAACGGTAACGGGCGGCCAGTAGACGGAATTGAGGGGCGTGCCCAACTCGCAATGGCGGTGCGTTCGTAGATTCTCCTGTTTCTGCAGTCTCTCCTCGCGCAGTTTCAACAACGTAAGTGTCAGCGCCTGCAGGCCGTAGATGGCAAGACCTGTGGCGCCGACCGTATAGAGGATCTGCAGGCCTACCATGAACAGTGCATTCAGCACTTCGGTCGCTCCACCTGAGCATTGCCGTCCTTGGACGTGGTTCCCATGTGACTTCGTCTACTCTCTCCTAGACACGCCAGGCCCAACCTGTGGCTGGTCCAAGAGGTTTTCTCTCTACTGGCGCCATCGTGATCTGGTTCTGAGACCTTACACAAAAACGCCGACGGTTGCCGCCGGCATTTGCCAACCTCCCAAGCATGACCTTTTCTTGGAAATGTAAATTGTTTAGAACTGAATCAACGAATGATTCAAATAGATTGACCTGACATCCAGGACTATGTGCTAGCTTCTCGACGAAAGGCTATTGCCCGCCGCTGAAGGCCCTTCGTAGGACTCTCTCATAGGTCTTTCGCTGACTCTCCAACCAGTCAACCATTTCACTCCAATTGTGTCGATCGCGCGAGTTTACTTGGAATTCCGTAGTGCAATGCCGATTCTTCCCGCCAATCAATTCAGACTTACGAACCTCTTTGATCAGTGCTTCTCGATAGGGTTCAATTCTTGCAAGTACCTTTTCGCTGGGTTCATTTGCATTGCCAGCGACATAAGTCCTAACGAAACCTCCACCCAAGTACTGTGTAATCCTCAAATTCGCTTCTTCTACGAGGATCCGATTCCTTCTCATGCTCGACCCTTCGTCAAGATTCGGACCACTAGACATCGGGTATCGGCAATGATAATAGGTCCAAAAGTCCCTGGCTATGGGGTCCTCCCATCCATTTGGTTTGTCGACTACATCGAAAACAGGCAGGAATGTTCCATCGCTGCTTCTAAATAGGCTTATTTTGATGGCAAAAAAACCTGTCAAATCAGGCCAATGAGCATTCAGCGTCCTGAGAGCCCTTAGTATGGTACCCCTGAAACTTGTAGCGATCCACACACCATACCGCGTCTCTAGTTGCGCAACATAGGTTAGCATTTGACCCAAGTGGCGAAGATCCGCTGATTCTAGCTGATTCTCGATAACGGCGTGTTTACCTTCCTGGGTGACACGTGCAAAAATGTCGGCCTTGAAGGGACCGGCTTTTTTCTCTCTTTCTAGGAATTCCAGGTCAAGCCCCAATACTGGATACAACTGGTCGAGGTTTTTCGATAGCCAAGGCGTAAAGATTCGCTCTTCATCTGCCCACCTCTTTCGGACATTAACTCTAGTTAGGCTACCCAGAGTGGCATCGTACATCGTTCGCACCCTCTTTCGGGAATCATTTACGTCACCTATTCCTGCTCGGCCTCCTCCTCCTTACTCTGGGAAATGACCTGGTTGGCGAGGTGGCTGGGCACAGGTTCGTAGCGGCCAAACTCGATCGTGTATATGCCGCGTCCCTGGGTCATGGAGCGCAGATCGGTACCGTAGCGCAGGATTTCGGCGAGGGGAATCTCGGCGTTGATGATGGCGCGGTTGTTGCGGTTTTCCATTCCCAATACGCGACCGCGGCGGTTGTTCAGGTCGCCCATTACATCGCCCATGAACTCGTCGGGCACAGTGACCCGCATCGTGTAGATTGGCTCCAACAGGACCGGGCGGGCCTCCTGCATGGCGATCTTGAATACCTCGCGACCGGCGGTCTGGAAGGCGATATCTTTGGAGTCGACAGGATGGTGCTTTCCGTCGAATACGATGGCCTTGACATCGACAATCGGGTAGCCTGCGATCACGCCCTGATCAAGTATCTGCCGGATTCCTTTTTCAATTGAAGGGATGAATACGCTGGGAATGGCGCCACCGAAGACTTCGCTGTCGTAAGCGAATCCGTCGCCGCGGTCCAGCGGTTCAACTCGCAGTTCGACATCGGCAAACTGGCCTGCGCCGCCGGTCTGTTTCTTGTGTCGATAATGGGCGCTGGCGCTCCGCGTTACCGTCTCCTGGTAGGGCACCCTGGGCATGGCGGTGTCGACCTTGACGCCAAACTTGCTGTCCAGACTTCTAATGGCGACGTCGACGTGCGTGTCGCCCATGCCCTGCAAAATGTTCTGCTTTGTGGCCTGGACATACTCGACCTGGAGGGTCGGATTCTCCTCAGCCAGTGCCTGCAAGCCCTGACCCATTTTGGCGCTGTCGGCCTTGGTCGCCGGCATTACCGCCACCGAATAGAGCGGCCTGGGATACTCGGGCGGAGGGAGGACAAGCTGCTGCTCGCTGAGCGAATCGGAAGTCTTGAGCCCATCCATCTTTGTCAGAACACCTATATCTCCGGAGGTGAGAGAAGTTGCAGCTTCCAGCTCTTTGCCGCTGACGTGAAACATGTTCTGAAGCCTAACGTTGTCGCCTGAGCGCTGGATTGTGGCGCCTTGATCCACTGAAAGCGTGCCAGATAGAACGCGTACATAGCTCATGCGCCCAACATACCGGTCAACAATTGTCTTGAAGACATAGGCGAGGACAGGCCCTTCCGCATCGCCGGACAGTTCCAGAAGATCGTCTCCGCCATTTGGAATCGAACTGACCATTTCGGCCGGCGAGGGAACGTAGCTGGTCAGCGCGCGCGCCAAGCTGAAGAGGCCTATATTCTGAATTGCGCTGCCACAGAAGACGGGAATTATCTGTCCTTCTTGCACGCCATTCTTCAGACCCTGTCGTACCTCATCTTCGGTCAACTCTTCGCCTTCAAGGTACTTCATTATCAGCTCGTCGTCGGTCTCGGCCGCGGCGTCGACAAGATTTTGGCGGGCCTCAGCCACCGCATCTTCCATATCGGCAGGGACATCGGCGACCGTTCCATCGGAGCCCATATAGGCCTTCATATCAACGAGATTTACCACGCCTTCGAAGCTCTCGCCTGAGCCGATGGGCAGCTGGAACGGCAGAATAGTACCGGAGAACGCTTCGGTTGCGCTTGCCAAGGCGTTGGCGAAGTTGGCATTCTCCCGGTCCATCTTGTTGACAAATATCATGCGGGGCTTTTCGACCGCGTCCAGCTGTTCCCACGCCAACTCCGTGCCGACTTCGACGCCCGCCACCGAATCCAAAAGCACCAGGCCGGCTTCCGAAACGGAGAGCCCGCTGATCACTTCGCCAACGAAGTCCAAGTAGCCGGGCGTGTCCACCAGATTGAGTTTCGCTTCTTGAAATTCAACTGGGACGACGGCAAGGTTGATTGATATACCGCGCCGCTGTTCTTCCTCGTCCCAGTCAGAGACTGTGGACCCATCCTCGACGCGCCCGACGCGACTTGTCCCCCCGCCGTTGAACAGCAGCGCTTCGACAAGCGAGGTTTTCCCGGAACTGCCGTGCCCGAGAATTGTGACGTTGCGAATATTGTCAGTCGAAAAGTCGGCCATGAATCCTCCTCACACCTATCAGCCTAATCCCTGAACTCGTAATGGATATATCTGCCGTACCTGGATTTCAGCCGGCCTGGGCCGAAAGAATCAAGTCCAGCGCAGAGTTGTTTTCGGTCGAACTCGCGCAGGCATACAGCGGAACGATATTTTACCTTTTTTCCTAGAGAGTGTCAATGAAATAGGATGCCGAATGGCAAAAGACTGCGCACCATCGGCCCTGTCAACTGAGAAGTTCTTCGGGCCAGCGACGAAGTGCAAGTAGGCATTCTGGGGGAGGTAGAGATCACGGTTGACACGGCCGTCTGCCCTGGTAAGTCAATCCTCGCGGTAGAGTTCGCGCATGATGATCATCTGCTGAATCTGCGTCGTTCCTTCGTAGATCTGGTAGATTTTGGCGTCCCGCATCAGCTTTTCGACCGGGAACTCCTGACTGTAACCGTTTCCGCCGAAAACCTGTACCGCATCCGTGGCATTCTTCATGGCCGCTTCGGCACAATACGCCTTCGCCATTGCCGCCGACATCGTATTGCGATTCCCTTTGTCCACATCCCAGGCGGCCCTATAGGCAAGGTGACGGCCGGCTTCCACCCTGATCGCCATGTCGGCCAGCATGAATCCAACGCCCTGGAAATGGGAAATCGGCTGCCCGAACGCAGTACGCTCCCCTGCATAGGCGACTGCCTCGTCAAGCGCCCTGCGAGCGACGCCGACGGCGGCGGTTGCAACACCGGGTCTGCTCTTGTCGAATGCCTTCATGGCTATTCGAAAGCCCTCGCCCTCATCTCCCAGGAGGTTGCATGCCGGGACCTCTACATTTTCGAAAAACACCTGGCAGGCCTGTGCGGCGTGCTGGCCCATTTTCGCCAGCGGTTTGCTTGTGCTCACTCCGGGCCAGTCCCTTTCAACCACAAAGCAACTGATGCCGTTATGGCCTGCATCCGGGTCGGTCTTTGCAAAGACGGAGAAGAAGCTGGCGACCGGGCCGTCTGTGATCCAGGTCTTGGACCCGTTCAGAAGGTAGGTGTCCTGACGCCGCAAAGCTGTGGACTTGATGCCGGCGACGTCTGATCCTGCGTCGGGCTCAGTCACGCAGTAGGCGGCGACTTTTCCATCATCCGCGATCCAGGGAAGGTAACGCCGTTTCTGTTCATCGGACCCTGCGATGAGCAGAGGCAACGTGGCAAGCTGATTGAGCATCAAGGCAGTCTGAATGCCGGAACAGCCATAAGCCATGGACTCAGCTACTACGCACTCTTCCAGTGCGGTCGCGCCCATTCCGCCATATTCCTCCGGAATATTCAGATTTACGAGCCCAACCTCGCGTGCCTTCTGAAATATGTCCCATGGCCATTCTTCATTCTGGTCGTAGTATTCTGCACGCGGCATAATCTCACGGCGCGTGAAGTCCATCGCCAGGTCCTGCAACATCTTTACGTCTTTGGGAAGTTCGTACATTTTGTCTGGTCCTCATACAACCCATCTTACCGGCAATGTAATCTCCGGTGGAGATGCTATAATCTAGCGCACTTGCACTTCACAGGGCTCGAAAGGACACAACATGGGGTCAGATTCAATCCTATTTCAGGAGATCCACCAGCAGCCGGATGTTGTTGAACAGTTTGCCCAGATGGGGCAGGGCCCAGTGAAAGAGCTTGCGGCCCACATGCGGGACGCCGATATACGCCAGGTCGTTATCGCGGCCCGGGGCACGAGCGACAATGCCGCCCGCTATGCACAGTACTTACTTGGCGCCAACAACCGGCTCCCGGTAATGCTGACCACACCAAGCCTTTTTTCCCTATATCAGAAACCTCCGCTCTTCGCCCCGGACACACTTGTATTGGGCATAAGTCAAAGTGGTCAGAGCCCTGATATCGTCAGCGTTCTCGCAGAGGCCCGGCGCCAAGGGCGAGCTACGGCCACGATCACCAACTTCGTCGACTCTCCAATGGCAGAACAGGCCGACCACGTAGTTGGGCTGGGCGTCGGTGAAGAACGCTCCATCGCAGCCACTAAAACCTACACGGCTCAACTCTACGCCGTAGGTCTTCTTTCTGCCCACCTGGCTGATGACTCTGATGGAATCGCCATGCTGACAAAGGCTCCGGACCTGTTGAGACAGACGCTCTCAATGAACGGTGAAGTAGAAAAACTCGCAGAACGCTACCGCTACGTACGCAACTGTGTAGTCGTTGGACGCGGGTTCAACTACTCGACCGCCTTTGAGATTGCTCTGAAAATTAAGGAACTTACCTATACGCTTGCCGTACCCTACAGCAGCGCGGACTTTCTTCACGGGCCAGTCAGTCTGATCGAACCTGCATTTCCGGTCATTGTGGTGGCACCTACCGGTTTGCTGTTGCCGGAACTGCAACCTTTTGTGCGACAGCTGCGCAATATGGATGCCGAACTGCTATGCGTCAGCAATGACCCTGCACTCCTGGATATGGGCCGAACTAAGTTTCCTTTTCCTCCAGTTCCTGAGTGGCTGTCCCCATTACTTGCAATCGTTCCAGGTCAATTGTTCGCCCTGTTTTTGGCCTCCGCCCGTGACTTTGACCCTGACAGACCACGGGGCCTAGAAAAAGTAACGGAGACGCTCTAGCGACAGGTCAGCCCTTATTGGGCATCGGAGAGGTATCAGATGCTCTCATCCTCCTGTGTCAGCATTCAACACGTTTCCCAAATAGGAATAGAGCAGATGTAGGAAGTCTACACCTGCTCTATCGAGCGCAGCGGGACCGTTCTTCTCTTCCCTGCTGCTCGAGTAGTCTTCGAACTTCAGTTTTCTCAGTTGCCCATCTCCGAACCCGGCAAATAGATCGTTATATTGGCGCTTGTTGCCTGAATGATTGGTAGCAAGTTCTCCACCAATGAGAGTACCGACTCCATGTCGGCGCCGGGAAGGAGCGCGGAAACGCTGTCAAAGACGCCCAACTGCTTGGAGAGAGCAAGCACGTTCTGCACTTCACCGCTGCCCCATGAAAGGTAGGGGAGACCGATGCCGTTCAGGGAGATGTGGATGCCGTCCGGGTCGGTAGTCAAAGTGACCGTGTAAATGCCGGAATCAGTCAGCCCGCTGATCAAGTCGGGTGGCAGGCGCAGCGCGTAGAATGGCGTGCTGGTCAAGACCGTCCAGTCCACGTCAGACAGCTCTCCCAGGGTCCAGCTGCCATCGGCGTGGTACAGAATCGGGATGTCGATTGTCGGCAGGGCGCCTCCGAAAGTCTCCAAGACCTGCTGTTGCAACATGCGGGCCATGGTGACTTCTTCACTTTCTTCGACCCCGCTAAGGGGTATCAACTCCGCACCTTCCTGGACAGGAAATCTGAGGACGACCCCAAGGTCGAAATTCCGGACCATTGGCAGCACTTTGTTCAACGCGGGGACCCCCAATCCAAGCGCGGATACGGCCTCTCCGGTTGCAGCCAAGGAGTCCTCCTCCCATACCAGCGAGGGAATTCTCTGCCCGTTGGCGAAAAGAAGGATTCCTTCGTCCCCGTTTGACACACGTAAGTGCTGGAGGTTGGAGGCGGTGAAGTGCTGTACCCAGAGTGGCGGCAACGAAAGCCCGTACAGAATGGTTGCAAGCCCTAGCCTGACTCCTGGGTCAGGAACATAGACCATGCCAGGTGGCTTCTCGACGTTGCCGACGACCATGTGTGACAGACCACCGACGGAAGCTGTACCGTCTGGCGAATAGTCAATTACGATTGGCGGCAGGTCGATGTAGAATTCGTCAGGCCCCCTCTCGACCATAGGTCCAGCGTCTACCCTGGCCGTGCATCCTGAGATAACGAACGCGACGACAAGTGAGAGAACAGCCCAAAACGTGACGCGCTTCTGCATTCGAGGCCTCCTGAAAATTAGAGTAGATCTCGACAATTGAGAATCCTATAATGTAGTGTATGTCTCTTCACTGTCACGGTCCGGGCTGTATGTGAGCAGCGCTTTCGAGCCATGAAATATGCAACCCAAGAAATGACGGCCAATACTAAATGATGGTCCTTCTGAGCTGGTCCGGTGGCTTCTGCCTGACAGGACAGTTCTCTTCGATACCTCCGGACAGCTCTCTCCAACCGCGCTCAACCGGGGCCCAAAAAATTGTCGCTTAGACCATTTTGTATTCTACATCCCCTTACAGTGCGTGTCAATTTCATTTTGAGAGACCCCTCCATCGGGACACTTCCGAATGACCACCGAAACTCGAACGACTGATATGCCCTGGCTGGAGACTGCAGAACGAACATGGGCAGTTGTTTCCCAGATTGCGACCACGTTGCAACATTCGCCTTTACCCAGCGAAAGTCCGTTCCTCGACCTGGAAAGAATCTGGCCCCACGATGGTTTTCGTGAGAAGCACCGTAGCGGACAGTTGAGTCTTTGAAGACCGGCAACCGGTCTCGCCAGCCAGCTACCGCTTCAGCCGCGCCACACAGGATTTGCGAGGGCCAAGAGCGGTCTGCGAGGCGACGTGTGACGGTCCCCAAGCTCGTGCTACGGTGCTCTCACTCAGGGCAACAGTATTGCATTTGCCCCTACTTTGAGCTGAACAGAAAGACGCGGCGAGCAGCCAACTCTTGTTGATCTAACTCATCAGTGACTATAATCAGCACGAGAGAACTCTTGGAAGCTCTCAACGACGTCCTCATTCGCATCACTACAGAGCCAGGTTTGCCCGTGGCGGTTCAGCCCGGGCGTAAGGCCAGACTGTTGGAGAAGGGGCTTACTTCAGTGACCCAACAGGGCAAAGTTGAAAAATCAGAGTTAGGCCCATCTCGTCAGCACGACTCTTCAACGAGTTTGAATTCAGAACAACGACTGAAGGACCCATCGCTGACAAGAGTGGATGACCTGGTGCTTCTCCTTACCGGTGGAGGAAAGCGGCACCTACTGCGTCTGCAGCCAGGGCGCCGTTTCCATTCCAATTTGGGAAAGGTTCAGCATGACGAACTCATTGACCTTCCGTACGGCACTACCGTCTTCAGTCATCTGGGCCACGCCATGCTGCTGTTGGAACCCTCACTGGACGACCGGATGACGCGGATCAAGAGGAACACGCAAATCATTTTTCCAAAAGACGCGGCTATGATCGTGCGCCGGTTGAATCTGAGGGCGGGCAGTCGCGTGGTCGAAGCAGGAACGGGCAGCGGGGCTCTCACGATTGCGCTGGCTTGGGCGGTCGCCCCGGGAGGACGCGTCTATTCCTACGAGATCAGGGAAGATCACATTCGGGTTGCGCGCAGCAATTTGGAGAAGATGGGACTCCTGCAACATGTGGATCTGCACTCAGCCTCGATTCTGGACGGATTCAACCAGACAGATGTTGACGCCCTGGTCCTGGACCTGCGAACTCCCTGGATCTTTCTGAAACAGGCCCGCCGAGCACTCCGCCCCGGCGGTTTCTTTGTCTCCCTTGTACCTACGACAAACCAGGTCAGCGACCTTCTGCACGGGCTCGAAGAATCGGGATTCGCCGACATCGCAGTTGAGGAGGTCCTCGTTCGCACCTACAAACCTGTACCTGACCGCCTCCGTCCTGACGACACGATGGTCGGTCACACCGTGTACCTGATTTCGGCAAGGCCCGTTGTGGATCCGGAAGACACACGCCGCTGGCTTTCGGAAGAGCGCAAGCGATACGAGGCGCGTAAAATACTGGATGAACGTATAGCGGCAGAAGAGATGAAACGCACTTCGCAGGCTTCGGAAGAGCAGAAAGCTCATCCAAGATTGCCCTGAGCATGAAGACCGGTTGACAGTTTCGACTTTGCAGGCCTCAACTGTCCTCTTCTAACTTCCGACTCTCCACCTGCCCGCAGCTACCGGAAAACTTTGCCATGGCCCAAGCAGATAATTCACCAAGACTCTTTGAGTATTTCGGCAACATACATATGCACACGACCCACAGCGATGGATTCGGCTCCTTTGAGGATCTCATCGACGGGGCAGTACAGGGTGGGCTGGACTATGTTTTTGTCACTGACCACAATGTTTTCGTCAGAGAGGAGGAGGAAGGTTACCGTCGGGCCGTCCTCACTCTTGTCGGTCAGGAGGTGCACGATACGCAGCGGGAACCACGAGGGAACCATCTGCTCTGTCTGGGCGTGGAGTCCGACGTCAGCAGCCATGCGTCTGATCCGCAGCAACTCATAGATGCCGTCTGTCAGCAGAATGCGCTGGCGTTTCTGGCCCACCCAATCGAAGAGGCGACGGATCTTTTTTCCCAGTGTTACCCGTGGCAAAGTTGGGAAGTCACCAGCTATCATGGCGTGGAACTGTGGAACTACCTCTCCGGCTTTCGAGGATATACGACCAGCTACTTGAAAGCAGTTCTTGTGGGATTCTTCCCACACCTCTTCGCGGAGGGGCCGCTGCCGGCAATGTTGAAGAAGTGGGACGAACTTACACAAGAGGGACCGGTTGTAGCCCTTGGGGGCACCGACGTTCATTCCGTCAAGTACAACCTTGGCCCGATAAGCCGTCGCTTCTTGAGTTACGAAGAAAGTGCAAGGGCCCTAAACACGCATATTTTGACCAGCACGCCTTTTCTCGGACCACAGTCTGACAGTTCCCATGACTATCGCGACCCAAACACTCTGCATGACCGCAATGTTGTCCTGGACGCCCTGAGGAAAGGCAACTGCTGGCTGGGCTACGACCTGGTGGGATCTACAAGGGGCTTTCGCTTCTGGGCGGAAAGAGTGAGCAATGAAGGGAGGCGGGGCGATGCCTCTCTTGAGAACTCCTCTTCAGGAGGTACCGAAACATTCGCCCTGATGGGCGATGCGGTCAGCTTGGGAGAAGGAATGTCGCTAGACCTGTTTGTGAATTGCCCTGAAGTGGCAGACACTCGCATCCTGAGGAACGGGCGGGTCGTCACGCAGGGACATACTTCGGCTCTCACCTACCAGGTTCGCGACCCAGGCGTCTACAGAGTAGAGGTCTGGAAGCAACGATGGGGCAAACCGCGTGGCTGGATATTCAGCAATCCCATTTATGTCAAAAAGGGCTAGAGGAACGTCAACTGAGGGAGGACGCTTCGTGAATCACACGGGTGGGTCGTGCAAGCCCCACCTTGGAACAGACAGCCAGGCGCCAGATGACAGCAGTCATCCCGTTGTGATGCGGGCCGGCCAGTTTTTCAGCTCGCAATGCAAGTAGGCAAGTACACGGTCTTCGGCAAGCCGAGGATAGTTCAACGAGTATTTCTCCGCGAGTTGAGGCGCGTACCAGCGATAGAGGACAACCAGGGCGACAGCTTGACCGATCCAGTTGGCTCTCGTTCCCTCCTCCCTCCGCCGGCCTGTCTCTCGTAACTCCAGGCTTTTCTCAAATGCCTCAAGCTGGGCCAGTCCCAGGTACTGATTGATGCGAGCCCTTGCCCTGGGACGGCTGCCTCCGTTCAGTGATACGACCAGGTCGATTAGCAGAGTGCTAATCTCGGCCAACAGCAGATGGGCGGCCAGTTGCTCATGTCGTCCTACCACCGCAGGCAGGCGGGCCAGCAACAGCCAGAACTGCTTCAGCTGCCTATCGATCGATCCGACGTCGGCTGGGCCGATGGGAGGTCGTTTTGTATCAGGAGCAGCCTTGTACCCGCCTTCCACTTGTCCTGAAAAATATAGTAGATGTGTCGCACCCTCAGGGCCGGTCATTTCGGCAGAATCGGTCGACAGCGACCAGGAGAGCTCGAAAAAAACTCCGGCGGGTCCGTGCTTGTTCAGTGAATCGACATCGGACTGTGTTCCCAGACAGATTCCCTGAAGGGAGCCTCCCATGTCCGAGTCTCTGCCCAGCTCGATGAGTACATTCTCCACCCCCAACGTCTCTTCTATTCTGTTTCGAAACACGAGAGAGGGTCTTGCCTGGCCGGCCTGTCCCGGGCGCTCTTGTCCCCACAGCAAGTGCAGATCGACACTGCTCCAGCAGTCAGCATCGCCGCGCGCCAAGGATCCGGTCAGCCATACTGCATGTGTCTGGTCCAACGCAACCAGACCAGGGACCAGGGTTCGCAGAAGTAAATCTTGTTTGGGTAGTTCAGGTGGCGGATAAGAAGGAGAGTCCATAGCCCTTGAATCCGGAACGAATTTCACAAAGCGGGGACTAAAGTATAGCATGTAGCCTGAATCTGTCCCGAACCGCTCTCCTTTCTCGAGCCGACAACATGACCAGGTTCGATCAAAGCAGGGAACGAGGCAACTGGGCGACGCCTGAACCATTCAGCGCGCGGGTAAGACGCACCAATCGGGGGGAGATCTGTTATAATTGCCAGCATGGGCGCAGGGACTTTGAACTGTGCGGGGTAGCGGTCATTTGCATTGCATCCGCCCCAAGCAGCAGAACACCCGCCATCCGTCCCTCCTAGTCGACAAGGAACATCAATGGCTGAACGTAATCCATTCCATGAACTGTTGGAAAACCTGGATGAAGACGACTGGGAGCAGATAGAAGAAGAGCTGCTCCACGATGACAATGGCCCGAGTAGTCCGGGTACACCCCGAGGGGGAGGGGGCAACGGCGGTTCAGGAGGAGGAGGCCGGCTGCTGTGGTGGATGCTCATCCCCTTCCTGATTCTCATCTTGTTCAATACAGTCCTTGGATTCTACACGGACTGGTTGTGGTATGACAGCCTTAAGCTGACTTCCGTGTTCTTTACCCGAATCGGGGCGTCACTAGGTCTTTTTGCTGCCGGAGCGCTTGCTTTCTGGCTCGTTTTCGTATTTAACGTCCTGCTGGTCCGTCGTCTGAACCCGCAAGGTCTTGCCGACACGCCGGTGACCGAAGCGATTCAGGCCGTAGGGGTCCGAATCACTCCTATTGTCGTACTGGTGGGCGCGTTCTTTGCATTCTTCATGGGCACAGGGGCCTCATCGGCATGGGAGGAGCTTCTCCTTTACTTCAATCAACAGCCATTTGGATTGACCGACCCAATCTTTGGTCGTGATGTAAGTTTCTTCCTCTTTACATTGCCGATCTGGCAGTTCCTGCGCGGCTGGCTGATGACGACGTTCGTCATTACTTTGATCGCAACCGGTCTTGCCAGCGGCATTGGATGGCGGGGTTGGAGTGCGCCCGCCCCGGTACGCGCCCACCTCAGTTGTCTCGGTGCGTTGATCCTGCTCCTGATCGCGTGGCAGTACAGGTTGGACGCCTTGGAGCTCGTCTACAGTAACCGCGGAGCCGTCTTTGGGGCAGGATACACAGACGTCAACGCCCAGCTTCCTGCCTTCAACATTCTCGTGTTTGTCACCATATTTGCCGCACTCCTGCTCTTGGTGAACGTATTCTTGCAGCAAGCGTGGCGGGCCATCGTCGTGGTATTGGTTGGCTGGATCGCGATTTCCGCTTTGGCAGGCAACATTTACCCGAACCTTGTTCAGCGGTTTCAGGTCAACCCCAACGAGTTCACCCGGGAGAGGGAGTTCATTTCCTACAACATCGACTTCACGCGTGCGGCATACGGACTGGACAGAATCGTCGATGAAAACTTCGATGCCGAGAGTGAGCTGACGCCAGACGAGCTTCTCGACCAACCAGACACGATTCGAAACATCCGGTTGTGGGACTACCGGCCCCTGCTCCAGACTTACAACCAGGTGCAGGCGCTGCGGCAGCAGTATCAGTTCACCGACATTGATATCGATCGCTACGAAGTTGAAGGTGAACGGCGGCAGCTCATGCTATCTGCGCGGGAACTGATCCCCGAACAGCTGGAGCAGCCTGCGCAAACGTGGGTGAACCGCAAACTGGTCTATACACACGGCTATGGCGTGGCCGCCTCCCCTGTGGCGGAGATCACCCCGGACGGCCTGCCGACATTTGTGCTGCAGGATCTTCCGGTACAAGGCATTCTGGACGTTTCGCGCCCACAGATCTACTTTGGCGAACGCACGAATGAATACGTCATAGTGAAGACTGAAACAGAGGAGTTTGACTACCCCCGTGGTGAAGGCGGCAACGTCTTCACGACTTTTGAGGCAGATACGGGTATCAGGATCGGGGGGTTTCTTCCCCGACTGGCATTCGCAATTCAGTTCGCTGACGTCAACTTGTTCATCAGCCAGGAGTTGAATTCGGAGAGCCAGCTTCTGTGGAGACGCAATATTTTGCAGCGTACGATTGAGGTGGCTCCCTTCCTGCGCTTCGACTCGGACCCATATATTGTAGTAGGCGGCGATGGAAACCTCTACTGGTTCCTAGACGCTTATACTGTCAGCGGACGCTTTCCTTACAGTGAACCGAGCCAGTTCGGGACCAGAACGGTTCCGCCGGGCTTTAACTATATTCGCAATCCAGTCAAGATCATTGTCAATGCCTATACGGGCAAGATGGACTTCTACCTGGTCGAGCCGGATGAACCGATCGCCGCCGCCTATGCGCGCATCTTTCCGGCGCTCTTCACACCTTTCGAGGAGATGCCGGCCGACCTCAATGCCCACATTCGCTATCCCAATGATCTCTTCAGCATTCAGGCCAGTGTCTTCCGTACGTACCAGATGACCGAGCCGACCGACTTCTACAACAGGGAAGACGTCTGGGCATGGCCCGAAGAGATCTTCGACAATCAATCGCGGCCGATGGAGCCCTACTATGTCCTGATGCAGCTCCCAGGCAGCGAGGACCTTGACTTCATTCAGATCCTTCCCTTTACGCCGGCCAACCGCGAGAACATGATTTCATGGCTGGCCGCGCAGAATGATCCGGAAAAGTATGGAGAGATGCTGGTTTACCGCTTCGGTAAGGACTCGCTCGTTTTCGGGCCAAAGCAGATTGAGGCGCGCATCGACCAGGACCCGACGATCAGTTCACTGCTCAGTTTGTGGAATCAGCAGGGCAGCCAGGTGATTCGAGGCAACCTGCTGGTGATTCCGATTGGTGAGAGCCTGCTCTATGTTGAGCCCCTCTATCTGCAGGCTGCCACCGGCAAGATTCCGGAGTTGAAGCGAGTTATACTGGCGACATCGGAACGCGTCATCATGGCCGAGAATCTTGGTCTTGCATTAGTAGACCTGTTCGGCCAGAGCATCCTCGCTGACACGACGCTGGCGGAGCTTGCAGTCACCGGAGACGGTCAACTGCCTGCGGAAGTTTCTGTGGTTGAACGAGGAACTGTAGAAGTCGACTTGACAGCCTCCACTCTTGAGGAACTGATCGTGCAGGCAAACAACCGATACAGCCGGGCGCAGGACGCTTTGCTGTCCAGAAATTGGGCTGCCTACGGCGCCGAACTGGACGCGCTGGAGCAGGTCCTGGAACGCATGATGGAAGTAAGCGGCATTTCCATGGAACCTGTGCCGCAACCGCAGCCCTCGCCTTCGCCGACGCCGGCAGTAGAGAGCAGTTCGGGATAGGACGAGCTTCTCAGCAGTTGCGATGACCCCGATGAAAGCTGCAGGAGTGGCTCGGAAGGATTGTCCGGCCCTGCGGCCTGGAAACACATCGAACAGGAAGCAAAAGAATGACCGATAGTATTTCTTCGCCTCCTCCTACCGTGCAAGAAGTACTTGAAAGCATAGAAATCGAGTGGGACCTGTTACAAAAGGTCCTGTCCGGTCTGAGCGCGGACCAGTTATTGACCCCCGGCCAGGAAGGTTGGTCGACCAAGGATGAGCTGGCGCATCTGGCCGCGTGGGCAAGAGGCCTGGCCGCCCTTGTCAGAAAGCAGCGTCGATACCCGCCGATGGGCCTGCCTGAGGATGCGGCGCCAAATATCGTTGGAATCGAACGCATGAATCAGGACATCTATGAGCGCAATCGGGACCTGCCTCTTGAAGAGGTACTGGTAGAACTCGAAGCCGCACACCTGGACGCGCTGGCTGCAGTCGCCGAGCTTTCTGACGAAGACCTTCTCCGTCCCTACGACGATTTCCAACCTCAGGACCGCCGACCGGACGGGCATACACCCATTTTGTGGCGAATTGCCGGCAATACCTATGGGCACTACGCCGAGCACAGAGAAACTATCGAACGCATGTGGAGCAAAGAATGAGTGAGAAAAGTAAGGTTGTTGTTACGGGTGCCTCCGGCTATATCGCAAGCCTGCTGCTGCCCGCCTTTCGCGAGCGGTATGACCTTACCCTGCTGGACGTAAAGACCGCCGACCGAGATGGCAATGACGTGGCAGGCGTTCAGATCGCGGATCTGACCCAACGCGATCGGGACGCCTACCGCCATCACTTTCGCGGCGCCGACGCCGTGGTCCATCTTGGGTTCACCCGGGCCGAAGACAAGTCGGACCCTGTCCAGGACTTTTATGCCGAGTTGTCAAACGTGGAGATGGCTTTCCACGTTTACCAGACCGCGCAAGAGGAGGGCGTTCGCCGTTTGGTCGTCGCCAGTTCCAACCATGCGGCCGACTACTACGAGCCTTTGATTCTGGACAAGAGGTGGGACATCGTCACACCAGAGATGAGACCGTTTTCCGACAACTTTTACGGCTGGGCCAAGGAGGCCTATGAACACCTGGGGTTTGTATACGCAGTTGGCCGGATGCAGTATAGGGGCATGGACGTCGAGGACAGCTCTCTACAGCCACTGGAAAACGTGCAGGTCCGTATCGGGGGACCAAGGGAAGACGACCTGGAGAGAATCGATCCGGGAGACCTGCGCCGCATGATCCGCGGGCTGGGAGTCTACATCAGCCAGCGCGACCTGCAGCAGCTGTTCATCAAGAGCATCGAGACCAAAGATATTGGAGATGAAGAAGGCGTGCCGTTCCAGGTTTTCTATGGAATCAGCGGCAATTCACAGGCTTTCTGGAGTATAGTCAACGCCCGAAAGGTCATTGGGTACGAGCCGGAGGACAACAGCGAGTACAGCTTCAGCGATCAGATTCACCGCCATATCCAGGCCGCGAAAAAGTCTCAGGACTGATTCTGAACTGCCCTAGCGGCCCTTCCCTGTTACCGGATGTAGAATGCAGACCAATTTGGGGTCTCTGGGGTTGCCGTCTGGTCCGAGTTCGAGAAAGTGGTATCTTCTTTCCAGCCACTCTTCCAGCTGGTCACAGTAATGCTCCGAACCCGGATGCCCTGATTGTCCCTGCGACTCCACGGCCCACATTCCGTTTTCGCCCAGATCGCTGATCAACCTGTAGTTTGCCCCCATCAGAGCCCCCCAGTTTGGGTCGAATCCCGTATTACAGACGGTCACTCCGCTGCCCCCTACAGGCAGCCCGCCGCGATCGAGCAGGGCACTTAAGTCACCCCTTTCTGACAGGACGTGGCGCAACTGTACCTTATGGAGGTTGCCCCATGCCCAAAGAGACATGTCGGCTCCCAAACGATTCTCTATCTCTGACAGAGCAGCGCGTAAGGCATCAACTATAGCCACTTCTCGATCTGTCTTTTCGAACCATTCGGCCACGTTCTCGTGAATCAGTTTTGCGGCCAGTCCTCCGCACGTACCCGAAAGAGAAGTCGCGAGCTCACCTTCGAATCTTTCGGAGGCTACCTGCAGGCACCACTGGTTGAAGAATACCTCGAAGATTGAGGCTGCGACCGAATCAGGGGTCAAATTGTGGTCCCACTCCTGGAGATAGCGGGCGGCCTCCCGGACGCGGTTGTCGCCACTTTCCAACAGGACCGGTAGCAGGCCAGGGATTGCTTCATCTGCACGCAGCGTGCGCGTATCCTGCTGCATTTCAGCGAATGACTCAACCGAGAATCGATTGCGCTCTTCGATCATCTGGCGGATGCGGCGCGCTCTGTGGCCACTGGCCCATGTTCCCGACAGCGGATAAGGGAAATCGTCGGGGGCAACCCGGTTGTTGGCGGTGGCGATCCAGCCCCTATTTGGGTCTTCAAGACTGGGCATATGTTCGAACGGGATCAAGCCCTGCCACGCGTGAGCGGGATCCCAGCCTGGCCGGTAGCCACGCTCCCAGATGTCTCTCACCGGGATGCCGCCGACCGCCTGGTATCCGATATGCCCCTCCCCGTCGGCGATTACCAGGCTCCACGTAGGAACTCTCCACCCTCGAGTCGCTTCACGCAGTTCGGAGACACTGCGCGCCCGATCCATCCCAAGCAGCGACGTCAGCCACCCGCAGTTGGTATGGCCCAGCCAGCGCAGTGAAACCGGGCCCGTTCCCGCAGCCTCGGCCGGTAGGATTTCATCAACGATCGGTCCGTTGCGGGAAATACGGACCGTCTTGCAAATGGGGTCGGCGCCTCGCACACGGATTCTTTCTTCGAGCGTGCGCTCCGCCTCCCATACGCCGTCATAGAGGAAGAAACCCGGCCGGCCTGGGTCGGTCTGCTCCTGGTAGAGATCTCGCTGTGAACAGATATTATTGGTAATGCCCCAGGCAACGTCGCGGTTGCGTCCGAACATGACCGCCGGCATGCCGGTGTACGCCATGCCGGCTACGTCAAAAGAGCCTCCCGTCAGCTGCACCTCGTACCAGCATGAGACGGCAGCAAATGCGATGTGTGGGTCACTGGCAACCATGGGCAACCCCGAACTGGTGCGAGCGCCTCCCACGACCCAGTTGTTGCTGCCCTCCCCCTCTTGTGGATCGCCCACGCTGGCGCCGACCGGGGCAACGCCGCTGACAGAGGAGGTATATGCGCCGGGGGGGATGATGCTCTCCTCGTCCGCTTCTCCGGTCAGAAAGGCCTTGTACAAGGACTCGTCCCCGAGTGCACGCTTCGCCAGCTCAGGACCGACGATGACGGGAAAGCGAACTGTCAGGTAATAGCGAAATTCGGCAGCGATGGCGAGGCAGTCTACGGGATTCCACGGTTCGGGCCCGTAGTCGAGAAGCGCGAACTCTACTGGCAGGTTGTCGATCGACATTTCAATGAGCGCGTTGATGCCATCGCTGAACCTGTGCAACAGCGTCCTGGTTTCATCGGGCAATGAGGCCCACTCGGAGGTCGCGATGCGGTTGAGACCGACGGTGCGAGCGACCGTATCCAAATGGATGCCGTCATTTCCGAGGATTTCGGACAGCCTGCCGTGCCCTTTGCGCCGCAAATAGTCCAGCTGAAACAGCCGGTCCTGTGCCATGGCAAAACCGAAGGCGAAAAACAGATCTTCGTCGTTGCCGGCCAGGATCTTTGGAACGCCCCACTTATTGCGGACGACTTTAGCTTCAGAATTTACGTTGGTTTCCAATCGAGTATTTGGTTGAGGTGTTCTGCGCCCGACTTCCTCATTCCACCATTGATCGAATTCGGTTCTCGACATGCCGCTTGCACGGCATAATGAAGAGATCGAATCGCCTGATCCCAGGCTCTTCAGCAGATCTGCAGAGACTTCGGCCATGCGAAAACCCTCCCAGGTTGTGTTAAGTCTATTGTGAAACTGGCGCAAAAGAAGGAGCAGAAATGGCGGAGGGCCCGTTCTGGCGGAGGCCCCAAAAAACACAGAACCTCCAAGTGGAGGTTCAGGCATACGGATTGTGCGCGCCAGGCAGGACTCGAACCTGCGACCTTCGCCTCCGCAGGGCGACGCTCTAATCCACTGAGCTACTGGCGCTTGAGGCGGGGAGGGAGGGATTTGAACCCTCGAGGGACATTGCTGCCCCTACCCACTTAGCAGGCGGGCGCACTCGACCAGGCTATGCGACCTCCCCTTATTCAGATTCAGGCTGAGCCAGGCGGAGGGAGAGGGATTCGAACCCCCGGTGACATCACTGCCACAGTTGTTTTCAAGACAACCGCCTTCGTCCTCTCGGCCATCCCTCCGGGCCAGGACTTGCCAGCCATCAACCTGATCAGTATAAACCTAGCTCAGGAGGGCTGTCAAATGTCGCGGGCCAGCTCTCGCTGGAAGGTACTGGCCGTACGCCGGGGATGCGGGCCGCTAACCGAACAGTTGGTCATTGGGGCTACCTTACTTCTATACGAAGTACTACCCAAATTGTACTCTTGCGGGCCTCTCCTAACCGATTTCCATCTCTTCTCCGAGATAGGGCCGCAGTACCTCCGGAAGTTTCACGCTGCCGTCCGCCTTTTGATTGTTCTCCAGCAGCGCGATGATGACACGCGGCAAGGCAAGGCCCGATCCGTTAAGGGTGTAGACATATTCCGGACGTGCGGACTCGGTCGAACGGTAGCGTATATTTGCCCGGCGGGCCTGGAAGTCACGGAAGAGCGAACAGGAGCTGACCTCCAGCCACTCCTGGCAGCCTGCCGCCCAGACCTCCAAGTCGTATTTGATGGCTGCGACGAACGACAGATCGCCTGTGGCGATGGCAACGCGGCGGTAGGGCAGTTCAAGACGCTCCAGCAGCACCTCCGCCGCCCTGGTCAATGATTCCAACTCGTCGCGACCGGTCGCAGGCTCAACGAACTTGACCATCTCCACCTTCTGAAACTGGTGAACTCGTTTAATACCGCGGGCATCCTTGCCCGCCGACACCTTCTCGCGCCGGAAACAAGGAGTGCTGGCGACGTAGTAGCGCGGTAGAGTACCGGGTTCCAGAATCTCGTCCCTATGCAAGTTTGTGACCGAAACCTCAGCAGTTGGGATGAACCAGTAGTCCTCCTCCGCGTCCCGATACAGATTGTCGCCAAACTTGGGGAGATTGCCAGTCCCTTCCATGGCATGCCCACGCACCATCATCGGGGGATAGATTTCGGTGTAGCCGTGTTCTCGAATATGCACATCGAGAAACCAGTTTGACAAAACTCGTTGCAGGCGCGCCCCGGGACCTTTGAGAAAATAGAAGCGGCTGCCGGCAGTGGCCACGCCCCTCTCAAAGTCGATGATGTCCAACTGCGGGCCGAGATCCCAATGGGCCTGCGGCGTAAAGTCAAATTCAGGAAGCTGCCCCCATTGGGTCAGAACTACGTTTCCCTCTTCGTCGGGAGCAACAGGCACATCATCCTCGGGTGGATTAGGAATGCGCATCATTGCGTCGTGGTAGGAGGACTCTACATTGCGCAGGTCGTCGTCAATCTGGGCAATTTCATCCCCGATCTGGCTCATACGCTCTTTCAGTGCGTTGGCTTCGGAGGTTTTCCTTTCCCGGAATAGGACTCCGATCTGTCTGGAGCCGGTGTTGCGCTCTTCGCGCAGTTTTTCCCCTTGTTGCAGCAGTTTGCGCCGCTTTCCGTCCAGCTCCAGCGCCAGTTCCCAGGGTGCTTCCGAGTCATTCAGTTTCTCCATTGCCTGGGCCAGCCCCTCCCGGTTTTCGCGCATCCATCGAATGTCTAGCATTTCTCGCTCCTACCAAGTGAACTACGTTAGACAACTTCTCATCTGTCCTCAGAACCGAAAATCCCCTCGCCTGTTCAGGACGAGAGGACCCGTGGTACCACCTGAGTTCGCAGACATCGGCGTCTGCCTCTGGCGCCGATAACGGGGCGGAACCGTCCGGCCATTTGGTGCCGGATGCTCGTGGGGCGCTATACCGTCCGGCGCCTATTGCCTCGCAGCGGCCGGCAACTCTCTGAAAGGTCGGGCGGGCGGTCCGTTTCCCCAGTCACAGCAGCAAACACTTAATTCAAATGGAGCATATCACGTGCCGTGCCCACTGTCAACATTTGGGCGCAGTGCGATGGGATGCCTAGAGGACGAGACTGCCACATTGGCAATCGGCTCGAGGCATCACGGTTTTCGGCGAACTCTCAGTGGCGGGCTTGAACGTCAATCTCTCAGTGACAGACGCTATGCGCCAGAGAGCGACAAGTCGAAAGGGTAAACTGAACAGTGCCAAGTTACCTTACAATGCTGTGCAATCTGATTCGGGATTTCCCAGACTAGCTGGTAGGGCTTTGGCCTGACACTACGGGACAAGGATGGGAACAACCTATTCCAAAGATTGGGCGAGGTTGGCAAGGTCGACCAGTTGGAACAACGCCAACGGGCCGTCGCTCCGAAGACAGAGTTGAAGCGGTACCTCAAGGTTGGACGACAGCCAATCGACTACGGATTCAGGCATCGCAGTTTCAACTTCCAGACGGACGACGGGCGAGGAAAGCTGCTGATGTCTGAGTCCCCGACTCTGTGCCTCCAATTCGTCACCGTTCCTGATTCCGCTGGCGGCGCGAAGCACGCGAAACAGGTAGACGCTTTCGATTTGCATGCCGGGAAACAGCTCGTCCAGAAAGCTGGTCACGGCATCTTCACTCCAGATGTAGAGCTGCTTCTTCGTCATCGAGGGAATGGACACGAACCGTGACATGAGCCTGGGCACTTTGATGCGGGCGTAAGAGAGAGGACCGATTCCCAGGTCGGGGCTACTCAAGTGGACTAGCAGGTTGATACTGTGCGAGCTGATGAAAGGAAAAGGATGGCCGGGATCGACAGCAAGCGGTGTCAACAATGGGTAGAGCTGCTGCCGAAAGAAACCGCGGAGGTATTCGCGTTGTCCTGAGGTCAACTCATGGGGGCGGCGCACCTCGATGTGGTATTCTGCGGACAGTTGGGGCAAAAGCGACTCTTTCAACTCCTCATACGACCGCCGCACAAGAGGATCCAGCCTCGCCGCGATATCCCCCTGATCAGATTCCGATATGGCGGGCGCGCGTTCGACAAAATAGTGGTCGAGCACAGAGGAAAGCAGGCCCAGAATTCGGAACCGTTCGAGAAGTGGGCGATATTGATTCCGCGCTTGGTCCAAGAGGTAGGCAGCTTCAACAACCGGCGCCGGGTTTTCGTCAGATTGCAGACGAGTCTTCAGCCCGGCGGCCAGTACTCTGGCGCGCGCAACCCCATCTGCATCTACCGGAGCGACGTAGACGGGCGGCGGAGTGTTCGAACTGACCGTCGGAGGTCTATGTTCGGTAGAGTCGTGGCCGTCATCTAGCAGACCGCGGGTCATTTGCGTGCCTTACTCCTGGCGCCCAACGAAGTTTATGCGCACAGCAAACTCATCCTGTACGGTGAGCGTATTGGCAAAGTTTGGCGGATCGAAGCCCAGGGTTGTCATACGCAGCCGGGTTTGCATCGAGCCCCGGATCGTACCCCCGTTCAAGCTCGCCGTGACGTCCCAGACGGTATTCATTGAGGTTCCGCGTATTTCCAGGTCGCCCTCCAACTGAAAGGTGACTTCATCACCTTCTTGATAGGTATCCGGCGCTTCAAGGAGGCGTTCAGCAACGAATATGGCAAGTGGGAACCGATCCGATTCCAACGCGTTTTCCCGGATCCAGGCGTCCCGCAGTTTCTGGTCAGTACGAAGAGTCGGCAGAAAGACGACGAAGCGGTTACCGCCAATTGAACGTTGGGCAAGGTCGATTTGCATCAGTCCCATTACATCCTGAGTTTCACCCACAACAACCGTCTTGCCGACCTTCAGTCCATACTTGCGGGTGGCATCGGCAAAGAGTTCTTCGTCGACGACATAGGCTGCATTGGACGCGCCGGCCTCAATGCGGAAGACCCGCCAGTCCTCGCCTTGTTGGAAGCGGATCGGATCCAGACCTGCAAAGGCAGCGGCCGCTCGTTCCGAAATCGCGCTTTGAGGAGGGGGTTCGGATTCCGAGAGAGATTCTGAGGGCGGCATCTCAGTTGCAGGCGGCTCGCTATCGCGGCCTCGACAGCTGGCACTCAGGGCAATTGCCAGTACGATGAACAAGAGCGTAGTCTTCGCATTCATGCAGGGCAGCCTCTGATTCTCACTGAAACAGTATGAGTTCGACAGTTCCGTAGTCTGCCGCGTCAGTGAGGGGTCAATGTGGGTTGATGTCCCTTCTCGCCGACGGGGACGCCCTCAGGCAAATAGTGTGGTAGTTCTGCGCCGCCTCCGTAGGCCGTCAAGAGCTGACGAACAAACATGGAAAGGAAGCCCTCATGTCGAAAGGCCGGCTCAGGCTCCCATACGGCCAGTCCACTCGTGAATCCGTACTCTTTGAATGATGCAACAAATGGGGCGTCCTTGGCAATGATGTGCAAAGGGGTGTCCCAGCCATCTTCACGACGCGAGACGCGGGGTGGCTGGTGGTCGCCTACCAGCACGAATATCGCCTGGTCATTCGGTTCGCGAAGAATGAAGTCAGTGAGCATTTCCAGCTGGTACTCGATTGCATTCCAGTAGTTCTGACGTCTTTCGGCATGCTCGATCAGCTCTGATGAAGGCGGAGGCGGAGGACCCGGCTTGTTCAGCCGCTCCCATGATTCGATCAGCACAGGTTGCGGGGCCCATGGATAGTGGGAGTTCTGAGTAATCGTAAAGAAGAGGAAGGGCTCCTCGGTTTCGTTTCTGATCGTCTCACGGGCGAAGTTCAACGAGTACTGGTCTGGAGGAGCCGGCCCCCACCCATATTCAGGGCCGACAAAGTTCAGATCCTCATACTGCAGCCAGCGATCTACACCGTAGAAGGAAGCGTATTTCTCCCATTGCGCTTCCGGCAGGCCCATCGATAGCGCGGTAAGGCGGTAGTATTGATAGCCCTGCTCCTTCAGGAACTGGCCCAGGTGAGGATATCCCCCTGCCTCATATTTGTCGAGCAGCGCGTAGTATTGCGGGTCTGAACTGACTCGCATGCCGAACAGCGCGCTCGTGTAGGACATCCAGGAGCCACCTCCCCACGTGGGAGCAAGACTCAAAGCCGACGCTGCGTGCCATCCTGCGCCGGCGAGTTCCTGTTCCAACCGCGCTGTCAGCTCCCTGTATAGCGAGCGCCAGTCATTTCTCTTGTAGATCACAGACCCATAGGACTCGCAGAAAATGATGTATATCGGAGGACGCTCGACCAAGTCAAACTGACTGTAATCTTCAGATGGGGCGGCTTCGGATGTCTCGATCTGCTGCACGTCCAGATAGATGCGTCGTGATTCGCCGATGTTACGTATCAGTTTTGCGGTTATGCTGCTGAACACCATCTCGGGTCGGGCCAGGAGTTCACTGCGGAAGAGGGCTTGAAGTGCGATGAGGAGCACAAGCAGTACCATAACGGCACGTGTTGCCGGTCCAGGTCCGCGTTCAGGCAGTACGTAGAGGGCTATTCGCGCAACCAGAGCCGCGCCGCCGCCGATCAGCACCAGAATACCGGCTACAAAGGCGGTGGTAACGCGTGCGTTTTGCAGGAAGAAGCTGAATCCTTCGGTGGCCATGCGCAACTGGGTATAGAAGACAGGTTCGACGCTGAAAAAGGTGAGAGAGGCGCCCTCATAGAGGTAATAGAAGAATACGAGAAGATAGGTGACAACGAAGAGGATGCGGACCACGACATGCCGCAGCGGCCGGACGAGAGCCCAAAGGGCGACGAAAAGTACGATTTCGGAATTGAATCGCAGCAGGTCAGGTTCTCTGCGCCAGACCACGATATTCACCCAGATCTGCTCCAGCGACAGGCCGGCGAAGTGAAAAGAGGGAAGAATATCTCCATCCTCCCGATCCATGAGAACGACCGGTAGAAATAGGAGAAAGTGTAGTACGAAGAAGGAGATCCAGAAGCTGAGCGCGGGCGATGGCCGCCGGAGAATCTTCAATGTTGCGCCGAAAGGTGTTATCTGCGCCAAAGGAGCAATTGACCGCGCACCCCTTGCCCCACCTGGATGCAACCGGGTCCTCTCAGTATGTGCTGAATTGCCCATGGATGCATGACTGAATCTAAGGGTCCGTCCAGGAGTTTGGCAGCAGGCCGGAGGTGATCGCCTGCTCCACGATTGCTGACACGGCTCTTCCCAACGCATCAGAACCGACTGCGACAGGCGCCATTCGTTCTTCGACCTGTGGGATCGTTACACGATTCTCGCGCCACGTTACTCCGCCGGTATGGAAGTTGTGGAGCAGAGGCATGAGCCGGTCCAGTGCAAGGGCAAATCTGGCCTCCGGGGTTTCCTGTCTCTCGTACTCCTCCCAGAGATCAATCAGTTCATCCCTCTGATCGACCGGCAGTAACCCAAAGATTCGATCTGCGGCCAAACTCTCCCGTTCATCTTTTCCTGCCTGCCCGTCGGCATCATAGGCATAGGTATCGCCGGCATCAATCTCGACAATATCGTGGACCAGTAACAGCTTAAGCGTTCGCAGAAGGTCTATAGGTTCGTTGGTGTGTTCGGCGAGAACAAGCGCCATCATGGCCAGGTGCCAGGAGTGTTCCGCCGAGTTTTCGCGCCGGTGGCTGTCCAGAAGTAGTGAGCGGCGCAGGACAGCCTTCAGTTTGTCGATTTCGAGAATGAATTGCAACTGGCGAGCGAGTCTTTCGTTCGTCATTGCTTCACCCGAAGAGCCTTAATTTGGGAGAAACTGGCTGTGTGGGCGGTAAGCCAGCCAGTACCCTTCGATTCTGTCGACAAACTGACGGGCGTTTTCGACGTAGATTCTTTGCGCCAAGGGAATCGCCGCCCGCCGTTGCCGTTCTCGTTCACGGAACACTGCTGAGAAGAGCAGGTCTGCGCCCTCACTGCGGGACTCCAAGAGCTCCCGGACACTTGGCGTATCCAGCAGAACGGCCAGATCATGTTCTTCCCCAAGCCTGTCGGCCAAGCGGTCGCAGTCCCGCTCCACAGCCTTGAGCTGAGCCGGCCACAACGGCTGCAAAATCTGCAGGTGATACCACAGGTATTTTACCCGCTTACGCCAGGCGTGAAAGCACTCTGTTGTAGGCTGGGAAAAGGCAGCCACTTTCTCGGCGCGCCCGCGGCCGTAGATTCTTAGTAGCCCGCCCCTGAACATAGAGAATTCGCTCTGCTGAAAATGCCATTCGGCGACTCGTGGTTGCGCGCACCGCAGAGAACCGATTATCGACTCCTGTCGCTGTTCATCTTGTGCGAACTCGTTGAGAAGAGTTCGGTGTTCTCCAACCAGTCGTTTCCGAAGCCGCAGAAACGCATCGTCTGCAATGAGCTCCCGGTGACTATCTCGGAGCAGATCCAGTGTTTCTATGTAAACGGCACTGTCGCGAATGGGGGAAAGAAGACGGCCCAGATCGCGGAAACATTGGTTTTCGAATACGTACGTCTCGGCTGGCAGGGCTCCTCGGGTCAACCGCAGCAGTGCCCGAACACGTTTGAAGTGCTTGCGCGCTTCATGTATGCCCTCATTCAAGTCGTCTTTTCGTTGCAGCTGCGCAATGGCGCCGCCTATTTGTTCGGAAGCAATACGCCGCAAAGAGTCTGACGGGGCTTCTTCCGGAATGAGAATGAAGTTCATCGAGGAGTCATGGCAAGAGGATGCCGCAGGTATACAATCTATCTGTCTGAGGCTGCCGTGTCCAGCTTCTCAAAGAGGTCCCGGAAAATACCATCGCGGTCGACGTGGCGGGCACAGGAAACGGGATGGCGGCCCTCATCAAACTCCCAGGTAATCGCATCGGATAGCCGGGGCGAACTGACGATCTCCATCTGCGCCCACTCGGGATCGACCAGCCAACCTAGCGGCGCCAGGTCCCAAATCTGCTTGGAATAGGCAAAATGATCGGCGTGGTATTCGCTGTAAATCTGAAAGAGATAGTCACCGATCGCGCCTCTGCCTTTGACGTGTGCAGCCATCTCAGGCAGGGTTGTGTGCAGATGTGAGACGACGCCCATGCAGGGGAAGCGCACGAGGGGAACGCCGCAGTCCAGTACGACCCGGCTTGCGGCGGGATCCTGCCGCAGATTGAACTCACGCGTATCGGGCCAGTGGCGGGCGTGACCCCCCAACCATAGGAGAACAATTCGATGCCGGATCTCCGGCTCCAGAAGCAGAGCCGAGGCAACGTTGGTGATGGCGCCGATGGCAACGACGTAGAGCGGGTCTTCAAGGGGTGCAGCCATGGCCCGTTCGATCAGATCATCAGCAGCAATGCTCCTGACCGGCCTCCGATCGGTAAGGAGCCACTCAGTTGAACCTCGCTTGACAAACGCTTCCCCGGGAATGACGACGTCATGCAGGCGCGCCAGCAGCCGGTGGATCTCTTCGTAACTCTTTTCCATCCCATCGGCCGGTCCTGAAGAGCGAGGATTATGAAACGGAGCAGCGTGCAGTGCTTCAACCGATATGCGTTCCGGAGAGAGAAGCGCGTATACGACAGCGAACTGATCATCGATCTCGTTGAAAGTATCCGTGTCCAGCACGATCCTTACCGGGCCTGAAGGAGGTCGGAGACGGTCCAAAAGAAACTGAGGGTCGAGTGGCGTGAAGTTCATTTTGAAGCTTGTACAGGTGAATCCGCTGATGTGTAAAATACAGACTGAGCAGGCGCAGGACATGCAAAGCCCTACGCGGCCAACCTGTTCACCATTTCCAGCATTGCTGTCATATAGCCGATAGCATAGGCGCGGCCGCGGTGTCCCCAAGCCGTGTCATCGACCATCGCAGGGACGTGGTCGGTGATCATGAATCCGGTGAACCCCACCTCTTTCAGTGTTTTCATCACATCAAAAGGATCGACGTTCCCCTCATTGATGAAGCATTCGTTGAAGTTGGGCACCGTGCCCTGGACGTCGCGAAAGTGGACGTAGACGATACGGCCGCGGCCGCCAAAGTGGCGGACGGCATCAATTACATAGTTATGGCCGTCCATTTCCGACCAGCAGCCCATACAGAAATCGAGACCGTGATTCGGGCTGTCGAAACGGTCGATCGCACGTTTGAACCCTTCGAAATTGCGGAAAATTCGGGCAACGCCGCCGAGAGATTCAACTGGGGGATCATCAGGGTGGAGAGCCAGGGTTACGCCGGCCTCTTCCGCGACCGGCAGGAGCCGCTCCAGGTAGTACTCGTAGTTCGCCCACATCTCGTCGGCGTCGTAAGTGCGCCCGTGCGTCAGTTCGTCGGGGTCATGCTCCGCCAAATTGAAGCGCGTTCCGCGTGCGCCCCCTCGCAATACCGCCGGTTCAGGGGTGCGCCAGACCGAATTGGGCATCCAGTGGTAACCGAGGATCGGTATTCCTGCTCGCCCCATGTTGTGAACTGTCGTCTGCATATGGGCGATCTGTTCGTCGCGTCCAGGAAGGCCTAACATCGCCTTGTCGTAGAAGCTGACAGGAACATTTTCGAGACAGATCAGCCGCAACCCGGCGACCTTCGCCCGATCTGCGGCCGCCTTCAGATCTTCGTACTCCCACTGCTTTTCACCCGGGAGTTTGGGCGTGTTCATAAGGAAATCGTTGGCGCCAAGCTGCTTGATGAAAGCCAGTTTCTCATCGGTCAGCTCATTGAACTGGCCCAAGCCAATTCGCATTTGGGGCGACATTAGAGGCTCCTTTCCCATTGTTCCACGTGGTTGGGCAGATGCTGCCACAAAGTGATTTCGGTTGCGTGCCGGGTAATTGCGACGAACGCCAGAACGGGAGACGCCGTTCCTGAGGCCAGAGTCGATTGTAAAGCTAGGCGGGAACGGGGGACGAAAGACGGGCAAGCAGTTGGCCCTGCTCCTTTTCAGTTAGATCAACTAGCGGCGGGCGCACGCGACTCCAGTCTTGACGACCAGTCTGGTCGGCAACAATCACTTTGAGAGAAGCAATCACATTGAATCCGCACTCAAGAATAGCCTCGCGGATCCAGTTGGTGCGGTTCTGACGATCTTCGGCGTCGTCCGCCTGCCAGTTATCATACAGGTCTCGAATGACGTGTGGCAGCACGTTTGCCATCCCGGATATGCAACCTCCGCCGCCGCCCTGCAAGTTTTTCAACAGCAAGGCCTCCGTACCGCAGAAGACGGCGAAGCCGGGATGATTCGCTGCAACGCCATGCAATCCCGAAAGCGTGTCCACATCGCCGGAGCTGTCTTTGACGCCGGCGGCCTGGCCGGGATAGGCATCTGCCAGGCGGTCTAGTAGCGCCGGGCTCAGTGGGACCCCGCTCACTTGCGGTATGTGATAGAAGTACATGCGCAGCCGCTCATCGTTGACGCGATCCAACACTGCTGCAAATGAGCGAAACAGGCCTTCGTCGGATACGCCTGGATAGTAGAATGGCGGTAAGGTGAGGACGCCATGACAACCGGACTCCACCGCATGCCGTGTTAACTCTGCGGCCTCCACAACGGAGGCGGCTCCGCTGCCGACTATCAGCCTGTCCGCGGCAACGCCGGACTCGATCACTGCATCGATAGCCGCCATGCGTTCTCCTGCCGAAAATGAGGTCGCTTCGCTGTTGGTGCCGAAAAGGACGAGGCCGTGGCAACCGCCCTCAAGTAGTCGATGGCAAAACTCTGTATAGGCCGGCAGGTCGATGGAAAGGTCGGCGCGAATTGGTGTCAGAGTGGGGGCAAAAACACCGCGCAGCGAGAGTTCAGACATGAATTGTTTCCTTTCTCAGTATCTCAATCGGAGTAGGCCGGCTCTGTCGTTTACTGGGCTACATGTTACGACCGCCAGGCGGGCGTTGTCAAATGGTCAGGAAAAGGGAGAGGCACGCAGAAGCATCGATTTGCCGGCTAACACTCCGTGTCGACTGCAACTGGGTCCGCGCCAAAAGAGCTTGTGTCATCGAGTTTTCAGAAGCACTCCAAATCCTACTGTGCGGATACTTTGGAGACCGGACCTCTCTTGCCATTCAGTTCCGTGGATGGATGTGCGGGTATCTCCATGATATCCCATCTCTTTGTTTCAGGCCGGCATTACTCTCTTGTCGTCCCAGCGAACACGCCAAAGAAACCTTCCAGAAGTCTTGTGGCCGTCTCTGCAGACCGCCGCACCAGAATCTGGCATACAGTCGAAAGAGATCGTAGACTATGGGTAACTACAAAGCCATGTTCTGTGTGCGGTCTTCCTGGGCGGTATGTACGGTCAGCATTTCTGTAGCGGGCTCTCGATGTTCATCGCGGTGAAAGTTGGGCATATGTGGGAGTGGCCTCGCCTGTCTTGCCTGCGCTGGCGCATACCCGGAATCTACCAGGAGGCTGGCGGAAGCGCGGGCCGACGCGGGACGACAACTTCGTATTGCCCACACACTCGCTACGGCGCGAGGTTGTAGGAGAGGGGACGTTGCGGGGGCGGAGCCCCCGCACAAGGGAGGGCCGAATAGGCCCGACCGCCCAAAAAATCGAGGGGAGAGAAAACACTTCTCTTTCTGTATCATGAGCGCCTTTGGGCAAGAACTTAGCGGTTACGACTAACGATTGAATTCATTTTTTTATTGTGACAAGGAGGATTCTATGTCCAACAACGATGCCCAGTTCGATAAGGAACTCGAAGCCGCCTATGTGGAACTCGACAAGGCCCGGCAGAGACTGGCCGAATTGCGAAGAAAGCTGCCCCACGAGGCCGTTGACGACTATCAGCTTCAAGGGCCGAACGGCCCTGTCAGCTTGTCGGCCCTTTTCGGTGAAAAAGAAGACCTCATTCTCGTCCACAACATGGGCTCAGGTTGCTCGTATTGCGCCCTGTGGGCTGACAACTTCAACGGAGTCGCCCACCATCTGCAGGACCGTGCTGCCTTTGTTCTTGTCTCGCCCGACAGCCCTGCCGACCAGCAGGAATTCGCGCGCGGACGGGGCTGGCGCTTCCCAGTCTATTCTGCTCAAGGGTCTGACTTTACAGCCGACATGGGGTTTCAGAGCACCGATGGCGGCTTCATGTCCGGCTATCAGCCAGGCGTCTCAGTGTTCCGCAAGAATGGGGATGGTAGCATAACGCGCGTAGCCAAAGACCACTTTGGTCCCGGCGACTCCTACTGCGGCATTTGGCACTTGTTCGATCTTCTTCCTGACGGCCCAGCCGGCTGGAATCCTCAGTACGAATACTCCGAACAGGAATAGCCATCGCCCGAGAAGGTAGAAGCCGCGTTAACCTCCATACGCGGCTTCCTTCCCGCGCTACTCGGGAAGTTGACCTGAATCCCGATAGTCCCCGTCAGACACGATGACATTCAGTAAGAGAATAGATACTTAGCGACGCGAAGATTGTAGCAGGCGGCGAACGCTGACAAGTCCTCATCGTCGCGCAAACTCTCAGTTGGTTCAGTGCAGAGATTCTCCTCTTCGAAGGTTTCTGATGAAGTCCTCGCAGAGATATGGCGCTTACGGAGCCTGAATTCTCATGCCTTTGCCGCCACAAGTCGATCTTGAAGCCCAGGCCGCCTGTTCAAGAATTGTGCACTCCTGGCATGCTTTTTTCGCTGTTTGCACATAAAGACCTGATTTGGGCATAATAGGCGAATTCCCTTGAATTGGCCTATTTGTGGCAAATTTCACCATCACCTATTGCGGCAAAAATGCTGAATTGTTTGTTGGAGGAAGCCTGTTTAGTCTATGTCGGGAAAAAGTTGGAAAGGGTTTCACATCGAGACCTGGAGACGTCGCTGAGAGCCTGATGAAAGCAAGTACCCTGATGGCCAAAAGCAGTCCAGACAGGCAGGACCTTTGAACAGTTCTCAACTTTACCAGCCCGAATGCGCTGTCTTGAATCACACCAACGGCGGTGAAGAGCGTGCCAACACAAGACGAGAGTGTAAACGAAAGTGCCATCAGCCTGTTCAGCAGCTACGCTTTGGACGGGTCCATTTTCGACGAGATGTTCCAGGAGAATGGGCGGCCGAGGCTATCGTACGAAAAGCTGCTACAGAGCATTCTTGAACTGCAGGCCAGCGAACTGACCCAGCGCCAGCAGGCCGCCGATCTCACGTTCCTGAACCGAGGCATTACTTTCACCGTCTACGGTGAAGACTCCACCATCGAGCGCATTTTTCCCTACGATATTCTTCCCCGAATAATCAGCGATCAGGAGTGGAAAACAATCGAACGCGGCTTAAGCCAGCGTATTCACGCCATCAACCTTTTCTTGCGCGACGCCTATCACGAAGGTCGCATTTTACAGGAAGGGAAGATCCCTTTCGACCTGATTTACAGTTGCGCAAACTATCAGCGAGAAATGCGCGGCGTCAAAGTCGCCAATGATGTCTACACCTCTATAGTGGGCACCGACCTTGTTCGCCTTCCCAGCGGCGAATTCGCGGTGCTGGAAGACAATCTTCGCGTCCCCAGCGGTGTCTCCTACATGCTGGCCAATCGTGAAGTCATGACTCAGGTTTTCCCTGGCATGTTCGGCGGGTACGGAATCAAACCAATTGGCCACTACGGCCAGGCCTTGCTGGAGCAGTTACAAACGCTTACACCCAAAGGGCGCGACGCGACGATTGTTCTGCTGACACCAGGGATCTTCAATTCCGCCTACTTTGAACATACTTTTCTTGCCCGGGTCATGGGAATCGAACTCGTGGAGGGGGCCGATCTGCTCATCCATGACGGCTTCGTGTACATGCGAACGACCAGCGGGTTGCAGCGTGTGGACGTAATTTACCGCCGCATCGACGACGAGTTCATCGATCCGCTTCATTTCGAGCCTGACTCTGTCCTGGGTGTTCCCGGCCTTTTCAATGCCTACCGCGCAGGAAACATTACATTAGCCAACGCAATCGGCACGGGGATTGCGGATGATAAGGCTGTCTATGCCTTCGTGCCTGAGATGATCCGCTATTATCTGGGCGAAGAGCCAATCCTTCAGAACATCGAGACCTATCTTTGCATGAAAGACGACGAGCGAGCCTATGTTCTCGAAAACCTCGATAAGCTGGTCGTTAAGGCCGTTGGCGAGTCAGGCGGGTACGGCATGCTAATTGGCCCCCACAGTACAGCCAAAGAACGCGAAAGCTTTCGCCAGCAGATTCTGGAGAATCCCCGCAACTACATTGCTCAGCCAACATTGAGCCTGTCCCGCGCCCCGTGTTACATAGATGGCAACGTTGTCTCACGCCACGTTGACCTGCGGCCGTTCATTCTCTACGGGGGTGAGCAGGAAAACACGGTTATCGTTCCAGGTGGACTAACGCGCGTGGCCTTGCGCGATGGATCGCTTGTCGTAAACTCATCCCAGGGCGGCGGCAGCAAGGACACGTGGGTCTTGCAGGAGTACTGACTCCAATATAGGAAGTGCGCAAATGCTTTCCAGATCTGCAGACAGTATGTACTGGATAGGCCGGTACATGGAACGGGCGGAAAACACTATCCGCCTGCTTAGGGTCCGCCTGAACTTTATGGTCGGACAGGCGGCGCAACATGGCAACGACCGCGGCTGGCAGCAGTTCTTCTCAGCGCTTCGCCAGCCCCCTCCCGTAATGAAGAATGGCGTGGTGGACAGCGAGGCGGCTCTGAGAATGGCCCACGATCTCACTTTTGACGCCGCTAACCAGACTTCGATATCGGGCTGTATCAACCTGGCCAGGTCCAATGCGCGAACGGTGCGTTCCCAGCTCAGCAGCCAGCTTTGGGAACACATGAACCGGCTCTATTTGCGGCTGCACGCCTGGCAGGGACACCAGAACTGGCACGATGAACGCGACAACTTTTTCAGGGAGCTGGAAAGCAGCGTCTCCCTATTCCAGGGACTGGCACTCTCATCGCTTTTGCATGATGAAGGTTGGCTATTCATCCAGATCGGGGGACACTTGGAACGAGTTTTCTCCGTCTGCTATCTCTTGCAGGCGCACTTCCATTACTTTGGCGTACATGGGGGAGAGGAATTGGAGACAGTCGATCCTCTCAATGGGATCGGCATTCTTCGTGCCAGCAACTCCTTCGAATCATACTGCAGGGTATACGACCCAAGGCCCGAAACACGCCAAGTAACTTCGTTCCTTTTGCTCAATCCATACCTCCCAAACTCGGTCCGATTTAATGTCGACCAGATGGCCGTCCTTTTGAGGCAGGTGGCTGGTGCAACTGAAACTCGTCGCGGGGGTGACCTGAATCGAATTTCAGGCAAGCTAAAGGCCAATCTGGAGTACAGTCAGATTGAAGATGTAGCTAGAATCGGAGCGCACTCCTTTATTTCTGACATCATGGACAGTTGTAATCAGATCCACGATGCTCTCTACGACGCTTATTTCAACTACACTATCGAAGAGGAGTTTTCTTAACGGTCCACCCGCGAATCTGCAAATGAAATACTATACAATTCACCACCACACACGGTATCGCTACGAGTCCGACGTCAGCGAAAGCACCATGGAGGTGCGAATGCAGCCTCGCACCGACCGCCAGCAACGATGTCTGAACTTCCGGTTGGAAGTGTGGCCACATGCGCAGGTGCTGGCGACGAGCGATTGCATGCAGAATGCAATTCACTATTTTGACATCCCCAGGAGTCACTCCGAGTTAATCTTGCGCGCCCAGACGCTGGTCATGGTTCAGGAGTCCGAGCCTTTGCCGGAGAGCCTAGACGATTCTGAGTGGAAGGAGTTGGAAGAGATCGCAGGGAACGGCCAGCACTGGGACTGGCTTATGCCTAGTATCTTTGCGCGCCCGACCTCGAGGCTGTCAGACTTCGCGGAGGAGATCGGTTTCGGTCAGGATCGGGATCCTCTGACTGCTATTGCAAATTTGAATGAAAGGATTCACAACGCGATAGAGTATACGCCGATGAGTACGGCCGTAGATTCACCTATCGACACAGCTCTGGAAAAGCGTCGTGGGGTCTGCCAGGACTATAGTCACATCATGATCGCCCTGCTGCGAAAGGCAACTATTCCTTCACGCTATATCAGCGGCTACGTGTTCCTGGATCCCAAGAGAAAGAAGGAAAAGGACATTTCAGGTGCGTCACACGCCTGGGTGGAGGCATTCCTTCCCGCGACCGGTTGGATAGGATTTGACCCAACCAACAATACATTCGTCAGCGACAAACACATCCGCATCGCTGTTGGCCGGGACTATGCAGATGTGCCGCCGACAAGGGGGACTTACAAGGGAAATGCCCGGAGCGAACTAACCGTGGGCGTTCACATTTCTGAAACAGAGGATGAGGATATCCCTCACGATCTGCTCGACAACGGCCACATCACGACCAGAGAGCTAGTCGAAGCAGAAAGCAGTACGCGATTGCGCCTCGAGCAGGAACAACAGCAGCAGTAGTATTCGAATCGCAAACGTAGAGAAGGGCCGGCTCAGTACGCTGAAGAGCCGACCCTGCCTGGCTGGAGCTTTCTATTCGTTTGAAACCGGCTGACAAATTTGCCAGCTGTCGACCCTATTGGATTACTGATTTCGGAGTTGGGATGAGACGCTGAACCTTTATCGTTTCGCGATTGAGCATTTCCGAAATGTTTGGTGCAATTTCGTTCACCCAGCCGTCAGACTGGTATACCGCCTCGTAGAGTGCTTCCCTGTCCGCTTCATCGTTAAAGCGACGCAACCAAACGTAGCAATTCTCGTCTTCCTCATCAATGAACGACCCGGCAACGACCATTCCTTTGGACACTTGAAATGGAATGATCACATTCTCCATGTAGTCGACCCAAGCGTCGCGCTTCCCCGGGTGACATTCGTAGATCCTGTACTCATACAACATTGACCCTTCTCCTCATTGCTTGGATTCCGGCTCTCTCAGTCGGCCGCAACTTGCTCCAGTTGTGACCCTGTCAGTAGCCGCATCGGTCTGTCCCCTTCGACTTCATAGCGGTCAAATGTTGGAAGATGCTCCACATTTGCCGCAAACATCTCATTCACCAACTCTCTGATTTCGGCCATCGACAACACTGCAGTGGTCAAAGGATCGTGCAGAATTGCCTGAAAAATCTTGCGGGGGTCGCCCTCAGTAATGCCTTCCACTGCCAGTTCCTCAATCTGGGCACTCAGGCCTGTCAGCATGGCTACGGACGCCGGTAGCGGCCCAACCTGCACGCTATCCAGTCCCTTTTTGCTTGCCCAAACCGGAATCTCGACGCAAGCTTCCACCGGCAAATTGTCCACCAAAGGCGTAGCCCCCTCTCCATTGGGCATATTGCCGTTGAACTGGAATGGCTCCCCTCCTTCAAGCGCGTTGATGATATAGGCTGCGTACTCATATCCACGCGTGAGATTCAGCGGAGCCGTGTCGTCAAGCCAGGCGCGAATCTGCTCTTCCCAGTCATCTTCCCGGGCCGAATAGTGTCTGAGAACGTAGGCGTATTCGCCTGGATTCCAGCCTGTGCCGTGCGTGCAATACTTTTCGATCAGATCCGGGCGCTTGCGGAACCAGGGGTTGTACTCGGAGTGATGGCCGCTGGACTCGGTCGGGTAGTAATCAAGGTGCAGGAACATCTCGTTGCGCACCTGCTCTTCGTTGTATACTTCGGGTCTCTCTGTAATGGCTTTGCGGATTAAAGGATATGCGTCCTCGCCGTTCCACTCATATTTCAGATACCAGGCCATGTGGTTGATGCCGGCACAGGTGTAAGTGATTTCGTTGGGCGGTGCTCCAATCCAGCGGGCAAGCATGGTTGCCGTTCCTTGCACACTGTGGCAAAGACCCGTGGCGACGATGCTGGTCTCCTTCTGAATTGCCCGGCAGTTGATTACCATTGGATTGGTGTAGTTGAGCATCACCGCATCGGGGCAGAGACGCTCCATATCACGGGCTATGTCGACCATTACAGGCGTGGTGCGCATGGCCCGGAATATGCCGGAAGGGCCGCGGGTATCGCCGATGTTTGTGTCGATTCCGTACTGCTTAGGGATCTCGATGTCTGTGCGCCAGACATTGGTCTGACCGACAAGGATGGTTACGATTACATAGTCGGCGCCCTCCAAGGCCTCTTCCCTGCTGAGCGTAGTCTCGACCGCGGCAGGATATTTCCCCTCGCGAACGATGCGGCGCACGGCCTGCTCGATATAGCCAAGCTTCCGGGGATCGATATCCATCAGACAGATGGTGGCGTCCTCAAGAAGCGGAAACGTAAGCACATCCTTGACAAGCTTCCGCGTAAAGCCGAAGCTGCCAGCACCTATGAACGTGACCTTTGTCAATTGATATCCTCCTCTTGAGAGCTGTTCAGTTGTAAGCAGCACGCCCGACCAAGGGGCGCGTTAAGGCGGCGGTTTGCGCTTGAAAGCAGGACGCTGTCGGCCTGCCATTCGGTCAGCTCGAATTATCACAGGATCATAGCACTGCGGCCATAAAACACCAACGTCTAGGCTCTCATACCCGCAGAATTCGGCCAAAAAACGGTACGGGCGAACGACGTGCGCGCAGAGCGTTGACTATCCCCACAATCCACGCCACCACCGTTGCCAGGTAGACGGCGACAACGAGAGCAAAAACATAGGCTGCGACAACGCCCCCAAATGGCACGAGGGAAATGATCCATGAGAAGAGGATCCAAACGGCAGGAGCCAGGATCAGTGCCGCTACAATCGACAGGGACTGTATAGCGTGATATCGCGAAAAGGCGTCGTCTTTGCGTAGTAGCAGAATGTAGGCAGGGCCCAGCACAGGCAGCAGATAAGCCAGCAGGGCGGCATCGACGTTTAGCCCGCGTCTTTGGGTTTCGCTCTCGGTCATTCCCCTTCTCCGATCCCCTGTAGGGTCAGCTCGCGGGCGAAATGACAGCTGGCGAAGTGGCCCGGTTCAATCTCCTCCAGGTGCGGCTCCTCTTGCGTACACTGTTCCTGCGCGTAAAGGCAACGGGGATGGAATACGCATCCTGACGGCGGATTGGCAGGACTGGGTATATCGCCCTCAAGGATGATCCGATTCAGCTTAATCTCAGGATCTGCGGGGGGAATAGCCGAAACCAGTGCCTCAGTATAGGGGTGAAGCGGCCGTCTGAGGAGCCGCTGCGAATCGGCAATCTCCACCAGCCGACCGACGTACATGACGGCAATCCGGTCACACATGTGTTCAACCACAGAGAGGTCATGGGCGATGAACAGGTAGGTCAGCCCCAACTCATCTTTCAACTCCTGGAGGAGATTCAGCACCTGGGCCTGTATCGATACATCCAGAGCCGAGACCGGTTCGTCGGCGATGATCAGCCGCGGCCTGAGTGCCAAAGTCCGTGCCAGGCCAATTCGCTGCCGCTGGCCTCCGGAGAACTCGTGGGGATATCGACGCATGTAGTTCGGGTCCAGCCCGACCGCGGTCATCAGTTCAGAAACGCGGCTCTCAAGCGCGCGTCCGGACGCCTCTTTGTGAATAATGAGTGGTTCACCAATGAGATCTTTCACCGTCAGTCGCGGATTCAGCGAGCTGAACGGATCCTGGAAGATCATACGCATTTCTTTGCGCAGCGGCTTCATTTCCGCCTGCTCGATGTTTGCGATATCGATGCGCTCGCCTTCGGCCGAGGTGTACCAGATTTCGCCAGCAGTCGGATCGTAAAGCCTGAGCACGCTGCGCCCGACTGTGGTTTTGCCGGAGCCGCTTTCTCCGACGAGCCCCAACGCTTCGTTGCGGTTTATCGCAAAGCTGACGCCGTCAACGGCCTTGACATGCCCGACGATTCGTTGCAAGAACCCCTTACGAATTGGAAACCATTGTTTCAGACCGTAAACTTCAAGCAGAGTTTCTTCCATTTGTCCTCAGTGCTCTAGCGTTCGTCGTCGGGCACAACGGCAACCTGAAAATCCTCCGATGCCAGGAGGATATCAGGATCGGTCCAGCCCTTCCACTCCTGCAACTGCTGAAATGCCCTGCGATAGATGAGCCGCACTTCAATGTCGATCCTATCTGCGCCCGCGGAGCCGTCACCCTCTGTCATGGCAAAGCGGAAACTGCCCTTTCTCGAAGACAGCGCCGGAATGCGAGTGTCTTCCACTAACTCAACCATGCGCCAGTGTGAAAAAGTAGGTTCCTCGCCAGTCAATGTATCGCGAAGGATCCTGGCATACGCCTGGCCGGCAAGTCCTGCCAAGTCGCCCGCCCAGTCCGGCAGCATTTCACCTTCTGCCAAGGCCAGCTCGCTCCCGCCGCCGTCAGCGGCCCGCACCACCAGGAGCACCTGGCGCAGTGGAGACCCTGTGGGATAGTGATGGCCCGCACCTGTATTGCTTACTACAGTGTTTACTACGATCTCGGCGCCTTCGATCTCGGCCGTTGCCTCTAAAGAGATTGCGCTTCGCAGGAAGAGTTCGTCGTTAGCACCGGGCATCTGATGCAAGTGGATCTGGTCCAACTCCCGGAACAGTCCTCCTTTTTCCGGGTAGACGAAATAGCTGCGCTGCGACCGTTCGGCCAGCTTGCCCAGGCCCGCCGGCAACGCGCGACCGCTGGCTTTTTCCAGCCAGGCAGCCGTCTGGACGAGGCTTTCCATGCTGGAAGTCAGGCGCGGCGCCTCGGGCATATGACAGTTCTGGCAGGTTTGGCCGGTGTCCGGGTCACTGTAGGGGCTCTCAAGCCACTCCCCATAGGAATTGTAGATTTCGGTCTCGTCATTGACGCCGAAGTGACATGCTGCGCAGAAGGCGCTCTCGCGGTGCAACTGGTTGAAGCTGTCCTTCGGTCGGGCAACGTCGTCAACCGTCCCCATCAGAAGGTCCTCTCCCGTCTTGGGCCTGTAGAGGGTCAGGGAAAGGATGCCTGGCATCAGTGGATCCGGAAGCACCGTGTCGGTATAGAAATTCACGGCGCCGATCTTGTGGCAGAAATCACATGAGATCCCTTCGGCAGCCACACCTACGGCTTCATTCGGGCTAACACCGTCAGGCAGTTCGTCGCTGGCGTCGCTTGTTTCCTGCATATGGCAACCGTTCCACCCGCAAGTGTTGTCGGCGTCCAGCTTTGAGGCCATCGGCGTATGGCAGGCGGCGCAGTTTCCGTCCCGTTTGGGGAAGTCCACTTTGAAGCCTGGGCCATAGTACGGGTCGTCCGGGTCGCGGGTGCGGGGCAGGCCCGTGTCGTAGTTGCTGTTGCGGCTGCGGTTGCCTTCCACGTCTGTTCCGTTGTACATCGTCAAAAAGCGGACGTTGACAGCCGACTGGCTGTGGGCATCACGCAGCCACTCATCGTAGGATGGGTGGCACTCTCCACAGTTGTTGGATGGCTCCCAGTCGTAGACTGCGTTATCGACGCGGTTGTGGGGATGCAACTCGATGCCAATGTCGTCGTCTCCGCCGCTGGCCTCGGTCCAACCAAAAATGTACCCCTCTGCCCAGGCCACCAGGGTCACGCTTTCGGCAGTTGGTACGCCTTCGATTGTAAACCCGCCGTCCCCTGCCGTATAAGTATGGTTTGCGGTGGTCTGAACTCTGACCAGCGCGCCGGCGACCGGCCCGTCGGTGTCGGTTACAACGCCGCTGATTGACGCGGTAGCCGGTTGGGGCCAGGCGAATACGGCAACCACCGTGCCGAAGCAAAGCAGGAGGAGCAGAAGCAGGAGGAAAGCAATTGGGCGGGCCCAGGCCCGAAATACGACTGCAAGAGCGTTGCCAACATACAGAAATGACCTACGCCTTCCCAACTTTGCTCTCCATCTCCGGCTCAGACGATCGAATACGGGTCGGCCGCGTCGCGCAGACCGTCTCCCAGGAAGTTGAATCCGAGCACCGCCACGATGATGAATATGACCGGCGTCATGATCCAGGTATGTGTGCCGAGCGTCTGCAGGTTCTGCGCATCCCGCATCAGGAATCCCCAGCTTACGAGAGGTTCCTGGATCCCGATGCCCAGGAAGCTGAGGAACGCCTCAGCTAAAATGATCTGAGGGATAGTTAAGGTGAGGACGACTATTATATGGCTGATGGAATTGGGGAAGAGGTGCAGAAAGATGATGCGAGCGTCGGACGCGCCCATCTCCTTGGCGGCCAGTATGAAGTCCGTTTCGCGGAAAGCCAGCACTTTGCCGCGCACTTCGCGCGCGAGCAGTGTCCATGATAGCAGCGAAAAAATAATCACCATGATGATAAAGACCTGCAGCGAATCCCAGGTGCGTGGAATGATTGCTGCCAGTGCCAGCCAGAGTGGGAGCTGCGGGAAGGAGGCCACGAACTCCACGAACCGCTGGATGACGTTGTCGATCACGCCACCGTAGTAGCCTGAAACGATGCCGACGACGGCACCGACAACGATGCTTACGATGGTCGCGAACAGGCTGAGCGACAGTGAGATGCGCCCAGCAGTGCAGGCCCGGCCCCAAAGGTCTCTGCCCTGCTTCTCAGTTCCGAGCAGGTGGATTTTTCCTCCCTCGCCCACGCCGAAAAGGTGATAACGCGTGGGGATCAGGCCGAGGACCTTCCATTCCCAACTCTTGACAAAGAACTGAATGTCATAACGTTGTTCGGGGTCCTCTTCCCATAGCGGCTCGAAAGTCTTGGGGTCAATGGTGACGACCAGGTTGTAGACAAAGGGACGGAGGTGAAAATTACCATCCGTGTCAATTAAGCGGATTCGAGTAGGAGGAATGAAGCTGTCCTGAAGATTCGCGTCGGTAGGATCAACGGGCGCAAAGAATTCGGCAAAGATAGCCAGGATAATCAGGGACAAGACCATTAGCCCGCCGGCGATGGCCGGACGGCTTTTTCTGAAACGTTGCCATACGAGCTGGAAGTAGGACTCATGCTGCTCTTCGTCGTCGAGGTTCTCCGACAGAAGCCCAGTTTCGGCGGCAACTCCGTTGTGCAAGCTTTCCATAGTTAAGAAGACTATAAACTAAGACGGTTCAGAGCAGATGGCCAGCCTTGAAGCTGGTGACATTGTACCGTGACATTTGTCTTTGCGGCACCGACATCAGTTTAAGCTAACCCACCGACGGCCCAATATAAAGGTCGCTGCAATACTATGAGAACCGCACTCTCGGGTCAAGAACCGCCAGCGAAATATCGGCGATCAAATTGCCCGCAACCAGCAGAACGCCGTAGATGAGTAGGCAACTGGCGGCTATGTAAATGTCCTCATTGCGAAGGGAAGTCAACAGCAGCGTCCCGATCGTCGGCAGACCCAGCACGATCGAGGCCTGCAGCTCGCCCTGAAGCATGTAGGGTAGCACAGTGCCCTGGTACATGATGATGGGATGGAGCGCATTGGGGACGGCATGGCGCCGCATGACCTGGCCCTCAGTCAGCCCTTTTGAGCGTGCTGTCGTCACGTATTGCGCGTTCAGTTCGTCCAGCATGTTGCCGCGCATCACGCGCATATTGCGGGCCACGCCGCCTAGCCCGGCGATTACCACGACAGGCCAGATGTGTTGGAGCAGATCGATCAGCTTGGCCCAGCTTTCGCGCGCTTCGGCAACGCTGCCAAACGCCCAAGGCACCACTACATACTGGGGTGAGTGGAAGGCAGTAACATGCTCCTGCTCCAATGTGAAGACGAGAAAGAACATAATGGCAAGTGCGATCCAGAAACGGGGCAGTGCCGACAAAATAAAGGCGAGAAATGCTGCCACATTATCGGCGACAGAGTATTGCCGCGGCGCGACGAATATTCCGGCGATGATACCGACTGCGGTAGAAGTCAGATGGGCCAGGACGGCCAGCAATAGGGTGCGGGGCAGCCGTTCAGCGATCAACTCGCCTACATCACGTTTGTAGGCGAATGAGAAACCGAAACTCCCCTTCGTCACCATGTCCCGAATCCAGACATAGAACTGAATCGGGAGCGGTCTGTCCAGACCGTAACGCTGGCGGAAAAGATTTGCCTGTCTCTCCGCCTCGGCTTCGGTCGCGCCGCCCTGCTCTATCAGGAACGACTCGTAGCCATCGGCATAGTCGCCTGGAGGCAGCTGGATCACAATAAAACTGACCAATGCAATGCCCAGAACAACAGCAGCCGAAACGGCAAAGCGGCGAACAATGAATCCGATCATTGGTTGAAGTAGGACGAAGTCTCAGAAAAACCTGCGGTGAAAATTTGAAGAGAAAGGAGCGAGATCTGATCTCACTCCTCTCTCCTCTATTCTTCCTAGTCGGAAACCTATTCGCTCTCGTAGGTTGGAATCACACCCGGGCGAAGCTGATCGATCTGCTCCTCGGGGGCAACCCAAACCTGCTCAGGCATGACGTTTTCCCAGGTCCAGTTGTACATGAACACGGGCATGCCGGCAGGAACGTTCTTGAAGCGCTTGGCCGCGGCCAGACCGTAGCGACCGACAAAGACGCCGATGAAGTGGACGTTCTCAGTCGAGATGCGGTTGTATTCGGCCATCAGATCCCTGCGAATGTCCGTATTGGGCTCGACGCAGAATGCCAGCGCGATGTCTACCAACTCCTGCTCGAAGTCGAGAAGCTCGCGAGGCTCAGCACCTTCGCGATGGAAGCTGAACTCGCGCTCGATCGGAGCCAGTTCACGGCAGCGGGTGAAGGGGACAGCGAAAGTCTGGCTGTCACGGTCGACTCGCATCTCCCATTCGCCAGCCTCGTTCATCTCGCGGCGGGCAGCGCTGTTGAGCGGCCGCACGTTGATCTGTACGCCGAGATCGCCGAGCAATGTCACAGCAGCATCACCCACCGTCTGGGTCTCTTCAGCGTCCTCACTGGTGACCAGAGCCAGCACCAGGTTCTCTCCGCTGGCGAGTCGATCGGCCGGCCAGTTCAGTACACCGTCGCCGTCAGTATCCTCGAATCCCAGGTCGGCCAGCAGCGCGGCCGCGGCCTCCGGTCGGTTGTTGTAGTAAGCTACTGTAGCTCGATCGAAGTAGGAGGAGCCGGGGAACAGACCGCCAGCCCAACCGCGCAGGAACGGCCCGCGCAGTATCGACTGCGAAATGCCCTCGCGATCCAAGGCAAAGCTAACAGCCTTGCGGAACCGAATGTCGCGGAACAGCTCGCGTACGGCGGCATCGCGATCATCCTTCACGCCCAGTGTCGTGGAAAGATTCAGCTTGATGCTGAAGCCAAGCGTCTCCGGGCCCCATTCGACGTAGAAGTGAGCGTCATCTTCTTCAGCTCGCTTCAGCGTCTCGATGAAGGTGCTCGGATTCTCCAAGTTGGAGTGGTCAGCCGAGCCGGCCAGGGTACTCAGCGTTCGGCCTACACCGGACGGCCCCTTTTCGAAGACAACCTCATCCAGATAGGGAAGCTGGTTGCCAGCTTCGTCGACACCCCAATAGTAGGGGTTGCGGCGAAGAATCATCAACTCGTCGGTAATGTATTCGACCGGAACAAACTCACCCAGCACAACGGGCGTCTTGTCCGGAGGCATCGCCGCTTCAAAGTCCACATAGTCCATCTCGCTGTTGTACTTGGGATGGAGCGGCTTCAGGATATGGGACGGTGAGATGTGGAAGTCACCTTCGTCCATCTGGAAGAGTGACTGAACGGGGAAGGCGACCGGGAAAACAAACTTGAAGGTGTAGTCGTCTATCACTTCAAGCTGTGTCATTTGATCCTCGAAGATCCAGGCAGACGCGCCCTTAGGCGACTGAACGTTCGGGTCGACGATCATGTCTTCCCAAGAGAACAGAACATCCTCAGTCGTGAAGGGATGGCCGTCTGACCACTTGGCTCCCTCAAGAATACTCATGGTCAGCTCGTAGCCGTCTTCGCTCCATTCCCAGCTCTTGGCCAGGTAAGGCAGCGGCTCGAGCGAGTCGGAGCGGCGATAGATGGGGCCGGACTTGAGCAGTGACGCATAGGCCGCCGCTTCGATGCCGAACCAACCTGCGCTCTGACCAGCGCCGCGATTGTAGCCCTCGGTGGGGCAGGCGGAGAAGTCGCGCCAGACACCGCCGTAGACGCCGATGCCGTCGGACATGCCGCTCTCGAGAATCACCCGAGGCTCAACCGGCAGCCGCTCTTCGACGGGCGGGAGAACGCCCTCGGCCACAAGCTCGCTCACCCATTCGGGCTCGCTGTAGGAGTCCAGAGCCTTGTAAGTCAGGATCTGGTCCAACGGCAGCTTCTCAACATCACGGCTGCCGACGATCAGCTGCGGTTCAGGATACTCGGAAGCAGAAAGGTCCACTTCCGCCATCGCCTCTTCCGTGTCTTCTTCCTCGGCCTCTGCATCGGCTGCTGCCGGCGCGGCCTCTTCTTCCGCCGGCGCCTCAGCGGCGGCCGGTTCGCTGTCGCCGCCTCCACAGGCGTTGACCAGCATCGCCGTAACGATCAACAGCGACAGAATCAGGAAGATCGTCCTCTTTTTGCTACTTGACATTCACTTGCCTCCTTATATGGTGTGTAGAGAATAACGCCTACTCGCGCCTTAAGTGACGCGGACAGGCAGCTGGATTTCATTCCTGGACTGGCAGGCTACCAATGTTCAGTTTCTGCGAAGGCCTGCAGATTCAAATTGAGCGAGAGTCCTTTACGTCAATCGTGCAACCAGCAGGCCGCAGAATGTCCAGGCTCGTGCTCCTTGAATGCTGGGGACTGCTCCCAGCAGATCTCCATTGCATCGGGACAGCGGTCGGCAAATGCGCATCCCCGAATCTCATCCATCGGGCTTGGCACCATACCCGTGATGGGCACTAACCGATTGTCCTCCTTCCGTCCGAGTACCGGCACAGAATTGAGCAGACCTATCGTGTAAGGATGCTTCGGCCTGTGGAAGATGTTGTAGACTGGCGCGTACTCTACCACACGACCCATGTACATGACTGCGACATGATCTGCCATCTGCGATACGACGCCGAGATTATGTGTGATGAGCACAATCGCTGAATCGAAGTCGTCCTGCAGTTCCCGCATCAGATCCAGGATCTGTGCCTGAACGGTTACGTCCAGCGCAGTGGTCGGTTCATCGGCAATCAGAATCGACGGATTACAACTCAGGGCAAGCGCAATCATGACCCGCTGCCGCATTCCGCCGCTCAACTGATGGGGGTACTCGCTGACGCGCCTGTCGGGATCGGCAATGTGAACCCTGTTCAACATCTCTTCGGCACGCTCCATCGCGGCTCGCCGCGACAGAGTCTGGTGCAATAGTACCGACTCCGAAATCTGCCGTCCGACCGGATGAAGCGGGTTTAGCGAAGTCATTGGCTCCTGAAAGATCATGGCGATTTCGGCGCCGCGGATGTCGCGCAGCTGGCGACTGCGAGGATCCAGTTTGACTATATCGACCGTCGCTCCGTCTTTGCGATGGAGTAGAATCTCTCCTTCTACGATCTTTCCCGGGGGGGACTGAATGAGCCGCATCACCGAACGAAAGGTAACGCTCTTCCCGCAACCGCTCTCGCCGACTACACCCAGGGTCTTTTTGCGCCCGACGGCGACATCCACGCCGTCGACCGCCTTCACCACGCCTCGCTCAAGAAAGAAGTAGGTCTTCAGATCTCGAATTTCGAGGATCGTGTCGTCGGCTTCAATTTTCGCATTAGTCGCCGCACGCGCCGACACCTGCTGACCAAGGGTCATAGATATGCTCTTGCCAACCGGTCTAATGCCAGGGGCAGTAAATTGAGTATTATTTGCAAGTGAGGCAGGCCCGGCCCGAAACGGAGACGAATGGGGGTAGTTCCGCCTTGCTGCCAGTTAAAACCGAGCACGACACGCCGACCAGACGGCTTCAGCCGCGTACTCAGGCCGAAGGCGGGAAAATTGTAGCGATTTCAGCAAGTCTTGTCAATTTCAGTAGCCTGTGATTTTATTCGCGATAGACAACCTGAATCAGATGGCCAAATTAACACTTGGTTGCACTCTTGCCCAACAGGTCGCAGAATGTACGATAGAAAGGATGTTAGCGATTTAGCGATCTTAGTGCCGCCCCAGATTTGGCAAGTTGGTGCGTAGCCGTGCAGAGCAGCGGGGAGAGATTGTGAGGTGGAGCAAATGTTAGCTGGAGGGATCGGTGGCCAAACAGCGCAGGGACGCCTGCTGATTGGGCGAAGAGCTGCAGCCACGGCGCCCAGTGGTCGGCAATTCATCTTCCGTAATGACCTGGCAAACATCGTTGCCGGGAGGGGAAACTACAGTGGGACTTCAGACTCGCGGGCGAGTCCACCTTGACCGTAAAGTTGCCATCCGGTACCCTTTTCTTGGAAAACTCCCGGAGAATGGCCTCCTGGGAGACCTATGTTGACCAGAGCGCTCCCTCGGCTCTAGCAAAGACACTGAACAAAAGGAAGCTAGCTGATTCTCCTACTCTTGCCATAAGTTTCAGTAGGCTTCAGGACCTTGAAGCGATTTGCTGCGCCACCATATACTCGGGAGCCTACTCAACTTGCCCCAGGCGTTTACGTGGGCACGGCGGGAAAACACATCATAGTCATGCGCTTCAATATCCGCGAGAATGGCACGGTAGAGTTCGGCAGCTGCGCCAATCGCGAAACGGCCGTCAGCGTGTAGAAGCCCTATGCCGGGCCATGCCTCATCGTAGAGTTGACGCGTTCGCCCAATCTGGTAGCGCATGAAGGCACGCCAGCGGTCATCAACTTTGCCGGCGGCAACATCCATCTCATCGAGACCAAATCGACCCAGATCCTCCAGAGGAAGATAGAGGCGACCGTCCTCCCAGTCCTCGCCCACATCTCTCAAGATATTTGTCAGTTGCAACGCCACACCTAGTTTCAATGCGTACGGAATCGCTTCAACGCCGGAAAAGCCGATTATGTGCATGCTCATCAGCCCAACCGTTGCAGCCACACCGTAACAGTAGCTGGTCAAGTCGGCGAACGTTTGGTAGCGTTTTTCAGTGATGTCGCGTGCGACGCCTTGGATGAGTTGCTCGGCATAGCGGTGTGGAATGCCATGCAGGCGGCGTGCGTCTGTCCACGCCAAAGCCACAGGATCTTTTGCGTCTGCAGTGTGAGAAAGAGAACGCGCCTTCCAGGTAGCTAGAGCGTCACGCACCGCATCTGGGTCGCGCCGCCCAATAGGTGGTTTGTCAACTATGTCATCGCTCTTGCGGCAAAATGCATAGAGGGCACGCACCGATCGCCTCTTCTCTCGTGGAAGGAGGCGAGAGGCGGTGAAAAAGGACCGGCTGTTTACCGCGGTGACTGCTTCACAAAAGTCATAGGCCAGGTCCAGCTCCTTCCTGTCCTTAACCTTGGCACGTGGCTGCGGACCATAGACCTGGCCAGCCTCATACGCGAGTGAGAGCAGCGGACGCTCCCAATCACGAATCTTCAGAGTCATCAGAGCGCCTTTGCTCATATAGTTTTCCCTTCAACGACTCTTCCGTAAAACACGGCTCCTTCAGTCCCAAAATACAGCATTCAGTGTCTTGCGTCAAGAGATCTCCCAAAACCGGCAGGGCATACGCATCTTATTGGGAGAGAACTTTCAAGAGATAGTCAGTTTTCCAA
>JAPOVP010000104.1 GCA_026708085.1 Caldilineaceae bacterium
CTCCGCCCCCGCAACGCCCCCTCTCCTAAAACCCCCCGCCGCAGCGAGTGTGTGGGCAATACGACCTTGACGACCCGCTGCGACCGAACTTCCCCCCACCCCGCGTCGTGGCTCGTACCCAATGTAAGCCAGCACAGACAACCGAGCCAACGCCCAGCCGGACCCAACATACACTACTATGACCATCAGATGCCCACTACAGAAATCCTGAAAATACCTTACCTTCCTTCACTCCCTACCCATGCAGACCACACGCCGTTCGCACTAAACATCCCTTAATGACTTCCAGCAGTTCACTAACCACTAACCACTAACCACTAACCACTGACCACTGACCACTGACCACTGCAGTCCAAGCACAGGAGATTCCACCATGTCCCAGACTTGGCGCGTCGCCATTGCCGGTTGCCATCGCATGCTCGACAGAAAACCGGCCAATCACAACTTTGCCACCGCCTTCCACGCCGTGCCCGCTACCGAAATCGCCGCCGTATTCGACCTCGGCGCCGATACCCGTCAGGCCTTCACCGACTGCTGGGGTGACCGCGTGGCTGCCTACGACAACTTCGAAAGCATGCTGCAGCAGGAAAAACCCGACATCCTCTGCCTCGCCACCAGCCAGAAGATGCACGCCGACCAGGTCCAGCAGGCCGTTGCCGCCGGCGTCCGCGGCATCCTCAGCGACAAACCTCTGGTCACCAGCCTGTCCGAAGCCGACCGCCTCCTCGACGCCTGCCGCACCGCCGCCGTCCCCCTGGCCTTCGGGCTAGACCGCCGCTGGCTCGTATCCTACCGCCGCCTCGCCGAGCTCCTGCGCGACGGCATTGTCGGCCAGCTCCAGTCTATGATCATCTACGGCATCCCCAACCTCATCAACCACGGCTGCCACTGGTACGACGTCGCCCTCCACCTCGCCGGCGACCTCGAGCCCCAATGGGTAAGCGGCTTTGTCGAAGATACCTCCGCCGAGCCGCCCGACTCGCGCCGCCGCCTCGATCCGACGGGCCGCTGTACTGTTGGCCTGCAAGGAGGCGTCCACCTCTACTTCACGCCCGGTGGCAGCCAGCGCCCCGCCTTCGATGTCATCGGCGATCAGGGCCGCCTCACGATCATGGACGATGGCCTTCACGCCTGGCGTTGGCAGGACGCCGGCGCCCCGCCGCAACCCTTGGCCATTCCCCACCCCGAAGGCGACTTCCCCTCCGGCACGGCCATCGTCCGCGACCTCGTCGACGCCGTCGCCAGCCGCGGCAATACTGCCTGCGACGTCGAAGAGGCCCGCCGCGCCACCGAAATCGGCTTCGCGGTGCACCTGTCCCACGCCCGCCAGGGGGCGCGCATCGACCTGCCCGCCGCCGACCGCGAGCTGCGTATTCCTTCGTTCCCGTGGGGAAATGAATAGAGATTACCCGGTTTCAGCTACTCTAGCCGGGCGAATATGCCTTGGCCACCTTCTGAAAAATGGCGACCACGTCGTCTATCTCCCGCGTGCTCCAGTTTTCGTGCAGCGAAAACGTGAAGTGGCTCTTCAGCATCGCCTGCGCATTCGGACAGGGGAACTCGCGATTCGGATCCCCCTTGTATAGTGGGCTGGCCCAGGGATAACCGCTGCTGCCAAAGACCCGCCGCTCCGTATACCACGACTGCCGGTGTGGCATCCCATACCGGTAATCGTCCGTCACCGGCAGACCCTCCGCGCGCAGGCTCGCGCAAAAAGTCTCCTTGTCGCACGCCGCCCGCTCCGGGTAAAACGCCACCGCTGTGAACCAGTGGCTTGATTGGACATCCCCTGCCGTCTGACTCAAGGCGATCATCTCCAGGTCTGCCGTTCCTTCGATCAGCTGGCCTACGATCGCCCCTCTTCGTTCGATCATCTCAGGCAATTTGCGCAGTTGAATCAGGCCAAACACGGCCGCCAGATCCGTCTGGTTGAAATTCAGCGTCGCCTGCATGTTCGTGGCGCCTTCCGGCAGAAAATGCGGCTTGCCCCGGTCGGCCATCCTTCTCACCGACTGGTAGAGCGCCTCATCCCGCGTGAAGACCATGCCGCCCTGCCCCCCCGAGCTGTGGTTCTTCCCCGAATTCGTCGAAAAGGCCGATAGGTCGCCAAAGCTCCCCGCCAGCTGTCCCTTGAACCGCGCACCATGAGCCTGCGCACAGTCTTCGATCACCGGAATCCCATGCCGCCCTGCCAACTCCATGATTCCGCCCATGTCGGCCGGTTCGCCCGCGATATGCGGCACGATAATCGCACTGGTACGCGGCGAAATCAGTTCCTCGATCTGCTCCGGCCCTGTATTGAAGCTGCCCGGCGCCGAGTCCGCGATCATCGGGATCATGCTCTGCAGCGGGATCGGCATGATCCCGCCGGGGTCCGTAAACGGGCCGATGATAACCTCGCTGAACGCCTCCAACTCCAGCGACAGCAGCGCCACGTAGATCGCCGCCGAGCCCGAGCTCACCGCGTCCGCATACCCGCCCCCCAGGTACTCGGCAAACGCCGCGCAGTACGCCTCCTCCTCCTCACCCTGGTACGCGCCGAGCGTCCCCGTGGCCAGCACCTTATCCATGTACGCGCCGACCGCCTCCCTCTCTTCGCTATCAATGTGCCCGCGCGGCGGCAACGGCGCTTCCCGCACCGGAGATCCACCATGTATGGCCAACTTATCCGTACCGTCTCCCATGCCTCACTCCTCCAGACTGTATTCAAAACGGTTGCTGGCCGGCAGGTCGCCCAGCCAGGCGGGGATCTCCACTTCCGGCCCCGAGCGCACAATCCACAGTTCACTCTCGTCCGACCCTTCCACCGTGCACGCCGCCCAGCCCGCCCCGATCAGGTCGCTGCCGTGCCAAGTGACCGAGACAATGCGCGGACTGTCTTTGTAAGGATGAAACACGCTGACAAAGGCCGCGCGCGACGCATTTCGCTGGCGGACTATCAGGTCCTGCACGTCCTCCGCGGGGTTCCCGGGCGCCGGCCCCGCGTAAAGAGGCGTCTCGTCCGTTTCCGCCATGAAAACCTTCATGCCCGTCGTCCCAAACTGCCAGTCCAAAACGATGTTGCCCAACGCCGGCCGCGTGCTGAGGTTATCTATGTACTCGTATCCGTCACCCTTCAGTTCGGCAGGCACAATCGGCACACCGTCCCCCAGCGGTGCCAGCACCCCGCGATTGCGGAAGATCCAATCGATGCGGCGCTCCCCTTCGGCATCTACCATGAAAATATCCACAAAATAGTCACCCCGCGCCAGCACCGCCCTGCGCATAGCCACCCCGTCATAGACTTCGGGCGCCTCTTCGTCCACCCCGTACGTCGGCGCGTCGATGCCGCCGACATCGTCTTCTCCCCACCTGATCGCGGCGTCAGCCACCTGAAACGGCCCGTCAGCCCGAAAGGCGATACTCCGGCCCGTGCCCGCCGGCTGCGACTTGCCGTCCAGCACGACCGTGTTATGACTGACCGTCTGGCGGTACCAGCCCTGAAACAAATCGATCCCGTACCCGGGCGTCCCCAGGTCCGGCGCCTGCCGTTCACCCCGTGCATACACAGTCAGCCCCAGCTTGTCCGGGTGCCCATGCCCGCCCCCGTGAACACCGTATTTGAGCAAAACATACTGCTCGTTCGCTTCCGATCGCAGCGCTTCCCCTTCCGGCTGCGTTCGCAGAACTGCATAGCCGGAAGCAGGCATCTGCACGCTGGGCAGTGTCACACCCTCTTCCGAACCCGATTCCAATTCAGTATCACCGTACAGGAGCGCGTCCAGGCTTTCCCGCGGCCCGTGTCGATATGCCCGCGCCAGCACCTTGCCGAATAGCGGTTCGTCAAACCAGGCGTTTCCGATCTCATAGAACGCCGGCGCCTTCGGTACCCCGTGGCAGCAGTCGTCGTTCAAACCCGTGAAATACCAACAGTCATTCGTCGCCGGCAGACTGCCATCCGGGTACGCGCACAACACCGGCGCCCGCAGCACAGCCGCCAGCGCCGGATGCTCTCGCAAGTCCCACGCTGGCAAATTGGCCGTCGCCTTCGCCAGCAGCAGCAGCGCCGCCACCGTGTAGAAGTGGTAGCTGAACGAACCCTCAAACCACAGGCCGTCTGCCAGAATGCCCTCCCTCGCCTGCGTATGAAAGCCATATTCACCGTCAATCGCGAAAGCAAGCAACGCCTCACTCCCCGTCACCGCGCCGATAGTCCCGATAGCCGCGTTGTGCCAGCAGGCAAAGTTATGGATCCCGCCAAAATGACGCGCAATCAGAAACTCCGCCGCCGGACGCAGCAGCTTATCAACGATCTCCTTCTGCTCCGCCTCGCCGAGCGTAGAGCGAATCAAATCGTATGACCACGCCAGCGGAATCGACCACACCGCCTCGTCCAACGTACTGAACTGCGCAACGCCATGGTTATCCGGCCGCCAGCCCTCATACGCCTTGTAGCCTTCGTACGCGTCAGCATACCCCAACAGGATCTCCTGCACGCTCTGCCGGTTCCTCTCCTCCCCCTCCAGCTTCCACAGCACCGCCATCCGCAGCGCCGACTCCGCCAACCTGTTGTTCACCGACCAGCGCCACGCCGAGTCAAACGGCTCCCCGCTGAACGTCGCCCCATCCACAGGGCAGCGATGCACAGTAGGCGAATCCGGCTCAAACACCAGCTGCACCGCATGCTGCGGGCAGAAATAGTCGTGATAGTACCCGCCAGGCAACGCCTGCACGTCAACCGGCCGCGCAAAGAAGTCCTCAACTTCCCCGCGCAACAACCCAACAGCCGCCGCAAACTGCGGCAACCCTGCCTTACTCCGAATCCGCGACCACTGTTCTTCTGAGATAAGTGAAGTATTCGTCATGTCGAAAACTGTACCCTGGAGATTATGTAATCTGATGAGAGGCTCACTGTCCTTCCCGCCACGCCCCGTAGGGGCACCCCTTGTGGGTGCCCTCGTACGCGCCACGCCTCCCTGCCCCCACCTTCCCGCTGTCCACCGTAGGGGCACCCCTTGTGCGTGCCCTCTTTATTGCCCCACCCTCACGGAAACTTCCCGAAACACTGTGTCCTTCGTGGATTGACAACACTGCGGGCCTGCGAATTCCAGCTCAAGCAAACGCCAACCAATCCTGTTCAATGGCCTCCGAAATCGTACAGCCTCCCACTTTGTATTACTGCCTGAACCCATTAGTATCTCTTCAGGCCTACTCTTATCCCATATGCAGAATCCAACTCTGTCATCCCCTGATGGATCAAAAAGCGGCTAGCGACCGCTCCGTTTCCCATGTCTGAAACAAGGACATACCACAAGACACATCCCTGGATAAACTATCAGCTAGACCTGCGCAGGGTGGATTATACGCTATGGTTTCAGTTGGGAGAAGTGCAGGCAAAGTGCGAACAGGTCGCTGGAATACCTCTCCTGCCCGACGATGAAGAATACTTGCTTGAGGTCTATCTGGCCAAAGGGGCCTCTGCAACGACAGCGATCGAAGGGAATACGCTGTCGGAGGAAGAAGCCCTTGAACTAATCAAGGGCGAACTCGTGTTACCACGCTCCAAAAAGTTTCTGGGCCAGGAGATATGGAACATCGTCGACGCATGCAATAACATCCCCGAAGGCATCCTGTCCGGTGAACTCTCAGAACTTACGGTTAACAGGATAAAGGAGCTCAATGCCCTGGTCTTACATGACTTGCCTCTAAAAGAGGATGTTTCTCCTGGACAGATTCGAGATTACGATGTCGGGGTGGGACGTTACCGCGGAGCGCCGCAGCAGGACTGTGAGTATCTTTTGACGAAGCTGTGTGGCTGGCTCAATATCGAGAGTTTCCTGCCGAACGAGGAACTCAGAATTGCTTCGGGAGTTCTGAAGGCGATCGTTGCCCATCTCTATCTGGCTTGGATCCATCCCTTTGGCGATGGCAATGGGCGAACTGCTCGCTTAGTAGAGTTTCAATTGCTACTGTTAAGTGGTGTGCCGACAGCGGCAGCCCATCTACTTAGCAATCACTACAATCTGACTAGGACGGAATACTACAGGCAACTCGACTTGGCCAGCAGGTCGGGAGGCGATGTATTCCCATTCATCCAATACGCCCTGCAAGGCCTTAAAGATGGTCTGGATGAACAGCTTCAGACGATACGGGCGCAACAGTTCCACGTCTTTTGGATGAACCATGTTCACAGTTCGTTTCGCCAAAAGGTAAACCCCACAGATTTGCGCAGGCGACAACTCGTGGTCGACCTGTCCGAGGAAACAGAGCCTGTACCGATCGCAAGATTGCGCTACCTTTCTCCTAGAATTGCGGAAGCCTACGCTGGCAAGACCGATCGGACGATTCGGCGAGACGTCAATGTGCTGGAGAGAATGGACCTGATCAGAAGAAACTTTGAGGGCATCGAAATCAACAGAGAACTGATGTCCGCCTTCCTGTCTCCAGTAATCGCGAGGGAGCAAACAAAGGATTCTTCGTAGATTTACTCTATTGCCGCTGAACAAAAGAAGGAGAGAAAGGACAAGCCTCTCCCTCCTTGCATCCCCCTACAAGTGCAAACAACTCGATCGCAAACCCTTGAGTCGCGACTCCGCTCACGAACCCCCAGCCTCCTCCACCTTCCCCAGAAACGCCGACCCGCCCGACGCTACCCAGGCCGCCCAACCCGTCAACACAAAGCGCGCCCCAATCTGAAGGTAGTGCCCAACATTGGCGTCCGTCACCAGCGTCCCGGCCGTCCTCCCCGCCGCAACAATCTGCTCCAGCGCCTTGTCAATCGTCGCCAGCACCTCGGGATGTCCCCCTCCGCCGAGATACCCCATCGACTGTGCCAGGTCGCTCGGCGCCACAAAGAACACGTCAATGTGGTCCACCGTCAGAATCTCGGCCAGATTGTTGACCGCCGCGATATCCTCGATCAGAATGACCACCAGCGTCTCGTCGTTGGCCCGGTCAAAATAGTCCGGCACCCCGTACCCCTGCCGGCTCGTGTACATACCCCGATTGCCAGCCGGATGAAACTTCGCCGCGTTGACGACCGCCTGCGCCTCCGCCTTCGTATTGACGTGTGGCACCACGATCCCCTGCGCCCCCAAATCAAACGTCCGGTAGATGATCCCCTCATTGTTCCTGTTGACCCGCACAACCGATGTCATGCCCCACAGGTCGCAGGCTCGCGTCAGATCGGGAATGTCACCGTAATCCACCGGGCCGTGCTCCCCTTCAAGCCAGATCGCATCGAACCCCAGTGGCCCCAGCTGATCAATCATGTCCGTGGAGTTGTTACCTGAGAGGCAGACAACCGGCTCGCCCCGTTCCAGCTTGTGCTTGGCTCTGTTCTCTCGCATCGCTAAACGTCTCTCCTTCTGTCTGGATTCGAAACCATCGAATGGGGGATCATAGCACAATTCTGCGGCCTAATCGGAAAAAGCTCAACTTACGAAAAAGAGCGGCCCCAAAAAATGGGGCCGCCCTGCTTGGTTCAGATTCACAGTCGTGCTGCGAAATGGCCTTTGGCTTACTCCGTAGGCCACCCTTCCGGGATCTCATTCGCCGCAAGTGCTTCCGTAATGGATGCAGCTGCCTCTTCGGTCACCCACGCACTCCAGATGTCCGACCTGCTGTTCAGCCACCACAGAGCAGCGTCACTATTCGTGGCGTCACTGTTCGCACTCTGCCAGCGGGCCACCTCCTTATAGACTTCGATACTGAAGTCCCACGCTGTCAACATTGCAACGACGTCCGGCGCGCCGTCCACCAGGTCGGGATGGACCGCAACAAGCACGTCCGCGTCTTCGTATGCACAAGCTTTGTTCGATTCCCAGCACTCGTCGCTATAAGCCGGCTCTTCCAACCGGACCAGATCCAGAATGAGAGCAGGGTCATTCGTGCCCCACTGGTATCCTATCCACGGTTCACCTTTCTCATAAGCGCCGTAGAGGTCGGCGTTCAGTGCCGCCCCGTCTCCCGGGTTCACGACGTGTACATGGTCCTCCAGATCGTAGCCGGTGACCTGGGCCGCATTCACCTCTTCACAGGCCCAGCCGATTACGCACGAGACGATACGTGCCTTTCCTCCCGTCTCTGCGCTCGCAAACAACTCCTTGAACTTTTCGTCCTTCAGGTCTTCCACACTATCCAGATCAGGGTATTCCTCCTGCAGATAGGCCGGAATGACAAAAAACGACTGCCAGTCCTTACCTAGGCTCGCGCCTAGCTCAACAACCTCACCGTTGCCCAGTGCCTCGTACCAGGCCTCATCCTGGTTCGGCAGCCAGATCTCCAGGGTTACGTGCGTGTCGCCTTTACGCAAGCCCTGGAACAGGGGCAAAGTAGAGCCAAAGACGACATCCGTGGAATACCCATAGCCCTTCTCTACAATATACTGGGCGATACGGTTCTGGATCAGTGCACTGGTCCAGTTCAGGTCGCTGAATATGATCGTATCGATCGTCGCCGCCGGGGCAGCCGCCTCCTCAGCTGGCGCACTCTCCGCAGCTGGCGCGCTCTGCCCTGCCGGCGCGCACGCTCCGGCGACAAAGAGGATAATCAGAGACAGTACAAGCAATCGATAGTGGACGCGCATGGTTCTCTCCTATGGTTGTATGGTCGAAGAAAGGCCGGCATCTGGAGCAAGCTGTCTCACAAAGGGTGCAATCAATATGGGCCTCTGACCCGGCACGCTCTGTACTTCAGGCCAAATAGCAGCCGCGACTGTTCTTCGCATCAGGAACTGTTCCCAAGAAGGGCGGAATGTCCTGCCCGACCGCGCCTCGCCGCCTTCAATTTGGCTGAAGTTTTGCCCCGTTAACCTTTCTCTTGGTTTGTGCCCACCCAGGCAACGCCAAGCGCACGGACAAATGCAAATCCAGGCCTGACAATCTCTTCGAAGAACGCTATGCCGATGCCTCAACGGGTCGGATGTCCCGAATGGGGCGGAATCTTTTTTTCCGCGACCCTATGTTATCAGGCTTAAGGCTGACGGTCAAACCAGTTTATCCAGGGACCTGTATAGGTCTCTTCTTAGTCCGACAGATCTGTAGACCAATCTTAGCCGTGCTGGCCCGACCTCAGGTCAGGCACAAGGGACCAGGCCTGTACGTCAGCCAGAAAGCCGGGCGACCGCCAGCTACGAACAACCGCGTGATCGGTTGCCTGACTGATATGAGCAGACAGGCAACACGAATCTTCTGGCTACTCATCGGGCCAGCCATCAGGCACCTCGTTTTCTGCCAGCGCCGCCTCCATGGCCGCCGCCGCCTCCTCCGTGACCCAGCCCCGCCACATGTCGACATTGCCGTTCAGCCACCACAACGCCGCATCATTTGAGCTTGCATCGCTATTCTCATCCAGCCACGCCGCGACCTCACGATACAAACTGATGCGGAAACCCCATGCCCGCAGCATCTCGACCACGTCCGGCGCAACCTCGATCAGGTCCGGATTGACCGCAATCACAATCGTTGCGTCTTCGTATGCACAGGCCTTCGTCGTCGACCAACACTCGTCGCTGTGCACCGGCTCCTCTAGCCGCACCAGGTCTAGAAGCAGCGCCGGGTCATTCGTGCCCCACTGGTAGCCAAGCCAGGGCTCACCCTTCTCGTAAGCGCCGTAGAGATCAGCATTCAGCGCCGCCCCGTCTCCCGGGTTCATGACATGCACATGCTCTTCCAGTCCGTAACCCTCGATCTGCGTCGCGTTCACCTCCTCACACGCCCACCCGATCACACACGAAACCAACCGCGCCTTTCCACCAGTCTCCGGAGTCGCAAACAGCGCCTTGAACCGCTCATCCTTCAGGTCCTCGACACTATCCAGGTCAGGATACTGCTCCTGCAGATACGCAGGGATTACGAACGCAGACTGCCAGTCATTTCCCAGGCTCTTGCCAACCTCAACCACCTCCCCACTGGCCTCCGCTTCATACCACGCCTCAATCTGGTTGGGCAGCCAGATCTCCAGACTTACCTGAATATCCCCCCTGCGTAATCCTTGGAACAACGGCAAAGTCGCACCGAACACCACATCGGTGGGATAGCCATACCCTTCTTCAATGTAACTACTAAGCCTGAGAGGTATCAGGGATGAAGGGCTGTTCTAGAAAGGCGTTGTGGATGGCATCAATGGCGTTGAGGCCGTGTTTACGAGCAGTAG
>JAPOVP010000043.1 GCA_026708085.1 Caldilineaceae bacterium
GCGTTGCGGGGGCGGAGCCCCCGCACAAGGGAGGCCGCTTGCGGCCGACCGCACAACTGCAGTGGTCAGCGGTTAGTGGTCAGAGGGGGCGAGAGGGACAGTGTCGCCGGTGTGGGTTTCGTATTGGATAGGAGGCGTATGATCATCGTGGGCAAATTCATATGAATTGCTAATACTCGCCCAATACCATATATACAGAAGTTTCTTATAATATAGAAGAGTAATGATGAATAGTGAAGAACAGTTCATAAATGGAGTCATGGACTGGGCGGCTGTGGCGCGGAGCGGACGGGCGCCCGGCATCATCTTGTACAGGAGGCGAAGGACAGATGGCGAAAATTATAGGTATTGATCTGGGCACAACCAACAGCGTGATCGCTGTGATGGAGGCGGGCAACCCTGCGGTGATTGCGAATGCGGAGGGGAGCCGCACGACGCCGTCGGTGGTTGCGTTCTCGAAGAGCGGCGAGCGGCTGGTCGGGGTGACTGCGAAGAGGCAGGCTGTGGTCAACCCGGAGAACACGATTTACTCGGTGAAGCGTCTGATGGGGCGTCACATCGACGATCCGGAGACGAAGCGAACGCAGGCGATGGTCTCTTACGCGAGCGTCGAAGGGCCGAATCACGACGCGCGGGTGCGTGTTCCGATCAAGGATAAGGTGTACACGCCGCAGGAAATCAGCGCGATGATCCTGAGCAAGCTCAAGCGGGATGCGGAGTCCTACTTGGGCGAGGACGTGAAGCAGGCGGTAATTACGGTGCCTGCCTACTTCAACGACAGCCAGCGTCAGGCTACCAAGGACGCGGGTCAGATAGCAGGGCTGGAGGTGCTGCGGATCATCAACGAGCCGACGGCGGCGGCACTGGCGTACGGTCTGGACAAGAACGAGGACGAGACGATTCTGGTCTTTGACCTTGGCGGCGGGACGTTTGACGTTTCGGTGCTGGAGGTCGGTGACGGCGTGATCGAGGTGAAGGCCACGAACGGCGACACGCATCTGGGCGGCGACGACTGGGACGAGGCGATCGTGCGCTGGCTGATCGACGAGTTCAAGCGGGAGCAGATGATCGACCTGGGCCAGGACCGGCAGGCGCTGCAGCGATTGCGGGAGGCGGCGGAGAAGGCGAAGATAGAGCTTTCGAGCACACCGCAGACGGAGATCAATCTGCCGTTTATCACGGCGGACAGCACAGGGCCGAAGCATCTGCAACTGACACTGACGCAGAGCCAGTTCGAGCAGCTGACGGCGGTACTGGTTGAACGGTTGAAGAAACCGTTCCATGCGGCGCTGAAGGACGCGGGCCTGTCTCCGGGCGAGTTGAACGAGGTCGTTCTGGTTGGCGGTTCGACGCGGATGCCGATGATCCAGGAGCTGGTAAGCAGTCTGACGGGCAAGGAACCGCACAAGGGCGTGAATCCGGATGAGGTGGTGGCGGTGGGCGCCGCGCTGCAGGCGGGTGTGCTTGGCGGCGAGGTCAAGGACCTGCTGCTGCTGGACGTGACGCCTCTGAGCCTGGGGCTGGAGACGCTGGGCGGCGTGATGACGACGTTGATCCCGCGCAACACGACGATTCCGACGAAGAAGACGGAGACGTACAGTACGGCCGAGGACAATCAGACGGCGGTGGACATTCACATTTTGCAGGGCGAACGGCCGATGGCGCGCGACAACAAGACCCTGGGCAATTTCCGGCTGGATGGGATTCCACCGGCGATGCGGGGCGTGCCACAGGTCGAGGTTACGTTTGACATCGACGCCAACGGCATCATGAACGTGCTGGCGAAGGACAAGGCGACGAGCAAGGAACAGAGCATTCAGATCACGGCGTCGACGAATCTGAGCGACGATGAGGTGGACCGGCTGGTGCGGGAGGCCAAGGAGAACGAGACGACTGATCTGCAGCAGCGCCAGCTGGTGGAGAGCCGAAACGCCGCCGACAGTCTGATTTACGCTACAGAGAAGACTTTGGGCGAGCTGGGCGACAAGGTGCCGCTCTCGGACCGGGAGCAGATCGAGCAGACGATCAGCGACCTGCGGGTGGCGATGGAGGGCGAAGATCACGAGCGGATCACCAGTCTGACCGAGCAGTTGCAGCAGGCAAGCTCTGCGCTGGCCCAGCAGGTGTATCAGCAGCAGGCTGAGGATAACGGAACCGAGGCTGGCGCCACCGGAGAGGCGGATGGCACGGGTGCGCCTGATGAGGACGATGTGGTGGAAGGCGAGTTCCGGCAGGTGTAGACGGCTGCTCGAACCAGGATTGCCGACCTGGGCGCACTAACGATACGATGATGAGAAACCGGGCGCCCAGTGCCCGGTTTCGCGTCCCTGGTGTCAGATTCGGGAGCCGGGTGAGGGTGCGAAGGTATTTCTTTCACGCGGTTCAGACGGGGTGAGGGGTACAGGCCTAATAGAGCGGAGAACGGATCAGTGGACTATAAGGACTATTACGCAGTACTAGGCGTGCGGCGTAAGGCGAGCGCAGAGGACATCAAGAAGGCGTATCGCAAGCTGGCCCGCAAGTATCATCCCGATGTCAATGACGGTGATGCGGCTGCTGAACAGAGGTTCAAAGAGATCAGTGAGGCGTATACGGTTCTGTCTGACGAGGCGAAGCGGCGGACATACGACAAGTTCGGCGCGCAGTGGCAGCAGTACGAGCAGAGCGGGCAGAATTTCGACTGGTCACAGTGGTACAATGCCGGCGGCGCGGAGCGTCAGCAGGGCCGAACGGTGAGTCCTGAGGAGTTTGAGCAGATGTTCGGCGGCATGGCCGGTGCCGGCAGCTCGTTTTCTGATTTCTTTCAGCAGCTATTTGGCGGTGGGCCGGCGCAGACACGCAGAGCGACACGGCAGGCGCCTCATCCGAGTTTCGGCCGCCCTAACAGCGGCCAGAAGGTCCCGGTAGAGATAGTGCTGGAAGAGGCGTTCGTTGGGACCAAGCGGACGGTACAGCAGGGCGATTCCCGGTTCGAGGTGACGATCCCGGCGGGGGTCAGGACGGGCTCGAAGGTGCGGGCCGGCGACCTGATCATGACGGTTTCGGTGCAGCCGCACAAGGAATTTGAGGTGGATGGGACCGATCTGCGCACGAAGGTACCCGTGGACCTGTTCGTTGCGCTCCTCGGGGGTGAAGCGCGCGTGAATACACTGCAGGGGGCGGTGGCGCTGACGATCCCGCCGGACACGCAGAACGGGAAGGTTTTCCGGTTGAAGGGGCAGGGCATGCCGGATGTGAAGGATAACAAGAACCGGGGAGACTTGCTGGTGGAGGTTGTGGTTGAGCTGCCCGTGCCTCTCAGTGGGGAAGGCAGGCGACTTGTCGAGAGTTTGCAGCGAGAGTCTCCAGATGTGAAATCGCCGTAATAGAGGCATTGGAAGAACTGTACGCATTGCCAAACGTTCGCTCCGCGTCGGGGGCCTTCGTCTTAGTTGGAGGCAGAGGAGAGAAAACACCAAGCAGCGATTTTTGAACCGCAGGGTTGAATGTGCCGAGCCTAACAGATCGCCATTTCCGCTCGTCACCAAGCTATGGTGTTGCCGCCGACGGTATGCGCTGCAGGGATGAGAAGCAGCCTGCCGGAGACATGGAGTCGGCGGCGGGCAATGGGGGACGGGATTGATGGGCGCGGCAACCCATGCAGGTCGACGGTCTGCCTCTGGAGGGGGCCATATACGCGACGCAGAGATGCGCCAGTGCAGGCGCCGGTCGCGGTTTCTTTTTTTCGCAAAGTTTGCCGGTACGGTTGCGCTGGCGGCTGTTCTGGCCTCTTGCAGCAGAGGGGCGAATCCGACAACAGAAGAACCGGATGTCACCGTCCTTTCTCCAACCCCGACAGCGACGTTTGCCCCTGCTACCCATACACCCGAGCCAACGGCCCCGCCGCCGACGGCCACACCGGTCCCTGAGCCGGTAGTGGAACCGCCTCCTTTTCCAACGCCTGAAGTTGATCTGACTGACTACTCGGTCTACGGCGAGACGCTGCTTGCGGCATTCGCAGAGGATGCGGAGGGGTTGTCGGACGCGCCCCACTATTTTATTCAGGTCGGCCTCGTGCCGGGGGAGGTCCCGCGGTTGGAGGGCGTACAGCGGGTGCGCATTACGAATCAGGAGGAGACCAGCCTCAACGAACTTTATTTCCGACTCTATCCCAATTTGCCTGCTTTCGGGGGCTCAGCCCAGGTCAGCCGGGCGATGGTGGACGGAAAGGTCGTGGAGGTTGCGCATCTTTTTGAGGATGCGGTGGTGCTTATCCCGCTTGACGAAGGGCTGGCCGCGGGGGCGACAACGGATGTGACGCTGTGGTTTTGGGCCACGCTGCCGACGCAGGTGTACGCGGGAACTGCGGGGGCAGGCCTGTACGGGTTTGTAAACGGGGTCTATGATCTGGCGGGCTTTTATCCCACGCTGGCAGTTTACGACCACAGGGGTTGGGATCTGTTCGCGGGTGCGAGTTTCGGTGACTCACTCTTTGCGGACATTGGTTTCTATCAGGTGGCGTTGACGGCGCCGGGGGCGCTTGCGGTGGTTGCGAGCGGCTCGACTACGGCGCGGAAGCCCAACGAGGACGGCACGAAGACGTGGCGGATCGCGGCGGGGCCGGTGCGCTCCTTCTATGCGGCTGTGACCGACCGCTGGGAGGCGATCAGCGAGGAGGTTGATGGGACCAGGGTCAATTCGTACTACCCGGTTGGGGGGCTGGCGTCGGCGCAGACGGCGCTGAGCTATACGACGGGCAGCCTAGCCGTCTTTAACGGCATGTTCGGTCAGTATCCGTATCGCGAGCTGGACGTCGTGCCGCTGCCGACGACAGCGTTTGGGATGGAGCATGCCGGTCTGCTTGCGCTGGCGGCGAACTTTTACGGGGAGGGCGGCGGCGGTTTCGGGATTGCCACGCCCCACGAGGTTGCTCACCAGTGGTTTTTCAACCTGGTGGGTAACGATCAGCCGGATGAGCCATGGCTGGATGAGTCACTTGCCAATTATGCGGTCTATCTGTATTACGAGGCGGTGGACTGGCCGCAGATGCAGACGGCGATGATGGAGAATGTCTTCCGTTACCGCTACGATGCGGCGCGAAACCTGGGGATAGACAGGCCGGTCAGCGGCGCGGTGGTCGGTTTTGATCAGAGCAACTATATCAACATCATCTACAGCAAAGGACCGCTGTTCCTGCACTCGGTGCGTGAACGTATGGGCGATGCGGCGTTTTTCGCGGCACTGCTTGACTATGCGCAGACGCATCGCTACGGGATCGCGTATGCAGAGGACCTTTTGGGCATATTCCGGCGTCACAGCGGCACACCGATCGACGATCTTATCACTCTCTGGATCTATGGAGAGTGAGGGAAATACCGATGAGAAAGTTCCCCCATGCCTCCCTGTTGCGGCGCGGGCAGGCAGCCGGTGCCAAGATACTTGCGCAGCAGGAACACCGCCCCTGGCCACTGCCCGAACGCCCGTGGTTCATGTTTCAGTCGTGGCAGGACCTTCTTTTTGCGCACTGGCCGGTTTCCGCCGCGCATATCGCCAAGCTGTTGCCGTCCGGACTGGCGCTGGACATGTACGCGGGTGAGGCATGGGTATCGGTGGTCCCCTTTCGCATGTCGGGCGTGCGGCCGCGGTTTACGCCGGCGGCGCCGTGGGTTTCCTCTTTTCCGGAACTAAATGTGCGTACGTACGTAAAGAGTAGCGGAGGGAGGGAGCCGAGGCCGGGCGTGTTCTTTTCCAGTCTGGACGCGGGCAACCCCCTGGCGGTGGCGATGGCGCGGAGATCCTATCATCTGCCCTATTACCGGGCGCAGATGGAATGCAGGGTCGAAGAGAGCGGCATTCACTATTCCAGCCGGCGCACGCACGCTGGCGCGCCGGAGGCTGATTTCAGGGCTGTATACCGTCCGACCGGCCCGGTATATCAGGCGGCTCCGGATTCGTTGGAGCATTGGTTAATGGAGAGGTACTGTCTGTACAGTGTGGACAGGGACGGGCGCGTTTATCGGGGTGAGATCCACCATAGGCCCTGGCCGTTACAGCCTGCCGAGGCAGAGTTCGAGCGCAATTGGGTTGCGCAGGCACACGGGCTCTTCCTACCGGATACAGAGCCGCTGCTCCATTTCGTCGAGAGGCTGGATGTGTTGGCATGGCGGGTAGAGGAAGCGGGTGAATGAACTTTATTTCCGAGATATTCGATACAGCAATGAATTTGCTGCGCAGCGAGGGTCTGCAGGAGTGGGGCGTTTGGAGTTATCCGTTACTGACCGTTCTGGTGATCCTGGAGGGACGGATCGTGACGCTGCTGGCGGCGGTTGCGGCTTCGCTGGGGTATATGCGCCTGCCGCTGGTCGTGATCTGCGCAGTTGTTGGGGGGATTGTTGCTGACGGACTTTGGTACTTACTCGGGTACAGGTTTGGGAAGGAGCCTGTGCTGCGCTATGGCCGGTGGCTGGGGCTGCGACGCCACCACCTGGAGCAGCTGCAGTCGGAGATGCAGGAGCACGGCCCCAGACTGCTGTTCGTTGCGAAGGCGTTTTCTGTGCTGGTGATTCCGGCGCTGGTTGCGGCTGGAATAGGTCGTGTGCCATTCCGCCGCTGGTTTCCGATCGTCCTATTGGGTGAGCTGGTGTGGGTGCCGGTGCTGGCGGTGATTGGGCATCAGACAACGGAGGTGGTGCGGCAGGTGGAGCTGGGTTTGCACTATCTGCCGCTGGCAGGGGGCGCGGCGCTGCTGGTCCTGATGCTGGTGGCGGCGCGGCGGCTGAAGGCGGGGCGAGCGGGTGTTGGATGGCGACTTCCGGTGTCCTGGCCCGATGCTTATATCGCCTATCAGACGGAGGTTGCTCCGATTCTGAACATGTACGGCAGCATGGCGGCCGGCAGCTTGAGTCAGGTGGTCGCACCGCTGCGGCAGGAGATGGCTGTGGCGAGGGTATCGGGACGGCGAGGCCGCAGGGACCCGCTATTCCTGGGTTGGTAGGAGAGATACCGGAAGCCAGACGCGAGCTTATCGCGAGTTGACAACGCCATATTGCGAGGAGAAGGGAGAGTAGCGAATCGCTACTCTCCTTTGCATTGTTGCAGTCTAATCGACGCAGAAGGGTAGATTGACGACGTCGAGGTCGTTGTAGCGTACGCGGCTCAAGCTAACGGGTATGCAGCCGCTCAACTGGTTTGCGCCGATGGTAAACCCTTGCAGCAGGGCTAGGTTGCCCAGCTCGGAAGGTATCTCTCCGCTCAACTCGTTGTCCTGCAGATACAGCCACGTCAGGTGGGCAAGGTTGCCCAGTTCGGGGGGTATGGGGCCACTCAGGCCGTTTTCGCGCAGGAAGAGGATGCGCAACTGGGTCAGGTTGCCGAGTTCGGGCGGTATGGGTCCACTCAACTCATTCTCATCGAGGTCGAGGACTCGCAGTTGGGCCAGGTGGCCGAGTTCGGGCGGTATGGAACCGCTCAACTCGTTCTCATCGAGGTATAAGGTGCGCACTTCGGCGAGGTTGCCCAACTCAGGTGGGATCGAGCCGGTCAAGTTGTTCTCTTCGAGGGAGAAGAGGCCGACGTTAACCAGGTTGCCCAACTCAGGCGGGATTGGGCCGCTCAACCGGTTCTCTTCGAGGTAGAGTGTGCGGAGCTCGATCAGGTTGCCCAGCTCAGGGGGGATGATCCCGGTCAGCCGATTTTCGTCGAGGAAGAGAGTGCGCAAGGCGGCAAGGTTTCCGAGCTGGGGCGGAATCGGGCCACTCAGCTGATTTCCGGTGAGGTCCAGCCGTTCCAGATTGGTGAGGTTGCCGAGCTCGGGGGGGATGGGGCCTGTCAGACTGTTACGGTCGAGGTCCAGAGAGTTGAGGTGGGTCAGGTAGCCTATTTCGGGCGGGATAGGACCGGTAAGTTGATTGTCATCGATAGCCAGCCTGGTCAGATGGGAGAGGCGCCCAATTACGGCCGGAATTGAGCCGCTCAACTGGTTTCCGCGCAGATCCAGTCGGGTCACACGGCCGTTGAGGTCGGTGGTTACGCCGTACCATGTGCTGAGCGGCTTATTGCTGAGCCAGTTTTCGCTGTTGACCCAGTCGTCGCCGCCGAAGGCAATGTAGAGGGAGGAGAGCGCGGCGCGATCGAGGCCCTGCAGCGCCTGATGGGTAAGGGTCCTCAGGGAAACGCGGTAGAGGGCAAAGAGCAGATCGCCATTCAGCCCGAAGAGTGACTCCGTTCCCGATTCCGCGGCCGCAGGTGATGGACAGAAGGGCAGGTCCAGCTGTACGCTGTCGACGGAAGCGGCGTTGCGCCAGCTTGCGGGGATGCAGCCGGACAGCGGGTTTCCGCTGATGTTCCACTCACTCAGTTGGGGGAGGGCGTCCAACTCCGGCGGGATCTCCCCTCTCAGATCGTTGCCAGCCAGCTGGAGAGACTGAAGGTGCGTGAGGTTGCCCAATTCGGGCGGAATAGGACCGCTCAGCTCATTGTCATTGAGCAGCAGCGTCCGCAGCTGTGAAAGGTTCCCCAGTTCGGGTGGGATGGGTCCGCTCAGACCGCATTCGTCAAGATAGAGCGAGCGCAGCTGGGTGAGGTTGCCCAGTTCGGGTGGAATGGGTCCGCTCAGATCGTTTTCGTCGAGATCGAGTGAGCGCAGCTGGGTGAGGTTGCCCAGTGAGGCGGGGATGGACCCGCTCAGGTTGTTTTCCTCAAGCGACATGGCGCGCAGGTGGGTGAGGTTGCCCAGTTCGTGAGGGATTTCGCCACTCAGTTGATTTTCTTCAATGAACATTGTTTGCAGATTGGCGAGGAAACCGAGCTCCGGCGGGATGGCTCCGATCAACTGATTTTCGTCGAAATAGAGTGTTCGCAACTTTGTGAGGCCGCCAATCTCCGGGGGGATAGAGCCGCTCAGCTGATTTCCCGAAAGGTCGAGGCGTTCCAGGCGTATGAGGTTTCCCAATTCGGGGGGGATCGAACCGGTCAACTGGTTTCTGTCGAGGTCGAGCCACTGCAACTGGGACAGATTTCCCAGCTCCGGGGGGATCAGACCGCTCAAGAGGTTGTCATCGATCACGAGTCGTACCAGTTGGGTGAGGGAACCCAACTGCGGCGGGATGGCGCCGGTCAGGCGGTTTCCGCGGAGGCTCAGCTGCGTGACGCGGCCGTTATCGTCTGTGGTGACGCCGTACCATGCGCTGAGCGGCTTGCCGGTCAGCCAGTTTTGATTGTTCACCCAGTTTTCGCCGTCGGTGGCGTTGAAGAGCGCGGTGAGCGCGACGCGGTCGGCGACGCGGTCGGCGTCGCCGCCGGACTGGTCGTTGCCCTGAGCATACAGGGTGGTCGCTGCGGCAGATTGGACGAAGGTGATCAGGCATGCAACGAACAGAAGTGTGCCGCGGTATAGAAGCTGGGCGTTGAAACGTCTCTGTTTCATAGTTGAGCGTTCTCCTCACAGAGTGAACTGTTTTTCAAAGGAAATCTGAGCAGCCTTGCGGTGGCAACGTGAATGGTTTAGGGCCAGTGACTTCCGGGTCTCATTCAACTCGGAACGAGTCGAAAATCTGCTCGACCACCGGTTGGTTGGCGCCGGCGATTTCGGGGCGGGCCGCGATCGTAATCAGATAGGCGGTATTGTTGGCGCGCAGAAAGGTCATATCAAGATGGGCGGTCAGGAGATGCGATTGATCGCCCAAGCTTATGGTGGCCGCGGCGCGGATGGCGGGAAGACCGCTGCGTGTGCCTTTCTCGACGGTTATCAACCGCGTATCGCCCCAGGCTGCGACAGAGTTTTCGGCGAGGGCAAGCCATTCTTCGTCGGTAACTTCGCCGGCCAGCGGGGCAGTGGACACGATCAGGAAGGTGGGAAAGATTGGGACAGCGTACAAGCTCCCCGGGTCCGGTTCGACGGCGAAAACGCCAAGGTTCTCGCCTGCCGGGGAGTCCAGAATGGCTTGCAGCTGTTGTATTGCCGTTTCTCCACCGAGCAGGCCTGTCGCACGGTCTGGGTCCTCCCCTTGCAGGTCGAAAGTCAACCAGTTGAAAGGTACAGCAAGTGAGTAGCCTAAGCGCCCGTCTACGATTGGAATCCAGAACCTGGGAAGATTGGCAGCAGGCGCCGAGGCGGATGAGCCGGGCTGGCCTTCTTCTCCAGCCGGCGTTTGCGCCGGCTCTGCGGCGGCCTCGTGTTCGGGCAAGACTGGCTGGAAGGATTGGACGATCTGGTGGATCACAATTCGTTTGGCCAGGGCGTTGCTGAGCCGGGTCGCGATCACAAGTGTATAGGCCGCCTGGTCAGCGCGGACGATGGTGATGTCAAGATGGGCGGTCAGGCCGGCGCCCCGGCCTCCCAGTTGGTAGACGGCAGCGGCCCTGACTACGGGCAGCTCGTTGAGCGTGCCAAGTCTGACGCTTTCGATGCGGGCTTCGCCGAGAGCAGAGATGGCGTCTTCAACGAGGGCAACCCATTGTTCGTCGGTTACGCCGTCTGGAAACCGGGCGACGGACACGTTGAGGAAGGTGGGAAAGGGCGGGCGGGCGAACAGCTCGCCGGGATCAGGGTCGACGGCCAGGAGTCCGAGGTTTTCTCCGGCGGGGGTGGCCATGTACTGTCGCAGCTGTTGGGACGCGGCGCGACCGCCGAGCATGCCGGCAATCCGGTCGAGGTCGCCGGCCTGCAGGTCGAAGGTCAGCCAGTTGGCGGGTACGGCGAGCGAATAGCCGAGGGACTCGTCGATAACTGGCTTCCATCCAGTCGGGAATTGCGTGGTGGAAACGGGGGCTGGCAGCGGCGCATTGGAGCGATTCGCCCCAGATGCCGGAAGGCCTGTCAGCCAAGTCGGCTCGGGCGGGGAGGCCGTTGCGGGTTTCGTCCGGATTGCCGGCGACAGTTCCTGCGCCGACAGTGGTGCCGGCGCCACGATCATCAGGATGAATAGTGCCGCTGTTAAGGCCAAGAGGCGTGATCGGTACATATATGTGGCTCCTTGCGCAGCGCAGGCTGGTGCTCCGGTTCCGTTGTCAGCAGTTGGAAGAACCAGTAGCCTGTGAAGAGATTCCAATGCGAACCCCGGCACGGGCGGCGCGGATTTCAGACGTCGTTTGCGTTCTCAGGCGGGGGCATTGGAACTTACTGAGAAGCCAGAAGGACAGTCCCAGAGACCGCGACGCCATCCGGTGGCGCCGAGGGTTGTGATGCTGTACGCATTCTCGGCATAGCAGTTGAATCGATTGCAGCTATAGAGTACAAAACAAGAGGCGCAGACGTCAACCTGACGATGGAATTGCCAGTGCGGCCGCGCATACAGGATTGGGGCGTGTTTCCGGCCGGGTACGCGGTCAAGACAGATGTGCGCCCAGTGCAGGGGATGGGCGGAAAGGCTTGCAGCGGTGCAGCTGTTGAGGAAATTGGAAGGCGGGCCATTGCTATGCTAGTCTGTTTTCGGGCCGGCAGGCATGGACTGTGAAAGGCCATGGGAACGGCGCAGCATTTTGAGACTCGGTAACCCCCGAGCGATTTCAAGATGGAATACGTACACGACAGAGTCCTCTCTCCTCGCAGTTTCGCGTTTCCCAAAAAAAATAGCATGCCCTACCAACCCGCGGCGAATGGGACGCGCGTCCGGTTGGGCTTTCCCGTCAAGGTGCTGGGGGCAGCGGGGCTGCGTTCGCACGACAGCCGGCGCTGGCAGAACCAGCCGCACCTGAGCGTCAGTCTGGCCTATCTGCGCGACATATTTCTCTATCTGAAGCGAAGGGAGATCCGGCTTTATCGAATGGCCGGTCAGCTTGCCCCTTATCTGACTCACCCGGAGCTGCCTGCATTTCACAATCAGCTCGAAGAGTGTTCGACGGAGCTGGCGGCGATTGGCGATATGGCGCGGGAGCAGAGGGTGCGTTTGACGCTGCATCCGGGCTTCTACGTGCAGCTGAGCCATCCGGATCCCGCCCTGGCGGCGCGGTCGAGCCTGGAGCTGTCAGCGGCGACTTCTCTGCTGGATGGGATGGGGCTGGACGGGTCCAGCGTGGTGGTCGTTCACGTTGGGGGCGGCCACGGGGACGTAGCGGCGGCACTGGAGAGGTTCGCGCGTGCGGCCAGTTTGCTGCCGGAGAGCGTGCGAAGGCGTCTGGTCCTGGAGAACGGAGACCGTGAGTTCAGTCTGCGTGATGTGGTGTGGCTGCACAGGCGAACAGGGATCCCGGTGGTCCTGGATACGCTTCACCACCGCTGCCACAACCCGGATGCCATTCCATTGTTGGATGCGTTGAAGATCGCTCTGGCGACATGGCCGGAGGGAATACGTCCGAAGATCCACGTGAGCAGCCCGCGCACGGCGGTGCGAACACTTTATCGCGACGGCGAGGCGCGCGTGCAGATGCCGTTGGCGCATCAGCACAGCGACTTTCTGCACCCGTTTGAGGTCATCGACCTGCTGGAGGCGGCGGTCGCGGCGCGGTTGCGGTCGTTCGATATAATGCTGGAGGCCAAGGCGAAGGATGTGGCGTTGCTGCGATTACGGGAACAGATCAGCAGGTACGCGCCGAATTTGGCGCGGCATGTACAATAGGGGGTAAAGGGCTGGAAATGTCCCAGGATTATACGGACCCGTACAGTCTCAAGCGGACGGTTCTGGTGGCGGTGGTTAACAACCAGGCCGACCTGCGGCGGGCGGCAGCGGAGGGCTGGTACCGCATTCCTCAGAGGCGGGCGCCGCGGCGGGTCGGCGCGGACTATTTGGCGTTTTATCAGACGGGCGCTTTCGGGAGCGAAGCGGAGGCGCGGACGGTCAGTTACTATGCGGCGGTCCGGCGCTATCAGCTGTTGTCGCGGGCGGAGCTGCTGCCGGATGAAGCGGATCATGCGCGGGCGGAGGCGTACTATTTCCGCATTGAGATCGGCCCGCTAATGCGTTTGGCGCGGCCGGTGCCGGCAACTACGTTCAGGCGGTTGACCTTTATTCATACGACGTTGGAGCGTCTGTTGAACGCAAAGGACGTTACGGAGTTGAAGCTTGAGGGTGAACCTTTCCAGACGCTGTGGAGCGCGCTGCGTGCGAGCCGGTTGAGGCCGCTTCCGAACCGATTGGCAGGAGAATGGCCGGTGGACATCGCGCTGCGAGTGCGAAACGGGTATCTGGGCATCCGGCTGGATGAGGCCAGCGATATGCGAGAGGCACACGGGCCGGCGGACCGCTGGACCATTCTGCGTATTCCCGAAAGCCAGATTGCAGCCGACCTGGAGAGCTGCTTACGGGCGGTCGGGGCGGCGTTGGTGGATCTGGGCGGCTCGCTTGACGCGAAGGCGGGGCGGGAGATTGTGCTGTAGTGCAGGTATGAACAGGAGAAGGTTGTATGGAACTGAAGGTAAATGGAACGGTCTTTACGCTGGAAGTCCCGGGCGAGGAGAGGCTGCTGTGGGTACTGCGGGACTGGCTGGGGCTGACGGGGACGAAGTTCGGTTGCGGCGTCGGTATCTGCGGCGCGTGCACGGTGCATGTGAACGGGGCGGCGGTGCGGTCGTGTCTGATGCCGCTGGCTGCGGTTGCGGGGGCCGACGTGCGCACGATAGAGGGTCTGGCTGAGGCGGATGGCAGCGGCACGATAACGCTGCATCCGGTCCAGCAGGCGTTCATTGATCACCAGGTACCGCAGTGCGGGTGGTGCATGAGCGGACAGATCATGCAGGCGGCCTCGTTCCTGGCACAGAATCCGCAGCCGTCTGAAGAGGAGACCGTGCGGGCGATGAGCGGGAATTACTGCCGCTGCGGCTGCTATGTGCGCATCCGGCAGGCGGTTCAACAGGCGGCCGGTACGGCGGGGGAAGAGGAGGTCGCGACATGACGCGGGAACGGGATGCCAACGATCCGGTCGAGGCGCGTGGCGGTTCGACCGATGGAGAGAGCGGAGACGGTGGAGCGGAGCGGGCTGAGCCCGTTCGGTCACGAAAACGGGGCTGGCGGCTTACACGGCGCGGTTTTCTGATCGGGCTGGGGGCGGCGGGGGCCGGGCTGGCCGTGGGCGCGTATTTCGGCAGGCCGGTCCTCCACGGAATCATGGCGGAGAGTATGGCAGAGGCTGAACACGCCGGGAGCAGTTTTATGCAGTTGCCTGACGATCCGCCGCTTTGGCTGGAGGTATTGGAGGACAGCCGCATACGTCTGTCTCTGACCAAGGTGGAGATGGGGCAGGGGGTCCATACATCGATCGCGCAGATCGCGGTGGAGGAGCTGGGCATCAGTTGGGATGACCTGGTGGTGGAGCAGGCGGATACGTCTTCAAAGCTGGTGGACGGCATGGGCACCGGCGGCAGTTTTTCGGTTTCAACCAGTTACGGGCCGCTGCGCCGTGCGGCCGCGGGCATGCGTAGCTTGCTGCAGCGGGAGGCGGCGGAGGTGTTAGAGCAGCCGGAGGCAACTTTGCAAGTTGTCGGGCGGGGGTTTGCGGTCACGGACAGCCCTGAGAATAAGGTTGACTTCTACAGTCTGGCTGAAGCGGTTACGAGCTGGGACCTTCCCGAGGAGGAGGCGCTGCAGCTGAAGGCGGCGGATGAATTTACCGTGGTCGGACAGCCGGTGGCGCGCATTGACATTCCCGACAAGGTAACGGGGCAGGCAGTCTACGGCTATGACATGCGCGTGCCCAATATGCTATATGGCGCCGTGCCGCGGCCGCCAACACTGGAGGCAAAGCTGGTCGGCGCGTCAGCAGGCGAGGCGGCAGCGATGGATGGCGTCGAAGAGATCGTGGTCGACGTTGAAAACGGCTTTGCCGGTGTGGCGGCGAGCTCTCGCAGCGCGGCCTGGTCGGCGGTGAAGGCGATGGAGACGGAGTGGGATGAAGGGTATCTGTGGCAGCAGGAGGAGATCGAGGCGCTGATCGAACCGGCAGGGGAGGGCGGAATCACGATCCAGCGCGAGGGCAACGCCGCCGGTGTTCTGAAAAGAGAAAGGGCGATCACGGCCACCTACCGTTCGCCGTTTGCGGTGCAGGCCCCGCTCGAGGCACCAGCAGCGCTTGCGGATGTACAGGACGGCCAGGTGACGGTGTGGGTGTCGACCCAGTCCCACGAAAGAGCGAAGGGGTTGATCGCCGAGGCCCTCGGTGTGGAGACCGACACGGTCCGGGTTGTCCCGACCTATCTGGGGGGCGGCTTTGGCGCCAAGCTCGATACCGGGGTGGCAGTTGAAGCGGCACGCCTGTCGAGGGCAGCCGGCGCACCTGTGCACGTGGGATGGGACCGAACGGAGGCGATGCTTCACGGCTACCTGCGGCCGCCGACGAAAAGCGTTCTCTCCGGTGCGCTGGACGGGAACGGACGGATCGTCGCCATGGAGCACCGGCAAGGCAGCAGCGACGTGGCCTTCAGTTTCATGCCCGCGTTCATGGAAATCGTATTGGGAGCGGACTTCGGCGCAACAGTCGGGGCGCGAATCGACTATGACGTGCCCAACCGCACGGTGACGGCCTGGCGAAAGAAACTGCCGGTGTGGACGGGCTGGTGGCGGGGGCTGGGACTTTTCGCGAATACGTTTGCGGTGGAGAGTTTCGTCGACGAGCTGGCAGCGGCGGCGGGCGCGGACCCGCTGAAGTTCCGCCTCGATCATCTGCCGGACAGTCCTGCGGGTGAGCGTATGGGGGCGGTGCTGGAAGCGGTCGCGGAACAAAGCGGCTGGGGGACAGTGCCGCCCGAAGGCCGGGCAAGGGGCGCCGCCTGTTTTGGATCGAATACAGTGGTGGCACAGGTGGCGGAGGTGTCGGTGGATGAAGGGTCAGGGGAGATCACCGTTCACAGGGTGGACTGTGCGGTGGACTGCGGGCTGGTGGTGAACCCCGATGGGGCGAAGACCCAGATAGAGGGGAACGTAATGTGGGGCGTGGGGTCGACGCTGATCGAGCAGGCGTATGTGAAAGACGGGCGACTGGAATTGAACAATTTCGAGAGCTACCCGTTGTTGACGATGCGCGGGGCGCCGGATGTCCGGTCGGTACTTGTGGACACCGGTATTGACACGCCTTACGGAATGGGGGAGCCGCCGATCGGGCCGGTGGGCGCGGCGATCGGCAACGCGTTTACGGCGGCGACGGGCAGGCGCATCCGCACACTGCCGATGACGCCGGCGCGCGTTGTGGATACGCTGGCTGGGGGCGGATCCTGATCCGGGGGGCGGCCCGGTAATAGGCTGCGGGCGTATTCAGTTTTGATCGCCGGAGAGGCCCAGCTCGGGGGCGACCTCTTTCATGGCGTCGAGGACGCGCTGCACGTGCTCGTCGAAGGGTTCGCCCAGTTCCTCGATGAAGTGGAGATTCTCTGCGCGGTCGATGGCGGCGGTGAAGCGCTTGTCCTTCCACTTTCTTTTAACGGATCTGAGTCTAACGCCGCGCAGGTCCTTGTCGGGGCGCACGTAGGCGCAGGCGAGGATGAGACCGGTCAGCTCATCGCAGGCCAGGAGGGCTTTATCGAGCTTTGACTGGCGCGGTACACCGAGGAAGGTTGCGTGGGCCTCGATGGCGTGGATGAATTCGGGCGGATAGTCGTGCTGGCGGAAGAGGCGGAGCGCAGTGCGGGGATGGCCGTTCTCCTGGTCGTCCATGTCGGGATGGCGGTCGTAGTCCAGATCGTGGAGCAGGCCAGTCAGTCCCCAGAGGTCCTCGTCTTCGCCATAGCGACGGGCGTAGACACGCATGGCGGCTTCTACGGCGAGCATGTGGCGTCGCAGGCCCTCGTTTTCGACCCATTCATGCAATAGTTGTATCGCTTCTGTGCGGCTCGGCAGGGGCATATCGACTCCTCTAGTCTGCGGTGGGAATGGGGCCGCTTGGCGCGAGTTGGGGAGCGGTGGCGGCGGCACTTTGAGCTGGTGTAAGTTGAGCGGTTCGAGCATTACCGGTTGGCGACGTGATTGTCACGTCGCGCCGGCCGTAGACGATCTGGCGGCTGCCGGCTATGTAGGGGTGTTCGCTGCCGTCGGCCCGGTCCCGCCAGAGCAGTTTGCCGACTGCGCGGGCGCGGCGAGCGCTGCAGCCCACAGCTTCGCTGAAGGGTGCATCGTTGAGCCAGTTGCGCAGAAAGAGGGTGAGGCTTGGCTCCGGCAGCCAGTTGACGGCGTGTGCGCCGTTCACGGCTTGGGCGCCCAATGCCAGCCAGGTGGGGGCCAAGCTGGCGCCGTAGCAGTTGAGTCCGTAGACCATGCGCAGGTCGAGCAGGGCGCTGTCGACGACGTAGCGGGCGAGCAGCCGGTCGAACGCGGTTGCGTCGACGAGCTCCTTTCCTTTGTAACCGATCAGGCAGCGCTCTTGTCCATGCACGAGGAGAAGCTGATCGACGGTGTGGGTGGCGCTGACCTCGACGAGGGCGGCGGTCAGATTGGCGGCGGTGGCGGCGGCGTCCTCGAGAATGAGGACGCAGTGGTAGCGGCGGTAGGCGCCGAGGAGACGCAGCAGGAGCTTGGCGTACTCTTCGGTCAGCCAATCGATGGCGTTCATCGCCCAGTGGGGCAGGTTGACGCCGTGGATGTGGCCGACGTTTTCGAGGAAGACGATCAGCGCCAAGGGTTTTCCGGGCGCGGCGCTGCCGGGCAGTTCTGCGGATGGTCCTGAAGCCTGGGGCGGGCGTTTGGTGCGGGTGGAGTTTGCGGGCGTCCGGGCAAGGGCCATGGGCGTGCAGTGCGACGCGGCGCGGGGCGGCCGCTCAGAATTGGAAGCGGCCGTTGGCGTCAACAACGCGAACTTTGAAGTTTTCGACGAAGGGTTCGAGGCCGGCGATCAACTCCTGCCACTCGTTTGAGCTGAGGATGCGGGCGGCGTCGTCTTTATCTTCAAGAACTCCGCCGCCGAGAATCTGGGGGGCTTCTCCCCAGAGCGTGTACCAGGCGTCGGTGATGCGCAGACCCAGTTGGGCAAGTCCCGGGGCCAGCGTCTGCACGACGTAGCGCTGGCAGTCTTCTTCGTGCCCTTCCCGCATATCGTAACTCAGAAGTACTTTGACCATGCTACCGTCCTCAAGGGCTGGGAGATAGTCCTGCGGCGTTCTGCCCGTCGCCAGGAGTCGGAAGAGCTGGAATCGGAAGCGGTAAAGGCGGGACCGTGTGGCCGATTCCGTAGACCAGTATAGCACAGACGAACGGCACAGCGCATAGTGAGGGCAGGCGCGGAAACGGTTCGACAGGCCATCGATTTGCGGGGGACGCATGGTTACGTCGTGCTACTTACCGAATCCAAAGTAGAAGGCGCGTCAGTCGGAGGCCATGGAGAGAACGGTGTGGAGCCGCACTTCGGCCTGGCGGCGGAACTCTTCGACACTGATTGAACGGAAGAGCCAGACTGCCAGTAGCAGGCCGGCGATTTCGAGCGAGAAAACGGCTGAGTACCCCATAAGCGGGTTACCCGTCAGCCAGAAAAACATATCATACAGAAGACCACTGATGACATTGCCGATGGCCTGACCGGCAAAGTTGGCTACGCTCCAGGCGCCGATGTAGAGGCCGGCGGCCTGCGGCAGGGTCATGTCCAGCATGAAACTGAGGTTGCTGACGGTCATGAGGCCGCCGCCCAGCCCCAACAGGAAGACGGCGCCGAGAAACAGGTTAGAATTGCCGAACAAACCGGTGGCAATAATGAAGGCGAAGGCGACAGCGGTCACGAAGGCGCCGACGTTTGCGCCGGTTTTTTTTCCAAAGCGTTTAACGAACAGGATTCCGGCCAGGAGGGTGATAAAGATGCCTATTCCCCAAATTGATGTCAGACGGGTGGTGGCCGCGACCGACATGCCCAACGCCTTCGCTCCGAACGGTTCCAGCACCACGTCCTGTGCGTGGATGCTGATCAACACGATCATCAGATAGAGGAAAAAACGGCGGGCCTGGGGGTTCAGAGCGAGCAAGCGCAAGACTAGCATGGGGTCATCGGCACTGTTGGCGGGCTGGTCGGTTCTGGCCGATGCGCGGGGTTCGATTCGGTAGCTGCCGATGAGGACAAAAATGACGGAAACCAGCCAGATTACCCCGAATGCTGTGACGAGCATCTCCTTTGAAATGGCGTCTATAGTGGAGCCGCCCGAGACTGAGGGAGGTGCTGCCAGCATCCGGGAAAGACCATAGGTCGTCAAAATCGTTGACAGGATCATCACCGTCCACATGATGCTGACCGCACGACTACGCCCGTTTTCGTCGGCCAGCTCGGTAACGAGAGAGAGATAGCTCACGGAGGCGGCGTTTATGCCGGCTCCCCACAGGCAGAAGACGACGGCCGCGGCCCCAAGACCCATCAAAAAGTTATGATCCAGCAGATAGGCTACGTGGACCGTGAAGTAACTGCCGGTCGCGGCGAGAAGCCCGCCGAGGAGAATCCAAGGTGTGCGGTGGTAGTCGGCGGCCGGATGGCGATCCGACCAATTTCCCAGGAATATCTGCAGGGGAGATAGCAGGTAGGGCAAAGCAACCAGGACGGCCACCAGCGTTACCGGCATCTGCATGTCGGCGATCATGACGCGATTGAGCGTGCTGGTGACCGGTACGACGGTGATTGAGACGCCTACATGTACGAGAGTGAGTTGGGCGAGAACGCGGGCATTCATGTTCGAAGCGTACCATAGATTAATTTGGATTTCCAAGAATCCGGCGTCAAAAAGCTGGTTGCAAATGGAGGTTAGAAAGGCCCGGATTATGATTCTGGTGAGGCAGACGTTCGGTTGACGGGGCGTGCGCGCGGGTGATAGACTCTTGGCCGTGAAACTGAACTGCAACATGCAGGCTGCTCCATACGTATTTTTTGCAGGAGGGATTGTGACTGAGGTAGGTACTGAAGCTGGGCCACGGCCGGTTCCCGGTGTCGACCTTGCGGGTAGTGTACCTGTGTTTGGCAGCCGGCCGGGCAGCCAGTTGGTAGACGGCGAATCGTTCTCCGACTTCAGCCGGAAGCGGCTCATTTTCGGGGCGTTCACACGGCTTGGTGAGACGCATGTTTACCGCGTGGATTGCAGGGCGGGCGACCGTCTGCGGGCGCAGATGTTCGTTCCCGTCCTTCCCCGCGGCGGCTCGGTAGTACCGACGTTTGCAATCGTGGCGCGGAGCCTGCCGTACAGTGCGGACACAGAGAAGCTGCCGTTGGAGCTGCCCCATGGCTACAGCGCGATCGTGGCGCCGGCGCCGAGCGAACTCCTGCAGCCGGTAAAGGATGTTCTGACCCGTGTGCATTACTACCCCGGACCTTTAATTGACTCCCGCACGGTTGTCGGCGGGCGCTGTTATCTTGTGGTCTGGACTCCACATAACCGATTGGGCAAGTATGTGATCTCGATCGGCCATCGCTGGCATCTGCGATGGAGCTATTGGGCCCAGTTGCCGCTGTACTGGTGGCGGATTCGGGGCTGGTTCGGTCTGAGCCGTGCGGCTGCGCTGTATGTGCTGGCCGGGGTGCTGCTGGTATTGCTGGCATTGGCAGCGATTCTGCGGCGTAGAGGAACGCCGCGCCGGAAGAGTGATGACAGAGCGGGCGATACATATTGACCGTTTCCAGAGATTTCACCGGCGGCGATGGTCAAGTTTGGCGATCGAGGGGACGAATCTGACCCTCTGCGGCGGCTGGGCATTCAGATGCCCCATTGTAATTGTAGTGACGAGAGGTGGAAACCGTGCGCATCCTTCTTTATTTGGGTAAGGGGGGCGTAGGCAAGACCACGACTGCGGCGGCGACGGCGCTGCGCTGTGCGCAGATAGGCTACCGAACGCTTGTGGTCAGCACCGACATCGCCCACAGCCTTGCGGACAGCCTTGACAGGCCGCTGCAAAGCGAACCGACGGAGGTAACTTCCAATCTGTTTGCGCAGGAGATCAATGTCCTGGACGAGGTGCGGAAGAATTGGGGCGCGATGCAGGGCTACATGGGCAAAATTCTGCGTAAGCAGGGGGTGAGCAAAACGGTTGCCGAAGAGATGGCGATCATACCGGGCATGGAGGAGATCTTCAGCCTTCTGCACATTTACCGCTACGCGGCGAGACGTGAATTCGACCGGGTGATTGTGGATGCGGCGCCTACGGGCGAGTCGATGCGGCTGCTGGCGATGCCGGAGAGCTTCCAGTGGTATGTTGAGCGATTCTTGGGTTGGGGGGAGACGGCGATGCGGCTGACCGGGGGGCTGTTGCGGCGGCTGATGCCGGAGCAGGACGCCCTTGCCGGTCTACCCAAACTGGTTGATGATGTGAAGGCATTGCAAGAGGTCCTGAGCGATCCTCAGACCACCAGTTACCGGGTCGTGATCAATCCTGAAAAGATGGTGATCAAGGAGGGGGCGCGGGCGGTGACCTATCTGTCGCTGTTTGGATGTCCGGTGGATGCGGTTGTGGTCAACCGCATTCTGCCTGGTGTGCGGGCTCAGGCGGATGGTGAGGATGGGGAGACGGGTCAAGGGGCAGGGGGAACTTGTTTATTTGCGCCGAGCAGCGATCCGTATCTGCGTCAGCTTCAGGAGCACCAGGCGCGCTACCTGGTTGAGATTGAGCGGGATTTCTACCCGTTGCCGATTCTGTACAGCAGCTGGCGAAGCGAGGAGGTGGTCGGATTAGCGCCGCTGCGGTCGTTAGCGGATGAGCTGTACGGGCAAGGGGACCCGGGCGAGGTGATGTTCGTGGGTCAGGCGCAGGAGATCGAGGAGCAGGGCGATGACTTCATCCTGAAGCTGCCGTTACCCCACATAGAGCTGGACAAGATCCGACTGACGAAACGGGGCGACGAGCTTTTCATTTCGATCGGCAACTTCAAGCGTGAATATCTGCTGCCGGCGATCCTGGCGCAACGGGATGCGAGCAACGCGGTCTTCACCGGTGGGATTCTGCGCATCCGTTTTCCGTGTAGCAGCCAGTAGCTGGCAGTCGATTGTCCGAATACGTGAACAGCTCGCCGCCCACGGGACTTTGACGAATGGGACTGGGAAATCTTCTGATACGAAGTATTGGTGTCACGGTCGGTGCTCAGATCGGCAGCCGTATCGCGCACCGCATCCGGCCCCGCCCGTATCCTGCGCCGCTTCGGGAACTTCTGGACCATCCGGTGCGCATGCGATATCGGGATCCGGTTACCACGCTGGGACCGTTCGGAATCGGCCCCGGCGACAGTGTGCTGGATTTGGGTTGCGGCACGGGCACGTTTACTGTGGAGATGGCGCGTCAGGTGGGCAGTAGTGGGCGCGTGCATGCGGTGGATATTCAGGCGTCGATGATCGAAGCGGCGCGCGGCAAGGTGGAAAGCGGCGGTTTCGTTTCACGCGTCAGTTTTCATCATTGCGGCGCCTACAGTCTGCCGCTGGAGAGTGACAGCGTGGATGTTGCAATTGCGATCGCCTCGCTCTCCGAGATGCCGCAGCCACTTTTCGCCCTGGAAGAGGTGCGGCGGGTCCTGAAACCGGGCGGGCGACTGGCGGTCAGTGAAGAGATGCCGCACGCAGGGTATGCGCTGCAGCGGACGGTCCGGCAGTGGTTGCAGGAGGTGGGGTTTCGCTACGGCGGGCTGCGGGGCACTCCATTCTGTTACAGTTTGATCTATTTCAATGACAGTTAGCCGCGACAGCTCATTGTCATTGGAACATTTCTTCCTAAGCAGTTGGCTCCGATCTGCTATAATTTCCTGAAGCGATGTGAACAGCCCCGCAGGCGTGGAGTTGGCGTGGAACTGGATTTGAGACTGCCGTACAGTACGGAGGGACTGCCGGGGCTAGGCGGGCAGTTGCGGGCTGCGCCCGATGCCTTTGTCGTTGAGGAGATACCTCTATACGAGGCGAGCGGCGCGGGCCAGCATCTTTATGTCAACATTACCAAAGAGGCGTTGACATCCCGGGAAGTGCAGCGGGGACTGGCCGAGGCGTTCGACCTGCCCTACAGAGCGGTCGGGTTTGCCGGCATGAAGGACAAGCATGCGCGGACGACGCAGACGTTCAGTTTGTTGGTGGGTCACGTAGACGAGGAGTTTGTGCGAGCGGCGCCGGCACGCATCAGCGCGAAGACGCCGGTGACGGTGAACTGGGTTCGCCTGCATCGCAACAAGCTCAAGAAGGGACATCTGCTGGGCAACCGCTTTACGATAACGGTTACGCGGCCAGCGGTAGATGGCGAGTTGGCGATGGAGCGGGCCGCGGCCATCGCGGCGCAGTTGCGTGATGGCGGGCTTCCGAATTTTTATGGCCCGCAGCGCCTAGGGCAAAACGGCGCGAATGTTAGGCGGGGGTGGGAGCTGCTGCGGGGTGAAAAGCGCATAGCCAACCGCTGGCTGCGGAGTCTACTGCTTGCCAGTGTGCAGAGCTACCTGTGCAACCGCTACCTGGCGCTGCGGCAGCAGCAGGGGCGGTTCGCCAGACTGCTGACAGGAGACATCGCCAAGAAGCATGACACGGGCGGCCTGTTCGTTGTCTCCGACCAGGCGGCGGAGCAGAGCCGTTACGAACAGAAGGAGATCAGTTTTACAGCGCCCATTTACGGACCCAAGATGTGGGAGGCGGAGGCCGAGTCGGGCGAATTGGAGCAGGCGGTCCTGTCGGAGAGCGGCCTTGATATTGCCTCGCTAGCCAAAGCAAAGATGATGGGTACGCGGCGGCTGGGTCGAATCCTGCTCAACGACCTGTCAGTCAGCCAAAAGGGAACGGACATCGTAGTGGCGTTTTCGTTACCAAAAGGGGCGTTTGCGACAACGGTGCTGCGAGAGTTCATGAAAGTATCGGACGACCTACTGGCACATGCGGCGGTGGAAGACAGCAGTTCAGACGAGGATAGCGGGAATTGAACGGTGCGCGACGGAAAGCCCAAAAGCGAAAAGGAATTCTCCCTTAGGCAACGGAGTCCCATCATGGAAATGCCGCTTTTCCCTCTGAATGTTGTGTTATTCCCGGGTATGGCGCTGCCTTTGCATATTTTTGAGCCCCGCTACCGGGAGATGATCAATCGCTGCCTGGACGAGAACCTGGCGTTCGGGGTTGTGTTGATCAAGGAAGGCCGGGAAGTAGGCGGCGAAGCGGAGCCGCGGCGGGTGGGGACGGCTGCCCGGATCGTAAAGGTGGACCGGCAGGCGGATGGAAGAATGAATATCCAGGTCGTGGGCACACGTAGATTCCGCATCGAGGCATTGAACCGCGATCTGCCCTATCTTACCGGACGCGTGCGGCATTTTCCGGTAACCGATGGGGATACCAAACTGGCGGTCGAGCGTGCCCACAGGGTACGTCCCAAGATCACGCGCTACGTCGAACTGTTGACGAAGGCTACGGGCGTGCAACTGAAATTGGACCGTCTGCCGGAGGATGCCACCAGCCTGGCCTTTCTCACTGCCATCACATTGCAGGTGCGGCCCGAAGACAAACACCGCATGCTGGCGCTGCCGGGGGTGCCGCAGCTTCTGGAGCTGGGCAACTACTATCTGGGGCGCGAACTACAGCTGTTAGACCACATGATCAGCAGTCAGGAAGTGCTGCCGGCCATGACCATCGGCCCGACCGGGCAGTTGTTTGCCAATTGAGACCGGGGCCGGCCTGCTTGAGGCAGTGTCAGGGGCGTCGAGATGTTTCCCCGGTAGGGGCCGGCGGGGCAACTCCAGATGGGTGACGGCTGGCTGCGGCCGACTGTCGGCCTGATATTCCTCTGAGCGATCACAGAAGACCATTCCCAAGAGCAATCGAATCCTCGATTTCACAGCACTCACCGCGAAAGGAAAGATGCATGGCTACTCACCAGTTTGAGCCGGACCATTATTTCAGTACGATCGGCTCGCATCCGCCTGTGTTGCGTGTTCAGGCGGGTGACAGCATCGAAACAACGACGGTCGACGCCAGAGGGCAGGACAGCAGCGGTCAGCCGGTAACATCGGGGGGCAACCCGATGACGGGGCCGTTCTATGTTGAGGGGGCGGAACCGGGGGACACGTTGGTGGTGCATCTGGACAAGCTGCTCCCGAACCGGCCTTACGGGTGGACGCGCACGATGGTGGCGCCGAACGTCGTCGACCCGGAGCAGGTGCCCAACATGCCGTGGCCGGCGGAGGGGCAGGAGCTGGCAAACTGGCGGGTGGACAACGAGGCAGGCACGGTGACCCTAGTGGAACCGCAGACCAGCCTGGGGGCGCTGACCTTGCCGCTGGCGCCGATGCCGGGCTGCTTCGGGGTGGCACCGGACCGGGGGGAAGCGATTTCGACTGCTACTTCCGGCCCCTTCGGCGGCAACATGGACTATCGCGGATTTGTCGAAGGGGTGACCGTCTATCTGCCTGTCTTTGTGCCCGGGGCGCTCTTTCACATAGGCGACGGCCATGCTGTGCAGGGCGATGGCGAGATCGTGGGCACCGGTGTAGAGATCTCTTTTGACGTGGGCTTTACGGTGGATGTGCAGAAGGGGCGGCGCATTTTCTGGCCGCGAGGGGAAAACGAGTCGTATATCTTTGCTGCGGGCAATGCGCGTCCGCTGGACCAGGCTACGCAACATGCGACGACGGAGATGATCCGGTGGCTGGAGAAGGATCTGGGGATCGATGCGGTGGGCGCGCACATTTTGATGGGGCAGACGGTGGAGTACGATCTTGGGAACATCTATGATCCGGCGTACACGATGGTCTGCAAGATGCCGAAGGCGGTGTTGCCGTAGGGCGAGGAGTAAGTGAAGAGAGCCCGGCTCGACCTGCAGATTCGGAACGACGTAAGGCAGGCTGGCTCGGCCAGCGGGCGAGGGGAGGCCGGGGACATATAGCAGCTGGGCGAGCGTTGATTGGATTGCTGGTTTTGGCAGTGAGTTGGCCGAGGTCTCGGCAGGTTGCGACGGCGACCGGATCGATTCCTCGGCCCATGGTTTTTGCGGCCTGATTGCGGACACGTGCTTTGCGCCGTTAAGGTACACCTGTACGTTAAAGTGGCGGCGCAGCTTCCCACATTCTAACAAGAATTGCCCAGGCAAGCCGCAGGACGACGGCGATCACGCTGAAGACGGTCGCGTACCTGAGTGTGTTGGGCTCCATGCGGTCGCTCATATAGAAGAAGGCCCATACTCCCAGGACGATTAGAGCGATATCCTTTAACATGTGAGATGGCACCTCAAGGTGAGGGCGGCCTTCGTTGTCCGCCGATCGCGACACCTCATTGTATCGAATCGCGCGCACGGACAGAACCGTTTTTCGTACTGATATCGGGCAGATTTGCAGATACAACGGTGGGTTGCCGGTTCTGGTCTTTTTTGGAGAAAATCGCAGGTATAGAGACCAGAGTTGGAAGCCCGCTGAGATACCTCCTACATCCGTGAGCGGGCCGAGTTGCCGACCTGCGGCGATGGCGACCGGATCGACCCGACGGCCGACTGTCAAAACCTGATTACCGGTCCGCGCTTCGCGCGGCTGATACTTGTCTGAGCGGCGATTTCCGGTTGTCTAAGGCAAGAGCCGCAACTCCCTTGAGATCTTACCCGCGAGCTCATCGTCGCTGTCCGTTCTTGCGAGACGGCACGCGCGCGTTGAAAACTAATTCTGGCCCTGCGAGTTTCGTTCATATCGACGTACTTGTGCCCCCGATTGAAGAAATTGAGCGCTTGGGTGGGATCGATCTCGATCACGCGATTGTAGTCGACGAGAGCCTTCTCCGCTCTGCCAAGCTTCAGATAGCAGACGCCGCGGTGGTGATAGGCACTGGCATTGTTGGAAGAGACAGAGTCGGACCGAAGCTTGATCGCTCTGCTGAAGTGATCGACCGCCGCCAGGCAATCCCCCATATGGCAGAGGCTCATAGCAAGGTTGTAGAAGGCTTCTGTATAGGGGAGTATCCTCGATCGCGACGGTGTACGCCCGGGCAACTGCCGCGTAGTTTTCCAGGTCGTAGTGCTCACTGCTCCGGTCGTAGTGGTCTTGGGCAGCGGAGAAGAGCAGCCATTTCACGATAAAGAACGATTTGGCCAGCACGACGGCGGCCGAAATCAGTCGCTTCGCAGTTCCTCCAATCGAAGTAGAGGCGGGCCGGTTGCCCGCTTTGTGCAAGGGATTACTACACCGTCGAACGCGCTCAGGATTAAGGCCCTTTTTGCAGCCCAAACCGGACGCTTTGCAAATGTGATCTGCGGTCGTGAATTTCGTGCTTTATATGAGGAAAACCGGCCCAAATGACCCTTGTGAGGTGGTCACACCAGGTTGACATTGGACAGAAATGACAAGGAACGGGGAGATGTTTGCAAACCCAATCAGTGTCGTCCAAGCGACTCCTGCCCTGGTTTCCCTTCAGTCTGTGATTTGCCCATCGTGGCGTCCCCAAAGCAACCATGCTGCTCGCTATATCGTTCGCAGGCTATCCCGTCCCCGGCACGATTGAAACCGGGCCGCCCGCCGTTCCACGGACGGAGAGGCGGCGAGAATCCTAGCCACTGAGTTCCGGGCTCGCGCAGCATCGCGCACGGCGGGCTGGCCTGGAGTGAACCATCGGCTGCACTCATTCCGGCGAAGGAGGTACAACCTGGATTGCACGCCGTACAATATCTCGTGCATTCCACAGATGGATTCGGATCTAGAGGCGGAATCGGATTGCAAGCCGCGAGAACCAATACGGGCACGATCACAATGAATCAGATCATCAGATTCCCCATATGGAAAGCCGGGTTCACCTGTGGCCTGACTGCCTCCGTTCAACCGGTGTCGAACGCGCCGGCGGTGCTTAATCCGAGCCGCTTCGCCAGCCGGTCAGTTCTGGCGCAGGTGCGGGCCGGCGCGTGTGTGCGTTTCGGAGTCGTCTGCGGCCGGATCAGGCAGGGTGAAATTGACGCTATATATGTTGCTGGCGCCGGCGTCAATGGCCGCATCCAACACGGCGTCAATGCTGTCCAGATCCCGGATGGTGATGAAGATAGTGTTGCTGGCGTGGTAATGCATCTCATCTTCATTCCGTAGACCGTCCGAGCCGAAAGGTTCGGCATAGATGTTGAAGTGACTGATCCGGATGTCCGAAGCGGCGATGTTGCGGGCGTGGAGCGCGTCCCATACATCTGTCACCACGGTCTGGGCGGCTGAAACGGCTTCCTTCACAGTTGGACGCAGAACTTCCATCCCTATGACAGCCGTCGCTATATCGGGTTCGGTGTTGACGACGCCTTTGCCCGCGATTGATACGGGATGCGGGCCTGCCGGGGCCAGAGACACCGCATCTGTCAAAGCAGGTGTCGTTGCAGAGAATAGGGCAAAAAACGCGGTCAAGGTGAATGCCAGTATCATGCCGATGTCAACTGCCATTCTGAATGGATTTGTTTGCGGCATTGCGTGCCTCCTCGTCGCGGCCGTCATCACTGATTTATGAGAACGCCGCCGCTTTCCCTTTTTGACCTGTCCGGCGGACCCGGAAGTCAGGTCGTTCCCCGAAGAGAACAGCAGACAGCGAACTGTCAATTCGTGTTTTGGCAATGGTGCCAGGGTAAAGGTCTTGCACAGTTCCAAGAATAGGATACGCGCTATCAAAGGGGGTTGTCGTGTCCAGATATACCGAATCCGGTACAAAGAGGTTCCAAAATCGGTATGTTGGTTGATATAATTTCTTTTGGTGGGGATGTAAGCGGCGCGTAGCGCCTACCTGACCACAGACGGCCGACAGCGAGGAGGAAGCGGTGGAACACAGGACTTTCGGCAAGGTCGTCGCCGCGCTGCGCCGGGAGCAAATTGACTTTGCCAGCGGTCACAGTTGGAGCCAGCGGCAGCTTGCAGAAGAGACGGGGTTGACCGCGCGGATTGTGGGCAAGATTGAACGGGGCGAGCAGGCGCGGCTGGACGGGGGGATATTGCAGGGGTTGGCGCAGGCCTTCCAACTCACATCCTTTGAACGCCGAGAGTTTTTCGCCATGGCCAGCGAGGTGAAGGACGCTTCGCTCGTGCGCGGCGCTCTCGGCAGCGAGGATGTTTTTGCGGAGGTCTGGGCGTTGTTGGACAGTCTGTGCGCGCCCGCGTTCCTCATGGACCCCTTCGCCGATATCATCGGCGTCAACCGCGCGCTGCTGGCCTTTCACGACTTGAACCTGGCCCAGCTCCAAGCTGTCCGGACGACTGCTGCGGGCGCGAATAGCATCGCTTTTCTGATGGCTCCAGGGGGGCGATTGCGCGAGATGCTGGGGCGCGGGTGGCGGCCCATCGCCCTGGCCAATATGCAGCAATGGCGGGCCATGACACTGCGTTACCGGCACACTGCCCGCTTCCGGCAGCTTTTCAGCGCCCTGTCCGCCTATCCCGACTTTTACGGTTTGTGGGCAGACAGCCACGAGGAAGGTTACGACGACTACAGCCGCCTGCGCAGCTATTCTTACTTACACGGAGCGCATGGGCCGGTGGCGTACACTGTCTTCACCAATACCAGCGTCAGCGCTTACGGCGAGTTGTATCTTTCCACGTTTGTGCCCCAGGACCGCGTCACGACCGTTCTTTTTCAGGAGCTGGCGGGTAAGGGCGGCCAGGCGCAGTCGCTCGCTCCCTGGCCGAATCCCAGCCTGGACTGAGGTGGGCATTTGAAAATTCCTGCCTGGCAGAATAGGGAGCAGGAACTAACCCATTCAGGCCAAGCAGAAGAGTACATCGTCACACGGAATTCGTGGGTACGAACAATGTTCTGACTCAACAGGAATTGGAAGTCATCAAGCCGTTTCTGTGATGTGAACGGAAAGGGGCGGGACGGCAGACGGCATTGGAAATGCGGCAAGTAATGAATGCGATATTCTATGGGCTGCGCACTGGCTGTCCTCGGAGATACTTGCCGCATCATTTCCCCAATTTCAACAGTGTTTACTATCATTTTCGCAAGATGTGGCGCAATCGACTTTGGCAGCGGATGGACAGTGCCTTGTGCCGACTAAGCCGGCAGCTACAGGGGAGGCAACCTGAGCCGAGTGCCGCAATCATCGACGGCCAGAGTGTGAAGAAAACCGAAGCGGGTGGTGTACGCGGCTACGATACAGGCAAAAAGATCAACGGACGCAAACGTCATATCGCAACCGACACCTTGGGGAAAGTGGTGGCCGTCGTTGTCCATGCAGCCAACATTCAGGACTATTATGGCGCCAGGCAACTCCAGCGTTTGCTACATCAATTCACGCATTTTTCACAACGTATCTGGGCGAACAGCGTCTGTGGAAGGGCTGGCTTGGGAGAATGGTTGCTGGGTTCCTTTCAAATCGTGCTCGAAACCGTCAAACGCAACCCAGGGCAAGAGGGCTTCGCTGTCCTCTGGCGTCGTTGGGTTGTCGAGCGTACTTTCGCCCGGCCAGGTCGCCATCGCCGCCTGAGCAAAGACTACGAACACTGCAGCCTGAGTAGCGAAGGCTTTATCGACCTCGCTTCCATCTGCCCTATGGTTCGTCGTGTTGCCGCCGCTACTTAATTTTCAAACAGGCTCTTAGAGCCAATCGTGGTCCTGACTACTCCTGCCGAGAGTCCGCCACAGTGAGAGACCCACCAGCAACAGTATCCCCACGCTAAAAAGAACGAGGCCGCGGCGCCAGCTTGCGGGCGCATACCATAGTCGTACATCCAAGTCTCCAGAGGGCACTGCCAACGCGCGCAGGGTGTAATTGGCCCTCCATACGGGGGTGGATTCGCCGTTTACGGTCGCCAGCCAGCCCGGGAACCAGACTTCACTAAGAAGAAGATAGCCCGGCCTTTCGGCATGGGCGGCCAGCAGGATCTCGTTGGGGCTGTATGCGAGGACCGATACGGTTCCTGACGTATTTGTTGGGATTGACTCGTCCGTGGTCGCGGGAATGGACGGACTGTCATGGGGCTGCGCCAGTACAACGGTTTGCAGCGGTTCGAACGAGGGTTGTTTCAGGGCAGTGAGCACGGCTTCTTCGTCAGGGAGGATCTGGGCCGCAGGAACCAGCCAGGCGCGGGGCAATGGATCGGGGTTTTCGTAGACGGCGAGAGGGCCGGGGCCGTCGTAGGCCAGTGTATATTGGTCATCCAAGGGCGTGCCGTCGCGCACGATGACGAAACGCACGTTGTACATGTCGTAAATGCGCGTGTGTCGCCCGGGATTGTTGTCCCATAGCCCCTGCCAGTGCGTCAGTACCAGGGGGTTGTATATCCCCCACACATCCTGGAGCCCGAAGAGCGCGGCGGTATTGGGCTGCCACAGATCGTAGATGCCGGTGCGAACGTCGATGCGGAAATGGTCGAGATTGGTGTGGGGTGGAGCGCGGCGGGCAGTGTCCCGGCCGGCTGTCTCATTGGTGCCGGCCTGTTCATGCAGAAAGGCGATAATCTCGGGCTGGGCAAAACTACGTGACGGGTCATTCCTGCTCACGTCAATGTTTACGGCAGCAACGGTCAGTTCCAACAACAAGAGGATGAACAGAAGCGCGGAAAACATGCCGCCGGCGAGACGCTTGCGCCGGTAGAGGGCCACCAGCAGCGACACAGCCAGCCAGACGGAAATTGCAAGGAGGACAGCTTGGGCCGACATGGAGGCGCGCTGCATTGCGATGGGATCTCCATCGAGAACGCGCGTGGTTAGCAAAGTCAGCGGGATGGCGATGACGAGAAGCGCGGGGGCGCCGAAACCAATCAGGGAGAGATACAGTGTGCGAGGGGAGGGTTGGGGATGTTCCCGGTTTCCGCTCTTGGCTCCCAGCAGGGCATCCAACCCGAAGGCGGCAAGCACAGACAGGGCCAAGGCCCACAGGACGATGGTTCGGGCGGGGGCCTGGAAGCTGCCGTAGACGGGCAGGATACGAGTCAGCCAGCCGTGGACTGGCGTGTTGCCGCCGAGGGAGATGACGAAGCCAGACAGGGCGAGCGCGAGCCAGGGAAGCAGGCGGCGGCGCTTTTCCGGCAAGGGCAACAGGATGGCGCCGGCCGCGAGCAGGAGAGTCACCAGTCCGGCATAGGGCAGTTCGACGCGGTCCCACGAACCCCAGTAGTCCCACGGTCCGCGTCCGAAGAAGCCGGGTGTGAGCATGCCGATGAAAGCGGGTCCCGGCGCGAGTGAGTAGGATACGGTGTCCTGGTAGTCGAATTCCCCTCTTTGTGTGTAAGGCAGCATTTCAAAGGCGGGGAGAAGGATAGGGGCAGAGAGAAGGGCTGTGAGAATGAAGACTGTGAGGGGGTATTGAAGGCTCGGCAGGGACTGTCGAAGGGCTGTCGTGTGGGATCCTCTAGCCAGATTCTCCCAGTAGTCAACTCCCGAAAAGCCCAATGAATAGATCGCCACGATCATGGCCAGATAGTAGCTGCTCTGGGCGTGGCCGGCGTAGTTGGCTATGGCGAAGAGCACGGCGGCGACGCCGGCCCAAGGGAGGCTGCGGCGGGTCAGGGCGAGGTGGCAGGCGGTGAGGATCCAGCCGCTCCATGAGAGGACGGCGACGAGATTGAGATTGCCAAGATGGATGAACAGAATGTCGCAGAGGCCGAAGGCGAGACCGGCCAGCAGAGCAGCGGGCCGGCTGTGGCCGAGGGTGCGCACGAGCACGTAAACACCAAGTCCTGCCCACCAGAAGTGGCTGATGCTGAGGAACTGCATCCAGCGGTAATCAAAGTTGGGATTGAGCAGGAACAGAAGCAGATTAGGGGGATAGAGGAATCCGGCCTGAATGTCGGTGATGAAAGGCGCGCCGCCGTAAAGGTGCGGATTCCATAGAGGCAGGCTACCCTGGCTGATGGTGTGGGCGGCGAAGCGGTAGATGGGGAAGAGGAAGCTGACCAAGTCGCCGCCGTCGGCCGGCTGGTAGACGGCGCCGCTGATGGTGCGTCCGAAGAAGGCTGCGAACATTGCGGCCAGCAGGGCTGCGGACAGCAGATCCCAGCGCCGCTCGTCACGGCGAAATGTCAGCAATGCAATTGTGCCGGCCCAAAGCAGGAGGATGAGAAGTCCGATGCTGACGGGCAGGAACTCTGTTCGAACAGTCATGGCGCGAAGTATAAGACCCAGGACATGGCGTTGGCGGACATTTGGCTTGCGACGCCGCTCTTGATTGCCGCAGTACATCGCCTGCCGGTTCCAGTTCAGAAGCGACCGCTGCAGTGGCGCTCCAGCGGCTGTATGGTATAACAGATGAAGAACGATCAAAAGGAATTGGTGGCTTGAAAGAGAAAGGCGAGCAGCCTTTCTTATGTTGATCACAGTTGGAGCGAAATGTGCAGGCGGATCTGGTGTTATTCAACGGCAACATCCGTACGATGGACGCGGGGCGACCCCGGGTTTCGGCGGTGGCGATCGCGGGGGACCGCTTTGCGGCCGCGGGCAGCGACAGTGCTATGCGGGCGCTGTTGGCGCCGGGCGGGCGGGAGGTTGATTTGCGGGGCGCGACGGTCGTGCCCGGATTCATTGACGCCCACATCCATTTTCTTTCCTACGGGATGAGTCTGCGGGAGATTAATCTCAGCGGCACGGTAACGTTGTCGTCGGCGCTGGAGCGGGTCGGAAGGAGGGCTGCAGAAACGGCGCCGGGTCAGTGGCTGACGGGCCAGGGCTGGGACCAGTCAGTGTGGGAGGGCGGCGCGTTTCCTGCGGCTGCACAGTTGGACGCAGTGGCGGGGGAGCATCCGGTTTACCTGGCGCGCAAGTGCGGACACGCGGCTTGGGTGAACAGCCTTGCGTTGGAACGGGTGGGGATCACGGCCCATACGGAAGACCCGGAGGGCGGCGAGATTGTGCGCGATGGGGAGGGAAGACCGACGGGCATTCTCCTGGAAAGGGCGATGGAGCTGGCGTTCCCTTGCATGGCCGAGCCGTCGGACGAGGAGGCGGTGACGGCGGTGCGGCAGGCGCAGGAAGTGACCAACCGTATGGGGATCGTGGGCGTACACACGAAGGAGGCGGCAGCATCTCTACGGGCCTTTCAGCAACTGCGGGCAGAGGGAGATCTCACGCTGCGCACGGTGGCGCAGATCCCGGTGGCAGAGCTGGATAGTGCCATCCGGCTGGGTTTGCGCACAGGGCTTGGCGATGAGTTTTTGCGCATCGGCGGGGTGAAGGTGTTCAGCGACGGTGCGCTGGGGCCGCGTACGGCGTGGATGATGGCGCCGTACGACGGCGAGCCGGACAATATGGGCATCGCGGTGACCGGGGCTGAGGAGATGGCTGACATTATTGCCAGGGCTACTGACGCGGGACTGGCGGTGGTCACACATGCCATTGGCGACCGGGCGAATCGCATGGTGCTGGACGCGCTGCAGACGAGCCGCCGGGCTGGGCGGGGGCTGCATTTGCGGCACCGGATCGAGCACGCGCAGGTGCTGCATGTGGAGGACATTGCCCGCTTTGCGGAGTTGGATATCATCGCGTCGGTGCAGCCGATCCACGCCACGCAGGATATGCTTCTTGCCGACAGATTTTGGGGGGAACGGAGCCGCTATGCCTACGCTTTTCGGAGCTTGTGGGACAGCGGGGCGAAGCTGGCCTTCGGTTCGGATGCGCCGGTGGAGACGCCGGACGTGATCCAGGGGATCCATGCGGCGGTTACGCGGATGCGGGCGGACGGAAGTCCCGGCGGTGAGGGCTGGTATCCGGAGGAGCGGCTGACCGTGGAGGAGGCGGTGTGGGGGTATACGGTCGGGGCGGCTTACGCGGGCGGCACGGAAAGCAGCCAGGGCAGCATCACGCCGGGCAAGTTGGCAGACCTGGTGGTGCTGTCGCAGGATATATTCACGATCCATCCGATGGCGATTTTGGAGACGGACGTGGAGGCTACGCTGTTTGGCGGCGCGTTTGTGTGGGGGGAACCGGCTCTCTGAACAAGCTTGGTTTTTCATTGGCAATGCGTAAGTGAGGCGTACGCCGCGGACTTTCTTTTCTTTCGGCGCTTCAGAGAATGGCGTTCATTCCCGGCCTGGAATTGAGCAGACGGTTCTATTGGGAGGCGGTGCGGCCTGTGCTCGACGGGTCATGGCCCGGCCTGCCGCATGCCGCTGCCTTGATTGGATCCGGTTCGGAGACGCTGGGGTTTGACGACGAGATGTCGACGGACCATGGCTGGGGGCCGCGGCTGCAACTTTTCCTGTGCCCTGAGGATTGGATGACTCACGCTGAAAATATCGACGCGGCGCTGCGCGATGGACTGCCGCACAGTTTTCTGGGCTACCCGACGAATTTCAGTGAACCGGATCCCGAAGACAATGGAGTCCAGCTGCTGGAGGCCACGGTTAGCGGGCCAGTAAATCACAGGGTGGAAACGCAGACGATCGGCGGGTTTTTCTGCGGGTACTTGAATTTTGACATCGGGAAAGAGATTGGGACGGCGGACTGGCTGACTTTTCCCCAGCAGAAGCTGCGGACGATCGCGGCAGGCGGGATCTTTAACGACGAGATCGGCCTGGAGGACGTGCGGTCGCGTTTCAGTTGGTATCCGCGGGATGTGTGGCTTTATCTGCTGGCTGCGAGTTGGGCTCGGGTTGGGCAGGAGGAACACTTGATGGGGCGGGCGGGCCTGGTAGGCGACGAGTTGGGCTCGGCGCTGATCGGGGCGAGGCTGGTCCGGGACGTGATGCGTCTGTGTTTTCTGATGGAGAGACAGTATGCGCCGTATGCCAAGTGGTTCGGGACGGCTTTTGCGCAACTGGAAAGCGCAGCTGGATTGACCGACGTATTGCTGGCAGTGCAGAGGGCGGACACGTGGCAGGAGCGTGACCGTTGGCTGAGCGAGGCTTACCGGGTCGCGGCTGGCCGTCATAACCGGCTGGGGCTCACGGAACCGATGCCGGAGAGGCCGTTCCAGTTCTTTGGCCGGCCGTTTCGCGTGATGGCGTTGCACGGATTCGCGGAGGCGCTGCTGTGCTCTGTCCGGGATCCAGAGGTGGCGCAAGTGGCTGAGCGGCGGCCGATTGGGAGCATCGACCAGTTCAGTGACAGCACTGATTTGCTGGAGGCAACGGAGTTGAGGCCGGCGCTGCGGGCGCTGTATGGATAGAGGTTAGTGGTTGGTCGTCAGGAGTCATTGATTTCCGTCTGAATCAGGAATGCCGGATTATCAGGATTTCTGTAGCAGGCTCTCGACAGTACTGGCGTTACCGGCAGGGTCTTTGTGGGACTTGCCTCTTCTGACTTGCCCAGCTTATGACTGCATTGGCTCATGCTCGGAACCAGCCAAGTCTGGGAACGCGGCCGTAGGCATTCGGTCGCAAGCATCCCCGCTACATTGAAGGCACAAACTCGGCGAGGCATGTTGTAAGAGGGGGGGCGTTGCGGGGGGGAACCCCCCGCACAAGGGAGGCCGCTTGCGACCGACCGCCCAGAAGAGCGAGGAGAGAGTAAAGAGGAGTGAGAGACAGCCAAGTGCGGCTGTTCTGCTTGGGCAAGGTTGGATTGAAGCCAAATAGGTAGAGAGTCACTTAGAAACATTCGATGGAGCAACCAGACACTTTTGGAGACGGATTGATGCACTCGACACTCAAGACCGAGCGGCTGATTTTGCGACCTCTTGCGGCGGACGATGCGGAGGACCTTTTTGACGCGTACCGGCGGCCGGAAGCGATGCAGTTTATGGACGATCCGGCGCACTCTTCGGCGGCTGAGACAAAAGAGATGGTCGATGGAATGCTGGACGGGCCCGGGACGGTCTGGACGGTGCGCACGGCGGAGGACGGTCCGGCGCTGGGATATGTGGATTATATCGGCAATGCGGGCGTGCCGGGGATGGGCTATTTTCTGCACCCTGACCATTGGGGAAACGGCTATACGAGCGAGGCTGTGCGGGCGGTGCTGGACTACGGTTTTGACGAGATGGGGCTGGACCGGGTGGAGCTGTGGATCAGTGAAGAGAACAGGGCATCTGTGCGTGTGGCTGAGAAGGTGGGATTCAGACGCCGGGGCAGGATGCGGCAGAAGTATCATCAGGACGAGACGGGCCATGATAAGCTCACCTACGGCATCACGGCGGAGCAGTGGCGCACGGGGCAACTGGCGGGCAACGCGCAGGCTGCATACCTGCTGGCGCCGATTCTGGCGGTGCCGGATGTTCAGGCTGCGGCGGAGTATTATTGCGATAAGCTGGGATTCACGGTCGGCTTCCTGTACGGGGACCCGCCAACGCACGGCGGCATCCACCTGGGCGAATGGACGTCGGAGGGCGCGCATATTCAACTTTCTCTGACGGATCAACCGTTGCCGGAGAAACCGCCGGTGGGGTTTTATGTGTTTATGGGGGAGGACGTTGACGGCCTCTTTGGGAAATACCGAGCGGCGGGCGTTCGTATTGAACGGGAGCCGACGGACGAGCCGTGGGGGATGAGGGAGTTCGCGATTCGGGATTGCAATGGGTACCTGCTGCGCTTTGGCAGGCCGAGTTGATGGGAGGACTGTACAGATTGTGACCTTTCGGCTAGGACGAAGGTAAGAAACAATCTTTCAGGTCTTGGGGCTCTCGAACTGGACACACAACAAATTGGGAAGTAACATTTAGCTCGTTGGCATAGACCTTTCTTCACCACTATATCGCCTTCACCCTTCGTACGACAAACTGTACGTTCAGACAGGCTTAAGAGAGATCCCATGGCCAGTGATCCTTTGTTCGCTACTATTGGCACGATGGCTGACAGCATTGACGTGCGTCTCAGCTACAAGATCGTGGAATTGTTCTCGGAAGGTCTTTACTCAAGCCCAAACAAGGCCGTTGAGGAACTCGTCGCCAATTCCTTTGATGCTGGAGCAGAGCAGGTCCATGTGCTGCTTTCGCCAAACCTCCACGACCAAAATGCTACAATCGTCGTGATTGACGACGGCGAAGGGATGGACCAAGATGGACTGAAGCAGCACTGGCTCATTGGAATTAGCAACAAACGCCGCCTTTCCGAACCTCCACGGGATCGCAAGCAGATAGGAAAGTTTGGGATTGGAAAGCTAGCAACCTACGTGCTAGCTGACAGACTGACTCACATTACTAAGCGCGGGGAGAAGTACTATTCTACTTCAATGGACTATAACAAGATTGATAGACGAGTAGACGGTGAAGTAGAGCCAAGAACACCGCTTAAGATTGACTTGAATGAACTTTCATTCGCGGAAGCACAACAGGCAGTCAAACAGTGGACGGAGACAACTGCCTTCAAATCAGCAGGCTTGACACTTTTCGGGAGGGACAGCCCAGAATCGTGGACAGTAAGCATCATGTCTTCGCTTAAGGGAAAAGTGCATGAAATTCGGCTGGGTGTCCTGGAATGGGTGTTACGCACTGCATTGCCCTTACGTCCTGATTTTGGTATCTGGCTAAATGGCAGAAAACTCGCGCCGAGCAAAGAAGAAAAAGGGTTGATCAGACGCTGGGTCCTTGGAAGGGATTTGGCCGAACTTCCTCGACCAGGTCCCAAAGAAATAACGACGCAAGAAGACGAGGACGTTGAAGCAACCAGCGAACACCGTTTCGGACTTGATGTCCCTGACTTGGGACGCGTCACTGGTTATGCAGAAGTGTATGAAGACCTGCTAACCGGTAAGTCCGATAGGCTAGGAAGAAGCTATGGATTCTTTGTCTACGTATACGGACGGCTCCTCAATGTGGTTGATGGGCACTTTGGAATCTCCCCAAATGAACTCAGGCATGGGACATTCGGGCGCTTCCGCCTTGTAGTCCACATTGACGGGCTGGACCGCGGGCTTCGCTCGAATAGGGAGACAATCGGCGAAGGCCCTATGCTTGATACAGCACAAAACCTCTTGAGAGCAATATTCAACGCTGTCCGCCCTACATTGGAGAGGCATGACAAAGACGAAGAGCCAGGGGCCAAATTGTCTCGAAAGTTGGCCGATAGTCCAGCGAGTCTGTCACGCAGACCCATTGTAGGTCTCGCAAAAGCAGTTGCTGAGGGCAGACTGAAATCTCGTTACCTGATAGTCCCTCAGTTCACGTCGCAAGAGGAGCGCGAGGCGTTCCTTGACTTACTCGATAACCGAGCCAACAATCCCGGAAAGTTTGTTACAACTGTAACCGACGATTTTGAGGGCTCGGGACGAGACGGCCTCGTGAGGTTCGACCCGCAGTCAGGCACATTACTTCTCAACAGGTGGCATGATTTTGTCTCCACTTTTCATGACGCTTTCACACATCGAAGGTTCGGACAGCCTCTTGAACTATTCGCCATGGCCGAAGTTCTGACCGAAGCCCATTTGTACGCAGTTGGTGTAAAACCACAGGACATTGAAGAATTCCTATCAGAACGAAACCAACTCTTACGATACCTCGCAAACGAATCGGGACAGCAGAGCGCTTTATCCATCGCAAATGCGCTTTCCGACGCTAGAAACAACCCAGATCGTTTGGAGGAATGTGTTTGTATTGCCTTCCGCTGCCTCGGCTTCGATGTCACTCAATTTGGCAAGCGAGGGCAACCAGACGGCGTGGCCACAGCTAATCTCTTCCCAGATAAGAGAGGGAACCCACAACATTACAGGGTGAGCCTAGAAGCGAAGAGTAAAGAGCATCATGGAGCGAGGGTGTCGGAGCAAGACGTAAACCCCGCTGCTGTAGTTCGGCATCGCGACGAGTTCAAATGCGAACACGCTGTGGTAATTGGCCCGGACTTTCAGACTTCACAAGGGGAGGAATCGGCGCTCGGGAAGTCCATCAAAGAATATCGCGACAAATCGAAGCAATCAGGAGAGCACAGAACAGTTTCCCTAATGACAATAGACGACCTTGCCCGGCTCGTAAGGCTTCGTCCCATAAAGCAGATTGGATTGAGGAAAATCCGCGAACTTTTCCAAGAATGTAGTCTTCCCCAGGAAAGTTACCGATGGATTGATTCAATACACAGGTTACCAGTTGAGAATCCGCCATACGGCAGAATTGTGGAAACAATACACGAATTACAAAAGGAGTTTCCTCTTGAGCCGGTACGATATTCAGGGCTTCGCGTCGCGCTGAGGAATTTGACTCCTCCCATTACTTTTGGGAAAGACAGCGAACTTTACGACCTATGCTTTGCCATGGCCCAGATGGCGCCCGGTGCCATTTACGCTACGTCAGAAAAAGTTGATCTGGACCAGAGCGTTGAAAATGTGATTGCCGCAATTGAGACAGCTTTGCATGACTATCCCCCTGACAAGAGCTTGTGAGAGGCCAGATATGTCGGACATCTTAAATGGAAGAACCGTCATCGAAATCCTAGGACGAAACCCGGTCCATCCATTCCCTGCTCGGATGGCTCCAGGCCTTGCTCTTGACGCAATTGCAGAAACCAACCAACCCTTACGCATACTCGATCCCATGTCTGGCTCTGGAACAGTACTTGCTGTCGCTCAGTCTAGGGGACACCATGCCATCGGTCTAGATATCGACCCACTTTCTGTTCTCATTTCAAGGGTTTGGACGACACCAGTTGATGCAGAATCCTTGCTAGAGCAGGGAACGCAAGTTCTGGAACGGGCTCAATGCGGGTTCACATCGCTCGAAGAAGGTGACGCATACCCCTTAGGCTCGGACGATGAAACCAAAGGCTTCCTAAGTTTCTGGTTCGATGGCAACGCGCGTCGGCAACTAACTTTGCTAGCCTCTGCCATCAAAGAAATTAAGTGCAGAAGAATTCGCAGTGCGCTTTGGTGTGCCTTTTCTCGCCTAATTATTGCCAAGAAGTCGGGGGCATCGTTAGCGATGGACTTGTCTCACAGCCGGCCGCATCGCGTCTTCAAACGTGCACCATCAGAACCATTTGGAAATTTCTTGTCTGCTGTGAATCGCGTTGCCAAGAACTGTTTAGACAATAGAACTCGAGCCCCTGGGCCTTCGACTACAGTACATGAAGGGGATGCCCGTAGTCTGCCTCTTGATGACGGCTCAATTGACCTAGTACTTACGTCCCCTCCGTACTTAAACGCGATCGACTACTTTCGATGCAGCAAATTCTCCTTAGTCTGGATGGGATATTCCATTGAGGAACTACGCAGCCGTAGGTCGGTTTCGGTTGGAACTGAGGTCGGGAAAGAAGCGGACAATGACCATGAGATTCAAGACGTCTTCTCCGCGTTGGACTTAAACCCGGTATTGGAAACGAGGCAGAGAAAGATTCTTGCGCGGTACATTGACGACATGAGGCGCGTCGTTAGAGAAACTGCCAGAGTCCTCGTTCATGAAGGACAGGCAGTATATGTGATTGGTGAGAACACAGTACGGGGCACGTATATCCCCAATGCCATCATTGTGGAGGCGGTTGCGAATTCTGCGGGTCTCCGTTGCAAAGCGAAGCGTTCCAGGGAACTGCCGGCGAACCGTCGATACTTGCCTCCACCGGCTACACAGTCGGCAAAAGCCTCGCTTGGTGGACGATTGCGCCGAGAGATAATTCTCACATTTGAGAAAACGAACTGAACTTAGAGAAGATTCTTCATACTCACTAGGGTTTTGCATTAGCTACAAGCGAAAGTTATCGAAGGGACCCTCGTTGCTACTTGCTTCAAAATCTCTCTTTTGTTTGGCTGGCAATGAGGCAAAACCATTTTAGGGTAGGCACGTCTCCTCCAAGACGAACAGTTCTCATCTTGCTAGCCTTTCATCCTTTACAGCAAGAGAATATCCTCTCATTGCAGCGAAAGACATCTCAATGATGAGCACATATAAAGGTCGGAAGCTCTGGAACTTCGCGCTTGAACGAGGCATGAGCCGGCGTCGTTTTTTGCAGATGCTATCGGCTGGCGGGACTGCGGCTGTGCTGGCGTCCTGTGCTGGATTGCCACTGCCCACGGCGACGGCGCCGACCGCTGACGATAGCACGGAAGAAGTTCCTCAATTCAGCAAGGACCCGGCACCATTCATCGATCTCGACGGCGGGAATCTGGAAGCCCGACTGGAAAACATGCAGGGACTGATCACTCCCAGCCGGTTCTTTTTTGTACGCAACAACTCGGTCAGCCTGGAAGTCGACGCGGCTGACTGGCGGCTCTCCGTCGAGGGCGACGCGGTTTCCAATCGATTGGAACTTTCCTACGATGACATTTTGAATCTGCCCAGCAGGACGTTAATTTCCTACCTGGAATGCGCGGGCAACCAACGGGCCATGTTCGACTTGGTGAAAGGGCGGGCGGCAAAAGGGACGCAGTGGAAAACGGGGGCGGTGGGCAACGGCGTATGGACAGGCGCGGCGATGCGGGACGTGCTCGAGCGGGCGGGCATCACCGAAGAGGCGGTCAGCGTGCTTTTGGTTGGGCTGGACACGGGTTCGCCGGAAGAGGGATTCCGACGCGTCATGCCGGTCGAAAAGGCGATGGATCCAGATACGATGCTGGCCTATGCGCTGAATGGTGAGGCGCTGCCGAGGGATCATGGCTTCCCATTGCGGGCGCTGGCGCCCGGGTGGGTCGGGGCTGCCAATGTAAAGTGGCTAGGGCGAATCGTGGTCTCGTCGAAACAGCTTTGGACCCGAAACAACACGACCTCATACACGTTGATCGGCGATGCCTATCCACCGGAAGGTGAAGCGCTGGGCAAGCCGTTGACAGTGCAGACGGTCAAGAGCGCGCTGGCGCTGCCGTGGCCGGCAGAGTTGGGGGCGGGGGAGCACCGCATATATGGCTTTGCGCACTCGCCGAACGGGCCGATTGCGGAAGTGGAGTGGAGCAGCAGTTCCGGGGAGACATGGAACGTCTCTACGCTGGAAGAGCCGCAGATTCAAGCGGAATTCGGGCATCTAGCGGAAGATTTCAGCGACAGCGCATTCAGATATTCCTGGACGCGTTTCGGCTTTACTTGGGATGCGGGACGGGGCGAGCACACGATTATGACGCGGGCGACGGACGCCGCGGGCAATACGCAACCAGACGAAATTCCTTTCAATGAGAAGGGTTATCTATTCAACCAGCCGTTACCCCATCCGATACGGGTAACGTAGTCCTGACAGGACCGGCTTGCACGAGGCACGCTATGAATGAGATCGCAGACCATACACGAATCGTATCCGTCGAGGAGATGCAGCGCCTGGAAAAGGAGGCCGATGCGGGCGGTCAGAGCTATGCGGCGATGATGGAGCAGGCGGGGACTGCCCTGGCCGAAGCGATCCAGGAGAGCTATTCGGGGGGCGCGGACCGGTCGGTGCTGGTGCTGGTGGGGCCGGGCAACAACGGCGGCGACGGGCTGGTGTGCGCGCGTCATCTCTGCGACGCCGGATACCGTGTCCGGGTTTATCTGTGGGCGAGGGGCGGGGTTCCGGCAAAGGAAGGAGAGGCTGGAAAGAGAGAGAGGAAGGGGACGCCGAAAGGTAAGGCCAAGCCGAAGGAGGACTACCAGGGCCACTTGGGGAAGGTACTCGATCGAAATGTGCCGACGCAAAGCGCCGAAGAGGACAAGGATGGGGTGCAACTTCGGGCGTGGCTGGACGACTCAGATATTGTGGTTGACGCGTTGCTGGGGACCGGCGCCAACCGCCCGATCGAGGGGAAGCTGGCCGGCGTCCTGAAGCAGGTGATCGAAGTTCGCAAGAATCGCATGTCAACTGCAGGAGACTCGGCATATGAAGCCGGCTCTGAAGATGCGTTGGAAAGGGGTGAAGGAGAAACGCGGCCGCCGCTGGCAGTGGTCGCCGTGGATGTACCCAGCGGTTTGAACGCGGACAGCGGTGCGCTCGATCCGGTTACGGTGCCGGCCGATATGACGGTGACCTTTGGTTGCGCAAAGGCGGGGCACTTTCAGTTCCCGGGCGCGGGGGTCATTGGCGAACTGGCGGTGGCGGATATCGGCATCCCTCCGGAACTGACGGCCGATTTGCGGACGTTTTTCTTGACGCCGGAACAGGTTTCCGGTCTATTGCCGACGCGCAGCCGAAACAGCCACAAGGGGTCTTTCGGTAAGGGGATGGCGGTGGTGGGCAGCGTCAACTACCCCGGGGCGGCTTACCTCAGCTGTGCGGCAATGGGGCGAGTGGGCGCGGGGCTGGTAACCGGCGCGATTCCCCAGCCGGTGTGGGTGCCTGTGTCTTCGGCGTTGTCTGAACCGACGTGGATTCTTCTCAGCCACGACCTGGGCGTGGTGAACGAGGCCGCGGCCGCCAACGTGAGCGCAAGGCTGGAGGAATATGACGCATTGCTCATAGGCTGCGGGCTGGGCCAGGAGAACGCAACGCGCGGATTCATGGAGCGCTTGCTGCGCAGAAATCATCGACAGCGGCCGTCGGCGTTGCCGAGAGCATTTGCGGGCTCTGACGGCGAGATTTCTGCGGAGGAGGCGGGGGCGTCAGGCCAGAGGACTGCCTCCGGCAGCGAGGCGGACGGGGATCCTGCGGCTGACTCGCCGTTCGGTCCGATCCGCCGCCGGGACCAGCTGCCGGCGGATTCGCTTCCGCTGCCGCCGACCGTCATCGATGCGGACGGTTTGAACAATCTGGCGCAGCTGGACGACTGGCCGGCGCTTCTGCCGGCTGACTGTGTGCTGACTCCGCACCCGGCGGAGATGGCCCGCCTTTGCGGTTTTGGCTCGGTGGAGGAGGTGGCATCTGATCGCTGGAACCTGGCGCGGGAGCGGGCCGCGGCATGGCAGGCGGTTGTTCTTCTGAAAGGCCCCTACACGGTAATCGCGGCGCCGGGCGGAGACCTTGCCGTCCTACCAGTTGCTACAGCAGCCCTGGCTACGGCGGGAACAGGCGACATTCTGGCCGGCGCCATCACCGGCCTGCTGGCGCAGGGGCTGTCTCCTTTTCATGCCGCGTGCCTGGGGGCCTGGCTCCACGGGCGGGCGGGGGAACTGTGCGAAGAGCGGATCGGATGTGCGGGGGTTGTCGCCAGTGATCTGCTGCCGCTCTTGCCGGCGGCGATGAACGAGTTGCGGGGGTGAGGAATTGGGCAGGTGGTGAGTGGTGGCGTCGCCGGTCTGGAGGATCGGGCTGAACAGTTCCTGGATTTCCGCGGGGCGCTTGCTTTTATCGGGGTGCGGGCCTGGGCACCCACAAGGGGTGCCCCTACGAGGGACGGCCGGGGGGAAGGAAATGTCAACGGGCCCCAGATGGATCAGGCGGAGGCGTTGCCGGATTCCCAGGCCTGGCGCAAGGCGCGGGCGCGCTGGATGAGGTCGGCCATGGGTTGGTGGGGGCCGGTGACGAGTGAACTGCCGACCCCAAGAGCGGCGGCTCCGGCCCTGGCCCAGGCGGCGGCGTTGTCCGGACCGATGCCACCGGTCGGAACAAACTGGATGTCGTCGAGCGGGGCACGCAGGGCTTTGAGATAGGCAGGGCCGCCTATGTTGGCGGGAAAGAGTTTGAGGAGGCGGGAGCCGGCTGCGCTGGCGGTTTCGGCTTCGGTGGCGGTGTAGACGCCGGGGATGTGCAGGATATCGGCCTTGCGGGCCTGGGTGACGACGGCAGGATTCAGCCCGGGCGCGACGGTAAACTGTGCGCCGGCGGCGACTGCGGCATTAAATTGGTCTACGGTGCGTACGGTGCCGGCCCCGATGTACATATTTTCGCCGAAGCGGGCGCGCAGCATCCGGATCAGGTCCAAGGCGCCCGGAGTGTTGAGTGTCACCTCCATGATTAGAACGGGGGCTGCCAGGAGTGCGTCGCCGATTTCGAGGATTTTCTGGGCGGGAAAGTCGCCGCGCACGATAGCGACGATGCCGTCGTTCTGCACTCTGCGCGCCATCTGCTCCGGTCCGAAATTCAAGGTCACGCTCCCATTGCAAAGGGCGGCACTTCTGCCGCGTCGCCTGAAAATCGAAGCTAATTTGACAGCTTTTGCTTTTCAGGCGATTTCTACATAGCTCCGAACTTATAGTAGTATAGCATGGATGATATTGCCGATTGGAGGAGTATCTGAATGAATATTGCCCTGGACGTTATGGGCGGAGATAATGCTCCACACGAAATTGTATCCGGCGCGATATTGGCGGCCCGGCAGTACGACGTGACTGTGTCGCTGGTCGGGCGGCCGGACGTCATTGAGCGGGAGTTGGCAAGGCATCCGACGCACCGGCTGGATCTGCCGATCGTGCCTGCCTATGAAGTGATCGAAATGTCGGACAAGCCGGTCAAGGCGGTACGCACCAAGAAAGACAGTTCGATGGTGGTGGCCTGCCAGCTGGTGAAGGAAGGCAAGGCGGATGCCTTTGTTACGGCGGGTAACACGGGCGGCGCGCTGGCCGCGGGCATTCTTCACTTTGGTCGGATGCAGAGTATTTTGCGTCCGGCGTTGATCGTTCCCTTTCCTACTTTGCGGGGATTCTGCCTGATCCTGGACGTTGGGGCGAATACGGACGTCAAGCCGGAGCAGCTGCAGCAGTTCGGTGTGATGGGCAGCGTATACTCACGGCGCATTATGGGCGTGCGGAATCCGAGCGTTCGCATTTTGAGCAACGGTGAAGAGGAGGGCAAGGGCAATCAGCTTGTCCTGGAGGCGACTGAATTGCTGGAGGAGACGCCCGGCATCCGGTTCATGGGGAACATCGAGGCGCGGGACGTGACAAGCGGCATTGCGGATGTGGTTGTCACGGACGGGTTTACGGGCAATGTTTTCATGAAGGGCGCTGAGGGCATCGTCAAGCTACTTCAGGGCGTCCTGTTGGATGAGATTACGGCCGGGCCGATCAGCAGCATCGGCGGTCTGCTGGTACGGTCGGCGCTGCGCAGGATGGCGCGAAGGCTTGATGACAGTGAGTTTGGCGGGGCGGTGCTGCTGGGTCTGTCCAATCTGATGGTCGTCGGACACGGCAGAAGCAACGCCAACGCCATTCGCCACACGATTCGGAATGCGAAGCAGTTAATCGATTCGCGACTGGTTGAGGAGATACAGTCGGGCGTCAGTGAAGTAATCGACAGCCAGGAAGAGGTAGTCGAACTCCATCGGTAAATCAGCCAAGTCATCAAAGAATTCAAATTCATGAAAGTGTACCGCAATCTGCCGGCGATTAAGTCAAGAGAGCAGCGGGGACGGCGAATTGCCCTGGGGGGTTTAGCGATCCTGTTTGTGGGCCTTCTCGCCAGTTTCACGCCGAACTGGTTTCCGCCGGACGAACCGGCTGCGAACGCTCTGACCGGCTTTATTCAGAGATACTGGACGGTGGTCAGCTTTGGCGCGCTGGCGGTGGGATTTATCGCCTCCAATGTGGGGAGCTATTACATCAACCGATTCGCTCCCCGCCGCTGGCCGGGCAGCAAGAAGGTCGCGCGACCGGATGAGCTTGTCGAGAACGGGCTGAAAGGTTTTGACGACAAGTATGCCCTCTTTCTGTGGGGTCTGGATGAGGTGCCCTACATATTGGTCGGGCCTTCCGGTGTACGTGTGTTTCTTGTGCGCAGCGACAAAGGGACGGTGACCGTATACGGGGACAGATGGCGGGAACGGTTCAGCCTGGGCCGATTACTCACGTTTCTCAACCGGGAGGGGCTGGGCAACCCCACACGTGAGATCGAGGAGACTGAACGGAAAGTCCGAGAGCTGCTTCAAGAGGGAGAGTCCAGCGGTGAATTGGCGGTAAACGCTGCCGACATTCCGATCGAGAGCGCAGCGGTCTTCATCAATCCGGCGATGCAGTTGGAGCTTGAGAACCCCTCGATGCCGGTGCTGCGGGTGGATCAGTTGAAGAAGTACGTGCGCACGAAGAAGGAGCAGCAGTTGAATGCCGGCGACGTGCGCGCGGTGACCGATTACCTACTCAGTGTCAGTGCGCTGGCGTAGCAGTTGCGCCTGGCATCAGTCGAACCCCAACCTTCTTTCCTTTAAACTAACATATTTGTCGCGGGTGATGATCAGATGATCGAGAACATCGATCTGCAGAAGCTTTCCCGCGGCGACGATCTGTTTTGTCACCTGCACGTCTTCGGGGCTGGGCGTTGGATCGCCGCTGGGATGGTTGTGGACGACGATGAGTGATGCGCTGTTGGCGCGCACGGCCTCTGTAAAGATTTCACCTACACGAATTACGGCGGCGTTGAGGCTGCCGGAATAGACAACCGGTGTGCGCTGGACATGGTTTTTCGTGTCCAGGAGAACGACCCGCACCTGTTCCCTCTCAAGCATTCCCATTTCCAGCATCACGAGATTGGCGACATCGGTGGGGCTCTGGATCCTGGCCCGCTCCTGGGGGGCGGCGAGCAGGAGTCTGCGTCCGAGTTCGAGTGCGGCTTTGATCTGGGTGACCTTGGCCTTGCCGACGCCGTGGGCTTTTGTCAACTCCTCAAAGCTGGCGCGTGCGAGGCCGGGCAGACCATTGAATTCGGTCAGCAGCCGTTCGGACTGGCGGATGACGTTCTCGCCCTTGCCGCCGGTACGCAGCAGAATCGCGAGGAGTTCAGCAGCGCTGAGGGCGCCGGCGCCGGCATACTCCAGCCTCTCTCTGGGGCGGAGGTCTTCCGGCATTTCTTTGATTGTGTAGGCTGTGCGGGAAGGGGTTGCCTGATCGTGTTGTTCAGGTCGTTCGCCGTGGGAAGAGGCGATGGCAGGGGGGATATTGTCTACAGTTGTCAGTTGCATACAGGTGTGACCGGGAGATAGTCGTGGACCGATATTTACTTAGAGCAACTCAGTCGGGATCAGGACTGGTTTTTTGTTGAAGCCAGGAATAGCGTGTCCTTGAGGTTATGGGCGGGGCATCAAGGTTTGGATGCAAAGAATAGGGCCGGTATCAAGCCAACCAAAAGCCACATATAAGTTCCAGCAGATCAGGTGCATTGCGCTCGTTGCCATGTGCCGGAAAGAACGCACCGGCAACGGACGCGGTTATTCTTCGCCATAGAAGTCGTCGTCAGGCTCAACGACTTCGAATCCCGCATCGCGAATGATCTGAGCAGAACGACTGTTTATCGTGCCGACTGCCAGAATAATCCGCGCCGGCACAATCCCCACTTCGGAAATATAGAGAGCCTTCTTGCGGTCCAGTCGCTCCAGGATATTGCGCCGGACACTAGCGGCGATCTCGATCAGGATGTGGTCGCCGTTCTTCATGACGACGAGGTCAAACTGCTCCCCCTGGATATTTTTCTCTTCCACCGTGGCTTCGAAGGATTCTTCGAGCACGGACTTCATGGTTTTGCGGAAGAGATCTTCACTATGGATGCCCCAGCGTGAGCCAAGGCGGGCTAGGGTCAGTCCCAAGGATTCAAGTTGCTCGTCGACTTTGTCGAATCGTTCGCCAGTTTCTTTCTGGAATTGCTGCGTTTCCCGGCGATGCGCCTCCACTTGATCCAGGAGACGCGCAAACTCGTCTCGTCGCGGAAACTTGTCGGCGACCACCCCTTCAACAAAAACAACAAATTCGGGTGATTGCTCCAGTATCTGCGGCAGACTTTTCAGGATATATTGTTTGGCCTGCTCCAGTTGCTCAGTTGTCAACGGCTGAGCGTTCATTGATTCCGTTGTCGCCATTATGGTCATGAGTATACCACGAGTATGCCTGTCTTCAGGTGTTTGGGATAGCCTTAGTCAGAAGCCGGTAGATCCTGTGGCAGGCGTCGCACGACAGTTTCCGGTCGGGGGCCGGTTGCGAACAGGAGTTGTTTGCCACTCAGCTAAAGGAGCGGGTCGTAGAAAAGGGCGCCAGGTCCCAGGCGACCGGTTGATCGAGGGCTTGCTCGACCACCAGCTTTGCACTATACGGGCCGAGGGTGAGACCGGTGGGCCCGTGGCCGGTTGCAAGGTATACACCTTTCGCGCCTGGAATGGAGCCCAGAAGCGGTAGGTGATCGGTGGTGTAGGGACGCAGGCCGACGCGGATTTCGTGGATGGCGGCGTTGTGCAGGCCGGGGGCGAGGCGCAGGGCTTCGTGCAGCACTTCCTGGATGCCGGCAACGGTCGCGTGGGGAGCGAAGCCGCTGCCGGTCTCGCGGGTGGCGCCGACAGCGACGCGACCACCGGGCCAGGGTACCTGATAGTGGCCGCTGAATCCTCTCACGATCGACCAGGCGCCGCTGTCCTGTTCGGGAAGACGCAGGTGGATGATCTGCCCGCGCTGGGGGGCAACAGGAATTTGGACGTCGAGCTGGCTGCCGAAGGCTTCTGACCAGGCGCCACCTGCAATGAGTACCGCGCCAGCCGTGAATTCATCCCCTGAAACAGTGCGGACACCGATCAATTGGCCGTCTTCGAGTAACAGAGCCGCCACGTCGGCTTCAAGAGTGTGGACGCCGCGGCTGCGGAGGCCGTGCTCGAGAGCTGCGTTCATGAGACGGCCGTCGACTCGGCGGGTGACCGGTTGGAGCAGGACCGCGCTGACGTCGGCCAGCAGAGGGTAGTAGGCGTCACGTGCCTCGGCGGAAGAGATGCGTTGAATACGCTCCGCGGGGGGCGGGCGACGTTCCTCTTGACGGGCGTAGATTTCCTGCTCCATCTCAGCCAGGTCGGCCGCTTCGCTTTCATCAAGAGCAACAGTCAACATGGAACAGCGGCTGTATGCCTGAGAAAGTTCTGCGGCAGGTACACCGTCGGCGGTCAGATCTTCGATCAGCACGGAATAGTAGTCGACCGCATCGAGAGCGAAGTCATACCAGAGTCGGCCGTAGCGGGTACCGCTTTCGGGGGCGAGGATGCCGGCGCCGGCGTCGGTGGCGCGGCCTGTGTCGCGCCGGTCGCAGAGCAGGGTACGGGCGCCAAGCTGGCCGGCGCGGTAGGCTGCAGCCGCTCCGACGATACCTCCGCCGATGACAATCAGGTCGAAATCCATGGCAGGTCCTCTCGGTGGTGCTGTTTTGCTTTAGAGATACTCAAATGCGTTTCACGCGCGGCGCGCTAGCGGTCGCATCGTCAGCGGAATTGCTTCAGTTTCGGCCAGCAGCCTGAACCTGAAAGATTGTGCCGCTGTAATGGAGGAGATAGAGATTGCCGTCCTCATCTTCGCCGAAGCTACTGACATTGTAGGGGCTGTCCAGGAGCAGCTCGGACTCCCATACGCCGTTCACCTGCTTAAGACCCCATATATTGCCGGTGACATAGTCTGCGAAAAAGTAGATGCCCTGCAGGGCTGGGTGGTCTTGCCCCCGGTAGACGTAGCCGCCGGTAATGGACAGCCCGCTGATACGGTCGTACTCGACCACCGGCATGGTCAGACCGGTAGTGGGACAGCCGGAAGAGGGATTGAAGCAGTGAAGCCCTTCCATGATGCGCCAGCCGTAGTTTTCGCCGCCGGAGCTGCCGGCGGGTTGGAAGTTCACCTCTTCCCAGGCGTTCTGGCCTACATCGGCGATGTAGAGGTCACCGGTTTCGCGGTCGAAAGAGAAACGCCAGGGGTTGCGCAGACCATAGGCCCAGATCTCATCGAGGAAGACGTCATTGCCGATGAAAGGATTGTCGGGAGGGATGGCATAGGGGGCATCAGCGGCGGCGGAGACATCGATACGGAGGAGTTTGCCGAGCAGAGTCTGGCCCTTTTGCCCGTTGTCCTGGGGGTCGGCAGCGCTGCCGCCGTCACCGGTTCCGATCCAGAGGTAGCCGTCGGGGCCGAATGCGATCTGGCCGCCGTTGTGATTGCGCCAGGGCTGGTGGAACTGCATGAGGATTTCCTCGGAATCGGGATCGACCTGGTGGACGTCGGGATGGAGGCGGAAACGGGAGACTCGGGTATGGAGACTGCCGGGGTCGGTGGTGGTGTAGTTGACGTAGAGGGTCCTACTGCTGGAAAAGTCGGTGGGGAAGGCGATGCCAAGCAGTCCTCTCTCGCCACAACAGCTGACGCGGTCGCGGATGTCCATGAACGGAGACTGGCCGATGCCACCGTCGTCAAATGCCTGGACCAGACCTATCTGCTCGACCACATAGATGCGTCCGGAACCATCTTTGGCGTGGGCGAGGTCAACAGGATTTCTCAGGCCGGACATTGTTTCGACCAGAGTGATGGCCGGCCAGGCAGGCCATTGCTGGGATTGGGGCTCGGGGGCAGGCGTGCTGGTTTCTGAAGCGGTTGCCGGAGTTGAGGCAGGCGTGTGTGCCGGCGCGGTTGTGGGGGTAGGCGCGGCCGCGGTGTTCGCACCCGGCTGCTGGGTACTTGGCGGTTCGCTTGGGGCACATGCGGCAAACAGGAATGCGCCGATCAGCGCGCAGACTCTCCAGAAGGCTTTGATCTTCATTTTCCGTTGCTCCTTCAGTTCGCGATCGCGGCGGATTCGCGCCAGTGCGGCGGCGGCTGAGCGCACAGTTCGGGAACAGCCACTTGTATTTCCGGCCCCGTACAACTCATGTCAACGGCATGTTGAAGCACGGATTCGCCAGGGCTGCGACCAGGTGCAAGGGAGATCATCCTACCAGCAGAGTTGCCTGACAGTCCAGTTTTGCAGGTCCTCGGGAAGGGGGTCTGTTGCCGACGGAGGCTGACAGGCGGCTCCTATCCCCAGCGCTGTTCTGGTGGGTCGAAGAGAAATCCGTGGAACAGTTTGCGTCGAGCCGGTGAGAGCCTGTTGTAGAATTGGCTGGAATAGCCCCAGTGTTCCTGGGAAGCGATCATCCAGGGATGCTCGTAGGCGTAGTAGAGCATGGCGCGTTGACCATTTTTGCTGCTGAAGGGGCCGGCGGAGTGCCAGAGGGCATTGTGGAACAGGATGGCGGTCCCTGCCGGCGCGCAGATCTCCGCAACTCCGGCAGATTTGCCCCACCGCTGCAGGTCTTCGCGCGTTGGCGCAGAGGCGGCCTTATGGCTGCCAGGCAGGACGCAGAGATTGCCCTGGCCGGGTTGGGTCATATCGCTGAGATAGTAGCCGATTTTGAGTTGCAGCAGAGGAATCTGCGGGCCCAGGATTCTGAATCCGTCGTCAATGCCGTCGATATGCCATCTCATGCCACGGCCGATGAGGTCGCTGCCATGCTCGACGATGGCGTCAGAGGCATGGTGATGGGGGAGGGCATTGAGAAGGCCGGTTACGTAGGGCCAGATGGCGGGCCAGTCGAGCATCTCCAGAAACAGGGGATCGTCGTCGAGAATGTAGAAGATTCGGGTACTCTTTTCGCCCATGAGCGTAGTGATGCCGGTATGTGAGCACTCCTGTTCCTGCAGATTGCGCCGCCGTTGTATCACGCGGTGGAGGGCCTGGAGCAGGAGGTTGACGTGGTCTGCGTTGAGGAACCTTTCGAGAACCAGGTAGCCGTTGTTGTCGAAGAAGAAGCGTTCCGCTGGCGTGGGGCTGGCTTCAACGGGCGTCGGTGTATTGTCACTGTGGAGGGCGGGCGCGGCTTTTTCTGCTATCTTCTGTGCCATGACTTAACCTCTTCAGTGCATTTGTATTTTGGACAGTCGCGATGTCAGCGAGCGGGAGAATGGTATGGGGCGTACTACGTTTCTTCGGAAATGGCGATAGCTCGCACTGGGGACCCGTCCCGGCCTATAATCCTGAGGGGCAGGGCCACGAATTGAAAGTGGGGCTGGCCGATCTGTTCGAGATTGGTCAGGTTTTCGACGATGAGAACTTCATTGCCCAGGAGTATAAAGTGGGCGTCGTTGGGTGAATAGTCGACGGATGGGGTATCGATTCCTACCAGCTCGATGCCGCATTCCACGAGGTAGCAGGCGGCGTCCCCGGTCAAAGGCGGGTAGGCGGTGAAATACTGCTCATTGCCCCAATTCTGCGCCCAGCCGGTGTTCAGGATCACTTTTGGGGTGCGACTGATGGCCTGGCGATGGGGGAGCAGATCGTCGGCGGTGATTTCCTCTTTGGGCAGTTTGGTGGAGAGGTCAAGCAGCAGGGCCGGGCCGATGCACTGTGCCAGCGGGATCTGATCGATCGTTGCCCCGTCTCGATAGAAGTGGAAGAAGGCATCCATGTGTGTGCCGGAGTGGAGGGAAGTGCGCAGGTTGCTTGTATTCATGTGTCCCGGTGTGCCGGGTGGGATGTCGGCGGGGATAGAAGTGCGCACTTCGATTTCGACCGGAGAATCACCGGGAAAGGGGGGTGTCGAAGGAGCAAGGGGGTAGCTCAGATCGACGATTTTGCGTTGCATTAGGTCTTTCCGTAGATGCCCCACGCCAGAGCCGGCTGAGAAGGGGCAGGAGCAAAAGGGGCGGCCTGTGGACTACAGTATTCGCTACCCAAGGCATGAACAATTGTGGTGAAGGGTGGGTAGTGGTTGACAAGACTGATTCAGTGTTGACAGCGATTAGACGACATATTATAATTTGGCAATTGTCGCAGTTGTCTACCCATCTCCCAACGGTTGAACTATAGCGATCATGCGCACTTTCTGCAACATCATTACCGATGGGATGCTCGACTACCTGGTTGCAATCTACGAGTTGAGCGAAACCAGCGACAGAATTTCCACTTCTGTGCTGGCACAGAAGATGGAGGTGACGCCGGCTGCGGCGAGCAGCATGGCCAAACGGCTGACAGAGACGGGACACGTGGTGCGCTCTGCAAAAGCCGGAATTCAGTTGACCGATCAGGGGCGGCTGGCGGCGTTGCAGTTACTGCGAAGGCACCGGCTGCTGGAGGTGTTTCTCATCGAGGTAATGGGCTTCACCTGGGACCAGGTGAAGGCGGAGGCGATGCGGCTGGAGCACGCTATCAGCCCAGAGTTCGAGAAGCGCATGGAGATCCTGTGCAACTTCCCGACCCATTGCCCGCACGGAGACCCAGTTCCGAGCGAAGACGGTCTAGTACAGAGCGAGAATCTGGTCAGTCTGGCTGAACTGCGGCCGGGGCAGACAGGTGAATTGCGGCGGGTAGCCAACCATAACGCGCCGATGCTGCGGTATCTGACACAGATGAATCTCGAACCCGGGCATCGAGTCAAAGTATTAAATGTAGAGCCCTTTGATGGGCCCAGCATCGTACAGATCGACGACAGTTCCACGCAGACAGAACCGGGGGGGCTCGTGAAGATAATCGGCCGCTCCCTGGCGAAATGTCTCTTTGTAAGATTGACTGAGCAGCCTGCCGTGTAGTTAGGCATTGTTCTGCACAGTACACGCATGACCTCTCCCCTCAAAGCGCGCGCAATTGGCGATACTGCTGCGCATTCGACCATTCTACGTTTTGCCATTCTAGCTATTTGCCTGCTGGTCTTTTCCATGTTCAGCAGCCCGCCCCTTTTTGCCCAAGACGAAGTCACCGGCATCACCTCTGATGAAGTGAACACCGTTGCACGGGACTTGTGGTGCCCGCTGTGCGGCGGCAGGCTGCGGTTGGATAGCTGCGAACTGAAGGCATGTGCGCAGATGCGGGAGGTGATCGAGATCAAATTGGCGGAGGGTGAGGACCCGGCTTCGATCCGGGACTATTTCCTGGAGCAGTACGGGCCGCAGGTGCTGGGGGTACCGCCGAGGCGGGGTTTCAATTGGCTGGCTTGGATCTTGCCGCTGGTTGCGGTGGCGGCCGGCGGCGTCTTTCTTTGGCTGCGCCTGCAACAGATGGCGGGTACTCAGAGACCGACGGCGGCCAGAGTAGCCGGGCAAGAGGTTGATGAGCGGGAGCGGCGGTTGGATGAGGAACTGGCCCGCTATGACTGAACTGACGGAGTCGGAAGGCGGCACAGCGGAAATTCCAGAGAGTGAAACCCCGCCAGAGTCAAGCAAGGAATTACAGCCGGAAACGCCTGCCAGGCGAGCAGTGTATTACTGGCGCCTGTTGTTCCTTGGCGCTATTCTAGCGTTCATCGTACTTCTGGCCGTGCGGTTGTGGCAGACGAATGTGCAGGAGCAGCGGGCGGCGGGTGAGGCGCCGGAACTACGCTTCACGACTTTCGATGGCGCGGTAGTGGACCTGGACGAGTTGCGGGGGAAGGGCGTGGTTATCAATTTCTGGGCGAGTTGGTGTACGCCCTGTCGCGATGAGGCGGATCTCCTGGAACAGACGTGGCGCCGGGAGAAGGGGAAAGGTATCGTCTTTCTAGGGTTGGACTATCTGGACCAGGAGCCGGCGGCGCTCGCTTATCTTGCGGAGTTTGATATCACCTATCCTAACGGGCCGGACCTGCGCAGCCAAGCAGCCCGGCGTTACCGGATTCAGGGTGTGCCGGAAACTTTCTTTGTCAGTCCCGAAGGTAGGATCGTCGAGACCGTTGTGGGGCCGATCGCGAGCCAGCAGGAATTGGACGACCTGTTGGATCGTATTCGTCCCTGATTGTATGTGCCCTCGCGTGCGCCGCCGCCTTGAAAGGACTTTCTCCGGCGGGTGCATCCCAGATTTGAGGTGGAAAGAGTCTGGCGGGGAATCAGTGCCAGCGGTGGCTGGCGTTGTTTGCCGTCTTTGGGCGAGGCGCAGTTCAGGCGCCAGGCCTGGCCGGACGGTGGAATCCGTCAGTTGGGCGTGCGAGGGCGGGCACAAGGCCGGCCCCTACAGGGAACTGACGGGGCTGAAGGAACGTAGTGTGGCGAACCCCTCTCGGGCAGGCACCCGTCCCGAATGGAGACACCAGGTCGGCGAGGCATGTTGTAGGAGAGGGGGCGTTGCGGGGGCGGAGCCCCCGCACAAGGGAGGGCCGAATAGGCCCGACCGCCCAAAACTGCAGGGGCTAGGGGACAGGGGTTAGGGGTCAGAGGCGGCGCTTATTCTGACGGAAACTGGAATGGGAACTGACCGTGGCTTGGTTGCCTCCAGAGGTATGCGACTTTTCGCCACCATTTTGGGATGCATCCTCTCCGCCGGCTGAGTCTTATTTCAATGGAATCTGTGCTAGAATGGCTTGGTTGTGCGAGGCCTATTCCCCCTTGGGGTGAGGCCGAGAATTGTTTGAACGCGAGCGAGATTGCGTAAGAGATTAGCTGATGAAGATGAGTCAAACCTATCACCTGATCACCCTTGGTTGTCCGAAGAATGAGGTTGACAGTGACGGCATGGAGATGCTGTTGCGGCAGGCCGACTATGGCGTCAGTGCCGATGCGGGGCAGGCGGATGTGTTGATCGTGAATACGTGCGGATTTCTGGAGGCGGCCAAAGAGGAGTCGATTGGGGTATTGCAGGAGCTGGCGGATGGGAAGCGGCGGCACCAGATGCTGATCGCGGCCGGCTGTCTGGCGCAGCGCAACGGCGAGGAGGTGCTGGCGCGGGTGCCGGAGGTGGACGGTCTGCTGGGTACGCGGCGCTGGATGGATGTGGTGGAGTTGATCAAGCAGGTGCGCGGCGGGCCGGAGCAGCGCAGGTTGGAGCGGTACAGTCTGTTGGGTGAGCCGGACGAAAGTTACGTGCAGGCGGTACCGCGGCCGCCGGTAGCCGGGGGCAGCGCCTATCTCAAGATTTCGGACGGTTGCAACGCGCCGTGCGCGTTCTGCACGATTCCCAGCTTCAAAGGCAAGCTGCGCAGCCGGCCCATTGAGGCCATCATCGATGAAGGCAATGCGCTGGTGGAGGCGGGGGCCAAGGAGCTGGTGATCGTTGCGCAGGATACGACCGATTTTGGGCGGGACCAGGGTGAGCCGGATAGCCTGCCGCGTCTATTGAGCGCACTTTGCAACCGCACAGGCGACGCGCTGAAGTGGGTGCGGCTGATGTATGCTTACCCGGGGCATGTGAGCGACGGGTTGATCGAAGTGATGGCGAGCCAGGAAAAGATCGTGCCCTATCTGGATATGCCGCTGCAGCACGGAGACCCGCGCACGCTGCGACGTATGCGCAGGCCATCGCGGCTGGAGATGGTATACGACCATGTGGAGAAGCTGCGGGCGGCGATGCCGGGTATTGCAATGCGCACTACGTTTATTGTCGGCTACCCGGGCGAGACCGAAGAGGAGTTCCAAGGTCTGCTTCAGTTCGTTCAGGAAATTGAATTCGACAAGGTCGGCGCGTTTCCATTCAGTCCAGAGCCGGGAACACCTTCGGCGGAGCTGCCCGATCCCGTGCCGGAGGAAAAGAAAGAGGAGCGCTACGGGCGGCTGATGGAGGTCCAGCAGCCGATTAGTTTGCGCAAGAATCAGGAGCAGGTTGGGAAGGTGCTCGACATCCTCGTCGAGGGCCAGGGCGAGATTGCGGAGAGCGGCGCGCCGCTGGTGATGGGCCGGAGTTACCGCGACGCGCCGGAGGTAGACGGTCTGGTGCTCGTGCCGGGCATTGCGGAGGCGCCGGCGGGCGAAATCCTGCAGGTGCATATCAACGGGGCGCTGGAATATGACCTGGTGGGCGAACCGCTGATCGCCGAGACGTTTTCCAGCAGGACGGAACTGCTGGCAGAGTTCACCTAGAAAGTAAATAACCCCGCGCGGAGACCGTCATGGTCGATCTGTCGAAGTTGGAACGGGATCTGACCGCTCTGGAACGGGACTCCACACTCCACAGCAGTGACAATTTAGCGGCACGCTTCGAGGCGTTGAAGACGCTTGATTTTCTGGGGGAGGCGTACCAGATACAGGCCGGGCAGCGGCTCGCGGCAAGCGGGCTGCGGCGGGTGCGCGCCTTGCAGGGCGACTTGGGAGAGCTTAACCTGGCCCTCTTTCGGAAGCTGCGTATCGGTATCCGGTCGAGAACGATGAAACCGGGCCAACTACGGGCGTTGCTTGAAAGCAACTGCCGTTACCGGCGCGGCGGTACCGCGTGCATGCACTGGGGTGCGGAGGCCGCGGACGCGCTGGCTGCAGGGATTTTCCGCAGCGACTGCGTGCCGCAGCCGTGGGACGGGGGCGACGTTGAGATGATTCACTATGAGTCGACGCCGGTGAGCGCGGTGCTGGAACTGGTGGACCGCGTGCCGCTGACGGGCGGCGACCGATTTGTCGACATCGGCTCCGGGCTGGGGCAGGTGGTGTTTCTGGTAAATTTACTGACGGGCGTGGAGGCGGTCGGGCTGGAGGTGGTGCCGGCGTACGTGGAGCAGGCTCGCGGTGAAGCGGAAAGGCTGGGAATTGGCGGGGTCTCTTTCAGGGAGGGGGACGCGCGCAGCGCGGACCTGCGCGGGGGCACGGTCTATTTTCTCTTTTCCCCATTTCGAGGGCAGATGCTGCAAACGGTGCTCAACAGGCTCGGGCAAGAAGCTCGCACGCGGCGGTTTACAGTCTGTTCGTTCGGCCCGTGTACAGAGCAGATCGCCGGGGAAACGTGGCTGACCTTGCAGGAGGCGGCGATGAACCACGAGTTTCGGCTGGCTATCTTCCACAGTGATAGCTAGGGGCTGAGATGGAAAAGGCATCGACACGGGAACGTGCCCGCGCCGATGCCTTTCGGAGTCGGAAACCTCTTCTTTCGACCTGGTTGAATCCAGCCTGCCTTATCAGCTCAGGTGGAAGACCGCCATCTTTGTTTCGGTCATTTCTTCGATGGCGTACTTGGGCCCTTCCTTGCCCATGCCGCTCTCCTTGACGCCGCCATAGGGCATCAGGTCGGCGCGCCACTGGGTGCCCCAATTGACGTGCAGATTGCCGGATTCAACTTCCTGCACGAATCGCATGGCCCAATCGATATTTTGTGTAAAAATGGCTGCGCTCAGACCGTAGTTGGTGTCGTTGGCGAGGGCTATGGCCTCGTCGATGTCGCTGACGCGGGTGACGCCGACGACGGGGCCGAAGACCTCGTCGCAGGAGATCTTCATCTCCGGGCTGACGTTGGAGACGATGGTGGGCTGGTACATCTGGCCGTTGCGCTGGCCGCCGAGGACGAGCTCTGCGCCGCCGCTTACGGCTTCATCAACCCACTGATCGACGCGCACGGCGTCTTCTTCGCGAATCATTGGACCCATTTTTGTGGATTCGGCCAGCGGGTTGCCGGTTGTGATGTTTTCGACGGTGGCCTTGAAGGCGTCGAGAAAGTCGCCGTAGATTTTTTCGTGGGTGACGACGCGCTGGGTGGAGATGCAGACCTGGCCGGCGTTGGAGTAACCGGAGGCAGCGGCGGCCTGGGCAACGCGTTCGGGGTCGGCGTCGGGCATGACGATCAGAGGCGCGTTGGAGCCGAGCTCCATGGTGACGCGCTTGAGGCCGGCGGTACGGCAGATGTGCTCGCCGATGTCGCGGCTGCCGGTGAATGTGATCTTGCGGACGCGGGGGTCGGCGCAGAGGGCGTCGCCGATAACGCCGCCGGATCCGGTGAGGCATTGGAGCGCCTCGGGCGGTGTGCCGGCTTCGAGGAAGATCTCGACCAGTTTCAGGGCCGAGAGCGGCGTGTCGGTGGCGGGCTTGAGAATGATGGCGTTGCCGGCGGCCAGTGCGGGACCGATCTTGTGGCAGACGAGGTGGAGGGGGAAGTTGAATGGGCTGATGCCGACGATGACGCCGCAAGGGACGCGTACGGTGAAACCGAACTTGCCGGCCGCGCCGGGCGCGCCGTCAAGAGGGACGACTTCGCCACCGAGGCGCTTGGCCTCTTCAGCGGAAAGAGCGATGATTTCTACGGCGCGTGAGGCTTCGATACGGCCCTCGCCGATGATCTTACCCTCTTCAAGCGTGATGGTGCGAGCGAGATCTTCGTTACGCTCCTCCATCAGATGGGCGGCCTTGTGGAGGATCTCGTAGCGTTCGTAGCCGGTCATACTGGCCATGACTTTGGCGCCGCGTTCGGCGGTTGCGAGGGCCAGTTCTACATCGGCCGCGTCGCCTCTGGGAATGGTGTCGATGACGGAGCCGTCGAAGGGGTGCAGTACTTCGATCTTTTCGGACTTGTCCACCCACTGCCCGCCAATGTGCATTTTCATCGAATTGTTCTCCTTGATGTCAGGATCTTTTCAGAATGGTTACATAGTTGTATGTATTGTCGCCGCGCAAATTTCGGCGGCGAATTTCACTTCAGTTCAGGGCCCGGCACCCGTTTCCTTTCCAGCGGCTCTGCGTCCCCCTCGTAAGTGGGGACCAGCTTTTGAACGAGTTTACGTGCATGCGGAGGCCAAGAGGACACATGCGTCTGTTCACGGCTCACGCTGGATTGGATGGGAGGGGGTGAAATTTCGAAATTGGGGTGATACCAGAGCGTGATGACCGTGCGGCGTTCTTCCGTACGGTTGGAGAAGGAGCCGTGGAGGAGTCTGGCATCGCCGATGACAAGGTCGCCGGCTCGGACCGGGACCGCCTTGTCTTCGGGCACTGGCTGATAGGCGGGATTGTACGGGTCGGCGGCGCGACCAAGCTCCTCGGAATGTGTGGTGTGGACGGCGTCGTGTATGGGATGGCGCTTGCGGTGGGAGCCTTCGATGACGCGCAGGCAGCCGTTCTCGATGCTGGTATCCACCAGATAGTACATGAGAAAGAGTTGGAGGGGGAGATCGGTGTAGCTGACCGGGTCATTCCATGCCCACCAGTCCTGGTGCCAGAAGAGGGGCGGCGAGTGGCCCGGTTTGCTTATCACGAATCCGGACGTCCAGCGAGAATCGGGGAAGCCCAGAGAGTCCAGGGCGTCGAGAGCAGGTTGATAGGCGACCAGTTCGGCGAAAAAGGGGTCATCATAGACGCTTATCATGCTGCCGGTGGACTTGTATCTGTCGAAGTGTTGGGCGGGCTGGGCTGCGATGAGGTCGTCGCTGGCGACGCGTACGCGATCCAACATTTCCGGTGACAAGATTTGTTCCAAGACGCAGTAGCCGTCACTTAACAGTTGCCCTCGCATGTCGTGGAAGTTCGTTGCTCTTGTCATAAACATGCCCCCCTGCGAAGTGTAGCATGAGTCACAAGAAAGAATGGAAATGCGACTGGGAGTTCGTTCGCTGGCTGCCCTGGTTACAGCCAGAGCACGGAACTGCGGCTCCTCGAAGAATTACAGAATTGACCCCGCGAATCCTGGCCTCTCTCTTTGCTCCGCTCTGGTCCAGTTTCCTTTCAAAGCCCTGAGCCACTCGCCCCGTTGCAAAGTCCACTTTCTCGACATTTCAGAATGGACAGAAGGAAAGGAGACAATCGCATCCCTTCAAGCGCCCACGGTTCTCACTTCAGTTCAGGTCCCGGTACGCGGTTCCATTCCAGAGGCTCTTCGTCACCCTCATAGGTGGGGACCAATCTCTGGACGAGATTCTGCGCCTGAGGCGGCCAGTCGTCTACGCGTGTCTGGGTCTTGCTCAGATTGGACTGGATGCGGGGGGAGGAGACGTCGAAGTTGGGATGGTACCAGATCGTGATGACAGTGCGCCGTTCATCGGTCTGATTGGCGTAGGAGCCATGGAGCAGCCTGGAGTCGCCGATCACCAGATCGCCGGCGCGCACGGGTACGGCCTGATCTTCCGATAATGGTTGGTAGGCAGGATGGTTCGGGTCGGTGGCACGGCGCAACTCATCCGTATGTGCAGTATGCACGACGTCGTGCATGCGGTGGCGCTTGCGATGGGAGCCAGAGATGACGCGCAGGCAGCCGTTCTCGATGCGCGTGTCGACCAGATAGTACATGGCAAAGACCTGCAGGGGGAGGTCGGTATAGCTGAGCGGATCGTTCCATCCCCACCAGTCCTGATGCCAGAAGAGAGGCGGTGAGTGGCCGGGCTTGCTGATGACGAAGCCGGAGGACCAGCGCGGCTTTGAGTATCCCATAGAGGCAAGTGCGTCGAGGGCGGGTTGATAGGCGACCAGTTCGGCGAAGAAGGGATCATCGTAGACGCTGATCATGCTGCCGGTGGATTTCTGCTCCTCGAAGTGTTCAGCGGTCTGCGCGTCGATGAGGCCGTCGCTGGCGGCGCGCACGCAGGCCAACATTTCGGGAGACAGCACCTGCTCGAAGACGCAGAAGCCGTCTTCTATCAACTGGGTCCTTTTGTCCTGGGCGATGGTGGTTGTGGTCATGATGCCTCCCCTGCGTGGTGCGGTACGGAGTAAGAGCATGAATGGAGGTGCGGGGATGCGGATGGTCGTTTACTGCCATGTTTACGAGATGGGCAGTGAGTCGCGACATCCCCCTACGAAATTCCCCCTATTGTAACAGAGAGACAAGGGTCTATGCATACTGACGCTGCGATGTGAGAATGCTTTCATTCGGAGATCTGGGATACAATCGCGGTATGTCCTCGAGGAGCAACTGAAGGGAATCAGCAATGATCATCGGACTCGACATTGGCACGACTTCATTGAGCGCGGTAGTGCTGGATCCGGAGAGCGGCAGCCAAGCGGCCCACCGGACCGTTGCCAATCGCGCTGGTTCGTCTCCGGGACCCGGGCGGGCTGAGCTGGACCTGGCGCACTTGTACGAACTGGCAGTGGAGTGCCTGGCGGGACTGGTGACACAGGCAGATCTGGGCCCGTCGGACATCCAAGGCATCGGGGTCACGGGACAGCAGCACGGGGTTGCGCTGATTGGGCCGGATGCTTCGCCGACCGGACCCGCGATTACGTGGCAGGACTTGCGGGTGCAGAAGCCGCTGCCCGGTACTGACAGGCCGGTGCTGGAGCGGTTTATCGCGGCTGCGGGAGGGCGTGAGGCCTTTCGCAATACCGGCTGTCTGCCGGCGGCGGGGTTTCTGGGGCCCAGCCTATACTGGCTTAGATTGCAGGATGCTCTGCCCGATCCCCCGGTAACTGCCTGCTTTGTCCCGGATGCTGTGGCCTCGTTCCTGACCGGCGCGACGGTGGTGTGTGAGCCGACACTGGCGGGCAGTTCCGGGATATTCGACATTCGCGCGAACTGTTGGGATTCGACGCTGTTGGAGCGGTTGGAGTTGCCGGCGGGACTCTTCCCGCCGATCGGGGGCGCCGGGGATATTGTGGGGGGTTTGCGGCGCGAGCTGGCTGAAGCTGTCGGTTTGGAGCCGGGGACGCCGGTGACGGTTGCGCTGGGGGACAACCAGGCCAGTTTCATCGGCAGTGCGCCGGAGCCGGGCCGCAGTCTGCTTCTGAACGTGGGAACCGGGGGCCAGATTTCTGCCCGCACGGACAGTTTCCATTTCATTCCCGGGTTGGAAAACCGCCCGTTTCCCGGAGGGCAGTATCTGCTGATAGGGGGAGGGTTGTTCGGGGGTCGTTCCTATGCCTACTTGCAGGGATTCTTTCAGCAGGTTGGCGCGCAACTTCTGGATGTGGAAACGCCGAGCGACCTCTACGAACGAATGACAGAACTGGCGGCGACGGTGCCCGCTGGGTGCGATGGCCTGCAGTGCGAGCCGTTTTTCAGCGGCAGCCGTACGGACCCGGGGCTGCGAGCCTCATTCAGCGGGCTGTCACCGGAAAATTTCACGCCCGCCCATTTCGCGCGCGCTCTGCTTGAAGGGATGGCAGACGGCTTTTTCGCTTTTTTCGAACAGATGAAGCCGGTGGTGGGAGAGCCGCCGCTCTTAGTGGGCGCGGGCAATGGAGTGCGCCAGAACCGGCTGCTGGCCCGGATCCTGGCGGGTCGATTCGAGAAGACGCTGCTGATTCCGAGCCATGCGGAAGAGGCAGCAGTGGGCGCGGCGGTAGCGGCGTCGGTTGGATTGGGTATTTTCGGGGATCTGGAGACGGCCTCGGCTGCGCTGCTGGATTACGCGGACGCCGTTGAACCGTAGCAAGGAAAACCGGGGCCGCGCGGCCCCGGTCGAAAGAACGATCGCCTTCGAGTTACTCCCGCACGTGCATATCGCCCAGGACAATCCACTTGTAGGTGGTCAGCTCCTCCAGCCCCATTGGGCCGCGGGCGTGGAGTTTTTGCGTGCTGATCGCGACCTCGGCGCCGAGGCCGAACTGGCCGCCGTCGTTGAAGCGAGTGCTGGCGTTGACGAAGACGGCTGAGGAGTTGACGGCATCGACGAAGCGTTGGGCGTTGTTCCAGTCCTGGGTGAGGATGCCGTCGGAGTGGTCCTGGCTGTGCTCCTGGATGTGCTCGATGGCCTCGTCGAGTGAGTCCACCAGTTTGACGCCGAGGATCAGCGTCATCCATTCGGTGTCCCAGTCGTCGGGCCCGGCGGGGATGACGGTTGCGCCGTTGTCTGTGAGATAGGGCATGGCGTCGGGTGTTGCGCGCATCTCGACACCGCACTCGGCCATGCGCTGTGCCAGTTTGGGCAGGAACTCGGGCGCGATCTGGCGGTTGACGAGGAGCGTATCAAGGGCGTTGCAGACGGAGGGACGTTGGGTGCGGGCGTTGACGATGACGTCCATCCCGCGTTCCTGGTCGGCGGTGATGTCGACGTAGTAGTGGCAGATGCCTATGCCGCCGGTGATGACGGGGATGGTGCTCTGGTCGCGGCAAAGGCGGTGGAGACTGTTGCCGCCGCGAGGGATGAGCATATCTACGTATTGGTCCATGCGCAGGAACTGGGAGACCAGGGCTCTGTCGGGGTTGCCGATGTATTGAATGGCCTCGCGGGGCAGGCCCTGGGCTTGCAGCGCGTCGCAAATAACGGAGACGAGCGCGAGGTTGCTGCGCAGGGTCTCTTTGCCTCCGCGCAGGATGACGGCGTTGCCGGTCTTGAGGCTGAGGACAGCGATATCGATGGTGGTGTTGGGGCGCGCTTCGTAGATGACGCCGAGGACGCCGATGGGGATGCGGCGGCGGCTGAGGCGGAGCCCGTTGGGCAGGAGGCGGCTTTCGAGCTCGGCGCCTACCGGGTCGGGGAGGGCAGCCACTTGGCGCGTGTCGTCAGCCAGGCCTCGGATTCGTTCGGGTGTCAGGAGCAGGCGGTCGAGCAGGGCGTCGCTGAGACCGTTGGCGCGACCGTCGGCGATGTCCAGTTCGTTCTGGGCAAGGACTTCTGCGCTTCTCGCTTCGAGCGCGTAGGCGATAGCGTGGAGCGCCTCATTTTTGCAGGTTGAGGACAGCCCGGCCAGTTTGCGGCTTGCCTGGCGCGCGGCCTTGCCCATCGCTTCGAGGTCTATCTGCTGCGGCGCGGGCAGAGAAGGCTCGCTTTGAGGAAGCTGAACTGTACTTTGGTCGTTCGTGCCTGGCTTCTTGACAGCTATAGTCATAGATCTCCTCCCAGCCCTATTCCAATAGGATCATGTCATTGCGGTGGAGCGCCACCTGCCCGTAGTCATATCCGAGCCGTTCGCTAATCTCGTGGGACTGACAGCCGCGTATGAGATTCAGGTCAGCGCTACTGTAGCGGGTGATGCCGCGCGCCAGATTTGGCCCGTTTTTCTCCTTGACATAGACGGCATCGCCGCGCTCGAACTCGCCCTGGACGGTCGTGATACCGACCGGTAGAAGGCTGTTGCCGTGGTGGCGCAAGGCTTTGGCGGCGCCGGCATCCACGAGGAGATGTCCCGAGGGTGCGGGGCCGGCCAGGATCCAGCGTTTGCGGTTTTCAAGGGGCGCTTCCTGTGCGGGAAAGCGGGTCCCCACTTTCTCACCTGAGACTGCGCGCAGTATTACATCGGGCGCGCTGCCATTGGCGATGACAACGTCGGTGCCGGCACGGCAGGCGATATCGGCGGCCTGCAGTTTGGTACTCATGCCGCCAATCCCCAGGTTGGACGGCGTGTTGCCGGCGAGGGCGCGCAAGGAATCGTCAATCGTCTGGACTTCAGGAATCAGCTGCGCGTTAGGATCGGTGCGCGGGTCGGCCGTGAAGAGGCCCTCCTGGTCGGTTAACATAAGCAGCAGGTCGGCGCTGGTCAATACTGCGACGAGCGCCGAGAGATTGTCATTGTCGCCAACCTTGATTTCGTCGACAACAACGGCATCGTTTTCGTTGACGATTGGTACGATCTGGTGCTCCAAGAGAGCATTGAAGGTGTCGCGAACGTTGAGAAAACGCTGACGGTTTTCGGTGTCCGCCCTGGTCAGCAAGATTTGGCCGACGTGTATGCTGTAGATTTCGAAGAAACGTTCCCATAGGAGCATCAGGCGACTCTGGCCGACAGCGGCAAGCATCTGCCGGCTGGAAAGGGTGGTGGGCAGCTCGGGGAATCGCAGGCGCGCGCGTCCGGCGGCCTGCGCCCCGGAGGAGCAGACGATCAACTCCTTATTCTGATGATGGAGTGCGGCTATCTGGCGGGTCAGCTCCACCATTTGGGGCTGGTTGAGGAAACGGGTGCCCTTGGTAAGTACGCCCGTACCCAACTTGACGACGATTTTGCGATACATTTCTGGTGGTCTGCCGGAAAAACCAAGACCTGTTCAGCAGGTGCCAGTTTCTTTTCGGCAGCTCTGATTCGCTGGAATTGGTCTAACAGTATAATGCAGTGAAGAAGGATCCGGCAATCGGATAGCTGCAGTGGGTGCATCGTAGATATGGGGTGGGAACAGTCTGGCGGGGAATCAGTGCCCACATTGGCTGGGGTTGATTACCGTCTTTGGGCGAGACGCAGTGGAGGCGCTGGGCCCGGCCGTACGGAGGAGTCCGTCAGTTGGGGCGGGTGCGAGGGCAGGCACAAGGCCGGCACCTACGGGGAATACATAGGACTGGGGGGACGTGGTTTGGCGAAACTCTTTCGACTGGGCACCTGGTACGAATATGGACACCAGGTCGGCGAGGCAGGTTGTAGGAGAGGGGGCGGTGCGGGGGCGGAGCCCCCGCACAAGGGAGGGCCGAATAGGCCCGACCGCCCAAACTGCAGTGGTTAGTGGTCAGTTGTCAGAGATTGAGTTTCCTCTGGTTCAGAGTTGATGGCGGAACAACCATGGTTTGGTTGCTGCCAGCGGTTTAGGGAAGTTGGCCCCTATTTTGGGATGCACCCTGTGAAATGTAGCTATTTTTGTCGAGATTTTTGCCTGTGCTAAGATAGATAGTGGACCGCGTGCGCCAAGGAGCTTGGCGCATTTTTTGCCCGGTTGCAGAATGGTTGCGCCAAGCGCGACAGCGCAATGGCCGGGTTTGCCTTCTGCCGGTTCCGGCAATTCTGACGGTTCGCGGCAACCCGGCGAGGCGGCAACGGGCGATAGAGACAGTTTCCCCGAAGTCAACAGTGTGCCGCAGAGAGAAGTAAATTGACAGATGCCCGGTCGCTTGGGCATGTGGCGGCGAAGCGACCGCTGCGTCAGGGCACATGCCAGTAGACAGGATTCATGTTCAATGCGCCCTTGCTCGAAAGAGGCGCAGAATGGAGGAAAAGGTAAATGGGAAGGTCATCTTTCGACTATGATGAGCCGCTCCGACCTGAGACGAAACCGGCCTCCGGGCTGAAAAGGTTTGCAACGGCCATTCTTTCGCTCGTCCTGATTCCCGCTCTGGTCATTGCGGCGTTGCTGTTGCCGCCGATCAGTTTGCTTGAGCGCATCCAGGGCCTGTCTTCTATGACGATTGACAGGAACGGCGGTTCGCTCATGGATCCAGACGGGACGACGGTTGTTTTTCCTCCGGAAGGCGTAATTGAGTCCTTTCGCGTCAGCCTGGAAAGTATTCCGCGTGCAGAGTTTCTGAACGGGAGTGCGGGAGAGGCGTGGTTAACTGCGCTCAGTGCGCTGGCCCCCGCGGGCCTGGAAGCCAAGAGCCCGATCTACCAGGTAGCCGTGCAGGGAGGGCGTCTAGAGCAGAGCATTGTGCAGATCCCGATTCCCAACGACAGCCAGCCGTACGAAACGCTGGAACTGTACACTTGGGATGGGGATAGTTGGGAATTTGTGCCCAGTGCGGTACTGGCGGTGGAAGACAAGATTGAAGCCCGCGTAGGCGGTCCGCCGCCATCCAATTTTGTCGTGATGCAGACCAGTGCGCCGCCGGCGCGAGTTGGAACCAACATCGGGGTAGGCGAAATGGTTCCAGCGGGCCTGGCCAATGCCGCCATTACAACCCTTGCCGTCGGGGGATATTACCTGCGTGGGGACGGCGCCCTGGATGTTACACGCTCGAATATACCGGCCGGGAACTATGCGATTGTGCCGGTCTTGCGCAACTGGCAGGGCGGCGCAGTGCCGCGCAGCGATCTTCTCCACAACATGCTGGTAGAGCAGGGTCAGCTGGAGAACCAACTTACTGCCATCTCGAATCTTCTGACGCAGTACAGTTACCCGGGCGTCATCATCGACTATCGGGGACTGGAAGCGATTCCGGCAGGAGAGGCCGAGTTTACGTACTTCATTGAACGCCTGGCCGAACGGCTGCACGCGCCCGATATGAATCGCTGGCTGGCTGTGCGGGTGGAGTGGCCGCAGCAGATTTCCGCGGTTGAGTGGAACACACGCGGCTTCGATTGGAAGGCGCTGGGCAGCGTAGCTGACCGCATTTTAATTCCGGGACCGGCCGATCCTGCGGCGTACCAGTTGGGAGGGCAGATGAGCGCCCTGCTGGCCTACGCCACAGACCAGATCGACCGGCGCAAGGTGCAGGTGGAATTGCCTGGTATGTCGGTTGAGCGGAGCGGGAACCAGCAGTGGCTGAAGGGTTTTCAGCAGTCACTGCAACCGCTGGTCGCCCAGGTCCGGTTGGGGGGAGAGGACGGGGTGGTTCTTCCAGGAGGCGAGGTTGAGGTTGCGGCGGTCAACCCGCGTATCACTCGCCCCCTGACGTGGAATGATGCGATTGGGGCCTATGTGTACGCGTACACGGACGATCAGCAGATGGAGCGGACGGTAACGATCGAGAACAGCAGCAGCTTTGCGCGCAAGCTCAATTTGCTGGAGCGGTTTGATGTGACCCAGGTGATGGTGCGCGACGTGGATTCGGGGGATGTGGACCCGGACCTATGGGAGGTGGCGCGCCAGTTCCAGACGGGAGGCGGCGTGAATACGTCGCCGGCGATGCTGAAGGTATCCTTCCGGATTTTCCATCCTGACGGCGGGTTGTTGGAGGAGGTTTCGGTCGCGATCGAGAACCCCGTATACAGTTTTATGGCGCCGGCGGGCGAGGGGGACATACAGGTCGAGGCGCAGGTAGTGCAGATATCGAATCTGGGCGGCATGCAGGCGGCGAGCCCGCAGAACACGGTGGCGATGAGCCTGGCGACGCCGACGCCGGTTGCAACAGCAACGCCGGTGCCGACACCGACTCCTGAGGCCCCGAGAGTGGTGAGCACGCAAAACATAAACGTCCGAGAAGGACCAGGCACCACCGGCTACGGCATTATAGGACAGCTCAATGCTGGTCAGCCATACCTGATTTTTGGAAAGAATCAGTCAGGAGATTGGTGGCAGATCGATATAGGCGGCAAAAAAGGTTGGGTATTTGCAGAACTGACGACGGCAAGCGGGCCGCTGAACACTGTCGGAGTGGTCACGGATATTCCAGCGCCTGCGGCTGCACCGGCGGCGCAAGCTCCGGCACCAACCGGGGGCGGCGGCTTCGGCTACGGTGTGCAGGCGCATATGGTGCACAACAATATGGCCGGCCAGGTCATGCAGAAGACGCGTGAGATGGGTTTCGGCTGGGTGAAGCAGCAGATTGAATGGAAGGTCTTTGAGCATAATCAGGGCCAGTATGACTGGGGCTCGATGCAGGGGATAATCGACGCGGCGAACAATGCGGGCATCAGCCTGCTGTTCAGCGTAGTGAATGCACCGCCATGGGCGCGCGAAGGAGGATTTGAGCCGAATGTCGGCGGTCCTCCGGCGGACCCGAATACGTTTGCCAGGTTCCTGGGGGCGATGGCCGGGAAGTATTGCGGCACCTCTCTAAAGGCGATTGAGGTCTGGAACGAACAGAACCTGCACTATGAGTGGGGCAACCTGCCTTTGGATCCGGCCAAATATGTGGCGCTCTTGAGACCGGCTTACGCGGAGATCAAGAGGGCGTGCCCACAGATGTTCGTGATCAGCGGCGCGCTGACGCCGGCGGCCAGCAACGGTGCACGGCAGAGCAGGGGCGGCATCGCGGCGATGGATGATTTTGAGTACCTGGAGAAGATGTTCCAGGCCGGGCTTAACAGCTACATGGACGGCATCGGCGCGCATCCGAGTGGATATAACGTGCCGCCTCAATACACGTGGCAGCAGGGCTGTGAGGCGATTCAGAAGCATGGGAACAGCGGCTTCAACGGCGCGTGCGACAGCCCGCATCACTCGTGGAGTTTCCGGAGTACGATGGAGGGGTATCGCAATATTGCGGTCAAGTACGGTGCGGCTAACAAGCGGATCTGGCCGACGGAGTTTGGGTGGGCGGCCGGGGGCGCGTTTGACCCGCGCTATGGGTATGCGAACGACAACGATTTCAACGAGCAGGCGGCGTGGACGGTCGAGGCCTTTCAGATGATGAAGAGATGGGGCTGGGTAGGTCCAGCGATCCTGTGGAATCTGAATTTCCGGGTGGTGGCGAATCACACGGAAAAGGCGCAGTGGGGGATTGTGGACCACCAGTGGAACAATCTGCCAGTCTTCAATGCGCTGCGGGATATGCCGAAGTAGGGGACGCTGAGTGCGATGTTATAGCAAGAAAAAGGATGCAGATTGCCGCCAACTGGCTTGGCGGCAATTTTTTTGGTCATTGGGGAGACAGTGATCGGATTATTCGCTAACCGCCGGCACAACCTCACATCTTTTTACTCCAGAGCAGACCGGAGTTGGAATTCTGCCGTCCTTCGAATCGTTTTCCGGTAACTGAGTGATCCTGCCTGGCCCGCGTTCGCAGTCGCAAGAGCAATAGTGAGCAAAGAAATCAGGCTAAGCCAGGCCTCTTGCAGCGTTCCCTGCGTTGTCCTGGGTTGATCTGTCCGCTCCCGCTTGGCCAAACTGCCGTTGACAGCGTTAATACTATTTCTTATACTACGCCCCAAAGTTGACGCGTAGCCGTCTCGTATTGCCGATAGTTCGGTCTGCCGGGTCCATCCGACCATAGGACGGCGCTCGGCTTGGGCATTCGGGTCAGCAGGTTGCCAGATCCCACGTAGCAGAATCTTCATTTTCGGACCAAAGGGCTTTCTGAAACGCGCCTCCATGAACAGATGCTGGCCCTGCCAGCTTACCCGGGGAGAGAAACATGAATAGGGATGATATTCGGTCTCGATTGGCGGAGGGAGAACGGCTACTCTTGGACGGCGCTACCGGATCGGAGCTACAGCGCCGCGGCGTCAATGTCTCTAAAGGCGTGACCGCTGATGGGGGGCTCGGTCCATGGTCGGCGACGGCTATGGGGGATGCGCCGGAGCTGGTGCGCGAGGTCCATGAAGACTACCTGCGCGAGGGCGCGGATATCATCACGACCAACAGCTTCTGGACCAATCGCGAGCGGCTGGACATGGTGGGGCTGGCCGAAAAGATGGAGGAGTACACGCACCTGGCTGCGAAGATCGCGTGCGAGGCACGCGACGGGCTCAATCCACAGGCATATGTGGCCGGCAGCATGGCTCCTCCGGGCTGGGGGGACCTAGCGAAGGAGTTCAACGACCAGTCGGCGGTGCTGGCGGCAGGGGGCGTGGACATCATTCTGCTTGAGTATGTAGGATCGGTGGCCGACTGTGTTGAGGCGGTCCGAGCGGTCTCAGGGACCGGTCTACCCATTTTTCTGGGTCTCAAGCATGTAACACTGGAGGGGACCAACTCTGAAGGTGAATCCTTTGAGCAGCTGGCAGACGGCCTGGAAGGATATGGCGTCGATGCGGTCCTGCCTATGTGCAGCCGGCCGGAGGCGATTTCGGCCTCGTTGCCCAAGCTGCGCGCGGCTGTTGACGGACCTGTCGGGGCGTATGCCAACATTGGCTACAATCAGGCGTCGGGACGACCGGATTTCCCCAAGCGGCAGTGGCACGTGATCGAGACCGACGACTATCCCCCAGACCGATATGCCGAGTTTGCGCGTGACTGGCTCGAGATGGGCGCCCAGATCATCGGCGGCTGTTGCGCAACGGGGCCGGAGCATATTGCGGCGATACGACCGGTCGTGAAGGGGGGCTGAGGTGGTGGAGGTTTGAAAGACTCTCTCCCATGAATGCCAAGTCAAGGGAGTTTGACGCTGAAAGATTTGCGCTCAGGCTTCGTCGTCTCTGGATAGGAACACTGTATATAGGCATATTTGCCATTTACCTGCTCTTTCTTGGACTTCTGGTGGTCTATTGTGGCTGGCGACCGGCCTTACTTTCTTTGTTCCTGGTTGGACTGATCCAGTTATTTCGATATGTAGCATTCGACGTGGACCGGATAGGCTGGCAGTTAAGCCAGCAGAACATTGAGGGAGAGAAAGAAGAGATTGTTCAACGTCGAAAAAAACTACAGTTCTTGTTACAGACTCTGATCTTGCTGCTCAACCTGGCAGTTGTGTTGCAGGTGTATTTGGTCGCGAGCTGGCAGCAGGTCATTGCGCTCCTGATCGGACTGACTGTGGTGGAGATGATGTTCAGGGTGATTCGAAATACGAGTCGTCAGATCAGTTATGGAAGCCCACTTTATGGAATCAAACATTCCGGTTCCATGACTGCGGTCTCGGAAACTTCAAGGTTGGAAGAGAAGCTGGCGGAGCTCAAGCAGATGGTTGAAAGAGAGGAGATATCGCAGAAGGCGTATGAGAAGGTAAGGGATCGGGAGTTGATAAGGAGGGTTATGGATGAATAGAGCGATCCTTTCTTCTTTCCCATCCTTTCGTACACTTTGCTCATCCCTAACATCTGGGATGCGGCCCTCTCACTTGGGTGTGCAGTCCGAAAGGGGTTGAGTTCTCACATAACTCTGAAGGGTCAGGGCGGGCTGAGCAAACTATCGGTCCAGGTAAGGTCTGCTCCTTTCATTTGGTGCCTAAATGAAAGACTCAGATTCTCTATGAGATAACTTTGAAACTGGGCCTTCTCTTTGGCGGAACTCCAGCCCAAAGTTCAACTCATGGCAACAACCAACAGTCTCATCTTGGGATTCTCTTTTGCGGGTCCATAGTGCTTCCATGACAAGGAGGAACAGTGATGAACAAGTGTATGAGGTTTGCCAGTCTGCTCGTTATTCTGTCGTTTCTGCTCACCGCGTGCGCCCCCGCAGCAGTTCCCGCTGAAGCCCCACAAGAGGCGGCAGCCTCCGAGGCGGACTCTTCAAGACCGTCGGATATGGCCGCGACCCAGGAGCTGACCGTGGGCAGGGTCTTCTATTTTGCGGGCCACATCAATGAGGCTGCCTGGTATGACGGTACCAATGTCATGGGCGGTGGCCTTCTGGAGCGCCATCCTGACGGCAGTATCCGCCCATGGGCTGCCGACTCGTGGGATGTCAGCGACGATGGCACCATCTATACTTTCAGCCTGAATCCCGATTTGACGTGGTGTACGGGTGAGCAGATAACGGCCCAGGATGTCAAGTGGGGCTGGGAGTGGCTCAATATCCGGTTCAAGTGGGCCAAGGATTACGCCTGGTACATGGTGGAAGGAATTGACGAATTCCTAGAGGCAACCGCGGACGTGGCCACCTATGATTTCGACAGTTGGGGCGACGCCACAATCAGCGGCCTGGTTGCCCTGGATGACCATACGCTTCAGGTCAATCTGAAGGGCGTGACTCCAGCATTCATTGACGTCACGTCTTCGGGCATTCTGGGTACATGGGGGCTTCTGGACCCGGCGCAGATCAGACTTGGTACGGACGAAGCACCGTGGCATGAACATCCCGACTATTGCGGCGGCTTCGGTCCCTTCATGGTGGAAACCTACGATCCAGAAGAGGATGTGAGCGTGCTGGTACCCAACCCCCATTACGTACTGGGACCCCAGCCCCTGCTGGACAAAATCACGCTAAAGTCGATACAGGACAGGCAGACGCAGCTGGTGCTCTACGAAAGCGGCGAGCTGGACATCGCAATGCCGTCGACCGCTGATTTCGCCCAGTTTACCAGCGACCCGAACCACCCATTGAGTGAGCATGTGCAGGGCTTCGGTCTGGCCGGGTTGCAGTGGCTTGAATTCGATGTCTCGGCGGAACCGACAAACGATCCCAAGATCCGCGAAGCCATCTATTACTCGATCGATCTGGACCTGATCCATGAGACGGTCTATCGTAACCTGCGGCGGCGGGCAACGGGCATCATCCCCTCCGGGCCGTTCTACCGCGAGGACCGGCCGGCGTACTGGCAGGCGGACCCGGAGCGGGCCAAGCAGGCGGTGGCTGACTCCACTTATGGCAGCGCCGAAAACGTGCCGCCTATACTGTACTGGTCCCGCTATCCAGATCCTGAGTGGCCACAGCTGGCCCAGGCGGTGCAGCAGATGGTGAAGGATGCGACGGGCCTGGAGATCCAGATTACAGTTGCCTCCAGTATGGAGGCCTCTGAGAGGGTGAAGTACCAGATCTGGGAGGACAGCTACGGAACCTTCTCCCTGGACGCCCAGGCCTGGGGGTCATACAACTTCGCCAGCGACTCTTTCATCGCCACGCGCCATACGCATTGGGGGGACGAGCATACCGATTCGCTGCTGGCGGAAATCGAGTCTAATCCCAATGAGGCAGACCGCATTGCGGCGTGGACGGAGTTCGAGGATATCGTCTTTGGCGAGTACTGGATGATCCCGCTTTACTGGCCGACCGGCAGATTCCTGGTGAACCCGAACGTGCAGGGGCTGGCTTTCGATCCCACATTCCGTTGGATCAATGCCGAATACATGTACATTGCCGAGGAGTAACAGGCGTATAGGGTAGAGAGAGGCCTGAAGTGGGCTCAGGATGGAAGCCTGCGCCTGCCCGATGCAGAAGGTCCTGGCTTCGAACGGGATTCACTTCAGCCTCTCTCTCCCTTTTTCCGTGGCAAAGGAAGGTGTAAGTAAAGAAGAGCGAGAGTTGGGGAGAAACAGCATTGCAGACTCATCCAACACCAGAGGCCTCGGGCACACTTTTCGAAGACATTCATGTGGCGAAGATGCCCAAACACAAGTACGGGTACCGCGGCAATGTGGGCGATATCACCCTGCTCAGGGATGGACGGCTGTTGATATGTTACACTGAATCCGGTGACATCCTTGGAGACAATGTAGGCGCCGGGGATATCGTGAAGCGGTACTCCGGAGACCAGGGTAGGACGTGGAGTGAGCCGGAAAAGCTGATTGCGCGCGCGAAGCCATTTCGTGAGGATGAGGGGTACTGGCACCCCAGTCTGCTGCGTTTGCAGAACGGCCAACTGCTTCTTTCCTACATCTACTTTTACTTTTCCGAATCTTTTCCGCGCTTCGCCCACACGTACTACCGCCGTTCGACCGACGACGGCGAATCCTGGGGCGATCAACTGATCGCCACGCCCCACGCCGGCACAAATCACGTCTTCAACGATAAGCTCATCCAACTGCCCTCCGGTCGTATCCTCGCCCCTTGCGAGAAGGAGCTCGGGGAAGAGGACGACGACCACAGCGGCTATATCAGCTACGTTTTCTACTCCGACGACGACGGCTATTCCTGGCACCGTTCTGACAATGTTATCGATATCCTGCCGGTGGAGGCGCAGGAGCCGCACGTGGTCCCACTGGAGGACGGTCGCCTGTTGATGCTTTGCCGGACACACAGCGGTTACATCGTCCGATCCTATTCCGAAGACGAGGGTGTCACATGGTCGCCGGCTGAGCATGTGCGCAGCTTGAAACTCTCGATCGTTGGGTCGGCGCTCAACGTGAAACGTATTCCGTCTACCGGCGACCTGCTTCTGCTGCGCTCGACCGACACCAAGAACAGACTGCGCACACCTTTTGTCTCAGCAATCTCTACGGATGAAGGCCGCTCCTGGATCCATGAAAGGCCGATCGGTTCCGATCCGGATGAAGACTACGGCTATCCGAGTCTGACCTTTGTGAACGATATGGCGCTGGTCAGCTATCACAAACGCGACGGCATCTACGTGGCGGGAATCGGCATCGACTGGTTTTACGGCAAATAGAATCCGTCTGCTGGACGGTTGCGATGGATGGCAGGAGAGGGGAGGTGGTAAGCCTGCAAATCAATATCGACAGCCTATAAGTTCATCCTGGGAGCAGCTATGTCCAGGTCCCTACCGCTTCTGTGGTAAGGAGGAGTTCTGATGGAAAAGTATCTGAGGTTCGCCAGTCTGCTCGTGATTATGTCGTTTCTGCTCACCGCGTGCGCCCCCGCAGCAGTTCCCGCCGAAGCCCCGCAAGAGGCAGACTCCACCGACTCTGGGAGACCGGCCGATATGGCCGCCAACCAGGAACTGACAATGGGCAGGGTCTTCTATTTCTCGGGCCATTTCACTGAGGGCTCTTGGTATGATGGCGGTTTAGTCATGGGCGGCGGCCTTCTGGAGCGACATTCCGACGGCAGCATTCGCCCATGGGCTGCCGACTCATGGGAAGTCAACGAAGAAGGCACAGTCTATACTTTCAGTCTGAATCCCGATTTGAAGTGGTGTACGGGTGAGCCGATTACGGCCCAGGATGTCAAGTGGGGCTGGGAGTGGCTCAATATCCAGTTCAAGTGGGCTAAGGATTACGCCTGGTACATGGTGGACGGCATAGAGCAGTTCCTCGAAGCAACGGCGGATGTGGGCCCATGGGACTTCGACCAATGGGGCGAAGCCGAAATCAGCGGGCTGGTCGCCCTTGACGACCACACGCTGCAGGTCAAACTGAAGGGCGTGACGCCAGCTTTCATTGACGTGGCATCCTCGGGCAACCTGGGCGCCTGGGGGCTTCTCGACCCGGCACAGATCAGACTCGGTACGGGGGAAGTGCCTTGGCATGAACATCCCGACTTTTGTGGCGGCTTTGGTCCCTTCAAGGTGGAATCCTTCGATCCGGAAGAGGACGTGAGCGTGCTGGTGCCCAACCCCCACTACACGCTGGGACCCCAGGCCCTTCTGCAGAAGATGACGTTCAAGGGCATACAGGACCGGCAGACCCAGTTGGTGCTCTACGAAAGTGGCGAGTTGGACATCGCCATGCCTTCGACCGCAGATTTCGCCCAGTTTATGAACGATTCCAACCATCCCCTGAATGACCATGTGCAGACCTTCGGCATTGCCGGCTTGCAGTGGCTCGAATTTGACCTCGCGGCGGAACCGACCAACGATCCCAAGATCCGCGAAGCCATCTTTTACTCAATCGATCTGGATCTGATCCATGAGACGGTCTATCGCAATCTGCAACGGCGGGCGACCGGCATCATCCCCTCCGGGCCTTTCCACCGCGAAGACCGGCCCGGGTATTGGCAACCGGACCCGGAACGGGCCAGGCAGGCGGTCGCCGATTCCTCTTACGGCAGCGCCGAAAACGTGCCTCCAATCCTCTACTGGTCCCGCTATCCGGACCCCGAATGGGCACAGGTAGCCCAGGCGGTCCAGCAGATGGTGGCCGATGCGACCGGCATCGAGATCCAGATCACCGTCGCTTCCAGTATGGAGCCGTCGGAAAGAGTGAAATTCCAGATCTGGGAGGATGGCTATGAAACCTTTTCCATGGATGCCCAGGCCTGGGGTTCTTACAACTTCGCCAGCGATTCTTTCATATCCACGCGTCATGCGCATTGGGGTGATGAACGTACCGACGCGCTGTTGGCGGAAATAGAATCGAATCCCGATAAGGCCGCGCGCATTCAGGCCTGGTCGGAGTTTGTGGATGTCGTCTGGAGCGAGTACTGGATGATCCCACTTTACTGGCCGGAAGGCAGGTTCCTGGTGAGGCCGAACGTAAAGGGCGTTGTCTTCGATCCCACTTTCCGTTGGATCAATTCCGAATACATATACATCGCCGAGGAGTGACGACTGCACGGCGGCGGTGGAGAGATCTGGCCTTTCTCCACCGCCGCCGCGGCAATGGACAAGGAAAAACAAGGGCGGGGTTACCAATGCAATCCATTCGATCAGCAGATACCTCAGACGCTCTCTTCGAAGACGTCCATGTTGTGAAGTTGCCGAGGCGGAGGTTTGGCTACCGCGGGAATGTGGGCGATATCGTACAACTCAATGATGGACGTCTGTTGCTCTCATACACATGCAACGATGACAGCCCTGGAGATAGCATCGACGTTGGTGACATCATGGGACGGGTCTCGAATGAGGGGGGCAAGACCTGGGGTGAGCCGTTCCTACTCATTTCGCGGCCAAAGCCGTATCGCAAGGATGAGGGATACTGGCATCCCAGTTTTCTGAGGCTGGCGAACGGGCAGCTGCTCATGTCCTACATATACTTTGCCGGGTCTCTGCCGCGTTACGCGCACTCCTACTACCGCCGCTCGACCGACGACGGCGCGACATGGGGCGATCAGCTGATCGTTACGCCCCATGCCGGCACAAATCATGTTTTCAACGACAAGCTCATTCAACTGCCCTCCGGCCGGATTCTCGCTTCTTGCGAGAGGGAGATCAAGGAAGAGGGCGGCGACCACCGCGGCTACGTCAGCCTGGTTTTCTACTCCGACGACGACGGCTATTCCTGGTGGCAATCGGATAACGTGGTCGATACGCTTCCGGTGGAGGCGCAGGAGCCGCACGTGGTCCAGTTGAAAGACGGCCGCCTGATGATGCTGTGCCGGACGTACAGCGAATACATTGTCCGGTCCTATTCCGAAGACGAAGGGGCCACCTGGTCGACAGGCGAGCATGTGCGCAGTTTGAAGCTCTCAAGCAACTCGTCGGCACTCAACGTCAAGCGTATCCCGTCTACGGGCGACCTGCTGTTGCTGCGCTCGACGGAAACGAAGAACAGACTGCGGACGCCATTCGTCTCGGTGGTCTCTACGGATGAGGGCGACACGTGGATCCACGAACGCGAGATCGGTTCTGATCCTGAGGACGACTACGGCTATCCGAGTCTGACATTTGTGAACGATATGGCGCTGGTCAGCTATCATAAACGCGATGGCATCTGCGTGGCGCGAATCGGAATCGACTGGTTTTACGGCAAGTAGGACTGTTGGGAGGTTGAAATCAAGGATTCAGGCCGCACATCCCTTAATGGATACCGTAAGGACGGAAACGCCACGGGTTGTCGCCGGGCCTGGAGGTCGATGCTGCAAGACAGCGGCGGTGAACCAGAGTGATCGGGTACATCATCAGGCGTCTGGGTGCTATCGTACCGACGCTTCTGGTTGGCATCTTTATCGCGTTCACGCTGACCTATTTCGGTCCTGGCGATCCGATCCGTGTTTTTCTGGAGCAGCAAGGCAGGTTGAGCGAGGAAGCCTACGAAGCGCTGCGCAGGCAGTACGGGTTGGACCGGCCGTTTCTGGTGCAGTTCGGCGATTACGTTACCGGTCTCGTGCGCGGGACTTTCGGCAAGTCGATCTGGGCCGGCGGCCGCCCGATCGAGGTGATGATTCGGCGCGCACTGCCTGTCAGCGTCCAACTGGGTTTCGTCGCTTTTGTAATAACTGTAGGGATGGGTGTCCCCCTGGGGATTTTCGCGGCCCTGAGACAGAATTCTCTGGTCGACTACGCGATTGTGTCGGCGTCGGTGGTGTTGTCGTCGATCCCTACCTTTGTACTGGCGCCGATGCTGCTCATTCTGTTTGTATTGGTCATCCCTGTTCTGAAGAATCCAATTGGCTGGGGCGGCGTCTTTGACGCGCGTATCGTGCTGCCTGCGTTCTGCATTGCGGTGGGGCCGCTGATGGGAATTGTGCGGCAGGCGCGGAGTGCGGTGCTGGAAGTGATCCGACAGGACTATGTGCGCACGGCGTACGCAAAGGGGTTGCCGCGCCGAATGGTGATATGGCGGCATATTTTTCGCCACATACTGACGCCCCTGTTGTCGGTCGGCGTGGGGCTGTTCGGGGGGATCCTGCAGGGTTCAATCTTTGTGGAACGCGTTTTCAACATACCCGGCTACGGGGCACTCAGCTTTCAGTCCTTTGTAGCACGAGACTTTCCCGTGATCCTGGCGACGACGGTGGTGGCGGCGGTGATAGCGATGACCTTGAATCTGGTCCTTGACGTATCCTACGGGCTGGTCGACCCACGCGTCCGGCTGGGCAGGCGTGTCGAGGAGGTATGACCGTGTACAGGGAGGCATTCGAGGCCAGCCAGCTGTTCCGGCAAGAGGAACGCAGCCTCGTGCGCGATGCCGTGCGCAAGTTGGTCGCCAACAGGCTGGCGATGGTTAGCCTGATTGTCATTGTTTTCGTTTTCTTCATCGGCATCTTCGGGCCGCTGCTGGCGCCACAGGACTACCTTGAGCAGGATTTGCGGGCGTACAATCAAGGGCCAAGCCGCGATCATTTGCTGGGCACGGATGAATTGGGGCGTGATATGCTGTCGCGTCTGCTTTGGGGTGGGCGAACGGCAATCATGGTGGCTGTCGTGAGTACGTCGATCTCCTATCTGATCGGCATCCTTTTCGGGACGCTGGCGGCCTATCGCGGCGGGTTTACCGATGCGGTGTTTGTGCGCACGGTTGACCTGTTCGACAGCTTTCCGCACATTCTGGTGGCGATGCTGCTGGCGTCGACGATGAGGCCCTGGGTTCAGCGGTTGGCGCGGGGCCTTGAGGAGACGCAGGGAATCAGTTTGCTTGCCGACAACACGGTCTATATTGATTATCTGGTTGTGTTTGGCGCTTTGTCGATGATTGGCTGGGCCGGTATCGGCCGCTTGATACGCGGGCAGGTGCTGACGCTGCGGGCGACCGATTTTGTACTGGCTGCCCGGTGTGTGGGGGCAAGGGAGCGCTGGATTATCTTGCGTCATCTGGTGCCGAACGCGATCGGCCCGGTGATCGTGGCACTGAGCAGCAGTTTCGGCGGGGCGATGATGTATGAGTCGAGCCTCAGTTTTATCGGGATCGGCATCCAGCCCCCTGGGGCCAGCTGGGGAAACATGATTGTACTGAGCATGGGACAGTGGCGCTACTATCCCCACCTGGTGCTGATGCCGGGTATCCTCTTGATGCTGGCGATCATCGCCTTCAATTTCTTCGGCGATGGCCTTAACGACGCCTTGAATCCGCGAGCCTTGGCGCCGGTAAGGAGATAGGACACCCCAGAGGTGAGGATGACGGTCTGGGCTGTAGGGGAGTAGACGGCTTCAGCGGACGGGCAGTGCTCAGGCTACACGAAGGCGCTATCGTTGACCGACATCCCAGGTTCAAACTCGGGGCACTCCCGCCTCGCGAAAGAGAGTTTGCAGTTGGGCAAGGAGTTCGGACGATAAGCGTGAATAGGGCGGGCGCGGCGGGCCGACCTTCAGGCCTACCGCTTCCATTGCCGCCTTGATGAACGGTCCCTCACCCTCGGTATACTTGACCGCCTCTTCCACCCAAACAGACCACTTCCACTTGAATGCAGCGAGCGTCGTGTGTGCGTCGTCGTATTTTCCGGCCTCCAATTGGCGCCAAAGCTTGCGCGGATACTGGGGCCAGAAACCGCTGAGGTGCGTGACGAAAGCCCGCGCTCCATACATGTGGCTGAGTACGTGGTGGCCCTCGTTGTCGACCATGGCGACCGTATCCTTGAAGGCCAGGATCGTGTCGCGGAAGACGGCCGCATCCTCTGAAGCCCACTTGATTGCTCCCACGGTTGGAATGGATGTCAGCCGGGTCAGCAGTTCGCGGCTCATGTGGATGCCGTCCCAAGGCGTGTGGTAGACCATAAGAGTTACCGCGGCGTTGTCGGCGACAAGCTTGAAGAGATTGTAGACGTCACGCTCGGTGGATGGGTAGTAGTAGAGCTGACCCAGCTGGGCGGCGGCGATGCCGGCTTGTTCGGCGTGGCTGGCGAGGTCGAGGATGACGCGGAAATCGGTATGCTGGATACTGGTCATGACGGGTACCTTGCCGTTGGCAGCCTCGACAGAGGCGTCCATGACCGCTTTGCGTTCATCCAGGTTGAGGCTTGGGAACTCGCCGCCTGCTGCGCCGACCAGAAGAACGCCGTCACCGGTCGTGACGCCGCCTTCGATCATGAAGCGGATATTGTCTTGCAAGGCGGTCAGGTCGAGGGAGAAGTCTTCTCTGAAGGGTGTCGCAACCGCGACTACGGGGCCGCACAGCCAGTCATGAATGTTTTCGCGATCCATAGGACGTCTCCTCGTTGAATCTTGCAACCTGCAGAGATTCTAAAGAGTTATTTCATTCATGTCCAGCCAGACGTAAAAGACTGGGTGCACTTACAAAACAGAAAGGCCGGGCCTTCGTGTGCGAAGACCCGGCCTGATTATTCTTGCTGGCAAAGGGCTTTACCCTTCGTCCTCCACGAAGACACCTGGACGGGTGCGACGGCGACGGCGGGCGACTTTCAGGCGCAACTGGCTGCGGCGGTAGGCGATCTCTACGGGCTGGCGATCTTCGTCCGGCCGGGTGCGCAGGGCTTCTTCGGCGCGTTGCATGGCCTCTTCGGCGCGGGCGATGTCGATTTCGTCGGCGCGTTCGGCTGAACGGGCCATTACGATCACCTTGTCGGGCAGCACTTCGACCACGCCGCCGCTAACGGCGATGTACTCGGGCTCGCCGTCGGCGTTGTGCAGGGTGAGCTCGCCGATATTGAGGGTCGTGAGCAGGGGGGCATGGCCAGCCAGTACGCCCATTTCGCCCTCGACGCCGGGCATGGTGATCATCTCGACTTCGCCGCTGTACAACTGGCGGCTGGGGGTTACGATTTCGACCTGAATCGTCATTCTTCCTGCCTCAGTTGCTCACCCTTTTCGATCGCTTTATCGATGGATCCGACCATGTAGAAGGCCTGCTCGGGCAGGTCGTCATGCTTCCCGTCCAGAATTTCACGGAAGCCGCTCACAGTATCATCGATTCTGACGTACTCGCCGGGCGAGCCGGTGAAGACCTCGGCCACGTGCATGGGCTGGGTGAGGAAGCGCTGAATCTTGCGGGCGCGGGCGACGATGAGCTTGTCGTCTTCGCTCAGTTCTTCGACGCCGAGAATGGCAATGATGTCCTGCAGGTCGCGGTAGCGCTGCAGGGTCTGCTGTACTTCGCGGGCGACGTTGTAGTGTTCTTCGCCGACGATGAGCGGATCGAGGATGCGACTGGTGGAGCCCAGCGGGTCCATAGCCGGGTAGAGCGACTGCTCGGCGAGGGCGCGTTCGAGCGTGATGGTTGCGTCCAGGTGGGCGAAGGTTGTAGCGGGCGCGGGGTCGGTGTAGTCATCGGCGGGCACGTAGACTGCCTGCATCGATGTGATTGAGCCGACATTGGTGGAGGTGATGCGCTCCTGCAGTTCACCCATATCGGTGCCGAGTGTGGGCGCGTAGCCGACTGCGCTGGGAAGGCGGCCGAGGAGAGCCGACACTTCGGAACCGGCCTGCACGAAACGGAAGATGTTGTCGATGAAGAGGAGGACATCGCGGCCTTCATCGCGGAAGTACTCGGCCATGGTGACGCCCGTGAGGCCGACACGGAGGCGGGCACCGGGCGGCTCGTTCATCTGGCCGAAGACCATCACTGTCGAATCGATCACGCCGGATTCACGCATTTCGTGCCAGAGGTCGTTGCCCTCGCGGCTGCGTTCGCCGACACCGGCAAAGACGGAGTACCCGCTGTGGTACTCGGCTACATTGTTGATCAGCTCCTGAATGATGACGGTCTTGCCGACGCCGGCGCCGCCGAAGATGCCGGTCTTGCCGCCCTTGGTGAAGGGGGCGATGAGGTCGATGACCTTGACGCCGGTCTCGAAGAGCTCGGCCTGCGTGCTGCGGTCGGCAAAGCTGGGCGGCTCGCGGTGGATGGAGTAGCGGTCGGCGGCTTCGACCTCTTCGTCACTGTCGATTGTATTGCCGGACACGTCGAAGATGCGTCCCAATGTTCCCGGGCCGACAGGCACGGTGATGGGGGCACCGAAAGAGTAGCCTTCCATGCCGCGGCGCATGCCGTCGGTGGAGCTCATGGCCACCGCACGGACAGCGCCTTCGCCGAGATGCTGCTGCACCTCACAGACCAGGGTCGAATCGTCGTCGAGGTCGACGTAAACGGCATCGTAGATTTCCGGCAGGCCATCCCCGGTGAAGGAGAAGTCCACTACCGGACCGACAACGCTGGACACGGAGCCGCTGATGCGGCCATTGCTTCCGTTTTCTGACATGGTATGCTCCGTTCTGCTATGGAAAGGGGCAATTCAGCCCGCTCAGATCTATTCGAGACCGATTGAACCGCCGATAATGTCCATCAGTTCGCGGGTGATACCTTCCTGACGGGCCTTGTTGTAGGTCAATGTCAACTCGTCCACGAGTTCATTGGCGGCTTCGGTGGCGTTGCGCATGGCGACCATGCGGGCCGAGTGTTCGCTGGCGATACTTTCGTACATAGCCTGCAAGATCTGCACTTCGGTGAAACCGATCAGTACCTGCTCCAACACGGCTTCGACGCTTGGCTCAAATATATAGTCCGGCGGCATGGTAGCGGTTGTCTCGTCCGGTACGACGGGCAGAATCTGTTGCACTGTGGGCCGCTGGATCAGCGTGTTGACAAAGTCGGTAAAGATAAGATGGACTTCGTCGAAACGCTCAGAGCGAAAGTCGTCTATAATCGTCCGGGAGATGGGAGCGATGTCAGCGGTGGCGAGGGTATCGGGCATGTTGGTGAATTCGGCGCGAATGACGGGGTCGTAACGCAGAAGCCAGTCACGGCCCTTGCGGCCCACGACAACGACCTCAACTTCGCGTCCCTGGTCACGCTGCTCCTTGATAAAGGCCGCATTCTGTCGCAACACGTTGGCATTGAAGCCGCCGGCGAGCCCTCGATCCGCTGTGATGAGGACGATTCCGACTCGTTTTATTTCGGCCCTGGCGGTAATGAGCGCGTCCAAGGCGTCGCCGCTGCCGTGCAGGCGGGCAATGTGGCTGAGCACTTCGAGGGCTTTTTCCGCATAGGGGCGTGTCGCCATCACCTGTTGTTGGGCGCGGCGCATCTTGGATGCGGCCACGGCCTCCATCGCGCGCGTGACCTGAGAGATGTTTCTTACCGAGCGGATGCGACGGCGAATCTCACGTGTACTTGCCACCAATGCCTCCTCAGACGCAGTGATCTGCGGCCAGATGCCGGGTATCTGCGCTGGTTATTGACAACTGAACTACGGTTTATTCAGATCCGGTCCAGTTGCTGTTGAAGGTCTCCAAGGCCAGGCTCAGGGAATCGACCGATTCATCGGGCAGGTCTTGCGCACGCAGGATCGTCTGACCAATCTCGGGATGGTTGGCATCCATGTAGGCGTGCATTTCCAGTTCCCAACGCTTAACATCGGTGATGTCGATGTCGTCGACATAGCCGTTGTTCACGGCGAAGAGACTCATGACCTGCTTGTCCAGCTGCAAAGGTTCGTACTGGGGCTGCTTCAACGTTTCCTGAATGCGCTGGCCGCGATTGAGCTGGCGCTGGGTTGCGGCGTCGAGGTCGGAGCCGAACTGGGCAAAGGCGGCGAGCTCGCGGAACTGGCTAAATTCCAGTTTGAGGCGGCCGGCCACCCCTTTCATGGCCCTGGTCTGGGCGGAGCTGCCGACACGGCTGACCGAGAGGCCGACGTTCATGGCAGGGCGAATACCGGCGTAAAAGAGGTCGCTCTCCAGGAAGATCTGGCCGTCGGTGATGGAAATGACGTTGGTGGGAATGTAGGCCGAAACGTCTCCGGCCTGGGTCTCGATGACCGGCAGTGCGGTGAGGCTGCCGCCACCGAACTCCTCGTCGAGGCGGGCGGCCCGCTCCAGCAGGCGGCTGTGCAGGTAGAAGACATCGCCGGGATAGGCTTCGCGACCTGGCGGGCGCCGCAGCAGGAGAGATACCTGGCGGTAGGCCTGGGCGTGCTTGGAGAGATCATCGTAGACGATGAGGGCGTCGCGTCCCTGCTCCATGAACTCTTCGCCCATTGCGCAGCCGGCGTAGGGCGCCAGAAACTGCAAGGCGGCTGGGTCGGCGGCGGAGGCGGTCACGACGATGGTGTGATCCATGGCGCCGTATTTTTCGAGGGTACCGACGACCTGGGCCACGGTTGATTGCTTCTGACCGACGGCGACGTAGATGCAGATCAGGTCTTTGCCCTTCTGGTTGATGATCGTATCGACGGCGAGAGCGGTCTTGCCGGTCTGGCGGTCGCCGATGATCAACTCGCGCTGGCCGCGGCCGATGGGAATGAGGGCGTCAACGACGGTGATGCCGGTCTCGACGGGGGTATCGACACCCTTGCGCAACACGACACCGGGAGCGATGCGCTCAACCGGACGGGTTGCGGATGAATCGATCGGACCTTTGCCGTCGAGGGGTTGACCGACGGCGTTGACCACGCGGCCGATAAGCGGGTCACCGACGGGGACGGAAGCCAGGCGACCGGTGCTGCGTACGAGGTCGCCTTCTTCGATATCGGTATATTCACCCATGATGATGATACCAACGGAATCATCATTCAGGTTCTGGGCGATGCCGAGCACACCGGTCTTGGTGAACTCGACCAACTCGCTGGCCATGACGCCCTGAAGGCCGGAGATGATAGCAATTCCGTCACCGACTTCGACGACTTCGCCGACATCTACGCGGCTGGGGGCAGGCTGGAAGTTGAGGATCTGCTGCTTGAGCCGGTCGGTAAATTCCTGGGTCAGCTCCTCAGTCTGAACTGCCATAAGCGCTGTCCTTTATTGTATATTATCAATTTTGAGTACCTGACAGGCTGCCGGCCTGTTGGTCAGGACCCGAAACTGACTACCATTTCCAAACTCACCGCACCGAAGACGCGACCATTTCGCGCAGAGCCATCAGCCGATTTGCGACGGTGTTGTCGATCAACTGATCGCCGACGCGGATGCGCAGGCCGCCCATCAGGGATGGGTCAACATCGAAGCTGAAGACGATGTCTTCGCCGTACTGTTCGGTAAGTCGCTGGCGGATCTGCTCTTGCGCGTCATCACCCAATTCGATGGCGCTGGTGATGTCTGCTGTCCGCGGACCGGTTTCTCCTCGCAATGCCGCGCCCAGAGCGCTGACGATACGGGGCAGTTGGTCTGTGTCGTTCGCCTGTACTAACTCCTTCACGAAGTTTTGCACCTCAGGCGCAGCGTCATCGGGAATTGCCTTTTCGACGGCTTTGACGTCGGCGGCCAGCTTCGGATTCTTTTCCAGCGCGTCTGCAACCGCGGTCAGTGTAATCTGCCACTGTCCAACGATCGTTTCCAAAACGATCCTGGCATATCCATCCGCCGTCACGCGCTCGCTCATGAACCGCTCCCGTTTTGCTGGGCCAGATAGTCGGCGACAAAGCGTTCCTGCTCATCGCGGTCGGCCAGTTCGCGGCCCAGGATCTGTTCGGTGGCGGCAATGGCGAGGTCGGCGATCTGTCTTCGGGCGTCAGCCATGACAGCGGCAGTCTGCGCTTCGGCGTCGGCCTGGGCCTTCATGCGGATTTCCTGGGCCTCCTGATCGGCGCGGCTGCGAACGTCCTGGGCGATGCGTTCGGCATCGCGGGTTGCCTGGGCGCGGACTTCCTGCGCTTCGCGGCGGGCCTCTTCGAGGATCGCCTGTTTTTCCGCTTCGGCTTCGGCGGCCGCGTTCGACGCCTTATCGGCCTGTTCCAAACCCTCGGCGATGCGCTGTCTGCGCTGCTCGAGCATGTTCAGAACCGGCTTGTAGAGTAGCTGCTGCAGAATAACCATCAACAGCCCGAAGTTGATGATCTGCGAGAGCAATAACTGCCAACTGATACCTAATTTATCGAGAGCGTCCAAGGCCAACCTCCTGGATACACTGCAGTGGCTCGTGGTTCGGGGCCAGTCGTTTCACTGGCCGTTGGAAGTAAACACCGGTCACTGACGACTGAACTCTGGCCACTGAGAGCAGGTTTAGACGAACTTGACCAACAGGGAGATAACGAGCGCATAGATAGCGACCGATTCACAGAAGGCGAAACCGAGCAGCATGTTCGTCTGCACAGTGTTGGTCACTTCAGGATTGCGGCCCATCGCTTCCATCGCTTTGGCGCCAATCAGACCGATGCCTACACCAGGGCCAATTGCGCCCAATCCGATAGCAAGTGCAGAACCCAGTTCCTTTGCGACTTCAACATCCATGAGTGTGAACTCCTTTTTCTTAACTGCAGTGATTGGTGGTTCGTGATCAGTCTTGCGAGTGGCACCGGGAGCAATCCGGTCACTGGCAATTGATTTTAGTGGTGATCGTCGTGGCTGACGGTGGCCATGGTGAAGAAGGCCAGGGTCAGCAACATAAATACAAGCGCCTGGATGAATCCGATGAACAGTTCCAGCCCGTAGAATATGCTGGGCAGGAGGAAGGTGACGAGAAAGGCCATCACGAGCAGTACGACTTCACCGGCAAAGATATTGCCGAAGAGACGAAACGAGAAGCTGATGATCTTGGAGATTTCGGCGATCAGTTCGAAGAAGCCAACCACAGCGCCCATGCCGTCCTTGAAGGGGTTCTTGAAGAACTTGGTGAAGTAGCGCATCCCCAATGCCTGGACGCCGTAGAATTGGGTCATGAAGACGGAGATGAGGGCCAGGGCCAGAGTCATGTTGAGGTCGGCGGATGGGCTGCGAAACAGGGGGACAAGGACCGGTTTGCCTTCTTCGGCGGCGGCGGGGACGGCGACGGTTTCTGCGCCGGCCATTGCGATCTGGTTGCCCAGTTCGGCCTGTGCGTGGCTTTCGGCGGGACTATGGTAGATGCCGATGGAGCCAAAGCCTGGAAGCAGGCCAATGTAGTTGCTGATCAGAACGAAGATGAAGATGGTGATCACCCAAGGGAAGAATTTGCGGCTGTTGGCGGAGCCATGGCCGGCGATGCTCTGGGTCAGGTTCCACATGCCTTCGACCAGCATCTCCACGATGTTCTGCCAGGCGCCGGGTATTTCCTTCATTCTAGAGACGGCAAAGACGGCCATCAGGATAATGATAAGGTCGACCAGGAGGGTGGTCAGCAGGCCGTTGGTGAACCACTTCGGTCCGTGTTCGAGCAGAGCTTCGGCCGCCAATTCGACATGGGGAGGGGGGGCATTGAAGACCGGCACAACGCTCAATACGAGCAGGACAATGATGCCGATGGTCGCGTTGCGAATGCGTGCATTCAAGACTAAAGCTCGGAGAAGATTCATGGATTAAATCTACCCTCCTGTTAACGGCAGTTCTTAGCGGACGGCCACTAATGCTGGAGCAGGTGGCCGGTATGAACCAAGAGAATTGCCTGTTAATCGTTCAGATCGCGACGGCCCGCTGTCTCGCTCGGTCAAGGGGAAAGACTACAGTCGGGTCGCCGAATTTTTAGGAAAAGTCAGCTATCAGTATAAAGGGGCGCGGAAGGATTGCGCAAATTTTCACAGCGTTGTTGAAGCAACTGTTTTTTCGAGTTCGCCGCTTTTGGCTGGAAGCCGACTGCGCGAATTCAGGGCGCTTTGCAGCAAGCGGCGGATGCCAGCGCTGGCTGCTGAGGCGGGTTGCCCGAGGCTGATATTTTCGCAGGATGGAGAGTTTGTCAGAGATCATAGAAGCTGATTGCAGAGGCGATAATGAAAAGAAGAACAGTCGCCCCAATCAGCATTCTATTTTTATGTAGGATTTCGTTCCAGGTGGGAGGCGGCAGCAGATCTGTGGTCGGATCCCTTTTGGCGTTTTCGGTACCGAACAGTGCCTGCCTCAGGTCGGCAATACTGGCGGGGCGTTCATCAGGATGCATGGCCAAGGCCTGGAAGACGGCCCGTTCGGTTCGCGTCGAGATGGCCGGATTCAACTGCCGAAGGGGATCAAGAAGGCCAGACTTGAGGAAGCGCTCTTTGGCATCCTGCGGGGGCGTGCCGGCGAGAAGGTGATAGAGCGTGGCGCCGACGCTGTAGATATCTGTGCGCACATCGGTGTGACCGGTGTCGCCTCCATACTGCTCGAGGGGCGTGTAGGCTACGGTGCCCCTTCCCTGGACGACCGTCACGGTGCGGGCGTCGTCCGGTTGCAGGATTTTCACCAAGCCGAAATCCACCAGTTTGAGTCTATTTTCGGGCGTGATTTTGATGTTACCCGGTTTGATGTCGCGGTGGAGTACGGGAGGGTCCTGGCTGTGCAGATATTCGAGGGCGTCCAAGAGTTGTGTGGCCCAGAGCAGCACCTGGGCTTCGGAGAGGTGTTTATTCTGTCTTAGCGCTTCATTTACTATCTCTTGCAGATCACGGCCTTCGATGAAATCCATGACCAGGTATTCACGCCCGTCCACTGAAAAGTAGTCCGAGACTTTGGGGAGGTTGGGATGATCGAGCCGGGCCAGGACACTGGCTTCCTGGTAGAACTGTTCAATCGTCTGCCCCAGGTCAAGGTCGGGACCGCGCTGGTCGATGAGGAGGGCGGGCAGGATTTCCTTGATTGCGCAGACCCGGCCATCGAGGCGCAGGTCATTGGCCTGGTAGACCGCTCCCATCCCGCCCTGACCCACCAGGCGCACGATTTCGTAGCGCCCGCGCAGAATCGAATCCGAATCCAATACTGTAGCCAAATGACACCTCTGAGAAACTACCGGACCTCCGGAGACGGATCATCTTCGGAGGATCGAGTGCTGCCGCTTGCTGCGCGCCCATTGGTGAGGTGAGGCCGCTGTGCGTTGCGGCAGTCTGCTGAATTTGGCGCGGCGGTGCGACCAAGAGATCGTAAACTAAGACCCAGCTATGAGGCCATTTTGAAAAAGTGGTTGACGTATGACACTCGCTTCGATATAATAAATTCCTCCCTTGGCATAGATTACGCCAGGTTTGCCGAAAAGCTGTTGCCACGGTCGTTGGGGGCTCCGTAACAAGGAATCATACTATAATAACAGTCGGAAGAATATGCAAGTGGCTCTAATACTTACCTTGCATGCTATTTTTACGAGGAATGGAAATGACGCAAGAGGGTCCCAACGCTGAACAACAGTTCCTAGATTCACGCAGTGCTCGCCCCGTCGACAGGCAACGTGAAACGGCAATGCTGATCCTCCGCCACGGCAACCAGACCGGCCAGGGCTGGCCCCTCAGCCGTACCACGCCCTTGATCATCGGACGCCACGAAGAGTGCCAGGTCACGCTGCCAGACCGACAGGTAAGCCGGAACCACGCCCGTATTTTCTGGGACGGTTTTGGTTATTCGATTGAGGATCTGGGCAGCAAAAACGGTACCCATGTCAATGGCATGGATATTGCCGACGGGTCGCACAGTCTGTCCGATGGCGACGAAGTACAGATTGCGCTGCGTTTCAAACTGTCCTTTGTCGACGACGAGGCGACCACGCCCCTGACGCTGGACTCTTCCGAACAGGATGGGGAGTCCGAATCCGGGCTCCGTATTGAAGAAGAGACCCGCCAAGTGTGGCTGAACGGGTCGCTGTTGGAGCCGCCTTTGAGTCTGCATCAGTACCGGTTACTGAGTGCCCTCTGGCATGAGGGAGGCGGAGTCATGACTCGTGAACAGATTGTTCAGGCGGTCTGGCCGGAGACCAGCGGGGCGGGTGTCAGTAAGCAGGCCATCGACGCACTTGTGCGGCGGTTGCGGGAACGGCTCAACGAGCACGATGAGAGATCCAACTTCATTGTAACAGTGCGCGGCCATGGTTTCCGGTTGGAGAATCCCTGACCGTAAGGGCGGGACGTGAAAGGCGAGGCTCCCTTTCCCGTCGTTCCTTTTCCTTCTCTGCGCGCCCAAGGAGTGACGACTCAGGGCTGATGAATGTCTTGGCTGCATTGCGTCCTACAGATTCTGAGCGCGGCGCAGAGGAGGAGGGGGAGCAGGTTCCTGAAGGCGGGGCCGGCGAGTCGAACTCCTGGAACGGCTCCTCTACCGCCGCTGAATTGACCACTTTGGAAGCCGCTCGATCCGACCAGGCGCAGGAAACACGCCGATTTCCAGTTCCTCCAGTTGCGGAGACCGGCGAAGGCCCATTGGGCCTTTACATCCACATACCATTTTGCGCCCGGAAGTGCCCCTACTGCGATTTCAATACCTACGCCCGTCTTGAACCACTGTACGAAGCGTACAGTGAGGCTCTTTGCCGGGAGTTGGGCCGGTGGGCAGCGCGGCTCGACGGCCGGACTGTGCACACCGTCTTCGTAGGCGGCGGCACGCCGACGGTGCTAAGTTCAGTCCAGTTGAGACGAATTCTGGAACTGGTCCACGACCGTTTTGCGCTGGCAGACGACGTTGAAGTCAGCTGTGAGGCCAATCCGGGCATCAAGGACCGGGGGCAGTTCGCCCTGCTGCACAGCTTGGGCGTGAACCGGCTGAGCATGGGGGTGCAGAGCTTTCAAGAGGAGGAGCTGGCCTTTCTGGGCCGCATCCACGACGCGAAGGATGCCCTAGGCAGCTATGAGGCGGCAAGAGATGCGGGCTTAACAAACATCAATCTTGACTTCATGTTCGGGCTGCCGCGGCAGTCGGTGGATGCCTGGAATGACAGTCTGGACAGAGCGCTTGAACTTGCGCCACGGCACTTCAGCCTCTACAGTCTGATCGTTGAGCCGGATACGCCCCTGGCGCACTGGGTAGAGACGGGGCAGACGCCTGCGCCGGACGATGACGCGGCGGCAGAGATGTATGAGACCGCGATGACGCGCTTGGGGGCGGCCGGATACGCACAGTACGAGGTGTCAAACTGGGCACGGGGCGCGGGTTTTGCATGCCGGCACAATCTGGTTTACTGGCGCAACCAGGAGTGGGTCGGTGTTGGGCCGGGCGCGCACAGCCATCTGCGCTTCCCCACCAGGTTGCGGGGAGAGTCCTCAGGGGACCTACCAATTCTTTCTGGCGACCCGGTTGACGGGGTAACCGGGTCAGGCGGGCCCGCTGTCGCCGTCCGCTGGTCCAATCGCAAGGGGGTGCAGGGCTATATCAAGCGGGTGGATGCGGACGAGAGCCCGGTGGACTTTCATGAAGAGATTTCGGCCGAAGTTTCGATGGGGGAAACGATGATGCTGGGGCTGCGGCTCGTGCGCGAGGGTGTGCCGTTTGCGCGTTTTGAGGCGATGCACGGCGTGCCTTTACGCGCTGCTTTTGGCCCCAGCCTGGACCGACTACAGGAGCAAGGCTTGCTCGAGTCGGACAGGGAACGAGTGCACTTGACCCCCAGGGGACTGCTGGTCGGGAACAGGGTATTCAGCGAATTCGTTGCATGAGAGCGGCGTACGCCAGAGTCTTGCCGACCCCCACTCTTGTAGACATGGCAGAGAGGTAGCCCACTTTACCCGCAAACGGAACGAAAAGGGAGTATGCCGGTGTTGGAGGCGATTGTATTTGACTTTGACGGAACGATTCTGGACACAGAGACGCCTGATTTCCAGACCTGGCAGGAGGTGTACCGCAGCCACGGCGCTGAGTTGCCGCTGGACGTTTGGCTGCAATGTGTAGGCGGCGGAACAGGCGAATTCAGACCTGACAGTTATCTGGAGGGGTTGCTGGGCAGAGAGATCGACCGAGAACGGGTGCGAACGGAGCGGCGGAAGCGGTTCCTGGACCTGATCCACGTCATGCCGATCATGCCGGGCGTTCTGGAATTGATCGATGCGGCGGAGCGGCGGAGCTTGAGGCTGGCGGTTGCCTCAAGCTCGGACCGTAAGTGGGTGGAATCGCATTTGCAACGGCTGGGGCTACTTGAACGATTTGCCGCGATCGTTACCGCAGATGATGTCGAGCGGGTCAAACCTGACCCGGCCCTTTACCGACTGGCGGCACAGAAGTTGGAGGTAAAGCCCGAGCGGGCGATCGCGATTGAGGACTCCTACAATGGGATGATCGGGGCGAAGCGAGCAGGATTGCGGTGTGTTTCGGTGCCAAACTGCATTACACGCGACTCGGACTTTTCGGGTGCGGATCTCCGCCTGGACTCTATCGCCAGCATGGCGCCGGATGATCTGATCGCCTCTTTCGATCAGCCGGACAGTGAACGACAGACGCCCTGAACAGGGTTGCAGCGCTGGCATCACGCAGGTTAATTTCGAGACAACGACGCCTTATGACCCGCGCCATCTATCCCGGAAGTTTCGATCCTTTCCATTTCGGACACATGGACATTGCCCGCAGGGCGGCCGGTCTTTTTGATGAGCTGCTTGTGACCGTCTTTGACGCGCCGGCCAAGCGGCTCCTGTTTTCCACGGAGGAGCGCATAGAGCTGGCGCGGGAAGCGCTCAAGGACGTACAGAATATTTCGATTGTGTCATATAGCGGACTAACGGTAAAATGGGCACAGCGACATGGTGCGCGGGTGATCGTACGCGGGATACGAAATGTGGACGATCTTTCGTTTGAGTCCCGCATCGACATGGCCAACCGGCAGATGGCGCCGCAGATTGAGACGTGTTACCTGCTGTGCAGCCCAAAGTATGTTTATCTCAGTTCAACGATTCTGAAGGAAGTGGCCAGCCTGGATGGCGATGTATCCTACTGGGTGACGCCGCATACTGAGCAGGCCTTACAGCAGCGGTTTGCGGAGCGCAAGCGGTAGCGGAACCGGTTCCGGTTTCCCGTTTCTGGCGGCTGCCTGGAACTGTCAAACGAGAGTTCAGACTGATCATGGAAATTTTACAACTGGTGGATCAACTTGAACAGACCCTGAACAGAGGGTGGCGGGTGCCATTTTCGCCGTCTCTGATCGTGAATTCGGAGGAGTGTCTCCGGCTGATCGATCAGATGCGCATCAGTATTCCGAGCGCGATCAAGGAAAGCGAGCGCATGATAACCGAGCGGGACCGCATCCTCAGTGATGCGCAGGCGCGGGCAGAACAGATCGTAGCCCACGCCGAGCAGCAGGCGATCCAGATAGTCAGTGAAGACGCGATCACCGACCGTGCGCGGGAAGAGGCGGAGAGGATTATCGCGCATGGACACGCCGAGGCGATCCGGCTGGTTGATGAAGCTGAGGTTTACGCGCTTGATGTGCTGTACCGACTTCGGGACAAACTGAACAACTCGCTGCACCAGGCAGAAAACGGAATCCAGGCAATCGAAGCCAGCCAGGCGCCCCAGGAGCAGACCCCTCCGGAAGAGGATGACGATGAATTCGCATTCGCTCCTGCGATACCGACTGATGAAGATGATGAAGCGTGGCAGGAAGAGACATAGACACTGCATGCCCCCCGCCCCCTGTTGATGATTGGCCGCTTCGCCTCCTATTTACGCAGAAATTCAGACTCAATCAACCTCATACCACGAACCGCACTGTGGTCGCCACGCGCCAAGAGGCTAATTGGGGCGCTGCTTTTGTGCAGTGTTGTCGGCCTGACCTATCGTTCATATTTTCGTAACTGGGTCCCTTTGGGTCCGCAGCGAACGGTGGCGACGGTGAACCCCAGAATGGGCGTTCATACGCGGCTGACCGATGAGCCGGAGGCGGCCAAGATCAAACGCAGCCTTGAGATGGTGCGTGAGATGGGCGCGCCCTGGATCGTCGAGTACTTCCCCTGGGCCTACTACGAACCGAGACGCGGTCAGTACGAATGGAGCCATCCGGACCTGGTGATCGACCACGCGAACCGGCAGGGACTCACCGTAATCGCCCGTTTGGGCTATGTGCCGGAATGGGCGCGGCCGGAGGATTCGCACCATCTTTACCTGGCGGAAGAGGAATACGAGGCGTTCGGGCGCTATGCGGTGGAGTTCGTGCGGCGCTATCGAGACAGTGTGGGCTATCTGATCATATGGAACGAGCCTAATCTGAGCCTGGAATGGGGTTTTCGCCCGGTCGACCCGGCGTCATATGTGAGGATGCTGAAGGTTGTCTACCCGATGGTGAAGGAGGCCGCGCCGGAAGTGCAGGTGCTTGCCGGGGCGCTGGCGCCGACGCTGGACCCGCCGGGCAGCGAATGGAGCATGAACGATCTGGACTACCTGCAGCAGATGTACGACGCGGGTGCGGCGGACTATTTCGACATCCTGGCGATTCACGCCTACGGCCTAGGCTTTGACGCGGACGAGCCGGCCGGCGAAACGGTGATCAACTTTCGGCGCTCCGAACTGCTGCGGGAGATCATGGTCCGAAACGGCGATGGCGACAAGACAGCGATGATCACCGAAGGGGGATGGAACGATCACCCACGATGGACGCGGGCGGTGCGTCCTGCACAGCGCATCGTGAACAGTGTGCGGGCGTACGAGATCGCGCGCACCGAATGGCCCTGGCTGGAAAGCGTCTGTCTCTGGGTTTTTCGGTTCCCCTGGGACCAGAAGAGTTACCAGGACTACTTCACTTTTGTGGGAACCGACTTTGAACCCAAGGCGATCTACCTGGAAATGCAGGAGTACGCGGCGGGGCGGTTCGAGGCGCCATGAACGACCAGAGACGGCGTGGGGAGAGAGAGCCGTTGCAGGGCGAGACGGACAGTACTGACCGGCAGTGGCTGGTCGCAGGGCGTCACGGCAGCCGTTGGACGGGGTTTTCCGTGCGAGGCAGTTTCGGGAGGCGGCCGATTATTTGGATCGTCGCCTGCGTATTGGCGCTGGCGGTCGGTGGGTGGCTCATTCTGCGCACCAGTGGGCCGGCGGTTGATGAGACCTGGCTCAAGATGCAGGAGCGGGGGAGTTGGCGGGTGGGCATGGACCCGAGCTTTCCACCATTTGAGACGCTGGATGCTGAGGGCGCGCCGATCGGCTATGACGTGGACCTGGCGCGGGAGATCGCGGCGACGTGGGGGCTGGAGGCTGAGATCGTCGCGATCGGGTACGACAGTCTATTGGATGCGCTGCTGGTCGACCGCGTGGATGCGGTGATCAGCGCGTTTCCGTACAATGCGCGCATGACGAAAGACGTGCACTATTCACCGCCCTATTTCGAAGCGGGCGTGCGGCTTGTGGTCGGCGCTGATGCCGCGTTTGAAGAGATTGGGGATCTGGATGGGGGTACGGTGGCGGTGGAGTGGGGCAGCCGGGGGGATGCGATCGCGCGCCGACTGCAGAGGGAGGGGGCAGGCTTTACGCGGCTGCCGTTTGAATCTTCCGAGAAGGCGATCGAGGCGCTGGTATCCGGCGCGAGCAGTGCTCTACTGATCGATGGGGTCACGCTGCGGCTGGCGCAGGGTGAGGGCAAAGAGATTCGCGTGGTGGGGGCTGTGCTGGATGAAGACCCCTATGTGATTGCGGTATCGATCAAGGCGCCCAAGCTGCAGAGCGCGCTGCTGCAGGCGCTGGCGACGTTGGAGGAGGCTGGGCAGCTGGGGATGCTGGAGGCGCGCTGGTTTGGGCAGTATGCGAGGAGAGAGTGAAGAGGAGTGAGAGAGGAGCGGAGGTCTTCCGCTCCTCTCTTTTTTTCATGACACTTGCGTCAGCCAGCCCCATTTGTCGGGCATGTTGTCTTCGAGGATGCCGAAGAAGACGCCCTGGATCGACTGTGTGATGGGGCCGCGTTTGCCGTCGCCCACGGGCAGACGGTCGACTGAGCGCACGGGGGTGATCTCGGCTGCGGTGCCGGTGAAGAAGATTTCGTCGGCCAGGTAGAGCATCTCGCGCGTCATGGCCTGCTCGCGCAGGTCGTAGCCGAGATCGCGGGCGATAGTGATGGCGGCATCGCGGGTGACGCCGCCGAGGATGCTGCTGCCCAGGGGCGGTGTGTAGATCACGCCCTTGTAGATGACGAAGATGTTCTCGCCGCTGCCTTCACTAACCTGACCGTTGATGTCGAGGGCGATGCCTTCGGTGAAGCCGTTGTCCTTGGCCTCCATAACGACATTCTGGCTGCTGACGTACTGGCCGCCGATCTTTGCCATTGGGCTGAACATGTTCGAGGCCATGCGACGCCAGCTGCTTACCTGCACATCGACCCCCTCTTCGATAGCTTCTGCGCCGAGATAGCGACCCCAAGGTACGGAAGCCAGGATGGCCTCGACGGGACAGCCGCGACCATCGACACCCAGGCTCTCGTAGCCGCGGAAGACCAAGGGCCGGATGTAGGCGCTGTGATGCCTGTTTTTGAGCAGGACGGCTTTGGCCACGTCCATCCATTCGTCAACATCGAGGGGCGATGGGATATGGGCCACCTTGCAGGAATAAAGCAGGCGCTCGAAGTGCTCAGGGCCGCGGAAGATCGCGGCTGCGTCATTGATTTCGTAGGCGCGAATCCCCTCAAATGCGCTACTGCCGTAGTGCAGTGCATGGGTGAAGACGTGCACCGTTGCCTGCTCCCACGGGATGATCTCCCCGTTCATCCAGATATAGTCCGCTTGCATCTTCGCCATCGATGAACTCCTTCCTGCCAGGTGCGCGCCTGATTGGCATACGGGAGCCAACCGGCTTCTTTATGTGGGCTGGGAGAGCAGGCGGCCTGCCTGCCATGCCAAGTCAGGTTGCATTATACAGCGGGAGAATCTGATCGGCTAAGATTTGACCGCGGGGTGAGTGAAAGGGAACTGCGGGCGGCAGTTTTTGGTCGTCTGTTTTTTGTTTTTGGATAACTACTAAGCCATGTTCTGTGAGTGTACTGTGTGCGGTCTGCCTGGGTGGAATGTACCGTCGGCATTTGTGTAGCGGGCTCTCGATGCTCATCGCGGTGAACGTTGGGGATATATGGGAGTGGCCTCGCCTGTCTTGCTCGCGCTGGCACATTTTCGGAATCTGCCAGGAGGCGGGGGGTAGCGTGGGCCGACACGGGTCGGCAATTTCGTATTGCCCACCTAC
>JAPOVP010000036.1 GCA_026708085.1 Caldilineaceae bacterium
TTGGAAAACTGACTATCTCTTGAAAGTTCTCTCCCAATAAGATGCGTATGCCCTGCACCGCGCAGGAAGCTGCATTGACTTTTCTGGTGTCGATTCTTATAATCATGGGACCGCATCCGCTGATCGACAGCGGATTTGTTTTCGCGGACGAAAACCGGCAATGACAAGTCACAGCTCCCATACCGGCGCCGATGACAGCAGTTCTTCCCGCGCAACCAATCTGGCCGTCGTCGCGATTGGCGGCAATTCCCTGATTGCCGACAGCAGCCGGCCGGAGATCGTCCACCAATGGGATGCTGTGCATGAGACGACCGGGCAGATTGCCGGGATGCTCGAGAGCGGCTGGCAGGGCGTCGTGATCACCCACGGCAACGGGCCGCAGGTGGGGTTCATCCTGCGGCGCAATGAGCTTGCCCTCGGTGAAGTCCACACGATTCCCCTCACCCTGGTCGTCGCGGACACGCAGGGCAGCATCGGCTTCATGCTGCAGCAGGCGCTCAACAACGACTTCCGCGAGCGACAGATCCGGCGTGAGACCACCACCATCATCACGCAGACGCGCGTTGATGAGAACGACCCGGCCTTCGACAGTCCATCCAAGCCGATAGGCAGTTTTCTGGATGAAGAGACGGCGCGCTCTTTTGAGAGCCGTGGTTGGCACGTTGTCGAGGATGCCGGGCGCGGCTGGCGGCGGGTTGTCTCCAGCCCGAGGCCGGTGGAGATCGTCGAGATCGAGGCGGTCCGCCAGGCGGTGGATATGGGCTGGGTGGTGGTGGCCTGCGGGGGCGGCGGCATACCGGTGGTGCGCGACACCGACGGCACGCTGCGGGGCGTCTCCGCGGTGATCGACAAGGACATAGCCAGCAGCCTGCTGGCGGTGGATTTGGGGGCCGACCTCTTTCTGATCAGCACCGGCGTGGAGAAGGTGGCGCTGAACTTTGGCAAGCCCGAACAGGTCGATCTGGATCAAATCACCGTGACCGAGGCCAAACGGTACAGGGAGGAGGGCCATTTTGCCGCCGGCAGTATGCAGCCCAAGATCGACGCCTGTATCGAATTTCTGGAAAAGAGCAGCAATCCCCACGCCCACTGCCTGATCACCAATCCGCAGAATCTGGGGCGGGCGCTGGCAGGGGAGACGGGAACGCGAATTAGTTTATAGTTTTTAGTTGTTAGTTTTTCATTTTCAGTGGCGCTGCGCGAACGAGTGGAGTTGCAGTTACTGAAAGCCGGGTATGAGATCCCTAACATATAATCAGGAGTAGGCTCGAATGCAAACCGATTTGCGCGGTCGCGATTTTATCAGTGATATGGACTTCTCGAAGGAGGAGATCGAGACGGTCCTGGACGTTGCGCTTACGCTCAAACGGGAGCGTGCGCTGGGGATTGGTCATCCGCTTTTACGCGACAAGGCGCTGGCCATGCTCTTCTTCTTCACCAGCACGCGCACCCGCTCCAGCTTCGAGGCCGGCATGGCCCAGTTGGGAGGGCACGCGGCGTTCATCGACCACGAGACGACACAGATCAGCCACGGCGATACCGGCAAGGAGATCGGTGAAATCTTTGGACGCTACTATGACGGCATCGCCATCCGCCAGTGCGACTGGGAGATCGGCAACGGCTACATCAACAGCGTGGCGGACGCCAGCCGCGCGCCGGTATTGAACATGCAGTGCGACATCTACCACCCGTTCCAGATCCTGGCCGATCTGATGACGATCATTGAGAAGGTCGGCGATCCCAGGGGCAAAACGATCAACGTCAGTTGGGCTTACGCGAGCAGCTACCAGAAGCCGATCTCGGTGCCGCAGAGTTTGGTTCTGCAGATGACCCGCTTCGGCATGAACGTGCGGCTGACGCATCCGCCTGAATACAAGCTGATGCCGGACATCGTTCAGCAGGCCCAGGACAATGTCGCGCAGCACGGCGGCAGCTTCGAGATTCTCGACGATTTCGACGCCGGGTTCAAGGGCGCCGACATACTCTATCCGAAGAGCTGGGGCGCGCTGCTGACGACCGATGACGACGAGGAGAGCGCGCGCATCGGACGCCAGTACACCGACTGGATCACCGACGCCCGCCGCATGGCCCTGGCCAACGAGAACGCCCTGTACATGCACTGTCTGCCGGCCGACCGCAACATCGAAGTCACAGACGAAGTCATCGACGGCCCCCAGTCGATCGTCTACGATGAGGCGGAGAACCGCATGCACGCCCAGAAGGCGGTCATGGCGCTGACAATGCGGTAACTGCAGTGGTTAGTGGTCAGTGATCAGTGATCAGTGGTCAGTAACAGCGGGGACAGCCAGTTATTGGGAACTGTGGGGAACAGACGAGAAACTTCGAGATGAATGGAAATGAGAGAGGCCCGGCCCGGCGCGTGGTTGTTACCGGGATTGGGATGGTGACGCCCTTGGGGCACGATTTGGAAAGCTCCTGGGCCGGGTTGATGGCGGGTAAGTCGGGAACCGGACCCATCACGCACTGGGACGCGACCGATTTCCCCACGCAGATAACCGCCAGGGTCAACGATTGGGAGCCGCGCGACTACATGGACCGCAAGGACGTGCGGCGCACCAGCCGCGGCACGCAGCTGGCGTGGAAGGCGACGCAGGAAGCGCTGGACCGCTCCGGTCTGGACCTCTCGCAGGAGGACCGTTCCCGCGTCGGCGTGGAGATGGGGCTGGCTTTCGGCGGCTGGGATATTGTTGAGGAGGAGGGCCGCAAGCTGGAGGAAAATGGCCCCAGACGCTTCAATCCGGCCAGCGCAACCGCCGCGCTGATCAGCAGCGCACCCACATTTATCGCCATCAAGCACGGCATCACCGGCCCCACCAACAGCCAGGTAACGGCCTGCGCCACAGGCATCACCAGCATAGGCGAAGCCGCCCGGCGGCTCCAGCGCGGGGAGGCGGATGTGATGCTGACCGGCGGGGCCGAGGGCTACCTGACCAAGATGGCGATCTCCACGTTCAGCCGCCTGGGCGCGGCCAGCACGCGCAACGACGAGCCGGAAAGTGCCTGCCGTCCGTTCAGCGGCGACAGGGACGGCATGGTCGTGGGCGAGGGTTCGGCTGCGTTTGTACTGGAAACGCTGGCCCATGCGCAGGCGCGCGGCGCGCAGATTCTGGCCGAGTTCGCCGGCTACGGGCTGAGTGAGGACGCCTTCGATATGGTGGCCCCGGAACCGGGCGGGCATGGCGCAACCGAATGTATGCGCATCGCACTGCAGGAGAGCGGTCTCGGAACCGATGAGATCGACTGGATCGTCGCCCACGGCACCGGCACGGTTTTGAACGACAAATCGGAGACCGCGGCCATCAAACGAATCTTCGGCGAGGATGCCTACAACATCCCGGTCACCAGCCTCAAGAGCAGCATCGGCCACGCGATGGGCGCAGCCGGCGCGCAGAGCGCGGCCGCGCTCGTGCAGGCGATGCAGACACAGCGCATTGCACCGACGATCAACTACAATGAGCGGGACCCGGACTGCGACCTCGACTACGTGCCCAACGTCAGCCGCGCCTGCCAGGTCGATGCCGGCCTTTGCAACGGATTCGGTCTCGGCGGCCAGAACGCCTCACTGATTCTCAAGCGTTTTACGGCAGTGGACAGTGATTAGTGGCCGGTACCCGCAATTCTGGGAGTGCGGGGTAAGGTCCACTATCCGCACCATGGAGACGAAATAATGCGTATTGAAAACCCCTTTCGCAAGGTCGAACGGCTGAAGCGGGTCAAGAATCTGCCTACCAATCCCCGCGAAGAGCGGGTGCCGCCGGGTCAGTTTGTGACTGAACGCTTTCCGGTGTTGACCTACGGCCCGACGTATCATTACGCTTCTCTGGAAGGTTGGGATCTGAGCGTCTTCGGGCTTGCACAGGAAAAGAGCTTCTCGTGGGAGGAGTTGACGGCGCTGCCATCCAAGACCCAGACGGTTGACATTCACTGCGTCACCCGCTGGAGCAAACTGGACACGACGTGGACGGGTGTGCCCTGGCGTGAATTTCTGCGCCACATTGAAGTCGACCCGGCTGCCACGCACGTGATGGCCCATTGCGACGGCGACTATACGACAAACATCGCCCTGGATGTGCTCGACGACGACGATACGATGCTCGCCTACCTCTACCAGGGCAAGCCGATCGAACCGGACCACGGCTATCCCCTGCGTTTGCTGGTGCCAAAGAAATACTTCTGGAAGAGCGCAAAATGGCTGCGCGGATTGGAGTTCATGCGCGGCGACCGGCCCGGCTTCTGGGAACGCTACGGTTACCACATGGAGGGGGACCCCTGGCTGGAGGAGCGGTTCAGCTAGCCTTCAGTAAGCCCAAACAGATGTCGGATACAACCGTTGCGGGGAGCACCCTGGGCCCCGCTGAATCGAAGAATGGCCCGCCGGTTCACTTGCCTCCGGCAGTGGAGCGCACGGTCACGGCCCGCATCCCCACTGCGGGCGGCGCCTTCTACCTGCATCATTTCCGCAGCGCAGGGGACGGAAAGAACCACCTGGCCCTGGTACTCGGCGAGGCAGAGGGCGACGATCTGCTCGTACGCATCCACTCGGAATGTTTCACCGGCGACGTGCTCGGCTCGCAGCGCTGTGACTGCGGCGAACAGTTGACGCGGGCGATGCAGGCCATCGCCGCGGAAGGGCGGGGTGCGCTCATCTATCTGCGGCAGGAGGGGCGGGGCATCGGCCTGGAGGAGAAGCTGCGCGCCTACAATCTGCAGGACGAGGGTTACGACACGGTTGACGCCAACCTGCTGTTGGGCCACCAGGCCGACGAGCGGGACTATACGGCGGCCGCTCTGATCCTGCAGGAGTTGGGCGTGCGGTCAGTGCGCATGCTGACGAACAACCCGGCCAAGATCGAAGGGCTGGCCGGGCTGGGCATCGCGGTGCGGGAACGGATCCCCCTGCAGATGCCGTCGAACCCGGAGAGCCACGCCTATCTGGAGGCGAAAGTCGCCCGGATGCGGCATATTATCAGGCTTAACGGGCGGGGCGGGACGGAGAAGAAAAAAGAGAATGAAGAGAAGAAAGGCGAGAGAGAACACCTCGCGTATGGTCAGGCGGAAGCGTACCGGCCACAGCTCGATGGATTGCGCGCTCGTATACAGAGCCACAATTGCGGTGAGGCCGAAGAAAACAGCAACAAAAATGCATTTCTTCTCACGCCTCGGCCTTTCGTCACGCTCTCTTATGCGCAAAGTCTCGACGGTTGCCTGACCACCCAACAGGGAATGGCTACGCCGATCAGCGCTCCCGCCTCCCTGACGATGACCCACACGCTGCGGGCGACACACAGAGCGATTCTGGTCGGTATCGAAACGGTGCTGGCCGACGACCCCGCATTGACGGTGCGGCTGATTGCCGGTGACAACCCGCAGCCGGTGATCGTCGACTCCCATCTGCGCACCCCGCCGGGCGCCCGGCTTCTGCAGAGCTGTGGCGCGCCCTGGATCGCGACCACGCCCGAGGGAGCGCGGTCGTCGCGCCGGCAGCGGCTGGAAGAGGCGGGTGCCCGCATCCTGACTTTGCCCGCGGATCAAGAAGGCCGCGTGGATCTGGCCGCTCTTCTCGCCTGCCTGGGCACCGAGGGCATCGGGTCGCTGATGGTCGAAGGGGGCGCACGCATTCTGACCAGCTTCCTGGAAGGGGGCCTGGCGGACTATGCCGTGATCACGATCGCGCCGATCTTTCTGGGCGGCTATCAGATGATCCAACCGGCGGGCGCGGGGGACGAGCTCCGCGCGACAATGCCGCGTCTGCAGAATGTCGAGCAGGTGCAGCTGGCGACCGATACGGTGCTGTGGGGGGAGTTTGAAAAGAGAGTCGCGCGTAACGGCAGGTCGGCGGCGTGAATTCAGCTTCCAACTGTGTGAAGCGGCGCGCAGTGCTGTTCACGGCGCCGGGCGCGGTCGAGGTATGCACGGAGGAGGTGGCTCCGCCGCAGGGAGACGAGCTGCTGGTTGAAACGGTCGTCTCCGCCATAAGCGCCGGTACGGAGATGCTCTTTTACCGCGGGCAGGTTCCCGCGGACATGGCCGCCGACAGTTCGATCGAAGGTCTGACCGACGCGGTCCAATATCCGCTGAAATACGGTTATGCTTGCGTAGGGCGCATTTGTGAAACTGCCAGCCCGCCGTCTCGACAAGCGGAAACAGCGGGAGCGGTTGGGCAGCCCGACGCGGCAGGTGAAGAGGACAGCCGCTACTACTTCGCCTTTCATCCCCACGAAAGCCACTTTTGCGCCAGCCCGCGGGCGCTCCTGCCGGTGCCCGAAGGGATGGCGCAGGCGCAGGCCGCGCTGTTGCCCAATGCCGAGACAGCCGTCAATCTGGTGATGGACGGCGCGCCGCTTGTGGGCGAGCGAGTGCTGGTGATGGGGCTGGGCATCGTGGGGCTGCTGACAACCGCGCTGCTGGCGCAATTCCCTCTGGCCGCGCTGATCGCGGTGGACCCGCTGCCGCAGCGGCGGCGGATTGCCCTGCGGCTGGGCGCGAGCCAAGCGATCGATCCCAGCGGCGCGGACGGCGCTGAAGGGCTGCGGGAGGCGCTGGCGGATGCGGGAGAAAGGCGCGGCGCCGACCTGATCTTTGAACTCTCGGGCCAACCGCGCGCTCTGGACGCGGCGGTCTCGGCGGCAGGATTCGACAACCGCATCGTGGTCGGTTCCTGGTACGGGACCAAGCCGGCGACACTCCAACTGGGGGGATCCTTTCACCGCAACCGCGTGCGGCTGATCAGCAGCCAGGTAAGCACAGTCGCGCCCCAACTGCGCGGCCGCTGGACGAAGGCCCGCCGCATGGAGAGCGCGTGGCAGCTGCTGGCGAAGCTGCCGGCAGATGAGCTGATCTCGCACCGGTTCCCGCTGGAGCAGGCGGCTGAGGCATACAGGCTCATCGACAGTTGTCCGGAGCAGACTCTGCAGGTCATTCTGGACTACAGTTTTTTGTAGTCAGTTTCCAGTTTTTGTTGCGGTGGCGGCCGCGGTTTTGGAGACTGAACGCAATCAACCAAGACCTCAAACGGGGGGATGGATTCGATGTACAAATTGGCAGTACAGCGGGACTTCGTCGGCCAGCATTTCCTCATCGGCGGCGATTGGGGGCCGGAAAACGAGTGGCATTCCCATCACTACCGGCTGGAGTTCCAGTTGGAGGGCGCGGAACTGAATGAACACGGCTACCTGGTGGATATCGTGCACGTGGAGGAGCTGCTGGAAGAGTTGGCGGCCCGCTACCGCGATAAGACGCTCAATGACCTGCCGGAATTCGACGGCCTCAATCCGAGTATCGAGCATTTCTGCCGCATCGTCGCCATCAGCTTTTCCGAGGAGCTGAACGCGGACAATATCAGTGCGGTCACCGCCCGCATCTGGGAAAACGAAATCGCCTGGGCCTCTTACCGGGTGGAGCGCAACGGCGGCTACTGACCGCCAGCCAACGCAGTTCATGCGCATCGGTCTGCTCATATACGGCTCCCTAGACACGCTCTCGGGCGGCTATCTTTACGACCGCAAGCTGGTCGAGCATCTGCGCCAGGCCGGTGATTCCGTCGAGATCGTGTCGCTCCCCTGGCGCAGCTACCCGGCGCATCTGGCCGACAATCTCTCGTTGCGCCTGTACCGGCGCCTGCGCGACCTCCCCGTGGACATTCTGTTGCAGGACGAGTTGAACCATCCGTCGCTGGCGCTGGTGAACCGGCGGCTGCGGCAGCGTCAACCCCGCTACCCGTTGATCAGCATCGTGCACCATCTGCGCAGCAGCGAGCAGCACCCGCGCCGGCTGCTGCCGCTGTACCGCGCGGTGGAGCGGTCCTATCTGCGTACTGTGGACGGCTTTGTCTTCAACAGCCGGACGACCCGGCAGGCGGTGGCTGGACTGCGAGGAGAGAGGGAAGAGGAGAGAGGAAAGAGAGAAAACTCCCCTCCGCTGGGCGGCGTGATCGCGTACCCTGCGGCGGACCATCTGGCGGTGCCGGACGGGGGTGCAGTGGAAGAGCTGATTGGAGCAAGAGAGAGCGATGCTGGTCCGCTGCGCATCCTTTTTGTCGGCAATCTGATCGCGCGCAAGGGGTTGCATCATCTGATCGCTGCGCTTTCCCGTCTGCCGAGAGCCGACTGGCTGCTGGACGTTGTCGGTGATGAAGCGGTCGACAGCGCGTACGCGGCTGCGCTGCGCAGGCAGATCGGCGCGGCCGGTTTGGAGGAGAAAATTCGCCTGCACGGGCGCGTATCGGACGAGGCGTTGACGCAACGGTATCGCGCCGCGCACCTGCTGGCGGTGCTGTCTTACGAGGGGTTCGGGATCGTATACCTGGAGGCGATGGCTTTCGGGCTGCCGGTGCTGGCCAGCGTTCACGGGGGCGCCGGTGAAATCGTCGATTCCGGCGTCAACGGTCTTCTGGTCGAGCCGGCGGACGCGGACGGTATCGCCGCGCATCTGTCCGCCCTGGCCGGGGACAGGGCGCGATTGGCCGACCTGGGTCGGAACGCCCGGCGGCGCTATGCTTCCCATCCGCGCTGGGCGGACTCGGCGGCGGCGATCCGGGCGTTCCTGGAATCCTGTGTTCAGTGACCACCGGAACCTGAAATGACAGACGCTTTCGATTTCACCCGCTACCTGGCCTCCAAGCGCAGCGTAGACGACCGCTCGCTCAACCGGCATGTCTGGCAGACGCTGGCGGACGCGGTGGCTGCCGAACTGCCGCCGGACCGCCCGTTGCGTGTGCTGGAGGTGGGCGCGGGCATCGGCACGATGGTGGAACGGTGTGTGGAGTGGGGGCTGTTTGCTCGCTCAGGCTTTGACGTCAGTTACACTGCGATCGATAGCGAGGAGAGCAATATCGAGGTTGCGCGGCGGCGATTGGCACACCTGACATCCGGCGGGGAAGCGGGGCTGGGAGTCCGGTTGGAAACGGCAAATCTGTATGATTTCGCGGCCCGGCGGGATAATCAGCAGCGGTTCGATCTGATCATCGCCCACGCGCTGCTGGACCTGCTCCACCTGCCGACGGCGCTGCCCGAATTGTTGCAGATGGTACGCCCCGCCGGTCTATTCTATTTCAGCATCAATTTCGACGGCGCGACGCTCTTTCTGCCGGAAGTGGACGCAGCGCTGGATGGCCGGATCGAGGCGCTCTATCACCGCTCGATGGACACGCGCATCACGGATGGGCGGCCCTCTGGCGACAGCCGCACCGGTCGCAGGCTGTTTCACGCGTTGCGGGCGTGCGGTGTGGAGGTGCTGGCGGCCGGCAGCTCCGATTGGGTTGTGCATGCGGTGGGCGGGGATTATCCGGCTGATGAGGCCTATTTTCTAGGTTGTATCCTGCATTTTGTGGAGTCGACGTTGCGCGGGCATCCGGAATTGGACGGCGGCGAGTTCGGGGAGTGGTTGGCCTTGCGGCGGGGGCAGGTTGCGCGCGGGGAGATGGTTTATGTTGCACATCAGTTGGATTATTGTGGGCGTGTGGGTGGGTGAGGGTTTTTTGTCCTCAAAGTAAGCGGTGTCGATGCATTGGTGGAAATGGGGAAAGTCAACAGGAACTTCCGTCATTTCCGAAGCACTATGCAGCACGGAGACCGGGGGCAAAGTGGAATACGCCTCTGTCGGGTAAAGGGATTTAAGAGCTATATCCAAAGAGATATAGATGCGTCAAGAGAGCAGCGGGGGCAATGAATACTTTCAATCAGCCGAAGCGAAAGGTTACAATCAGCCGATGTCCAAACTTTCAATCAGCCGTAACAGAAGGTTGCAATTGTCCGATGGCTGAAGATGCTCTTAACTCGCGTTTCGTTGAACGGTTCGCGTTGCTCAGTTAACTGAGGGGTGTGCATAAGTGTCACTGGAAAGCAGTAGCGATGTCAGAGATGTTGCGG
>JAPOVP010000160.1 GCA_026708085.1 Caldilineaceae bacterium
TCGCGCTGCGTTCTTGTCGAAATCGGTCAAACAGTTCGATAATGAGACGGACATAATCGGTCAGTTGCGGCGATTTCGCCATCTGGATCCTCCTAATCGTTGGCAACGATAGAAGAACCCTTACTGACCGATTATGTCAAGTCCACTTTATGCATACCCCTCAGTTAACTAGCTGGGCCAATAACGTCCGTGCTCTGTCGCGCCCAGGACCTAGAATGCGAAAAACACCCGGGCCGCCGCCTCCACTGCCGTGTTTTACGCTTTCGATCTCCCCATTGTCACGTAATTCGCGCTGGATTCCGTTAGACAAGTCTTGGGTGTCTAACCCTTGTTGCCCCGTCACCGATATCAAGAAATCGACAATCTGTTGGTTGTCAACTTCACCGTTTCCAAAGCGGTCCGCCAAGAAATAGGCGATACGAGTAAGATCTGATGTCGTCATGCAGAGCCTCCATTCATTATGTGATATTGATTTGAACTCCGGTCGCACTCCGTTATACATGCGTTTCCGATTTCTCAGGTGCGGCTTGTCGATGGCTACACGCCTGCGCGCTTGGCTCAGCACGCAAGGCGTCCAGAGGGATGTCTAGGCGGGGCGGCGGTAAGAGTTCCATGCAAGATTCCTCTTGCAGGAGACTTGCCCACCGAACGCGCCTTTGACGCAGTTAACCGCGAAGTCGTCCGTTCAGTGTGTGCTGTCTTCTCCCAGAATTTTGCGCACTGCTATGCGGAGCTCATCAGTCAGTTGGTAACACAGTTCGCCAGTCTGGGCATGCCGTGCAGTTCTGAAGTAGGGCTTCCCGTCAAAGCCTTTCGTGCCGTGAAATCGCGCGCTGAACCTTGACATGACTCCTTTGAGCTGGTTGAGGTGGAGCCCAAGCGCATCACAGAGTTCGGAATACCTCACGTAGCCCTCGGCGTCGTAAAGCACCTTTAGCATGTTACTTGTATGCTCTGACAGGCGGACTCGCGTAAGGGCGTCGTACATGAAGTCGTCGGATACGAATTCTTGCGTCTCGTGAGGCTTTACTTGGACGGTAGTCTCCGGTGTCGCCGGTATAACCCCCGATGCCTGTAGGGCGGCGACAACCGCAATAATTTCTTCAAGGGTCCCACTACAAGAAAACTGATACTTCATCTGACACCTCCTGCACAGAACAAAAACTCAAAATGATTGTACAATCATTTTGAGCATATCACAAAAAGGGAACCTTTCCAAACAACCTTTCTATAGACAGTGTTTTTCCCCTAAGCACACGGACTGCGGGACCTGAAGCAAGCTAAAGGTGAGGTGTAGACAATCGCAGATACCGGGGGCATCTTTCCAGGGTTGCAGATTATCAGTCAGTTAGGGATTCACCGATGCCGACAGACACCGAACGCCAGCATCGTTGCCTGACACAAAAGACTGATCCAGCCTCAAAAAAGCGCTGAATCAGGTCGAATTCCCCGAATCCGGCACTTTTCTCCGTAACTTTAGGAGTAGCCGTGTACTCGCAATTTCCGGCAATTCCAACACCGAAAGCCCTTGGTGTCAAACGTCTCCTTCGCAGATAGACAAATGGTACGGTACACTGCCACTGTGCAGGATTCGGGCATTAGCTCTGGAAATACAGACACTGTATTGGAGAGAGTATGGAAGCGACGGATTTCATCGCTAAGTGGCAAGCCTCTGAACTCAACGAACGCTCCGCCGCGCAGGAACACTTCATAGACCTCTGTCGGCTACTAGGCGAGCCCACACCGGCCGAAGATGACCCTAGCGGGCAACGCTACTGCTTCGAACGCGGCGCGCGCAAAGACGCTGGCGGGCGCGGCTGGGCCGACGTCTGGAAACGGCACCGTTTCGCCTGGGAGTACAAGGGCAAGCACAAAGACCTCGACGCCGCATTCAATCAGTTGCGCCAGTACGCGCTTGCGCTCGAAAACCCGCCCTTGCTCATCGTCTCCGACATGGCACGCTTCCGCGTCCACACTAACTGGACCAACAGCGTCAGCGTCGTTCACGAATACGCGCTAGAGGATCTGGCCGACGCCGCCGTGCGCGATAGACTCAAATGGGCCATGTCCGACCCCGCTCGGCTTCGTCCCGGCGAAAGCCGTCAGTCTCTGACCGAGCGCGCCGCCACCTCCTTCGCTTCCCTAGCCCAGGCCCTCCGCTCTCGCGGCCATGACCCGCAGGAAGTCGCCCATTTCGTCAACCGTCTGGTCTTCTGCATGTTCGCCGAGGATGTTGGGCTCCTGCCAAACGACTTGTTCACCCGCATGTTGGAACACGCCCGTCGCCGCCCTGAAGATTTCGCCCTAATGGCCCGTGAGCTATTCGGTGCCATGGCCGACGGTGGACGCGTCGGTTTCGAGACCGTCGCCTGGTTCAACGGCGGCCTCTTCGACAGCGACGACGCCCTGCCTCTCAATCGTGAGGAGATCGCGACCACTCTGGAAGCCTCCGCCCTCGATTGGAGCGAGATCGACCCCTCAATTCTGGGCACACTCTTCGAACGCGGCTTGGACCCAGCCAAGAGGTCACAACTCGGCGCACATTACACCGATCGTGACAAAATAATGCAGATCGTCGAGCCTGTCATAATCCGCCCTTGGCTCAGGGAATGGGAAAAAGCCCGCGCCGAGATCGCCCTACGCTTGGAGCGCGCTGACGTGGCCTCGACCAGCGCAGCCCGCTCCCGCCAGCGCGGCCATGCCGAACGAACGCTGGCCGCCTTCCTCGACCGATTGCGCAACTTCACCGTCCTCGATCCCGCCTGCGGTTCCGGCAACTTCCTCTACCTCGCCTTGCACGCGCTCAAAGATCTGGAGCACCGCGTCCAACTCGAAGCCGAGTCCATGGGTTTGCAGCGTTCCTTCCCAGTCGTCGGCCCAGGCAATGTCAAGGGCATCGAGATCAACCCCTACGCCGCTGAACTCGCCCGCGTCTCCATCTGGATCGGCGAAATCCAGTGGATGCGCCGCAACGGCTTTAGCGGCGCTCGGAACCCTATCCTAGACCCCCTCGACACCATCGAGTGCCGCGACGCCATCCTCAATCCCGATGGCTCCGAATCCGAATGGCCGACAGCCAATGTGGTGATCGGCAATCCTCCTTTTCTCGGAGGTAAACTGCTGCGAAGTACATTGGGCGGGGCCTACGTAGAGTCGTTGCAGCGCCTCTACGGGGCGCGCATCCATGGCGAAGCAGACCTGGTCTGCCATTGGTTCGACAAAGCGCAGCGGCTGGTAGACGAAGGCAAGTTAGCAGGCGCAGGTCTGGTCGCTACCAACTCAATCCGCGGTGGTCGTAACCGCCCCGTTCTGGACCGGATTGTCGAGCACGGGGCGATCTATGACGCCTGGTCCGACGAGCCCTGGGTGGTGGACGGTGCGGCAGTACGGGTTTCACTGGTTTGTTTCGATGGCAAAGAGGAAGGACATTCCGCTCGGCTCGACGGGAAGAGTGTTTCCAGCATAAACGCTGACCTTACCGCTGGCGCAGCGGACCTGACAAAGGCGATTCAATTGCCCCAGAATAAGGGGGTGGCATTTATGGGCGATACGAAGAACGGTCCCTTCGACATTGCAGGAGAAATGGCCCGGACATGGTTGATCTTGCCTGCCAACCCTGACGGGCGACACAACGCCAATGTCCTCAAACCGTGGGTCAACGGTAGAGACCTAACCCGCCGGCCCGAAGGCAAATGGATCGTTGACTTTGGTCCCTCAATGGATAAGTCCGAAGCGGCCCTCTACGAAGCGCCATTCACCTACGTACAAGAAAATGTAAGGCCGGCGCGGAAACGGAATCGAAACCCCAAGGTACGCGATATCTGGTGGCGGCACGAAGCTCCTCGGCCCGTCATGTGGAAGTCACTTGAAAAGCTCTTGAGATACATCGCCACCCCAAGGGTCGCCAAGTACCGACTGTTCGTCTGGTGCGACGTTCGAATATGCCCTGACTGCCAGCTTATCGTCATTGCCCGCGACGACGACACGACATTTGGCATACTCCACAGCCGCTTCCACGAATCCTGGTCGCTGCGACGAGGCACCTGGCTTGGAAAGGGCAACGATCCCCGCTACACACCAACCACCACCTTTCAGACTTTCCCTTTCCCCCCAGGGTTGTCCCCCGACATTCCCGCCGCCGAATACGAGAGAGACTCGCGCGCTATAGCCATCGCCACCGCCGCCCGTCGGCTTGTGGAGTTGCGCGGCCGCTGGCTAAACCCGCCCGAGTGGGTCGAGTGGATAGACGAGCCGGTCCCAGGCTATCCCAAGCGTCCCCTTCCCCGCGACCCAGACGCAGCAAAAAAGTTGAAAAAGCGCACACTCACCAACCTTTACAATGCCCGCCCACAGTGGCTCGACGACGCCCACGCCGCGCTAGATGATGCAGTCGCGGCCGCCTACGGCTGGGGTTCAGACGTCTCCGAAGAGGACGCACTGGGGGAATTGCTAGAAATGAATCTGGCGGAGGATGAGACGAAGCAGAACACGGCTACCGCATTGAAATAGTGCGAGTTATTCGCCATCCTGACATTTTCCAGTTCTCAATTGTGAAAGTTGGTGAACTGGAGCCCTACTTTGGAACAAAACTAAGCCAACGACAATGAGGAACCAGAGTGGCCAAAGTATATCGTTTCAGAAGTAGCAAATACTTGCTGTGTGAACCATATAGAGAGCTGGAAAGACAAACCATCTATTTTTCCAGTCCAGAGCAACTCAATGACCCCATGGAGGGCTTTCGAGACATTGTCTGGTGTGGGGACAATATAGTGTGGGCAAACCTACTCAAACACTATGCATTCTGCCTGCACCAAGCCTACCTTTTCTTCAAAATAATGGGCCAAGACGAGAGGCTTGGATCTGAACACATTCTCACATTGGGCCGATGGGACGACCTTCCAACTCCACAACTGAGTGAACTGTTCGACGAGACTTGGAAGAAATCCCACGACGACCTCTGCCTTGCTGAATTTTGTGACAGAATGGCAACACAGAAGCGAAAAGTAAGACGTGATGAACTACTATTCTACCTCAGGTATATCCACCTGGAGGTCTTTTCTAGAATTCAGCAAGTTTGGGTAGAACATGGGCTGGCACCTGAGGAGGAGTTGACGCAGTTGGTGAGTGAGTTTCGTAAGCTAAAACCAACAGCAAGTAAAGTATTTGAGTTGGTTATCCAGGCTGAAGCCGAGATTGAATCCTCCTCTGAGGTAATGTTTTTTGCCTCACACCAAGTGAGCGAAGGGCAGCGACTCAGTCACGAATACCATTTTCGAGATGCTTTTTCCGAGACGCTCAAGAGAAATCAGAAGTTTCTGTTACTGGATTTCCCCCAGTACTATGTGGACCAACTCGACAAATTGCTTTGGCCCGAGTGGTACGCCGCGTGCTTTTCCAAATCCTTTCATAGTCCATCCATGTGGTCACATTACGGTGATGGACACAAAGGAGTTTGCTTAATATATGATACCTCAGAATCTACCATTGGAGGCAGTTTGGATATCTGTCAATTGACAAGTAGGCAATTCAACTCAGGCGGTCCCTCCAAAGAGCATCAGGAATACTCTCCAATGCATTTGAGTGACATCAGTTACTCAGCCAGACCAGTAACCATTGACTTTTTCATGAACATTGGGGTCTTGCCATTGCCTGTCCTAATGAACTTTTGGTTCACGGATGATGGAGGCAGTATTTCGCGCTGCGCTACTCACCTCGTCACTGACAGTGGGGAGGATTCTTGGAGGGAAAGACATTGGGCGGACTTCAAGAGCGACATCACAACTAAGAGCAAAGACTGGGAATACGAACAGGAAAGTCGCCTCATTTTGCATGGGCTATTGGACTTGGCATTGGACAAGCGACGACGTACATTGTCTTACAAGTTTGAATCCCTTATTGGAATAATCTTTGGAATCCGTACGTCTGACGAAAGCAAAGTGAGGATCATAGATATCGTTCAGAGAAAATGTCTTGAGAACGACCGTACCGACTTTGGATTCTTCCAGGCCTACTATTCACCGAAGCACCAAGATATACGTAAATTCAGATTAGAGGTCTTCTAAAATTGGCTATGGTTGGTCCTAGAGGCTAGGCCACGGGGAAGGGAAAATGAGTTTGCCTCCAGACGGATGCTGCCGGCTCTGATCGGCACCGGGCGGTCTGCCACCATCTGAGAGTGAAGAGCTCTTCAGTCGGCGTGCGAAAGTAGAGATTCTGTTGCGGTCCTTCATAGTTGTAGAAATCGATGTTGGCGGTCAATCCGGTTTGCAGATGGGAGCACTGTATCATAATGGGTGAGATAGATGTTATCGCATATGAAGTTGCGCCATAAGCGTTCGCAAAAGACGTTGTCGAGGGCGAGGGAATGGCGTTTCGAGAGACAACGCTGTCGAAAAAGCGGCAGTTGGGTGTGTCTGATTCCCTCCTTGCCTGTCGCATATCGGCCCATCTAGTTACTTAGGCATATAAATTTCATAGGAAAGGTGTTCTCCGCTGCCCTTCGTGGACACACCAAGGCTAGATCTCTCAAATTTCAACACAGTCAAACGTCAACGAAATCTAGTAACTGCCGCGTACGCGGAGATGCACCAAAAACTGAAAACTGACTACTAAAAACTACTACCCCAAAACCCAGCCCACCAGGTTGCTGAACAGCCGCTCCGCCACCGGATCTTTACCCAGGTTTTCAACGAGCCGGTGCGTACACAGGATGTAACTGCCTTCACCGTGCGCGATCTGCGTCAGGTCGGCCCCGTGGAAGGCCGCGGTCACGCCGGTGTAGTTCTGCTTGTGCTTCAGGCCGGCGTACCAGTCATAGGTGACGTTGCCGCTGATCCAGTCCGTCTCCGGCGTCACGATCGACCAGCGTGAAACCACGTCGCGGTACTCCTGCCCCATCAGGCAGGCCGACGGCAGTCCGTCGTAGACCGGATGCTCACGAACAACGTGGCTGCACGGCGTCCATAGACCCTTGCCGCTGTAATAGGTCACAGCGAATGGCAGGAGAATATCCTTTGAAAGGAATTTCTCCATGCGAAATTTGGTTCCCAGAGCGTCCTCCGGCGGCATGCCGAGGAAAACGGCCGTCCCGCCGTCGCTGACCCATTGTGCCAGTTCGGCGAAGACCGGCTGCTCCTCGCCGCCCCAGCCATTCAGATTCACCAGCGTCCGTTGACTGCGCGGCGTCTCCCCCGAAAATGGCGTGGACCGCAGGTCGGAGCCCGCCAGATACGCGCCCAGCGCGCCGTCGAGATCGATCAGCGCAACCTCCTGCCCGGGAAGCGCCGATCCCGCCTGCTCCAGCACATAGAAGCTGGAGCAGTTACGCGCAACCGTCTCAGCGCCGGCGCCAAACGCGACCTCGACCAGGCAGCGCCCCGCCAACCCGTCGGTGGCGACACCGTACTCGCCCAGATCGACAATGCCCGCCGGCAGCGTTGTCTCTTCGCTGTGGTCGAGCACGCGCCGCCCGTCGCCGGCCGTAACCTGCAGCGAGAGTGTCCCCGCCACGGCCTCCTCGTCGTTGACCGACGTCAGCAGGATCTGCACGCCCTGCCCCGCGTAGACATTCTGCCGGCTCGGACGAACTGCGATATAGCGGTCGGCAAAGGTCTCCTGGATCGCATAATAGGCGCGCTTGGGGTTGCGGAAATTGTCGATCAGCCCCGCCCCCACGATCCAGTCGCCGTCGTTGAGCGAATGGATGCCAATACCGGCGATGTCGCCGTTGATGCGACAGGCCTCAGCCATCAGCTTGTTGCCGGTGTAGTGGACCTCCTGGCAGGCGAGCATGAAGTCGTGGAACGTCGGGAAGACCTCCTCCAGCCCCGTCCGTTCATAGACCGCCAGGTAGGAGTCGTGCAGGCGTTCATGAATGCGGTAGTCCGGCGTGATGGGGTTGCCCTCGCGCCGGTACCGTGCCATGTTGGCTTCCAGGTCGGGGATGCTGCCGTAGCCCAACTCGGAAATGTTGGTCAGCAGACCGGGCTCGATATGGCTGCGCGTGTGCCGGCCCAAACTCGTGCGCCCCATCGCCGCTAGCTCCGCTTCCGTCTTGCCCAGCAGCATCAGGTTGTCGTAGTTCTCCTGCGCAAAAGGCGTGCCCGGATAGTCGTGGACGTCGTTGATCAGCGTCGGCTCGTACGAACCAGGCAGATAGACGCTGCACAGACCGGCAAAGCCGCCCGCCTCGTCGATGATCAGCCGTGTGGGATCCAGCTCGCGCGCCTTCAGCGACGTCGTGTGCCGCAGCCGTTTCAGCCCGTCCCGCAGGATCTCGTTGAACATCTCCCAGATGACGATCGAAGGATGGTTGCGGTCGCGCAGTACCATTTCCGACACCTCGTTCTCGATCCGCTGCCGCGTGTAGGGCGTGATCTGCGGCCAGTTGTCCATGCATTCCACCGGCAGCGCGCCCACGTACAGCACGCCCATCTCATCCGCCATATCGTAGACCACCGGCGGCTGCGGCTTGCGCCAGGGCCGCACCATGTTGATGTTGCCCTCTTTGATCAGTTTGAACTCCTTCCGGAGCAGCTCCAGATCCCGCGGATAGGCCAGCGAATGGGGGTAGAAGGCCTCGTTGAAGGTAGTCTTCAGGACGATCTTCTTGCCATTCAGATAGAAGCTCTTGCCCTCGGCGGTGAACTCGCGAAAACCAAACCGCGTCTCCACCCGGTCCGAAAGCCCGTCCGCCAGCTGCACGCCGGTCGTCGCCAGGTAAAGAAAGGGATCATCCAGCTGCCACAGCCTGTGGTCGGCCACGTTCAATTCCAGCGTCACCTCGCTATTGCCCGGCCGCAGGTTATGTTCTGCACCGACCGAGCCTGCGGACCCGCCGTCCGCCCAGGACGCGATCCGGCACTCCACTTCCGCTTTCTGGCTCTTGAGGCTGGTATTGCGCAGCGCCAGCTCTACCCGCACGTCGCCGGAACCGGTGTCGCCCGTCACAAATACGCTTTCAATGTAGACGGCATCCGTGGCGATCAGCGAAACGGGCTGCCAGATCCCGCCGGCGATGGCGCCGCGCCAGTGCGGCATGTCGTCCCGCCCCAGCCCGTCGATCACGACATCACGCGTGATCAGCGGCGTGATCACCCGCACCGCGATAAAATTCTCCGCGCCCGCATCCAGGAGATCGCCGATCTCCAGCTCGAAGCCGGTATAGCCGCCTTCATGCGCGCCCGCGGCCTCGCCGTTGACCCACACCTCCGCCCGGTAGTTGACCGCCTCGAACCGCACGCGGACCGTCTTGCCCGCCCACTCCGCCGGTAGATGGAAGCTCTTGCCGTACCACGCAACGCCCTCGTAGTCCTGCCTGAACTCCTCCAGGCAGGCGGGAACCGCAACCTCCTCGATGGCGTGGTAGCTGTGGAACCCTTCTCGATGCTGCCAGTTCAGCGTCCGGCCTTTGTTGTCATCGTCGAAGATGACCTGCCAGCTGCCGTCAAGTGATATCGTGCGATTCATGTGTATCCTGTTCCCTATTGATTTTGACTTTCGGATCGGTGTCTTCAGCAACTGGTGTTCGCCTGACAGCAAGGGCCCACCAAAACTAAAAACTAACCACTAAAAGCGCAACGACTAAGCCTCATTCAGTGCGTGATACCGGACGAGGCGAGCGCAGGTTTTTCTCACTCCTCACTCCTCTCCACTCTCTCCTCGCTTTTGGGCGGTCGGGCCTATTCGGCCCTCCCTTGTGCGGGGGCGGAGCCCCCGCAACGCCCCCTCTCCTACAACCTCGCGTCGTAGCCAGTAGGTGGGCAA